>NZ_JBIWKA010000003.1:11977-573461 GCF_044765445.1 Streptomyces sp. NPDC102467 | reverse complement strand
TCGTCACGGTTGCGGATGGGGTGCTTGGACTGCATCTCGATCTTGCCGCCGAGGTGCATGAGGAACGTACGGTCGGAGACCTTCCCGAGCGTCACGCCCTCGATGCGCCGCAGCTCCGTGACGATCTCGTCCGCGTGGGACGTCGAGCTGGCCGCGATCGTGACGTCGATCCGGAGCTTCTCGTGGCCGGAGGCGGTGACGTCGAGGCCGGTCACCGAGCCGCCGGAGGACTCCACGGCGGTGGTGAGCTGCGAGACAGCCGTACCGCTCGCGGGCACCTCCAAGCGGACCGTCATCGAGTAGGAGACGCTGGGCGCCGTTGCCATGGCCGACTTCCTCTGCTTTCACCGTGTACTTGTTGCTGTCCGATGGTCGCACCTACTGCCGAGTACGTGGTACTCGCATCGGATTGTGAACCTTTCGTTCACCGCTCTTTCGGATGCGCCCCCAGGGACGCATCTTTCGGAAAGTAGTTTCCACCATACGAGAAGTTGCGGGAAACGAGAAGAGGCCCACGTCACGGGGTGACGTGGGCCTCTCTCTCAACGTTCATGACACCGGCCCGCCATGCTCGCCTCGCGGCAAGTGGTCCCTCTGAGGGACGAAGGTTGGGCCCGGGGGCTTGGATCGAACCGGTGCCGTCATCAACGGTACTGCATTCTCTGGGAACACCCCAGACCCCGGCGGCGCCCGCGGACACCTACGGACACAAGGGTCAGTCGCGCAGCAGGTCCGGCACCCCGTTCGCGTCGGGTTCGTCGCGCTCGCCGGAGACCACCGTGAGCTGCTGAGTGGCGCGGGTCAGCGCCACGTACAGGACCCGAAGGCCGGCCGGCGACTCGTCGGCGATCTCGGCCGGCGAGACCACCACCGTGGCGTCGTACTCCAGGCCCTTGGCCTCCAGCGAGCCGAGCGCGACCACCCGCTCGCCGAGCCCGGCGAGCCAACGGGCCGCCTCCGCGCGGCGGTTCATCGCCACGACGACGCCGACCGTGCCGTCGACCCGGTCGAGCAGCCGGGCCGCCTCCTCCTTGACGGTGTCGCCGAGCCTGCCCCGTACGGCGCTGAAGCGCGGCTCGACGCCCGTGGAGCGCACCGCGGACGGGGAGTCGGATCCGGGCATCGCGAGCGCCAGGACCTTGGCGGCCAGCTCCGCGATCTCGGACGGATTGCGGTAGTTGACGGTGAGGGTGAAGCGGCGGCGCGGGCGCGAGCCCAGCGCGTCGTCACGGGCGGCCGCCGCCTCGTCCGGATCGGACCAGGACGACTGGGCCGGGTCACCGACCACCGTCCACGTGGCGTGCCGGCCGCGGCGGGCGACCATGCGCCACTGCATCGGCGTGAGGTCCTGCGCCTCGTCGACGATGACGTGCGCGTACTCGGTGCGCTCCTGGGCGAGGCGCTCGGCGCGCTCGCGCTGGGTCTCCTCGCGCTGCGGCATCAGCTCCTCGAGGCCGGTGAGCTGGTCGAGCGGGTCGTACTCGCGCCTCTTCCTCGGGCGGGCCGGGGCGCCGAGGACGGCGGTCAGCTCGTCGAGGAGCGCGACGTCGTGCACCGAGAGTGCCTCGCGCCGCAGGGACCGGGCGACCTTGCGGACCTCGCCCGGGTTCAGGATGCGGCGCGCCCAGCGGCCCAGGCGCCGCTCCTCGGACATCGCGGACAGGACGGCGCGGGGCGTCAGCTCCGGCCACCAGGCGTCCAGGAAGCGCAGGAAGTCGTCCTCGCTCGTGATGTCCTCGTCGAAGGAGGAGCGCAGCTCGGCCGCGAGCTCCGGGTCGCTGTGCCGGCCCCCCGCGCCTGACCGCTCCCACAGGGCGTCGAGAAGGAGCTTGCGGGCACGCGGACGCAGATGGTTGACCGGCGCCGTGCCACCGAGGGCGGCCTGCCGGATCCGGTTGAGCTGGTCGGCCTCCAGCTCCAGGCGGCGGCCGAAGGCGACGACCCGCAGACGCGTGGGCGTACCGGTGGCAGCCGGGGCCTCGTCACCGTCCTCGTCACCGAAGGCGAGCTGCCCCGCGGCGGGCGCGGCGGGGCGGCCCGACTCCAGGGCTCCGCGCGCCGCCCTGCGCAGCACCTGCAGCATCCGCGACGAGCCCTTGACGCGGGCCACGGCCGGGCTGTCGTACTCGGTGGCCTCGGCCCCGTCGACCAGGGAGCCGACCGCGCGGATCGCGACCTGGCCCTCCTCGCCGAGCGAGGGCAGCACGCCCTCGGTGTACGCCACCAGAAGGGGCGTGGGCGAGACGATCAGGATGCCGCCCGCGTACCGGCGGCGGTCCTGGTAGAGGAGGTAGGCGGCGCGGTGCAGCGCCACCGCCGTCTTGCCCGTACCCGGGCCGCCCTCGACGTAGGTCACGGACGCGGCGGGCGCCCGGATCACCTGGTCCTGCTCGGCCTGGATGGAGGCCACGATGTCGCGCATCGTGTGGCTGCGGGCCTGGCCGAGCGCGGCCATCAGGGCGCCGTCGCCGACGGCCGGGAGCCGCTCGCCGCCCAGGTACGCGGTCAGCTCGGGGCGCATCAGGTCGTCCTCGACCCCGAGCACCTTGCGGCCCTTGGAGCGGATGACGCGGCGGCGCACGACGCGGCCCGGGTCGACCGGCGTGGAGCGGTAGAACGGCGCCGCGGCCGGCGCGCGCCAGTCGATGACCAGCGGCGAGTAGTCCGCGTCCAGGACGCCGATGCGGCCGATGTGCAGGGTCTCCGAGATGTCGGCCGTGTGGTCCGCGCGCACCGCGCCCTCGGCCGGTTCGACGGCCGTGTACGCGCCGTCCGGGCCCTTCTCGCCGTCCCTGCCCTGGAGCAGGTCGATACGGCCGAAGAGGAAGTCCTCGAACTCGTTGTTGAGACGGCTGAGGTGAACACCCGCGCGGAAGACCTGCGCGTCGCGCTCGGCGAGCGCGCCGGGCGTGCCGACCTGTCCGCGCTTGGCGGCGTCGTCCATCAGGAACTCCGCCTCGTGGATCTTCTCTTCCAGGCGGTGGTAGACGGCGTCGAGATGCTGCTGTTCGACGTCGATCTCGCGGGCACGAACGGAGTCCGTATCCGAGTCCACCGCTGGATCCTGGTCCACCGCTGGATCCTGCTGAGCCTGAGCGGCCACCGGGCCCCCTTCTGACGTGCTGGGCAGCCGTCAAAGGTACGCGAAAGGGGGCCCCGGAAGCTACGTCCGTGACGGTCGGCTCACCAGGCGGTCACGCGTTCACCTCCACGAGCCGCTTCCCGTCGAGCGTCTCGACCTCGAAACGGGCGATCTGATTCCGCTCGAAGGCCGCGCCTCCGTGCACGTACAGCGGGTATTTCGCGCTCTCGTGCGGGCTGGAATCGATCCCGTACCCCCACTTCGGGACGGCCCAGGTGGTGACCGTCTCGCGCTCGCCGTTCTTGCCGACCGCGACGAGGGAGCACGTGAGCGGGCCCTTGACGTTCTTCAGCCGCAGGACGGTGTGGGTCCCCCAGGCCTTCTTCTCCATGCCGATGGTCGCGCTGACCTTCGTCGTCGCGTCGGTGCCCGACACCTTCTCGTCCATGTGGTGGAAGAAGGCGTCCTCGGCGGGGCTCGTGGGGTGCGGCTCCGCGACGCTCCCCGTGGTGCCGCCGCCGTCGGTGACGGCCATGACCGTCAGCGGGCCGCCGATGATCAGTGCCGCGGCGGCCGCCACCAGGTACAGGCCCCGGCGCCGCTTCTTCACGCGGCTGCGGGCGACCTCACCGATCAGGGACCGGGCGAGACGGGAGCTGGGCGCGGCCGCCAGGGACTCCCCGATGTGCCGCACGGCGGGCGCGTCGCGCCGGGGCGGCAGATCGGCGAGAGCCGCGAGCATCGGCTCCATGCCGGCGAACTCCTCCAGCTGCGCCGCGCACCGCTCGCACGTCGCCAAGTGGGCCTCGAACGCGGTCGATTCGGCGTCGTCGAGGATGCCGAGCGCGTAGGCGCCGACCGCCTCGTGCCCGTCGTCCGCCGGCTCGTGACCGGACGGTCCGTACGATCCGTACGCCGACGTCATGCCGTCACCCCCCGCTCCTCAAGCGCCAGCTTCATGGAGCGCAGCGCGTAGAACACGCGGGAGCGCACCGTGCCGCTGGGGATGCCGAGCGTCTCGGCCGCCTCATTGACGGTACGCCCCTTGAAGTACGTCTCCACGAGCACTTCGCGGTGGGCGGGGGTCAGGTCCTCCAGGGCATCGGAGAGGGTCATCAGCCACAGCGCCTTGTCGATCTCGTCCTCCGCGGGGATCACCTCCAGCGGCGACGCGTCGACCTCCTGCGGCCGGGCCTGCCGGCTTCGGTGGCCGTCGATGACGATCCGTCGGGCGACCGTCACCAGCCAGGGGCGTACCGAGCCGGTCGCACGGTTGAGCTGGCCGGCGTTCTTCCAGGCACGGATGAGCGTCTCCTGCACGACATCCTCCGCGCGCTGCCGGTCCCCCGCCACCAGGCGGAGCACGTAGGCGAGAAGCGGCCGCGCGTGCTCGGCGTAGAGCGCGCGCATGAGCTCCTCGTCCGGCTCCGGGGGCCGGGACGCGCGATGTCGGGCCCGCGGAGGGCGTTCATCGGCCACGGCGGAATCCTTGCGCACGCCTACCTCCGGTGTCCCCGGTTCGACGATCCGGCCGTCTCGTTTCGGCTGGGCTCACGGGTGGGATACGTAGGCGAACGCACGGATGTTCAACGGGAGTTCGGGATGTCGCGAGGCAACGCGCGGGGTCACGCCCGCGCCAGCGCCGCCCTGCGACGATGCCGGGCCACCCGCTCCCGGTTGCCGCACACCTCACTGGAGCACCAGCGGCGTCTGCGCCCACGGGACGTGTCGAGGTAGATGATCGGGCAGTTGTCGCCCTCGCACTGGCGCAGGCAGCCCCGTGCGGCGGGGTCGGTGAGCAGGTCGACGACGTCGCGGGCGACGGCCGCCAGCAGGGCCGGGCAGTCCGGCTCGTCGTGCAGGGCTTTGACGAGGCCGCCGTCGGCGGCGCGGACGGCGCGCGGGGCGGGCGGGGCGGCGCGGGCGAGCAGGTTGACGCGTTCCAGCGCGGCGGGCGCGGGATGTCCGGCGAGCTCCCCGCGCACCAACTGGCCTACACGGCCGCGCAGTTCGCAAAAGGCGGCGAGCCAGGCCGACGTGCATACGGGCAGCGCGGCGGGATCGGGGACGAGTCCGGCGCCGACGAGCCAGGCGCGCAGCCGGTCGGTGGAGGTCAGGCGTTCGTCGGGGTGTGCGGTGGCGACCAGGTCCAGGCAGAGGCGTCCGGAGTCGAACCGCAACTCATGCGGAGGGAGAGGGGGGTGGGAGGGCTCTGTGGGTACTGCTGCCATGTCCTCTACAGTGCCCGCCTCGACGCCCTGCCGGAACCCCGCCGGAACTCCCGGTAACGCCGGACTACTTGGGGATGTGCGCGGGCGGCCCGTCGTGCAGCAGCCGCTGGAAGAGGACGTGGTCGCGCCATTGTCCGTCGATGTGCAGGTAGGCGGGGGCCATCCCGTACTCGACGAAACCGCACTTGGTGAGCACCCGTTGCGAGGCCTTGTTGTCCGTGAGGGTGCCCGCGTCGAGGCGGTGCAGGCCGAATTCGTCGCGGGCGGCGCGGCAGAGCTCCTCGACGGTGGCGGAGATCAGGCCGCGGCCGCCGTACTCGCTGTCGATCCAGTAGCCGAGGCTCGCGCTGCACAGGGGGCCGAGCACGATGCCCTGGAGCGCGGCGCGGCCGACGACGCGTCCCCCGGCCGCGTTGTCGAACAGCAGCCACATCGCGTTGCCCGGCTCGGCGATCCGGGCGGCCTGCGCCTGCGCCGTGTAGTAGTCCTCGCCGCGGTACGGCTCCCAGGGGCGCAGGTACTCCCGGTTGCGCACCATGGCGTCGGCGAGAGCCTGGGCGTCGGCGGGGTCGGCTCGGCGGAGTTCGATCTCGGGGGTGATCAGCATGCTCGTACGATAGGACTTCGCCCCGCGGCGGCGGATCCGCTGTCGGACCTCACCGGGCGGGGATCACGTGTCCGCGTACTTGGCGTCGGCCGACGTCGGGTCGAGCGCCAGCCGGTACCCCCGCTTCACCACCGTCTGGATCAGCTTCGGCGCGCCGAGCGCCGACCTGAGCCGCGCCATCGCCGTCTCCACCGCGTGCTCGTCGCTGCCCGCGCCGGGCAGCGCGCGCAGCAGCTCCGCGCGGGCCACCACCCAGCCGGGCCGCCGTGCAAGGGACCGCAGCAGCGACATGCCGGCCGGCGGCACCGGGCGCAGTTCCCCGTCGACCACGACCGCGTGGCCGCGGATCTCCATCTGGTGGCCGGCCACCGGCAACGTCCGGGCGCGCGAGGGGAGTTCGCGGCAGAGCAGCTGGACCAGCGGGCCGAGCCGGAAGCGCTCCGGCTGCACCGTGTCCACGCCGTGCGCCTGCAGCGGCAGCGCCGTCACCGGGCCCACCACGGCCGGGACCACGTCGTGCTGCAGCGCCGCGACGAGGTCGGGCAGCAGCCCGCGCTCCTCGGCCCGGTTCAGCAGCGACGCCGCCGCCGGCGCCGAGGTGAACGTCAGCGCGTCCACGCCCCGCGCCACCGTCGCGTCGAGCAGCCGGTCCACGGGCCCGATGTCCTCCGGCGGCATCCACCGGTACACCGGCACGCCCACCACCTCGGCACCGGCCTCCCGCAGCGCCTCGACGAAACCGGGCAGCGGTTCGCCGTGCAGCTGGACCGCGACCCGCCGGTCCTGGACGCCCTCGGCGAGGAGCCGCTCCAGCACCTCCGCCATCGACTCCGACGACGGCGACCACTCCTCCGTCAGACCCGCGGCGCGGACCGCGCCCTTCACCTTCGGGCCGCGCGCGAGGAGCTCCACCCCGCGCAGCCGGGCGATCAGCTCCTCCCCCAGGCCCCAGCCGTCGGCCGCCTCGACCCAGCCGCGGAAGCCGATGGCGGTCGTCGCCACCACCACGTCCGGGCCGTGGTCGATCAACTCCTTGGTGGCGGAGAGGAGTTCGCTGTCGTCGGCGAGCGGCACGATCCGCAGCGCGGGCGCGTGCAGCACCGTGGCGCCGCGGCGCTGGAGCAGCGCGCCCAGTTCGTCGGCCCGGCGCGCGGCGGTCACCCCCACGGTGAAGCCCGCGAGCGGGCCGTGCGGCTGCTCGGCCCTTGAGGCGTGCTGTTCGTCGTCCATGCTGCTTCTCGTCCCGCTCGACGGTCGTCCCGTGCACTGCTGTGCTGTCGCGTCCGCTGTCCTGCCGTGGTCCGAGCCTGTCAACCCACCGTGACGGGCCCGGATCAGCGTGATTGCGTGCGTGTTACGCCCCCGATCCTTACACCTCGGCGTAGCTGAGCTGCGGCTCGGCCCCGGCAGTGGGGGCGGGGGCGGACCGCGCGGCCGAGCGGCGAAGGTATACGGCCCAGGTCACCGCGAAGCACACCGCGTAGAAGACGAGGAAGGAGACGAAGGCCCCGGTGCCGGTGCCCGCTGTCTGGAAGGACTGGCGGAACGCGAGGTTGATGCCGAGCCCGCCGAGCGCCCCGACCGCGCCGATCAGCCCCATGGAGGCGCCGGAGAGGCGTCGCCCGTACGCGGCCGCCTCCTCGCCCGTGAGGCCCATGCCCAGCGCCTTGGCCTGGAAGATGCCGGGGATCATTTTGTACGTGGACCCGTTGCCGAGGCCGCTCAGCACGAACACGACGATGAACGCGACCGTGAACAGGGCCAGGGACTTCTCGACCGACGCGAGGGTGACCACGGCCGTCGCCGCGGCCATCGCCACGAAGTTCCACAGCGTGATGCGGGCCCCGCCGAACCGGTCCGCGAGCCGGCCGCCGACCGGCCTGATGAGCGAGCCGAGCAGCGGCCCGATGAAGGTGACGCCGGCCGCCTGCAGCGGCGTACGGCCGAACTGGGTCTGCAGGACGAGCCCGAACGCGAACGAGTAGCCGATGAACGAGCCGAACGTGCCGATGTAGAGGAACGCCATGATCCAGGTGTGGGCGTCCTTGACCGCCTCCCGCGCGGCGCCGGTGTCGTTCTTCACCGTCGTCAGGTTGTCCATGAAGAGGGCCGCGCAGAGCGTCGAGACGAGGATCAGCGGGATGTAGATGCCGAGGAGCACGCGCGGGCCGCCGCTCAGGCCGATGACGGCGAGCGTGACGAGCTGGATGACGGGGACGCCGATGTTGCCGCCGCCCGCGTTCAGGCCGAGCGCCCAGCCCTTCTTGCGCATCGGGAAGAAGGAGTTGATGTTCGTCATGGAGGAGGCGAAGTTGCCGCCGCCGATGCCGGTGAGCGCCGCGCACACCATGAACGTGCTGTACGAGGTGCCCGGCTCCATCACGACGAACGCGGCGATCGTCGGCGCCAGCAGCATGCTCGCCGCGACGATCGTCCAGTTCCGGCCGCCGAACAGGGCGACCGCGAACGTGTAGGGCACGCGCGCGAAGGCGCCGACGAGGGTGGCCATCGAGACGAGGAAGAACTTCCCCGCCGGGTCGATGCCGTACTCGGGCCCCATGAACAGGACCATCACCGACCACAGGGTCCAGACGGAGAACCCGACGTGTTCGGAGAGGATGGAGAAGACGAGGTTGCGCCGGGCCACCTTCGCGCCCATCTCCTCCCAGAACGTCGCGTCCTCGGGGTCCCACCGCTCGACCCACGTGTGGGTCCGGCTCCGGCCTGCCATCTGAACGCCTCCAGGGTCGCGGTTCCTGCCTGCCGCGACCGACGGTAGGGAGACCGGATTTCCGGGCTGTGGCGTGCGATGACCGGTGGGGAACGTTGCTCTCACCCGGGGCTGCGGCGCGCGGTGAGGCGGATCAGGTGGAGCCCTCCCCGGACCAGGGCAGCTTCACCGAACCGCCCTTGTCCCATTTCAGCGTGATGACGTCGGAAGCCTGCGTGAGGTTGGCGGCGAACACCTCGTCGCCGGTGTCCTGGCCCAGGCAGGACACGGCGATCCGGAAGCCGGTCCCGTTCTGCGTCTGCCCGATGCCGCTGCAGATGCCCTTACCGCCCGAATCGATGTAGGAGACGCTGTACTTGCCCTTGGCGTTGCCCGACGCGATCTTGGCACCGACGGTGAGGGTCTGTGTCTTCTCGTTCTGCCACTGCCCCTGGTAGCCGGTGTCTCCGGCCGGGCGCTCGCTGGGCCCGTCGTCGTCGGCGTACGGGTCGTCGGTCGGCTCGTCGCTGTACGGGTCGTCGGAGGCGGACGGATCGGAATCCGGGTCGGCTCTCTCGCTGGGCGGCTGGCTCACGCTGCCCGTCGCGACGATGCTGCTCTGCTCGGCGACCGGTTTGTCGTTGCCGTTGTCCCCGCTGGTGGCCAGCAGGATGCCGCCGCCGGCCAGCGCGGCGACGACCACGACCGCGACGGCGATCAGCACGGCCCGCTTCTTGCCGCCGCCCCCGCCGGGGCCCTGCCCCGGCTGAGGCGGGAACGGGCCCTGCGGCGGCGGGAATTGACCGTACGGGGGCTGCTGCGGCTGCTGCCCGTAGCCGGGTTGCGGCGACTGGCCGTGCCCCGGCTGCTGCCCGTAGCCCGGCTGCGGCGCGGTGGGCGCTCCCGCGTACGGGTTGTCGGCGCCGTACGGGCCCGGCGGCTGGGGCGGGGCGCCGTAGGGGCCCGGTGCCCCGTAGGGACCGGCGGGCGGCTGTTGCGGCGGCGGTCCGCCGTACCCGTACCCCTGACCGTCCTGCGGCGGCTGCGTCATGGTCGTCCCCGTCCCCGTGGTCCCCGTGGTTCCTCGTGCGCACCGTGCGGCTCACGCCGCACAGTTCGCACAAGTCAACCCGGAGGGAGCCTCCGGGCACAACCCCCACCGCTACCGGAGCCCCGCGCCTCGGTGGCGCTTCTGTTCAGTGGCACTTCTGTTCAGTGGCGCTTCTGCTTCTTCTTTCTGTTCTTCCTTCCGCCGTCGGGCCACAACCGGGGCGGACGCTTGGCGGCGAGGTCCTCGATCCAGCCCATACTCACGATCGCGAGCGCTATCAGCGGCCACACGAGGACGAACGACCAGAACATGTAGGTCGTGTCGAGGGCGGAACTCAGCCGGTCGTTCATGAACGGAAGCGAATAGAGCAGGTCGATCAGCGGGAACGTCGCCATGATCAGCAGGTTGTGCCAGAGGTAGATCGTGACGGCCCGGTTGTTGGCCAGCGTGATCGGCCTGTCCCAGCGGGCGAGGCGCCCCGGCAGTTGCTGCCAGGAAGGCGAGTACTGGAGCAGGATGACGACGAACCCGAAGGACCAGGTGGCCTGGGCCAGCGGGATCTCGTTCAGGTCCCAGCCCTCGTCGGTCAGGTGCCCGGAGGCCCACCACAGCCCGAAGGCCATGACGAGCGTGGCACCGGAGACCGCCAGATACCTCGGTACCTTGGCGAGGACGCCCTCGTGGTGGGCGAAGCCCAGCACCCAGCAACTGCCGTAGACGGCGAAGTCGGTGACCGTCTCACCGGTCCGGCCGGGGATGGTGACCAGGCCCGTGCCCACGACGGCGGTGAGGGCCAGCGGCGCGAGCAGCGTCGCCCACGGCACCTTGCGGAACGCCCACAGGAGCAGGGGCGAGGCGATGACGAACCAGAGGTAGGCGCGGAGGTACCAGAGGGGGCCGATGCCCTGCTCGGCCCAGGTGCTCTCCAGGAAGCCCGGCGGGTTCGCCATCTCGAAGGGGAAGGCCGGCGCGCTGATCGGGACGACGTAGTCGACGATGCCGAGCCAGCCCCAGAGGCCTCCGCTGTCCGGGTCCTTGCCGGGGTTCCAGCCGCCGATGTACAGCAGGGACAGGGCGAGCGCGCTGAACGCCCACAGGGGCGGCAGCAGTCGCCGGATGCGCCCGCGGATCACGCCGAGCGCGGGGCGGCCGAGCGAGCGCGCCATCAGCGAACCGGCGAGCGCGAACATCACGCCCATGGACGGGAACAGCACGCTCAGCCACGCCCACCCGAAGAGGTGGTAGGCGACGACGCGGACGAGCGCGATGGAACGCAGCAGGTCGAGATACCGGTCCCGGCCCGGCTTCTTGGGCGCGGCCGGAGCCGGGGCGGCCTCTTCCTGGGCCGGTTTCGGTATCTGCCTCGGCGCGTACGGAAAAGGGTGTGTGGGGTACGTCTGCCGGGGCGCCGCGCCGAGCCGTGCGGTCGGCTCGGGGTGCGGGAAGGAGGACATCGGCCGGGACTGCGGCCAGGATGTCGTCGGCTCGGGCTGCGGGAAGGCTGGTGTCGGCCCTGGTTGCGGCCAGGATGACGCCGGTTCGGCCCGCGGCCCGGAGGATGTCGGCTCGGGCTGCGGGAAGGACGACGTCGGCTCGGCCTGCGGGAAGGACGACGTCGGCTCGGCCTGCGGGAAGGACGACGTCGGCTCGGGCTGCGGGAAGGACGACGCGGGCTCGGCCTGCGGGAAGGAGGACGTCGGCTCGGCCTGTGGCCACGACGAGGTGCGGGGTCCGCCCGTCGCCGCCGACGGCCAGCCCGGCCCGGCACCGGCGGTGTCCGCCTCCGTCTCGCGCCGCCACTCCGCTTCCCGGCGGGACGCCCCGGGGACCCCGGAGCCGTCTTCGTAGGAGGGATGCGTCATGCCACCGGCCTCCTGTCGCCGCCGGACACCGAGGCGGACCGCTGACTCGGCAGTCCGTTCAGTGCGGAACCCAGCGCGCCCGTGCGGCGCAGCTTCTGCCAGCGCAGCCGGCCGCCGGTGAGAGCGGTGATCCACGACTGGAGCAGCACGACGTACATCAGCTGCCGGTAGAGGAGTTGCTGGAGCGGAAGCGAGATGAGGTGGGTCATGCGTTCCTTGTCGAGCCGGAAGGCGTACGCCGCGCAGACCGCCTGGACGGCGAGCACGCCGAGCCAGGCCACGATCGTCTTCTGGGTGGGGCCGAACACCACCCCGTACAGCAGGAAGACGTCGATCAGCGGGGCCAGAAGCGGGGCCAGGACCATGAACAGGGAGACCAGGGGCAGACCGACGCGGCCGAAGCGGCCGGAGGGGCCGCGCTCGATCAGGGCGCGGCGGTGCTTCCAGATGGCCTGCATGGTGCCGTACGACCAGCGGTAGCGCTGCGACCACAGCTGCTGCACGGACTCGGGGGCCTCGGTCCACGCGCGCGCCTTCTCCGCGTACACGACGCGCCAGCCGTCGCGGTGCAGCGCCATGGTGACGTCGGTGTCCTCGGCGAGCGTGTCGTCGCTCATGCCGCCGATGCGCTCGAGGGCCGACCGGCGGAAGGCTCCCACGGCCCCCGGGATCGTCGGCATGCAGCGCAGGAGGTCGTACATGCGGCGGTCGAGGTTGAAGCCCATCACGTACTCGATGTGCTGCCAGGCGCCGATCATCGAGTCACGGTTGCCCACCTTCGCGTTGCCCGCGACGGCGCCCACGCGCGGGTCGCCGAACGGCTGGACCAGCTCGCGCACGGTGGCCGGTTCGAAGACGGTGTCGCCGTCCATCATCACGACGAGGTCGAACCGGGCGTTCGCCAGGCCCCTGTTGAGGGCGGCCGGCTTGCCCGCGTTGTGCTGGCGCACGACCCGGACGCCCGGCAGCCGCAGGCTCTCCACGATGAGGGCGGTGCCGTCGGTGGAGCCGTCGTCGATGACGATCACCTCGACGGGGTGCTCGCTCGCCATCAGGGAACGGACGGTGCTCTCGATGCACTTGGCCTCGTTGTACGCCGGTACGAGCACCGACACCGGTTCCGTGACCGGTGGGCCCCAGGCGAAGCCGCGGCGGCGCACCCGGCGGGCGTGCAGCGCGGACAGGAGCAGCATGAGGCCGAAGCGGCCCATGACGAGGACGCCGATGACGGCGAGCCCGACGACCAGGACGCCCGTGATGTTCTCCGAGGCCTGGACCGCGTAGATCCACGCCCGGCCCTTCCACAGCTCCACGCCGGTGACGGGCGTATGCGCACTGGGGATGTCGAGGGCTTCGGAGAGGTTCAGGAACTTGTAGCCCTCGCCCTGCAGTTGGGGCAGGAAGCGGTCGAGCGCGGCCACGGTCTGCGCGCGGTTGCCACCGGAGTCGTGCATCAGGACGACGGCGCCCTTGCCGCCGTGCGGTGTGGCGCGCCGGATGATCTCGCCGACGCCGGGGCGCTTCCAGTCCTCGCTGTCGGTGTTGTTGACGACCGTGATGTAGCCGCGGCTGGCCGTGTACTCGGTCACCGGCCAGGACTTGTCGTCGAAGGCGTCGGAGAACGACGAGTAGGGCGGCCGGAACAGCGAGGTGCGGATGCCGGCCGCGCCCTCGACCGCCAGCTGGCTCTGCGACAGCTCCCAGTCGATGCGGCTCTTCGACTGGTAGGAGAGGTCCGGGTGGTTGAAGGTGTGCAGGCCGACCTCGTGCCCCTCCGCCACCATGCGGCGCACCAGGTCCGGGTAGCGCGAGGCCATGGTGCCGGTGACGAAGAAGACGGCGTGCGCGTGGTGCTTCTTCAGGACGTCGAGGACCTTGGGAGTCCACTCCGGGTCGGGCCCGTCGTCGAAGGTGAGCACGAGCTTCTGGTGCGGGATCCGGGCGGTGTTGATGTGGTGGTCGCGGGCGTCGATGACGGGTCCGCCGTCGAGGACACGGTGCGGCACCTTGTCGGTCGCCGCCTCGGGCTGGATGCGGTGGTCGGCCATGATCTCGCTGTGGACGTAGCCGCGCAGCATGAGCATCGCGATCATCGCCACGAGGAGCAGCGACGGCAGGAGGTAGCGCAGCGGAAGCCGGCGCTTACGGGCACGGGCCCGCCGGGAACGTGAGCGGACGGACATCTACAGGACGCTGCTTTCGGGGGACGCGGCGGACGATGCCGACGGAGTGCCGCCGGAGAGCTGCTCGACGGACGCACTCGACCCGGTGCCGTCGGCGACGGTCTGGGTGCCGGTGCCGCCGGAGGGCTCGGAGACGGGATCGGACGGGCCGGCCGGTGTGGACGGGTCGGCCGGCGGCGTCGTGTGGTTCCCCGGCTTGGTCGGGTCGGCCGGCGACGTCGTGTGGTTCCCCGGCTTGGTCGGGTCGGCGGGCGGCGGCGTCCTGTCGTCGGCGGGCTTGCCGGGCGCGGTGCTGCCGGTACCTGCACCGGCGCCCTTGCCGGGCTTCTTGTCGTCCGTGCCGGCCCCCGCGGACGGCGCTGTGCTGCCGCGCCGGGTGGGGCCTGCGCCGGGCGTGGTGCCCGTGGCGCTCGGGCCCGGGACGATGCCCGTCGACGTGGACGGTGACGAGGAGTCGGCGGGCACCACCGGCTTGGTGTCGACCTTCTCCGCGGGCGCCTTCGGCATGGGCAGCCAGGGTGCGCTCGAGTTTCCGGACAGCAGGGTGATCACGATGGTGACCGCGTACACCGCGCAGGCGATGCCGACCAGCACGCCGACACGTCGGAACGTACGGCTGCGCCGCCCCGAGTCGTCGACGAAGACGGGTATGTCCTTGCCGTCACCCGGTGGCCTCGCGGGCTCTCCCGGTAGCCCTGGTGTCCCTGACCGTCCCGGCTTTCTCTCCGCGTCGAGGAGACTGCCCAACTGGCGGCCTGCGCCGTCGAGTTGCACCGTCACTTCGTTCGGATCGTGAGTCTGTCCGGGCAAGGCGTTTTCTCGCCAATTTTCCACCGTACGCACATCCCCCCAAGGACATGTTCAATGGGTGCGCGCACGACTCGCCGGGCATTTGTCGGCCGGACCGGGCCCCCACCCGATCCGAGCGCCCCCCTTATCACACTGCACCCGGACCACGAATGTAGCGCACCGGAGTGTCAGCCGTGTCCGCCCGTCAAACGTGACTCATCATAATGAGTGCATCTGTGGCCGGTATCCACCCATTCTCGGGGCGGATGAGCCATCCTTCCTCGTCGGCAAGTGCGGCCGCGGCAGCCCTAAGTGCCTCAATTCCTGCGTGTTTACGCCCCTTTCGCCACACCAGCGACACCGGTGACAGCGGGACGGGGTCGATCAGCGGCCGGAGCACCGATCCAGGCATGGCCGGAAAATCGACGCCGACGAGGACCGGATTCCGGTACTTTGCCATGATCCGCCGGAACTCCTCCTCGCCGACGGCGAGCGGCGCGGGCGGCGCGATCGCGATACCGCGCCCGGCGAACAACTGCCGTGCCAGGTCGGTCCATTCGGGCGTACGGGGGTTGCCGGCACCGGCGTAGATCGTCTCGCCCGCGAGCCGGCCGAGCGGCACGGCGTCGAGGCCGGCCAGCGGATGGTCCACGGGGAGCATGACCGCCATCGGCTCGTACCGCATGGGCTGCTGGGCGAGGCGTTCGCGCACGGCCGGGTCGAGCCCCGCGAACCGGCCGAAGGAGACGTCGATCCGCCCGGCGAGGAGTTCGGCCGCCGCGCCGGTCAGACCGCTCTCGTAGCGGGCCATCAGCTCGTGTTCCGGGACGAGTTCGCGCGCTCGGGCGAGGACGCGTTCGTGCACGAGGCCGGGGCTGTTGACGTCGACGAGCAGCGGCCGTGCCTCGGGCGCGGACCGGGCGAAGGCGGCGAGCAGCTCGTCCTGTGCCTCGATCGCGCGCCGCGCGTAGGGCAGCAGCCGCGCACCGTCCGCGGTGAGCGTGACCTGCCGTGTGGTCCGGCCGAACAGCTCGGCTCCGAGCTCGCGTTCGAGGCGCCGGATGTCCCGGCTGAGCGCCTGCTGGGCGACGTAGAGCCGGGCGGCGGCGCGGGTGAAGTGCAGCTCGTCGGCGACGGCGAGGAACGCGCGCAGCAGGCGCGGCTCGACGTTGCGAGGAACGGCCGAGGGGGAGCTCGGGGCGGGCAGCATCGGGCGAACTTACAACAGTGGTGCGTGAATTGGCGCCGAGTAGGTGTTGGACCGCGTACGTGACCTGCGGCGACGCTCTTCACATGCCTGACGCGACCACGCCCATCACTTCAACCACGCCCCCCACCTCGACCACGGCCACGCCGCCTACGACCACCACTTCGACCACGGCCACGCCGCCTACGACCACGGCCACCGCACCTTCACCCTCCGCCGCCCCCCGGAAGATCACCTACGCCCGGCTCTTCACCATCCCCGGAGCCCGCGCCTTCACCCTCGGCAACCTGATAGCCCGCTTCCCACAGGGCATGTTCAGCATCAGCGCGGTCATCATGATCTCCGGGGCGCGGGGGTCGTACGCGCTCGCGGGTGCCGTCACCGCGACGGGCCTGGTGGCCAACGCGGTCGTCGGCCCGTGGACGGCCCGGCTCGTCGACCGTTACGGGCAGGCGCGCATCGCCGTCCCGGCCACGGTGATCTCCGCGTGCGGCTCGCTCGCCCTGCTCCTGTGCGTGCATCTCGGGGCGCCGGACTGGACCCTGTTCG
The DNA here is from genome assembly GCF_044765445.1 of Streptomyces sp. NPDC102467. Taxonomy (NCBI): domain Bacteria; kingdom Bacillati; phylum Actinomycetota; class Actinomycetes; order Kitasatosporales; family Streptomycetaceae; genus Streptomyces; species Streptomyces sp. NPDC102467. Next base: position 557,190 of record NZ_JBIWKA010000003.1, on the reverse strand, counting down.
CCGCGTACCTGGCATCGGCCGCCACCCCCAACACGGGCGGCATGTCCCGGGCCCGCTGGGCGCATCTGTTGAAGGGCGACGCGGACGCGCTGCACACGGCGAACTCCTTCGAGCAGGCGGCGGACGAGCTGTGCTACATGCTCGGCCCGGTGATGGCCGCCTTCTTGTGCGGATCGCTGTTTCCGGAGGCGGGCACGCTGGTCAGCGCCGTACTCATGGTGACGGGCGTGCTGATCTTCACCGCGCAGCGCGCCACGGAACCTCCGGCGCATGCGCGTACGGAGGCGACGAGAACGCCGCTACGCGCGCGTGGCATGCCGCCGCTGCTGATCGCGTTCCTCGCCATGGGTGCGATCTTCGGCTCCCTGGAGGTCGTCACGGTCGCTTTCGCGGACGCGCAGGGCCACAAGGTGTGGGCGGGCGGCATCCTGGCGCTGCAGGCGGCGGGTTCGTGCGCGGCGGGCCTCGTCTTCGGGGCGACGAAGCCGACGGGTCCCGCCGACCGGCGCCACCCGATGTGCGTCGCGGCGATGGCGGCCCTGATGACGCTGCCGCTGCTCGCGGCCGCCCTCACCGGCTCGCTCCTCGCGCTCGGCGGGGCGCTCCTGATCGCCGGAATGGCGACGGCGCCGACGATGGTGACGGGCATGACGCTGGTCCAGCGACGCACCCCCGAGGGCCAGTTGAACGAGGGCATGACGCTCGCGGTCACCGGCCTGCTCGGCGGCATCGCGTGCGGCTCGGCGACCGGTGGCGCCGCGGTGGAGCACTGGGGCCCCACCGCGGCGTACACCGTGCCGGTCGCGGCGGCGGCGACGGCACTGCTCCTGTCGCTCTACGGCTACGTACGGCGCCCCAAGTAGCCCGGGGCGCTCAGCACAGGGCGGGCTTGCGCCACGAGCACTCCAGGTTCCCGTTCCGCTCCGCGGCGGGCAGGGACCTTGCGGACTTCGGCGTGACGGCCCTCGCCTCGTTCGATGTCGACTTGGCGAGGGTCACGACGATCGCGTCCTCCAGCGGTTTCACGGAGTCGACCAGGTAGTTGTTCTGGACGACGCTGTAGACGAGTTCGCGTCCGTCGGCGTCCTTCACGTAGCCGGACAGCGCGCTGGCGCCCGTCAACGACCCTGTCTTGCCACGGGCGTTGAGGGCGGCCGGAGTGCCGCACATCCGCGACCGCAGCGTCCCGCCGACGAACCGGTCCGGGGCGCAGGCCACCGGCAGCGAGGTGTACCAGTCGGCGTACCAGGGCTCGTGCCGTACGGAGAGCAGCAGGTCGGCGATCTGCCGTGCGGCGAAGTTGTCCTTGCGCGAGAGCCCCGAGCCGTCGACCTGCCGCACCTTCGTGGCGTCCACCCCGGCGCTCTTCAGGTAGGAGGCGATGGCGGCGAGCCCGTCGCCCCAACTCCCGGCCCGGCCCGTCGACTTGTACCCCATGGCCTTGGTGAGGGCCTCGGCGTGCATGTTGTTGGAGAGCTTCATGAACGGGACGAGCAGGTCCTTCAGCGCCATGGAGTCGTGCGAGGCGACCACCTTCGCGCCGGCCGGGGTGGCGCGCCCCAGCCTGGTGGCGCCGCTCACCCGTACTCCGTGCGCGGCGAGCGCGTCGCGGAAGACGGCGGCCGCGTACCCGGTCGGCTCCCACACGGTGACCCATTCCTTGGTGGTGTCCCCGCCCACCGGCACGGTCCCGCCGACGGTGATCGTGTTGGTGCCGTGCCGCCGCTCCACGGCGACGCTGTCCGTACCCCCGGCGGCCACGGTGCTCGCCCGCACGTCGACGTGCACGTAGTCCGTCTTCGGCGTGACGCGCACGACGGGCTTCTCCCCCGCCTTCTTGTCGGGCGCGACCTCGACGATGACGGTCCCGGCGTCGTAGTCGGTGTCGGGAGCGACGCTCAGCGCCGAGATCTGGGCGGCGTAGTAGGAGGACTCGTCGTCGGCGCCCCAGGTGTCGCCCTGCCGGTGGTCGTCGAAGCGTGTGTCGTCGGCGATCAGCCGCCCGCTCACCTTCTTCACGCCGGTGGCGGCCACCTGCGCGGCGAGCTTGTCGTAGTCGGCGGCGAGCGTGGTCGGGTCGCCGGTCCCGCGCAGATACAGATCCCCGTCGAGCGCTCCGCCGCGCACCCGGTCGCCGGCCAGCACGTCGGTGGTGAACGTGTATCCGGGGCCGAGGAGTTCCATCGCCGCGGTCGACGTGGCGAGCTTGGTGTTGGAAGCGGGCATGAGCCGCCCGGTCGGATCGTGCTGGTACAGGGTCTCGCCGGTGGTGGCATCGGCGACGACGACACTCGCCGCGCCGCCCTCCATGCCCGGGTCGCCGAGGATGGTGTCGATGGCCTCGGGCAGCCCGCCGGGGACAGAGTCGGCCCCGGCGGGCGCGCCCCACGTAAGGGTGGCGGCGGCCACGCCGAGGACAGCGGGCCAGACCCATTTCCTGATCCCCGTACGGGTGTTGGCGCGTGGTGCCACGGGAGGTCCGTCAGCTCTACTCATGCGACAGGAGCATCCCGGACGCCCGCCGATCAGCCAAGACCCCACGAGTGGCCGAGGACCTGGGCGGCGCACAGATTCACATCGAGGACGTACGCCCCCGCGGTCCCGCACTGCGCCGCTCCGCTCCCCGGATCGACGGGCTGCCCGTGCCCCATCCCCGTGATGCTGTACGTCTCCACGGCCGTGGCCCCGGACGCGTCGCGGAAGACCTGGTGCGGGAACCCGGCGACGGTGTCACTCGTATCGGCGGCCTGGTCGGCGCCCCGGACGTCGGTCCACTGCTTCATCAGGTCGCTCATGTTGACGGGCTTCACGGTGTAGTCGGCGCTGCCCTGGAACACGGTCAGCCGCGGCCAGGGCCCCGTGTACCCGGGCCGCGCGGCCCGCACCCGGTCGCCCCACTGCTTCGGCGTCTGGGTGGCCCCCACGTACATGCACACGTACGGCGACCCGGCGGCCTGCGCGCACCCGTACGGCAGCCCGGCGACGACGCCACCGGCGGCGAACTTCTCCGGGTACGCGGCCATCATCACGGACGTCATGCCGCCCCCGGCGCTGAGCCCGGTCACGTAGACCCGGGAGGCGTCCCCGCCCGCGTCGGCGAGTTGCTTGTCGACCATCTGCGCGATCGACGCCGCCTCGCCCTGGCCGCGCGCGATGTCACCGGCCTGGAACCAGTTGAAGCAGGAGCTGAGGTTGTTGCCCGAGGTCTGCTGCGGCAGCACTACGGAGAACCCCCACCGATCGGCCAGGTCGGTCCATCCGCTGCCGGTGCCGTACCCGGCGGCGTTCTGCGTACAGCCGTGCAGGGCGACGACGACGGGCCGCCCGCTTGGCAGCCCGGCGGGAACGTACCGGAACATTTTCAGGGCGCCCGGGTTGGCCCCGAACCCGGTGACTTCCTGAACGGCCGGGGCGGCCTGCGCGGTGGCGGGCAGGAAGAAGGCGAGCAGCGCGGTGAACAGTGCTGCTGCTGTTGCGGCTCTGGTGTGTGTCATGAGCAGCGAAGGTAGGACCGGTCCGCGCCCCCCGATATGGGGCGGGCCCACACAACGACAAAGGCCCGACTGTGGTGACAGTCGGGCCTGAATCGCATGGGATGAGGGGGTCTGGGGGCATGCCCCCCAGAAATCCCCGACGGGACGGATTCTGCTCGCGCAGTGTGCGAGCAGAATCCATGCATCCGTCTCGTGGAGATGGCGGGAATCGAACCCGCGTCCAACGGTGCAGCAGCAGGGCTTCTCCGTGTGCAGTTCGCTGCGATTTTCTCGGCCCCGGTGATCACGCGAACAAGTCGCCGACGGGCCCAGTCACTGTTTGATTTCCCATCGAACCCCGTGACCGGGCTCGATGGTTTAGTTCCCTAGATTATGCCAGGATCCGGGTCGGGAACACCCCCGGGCTGACACCCTTTTAGGGTCCTTCAGTCGCTGTTATTAGGCAGCGAGGGCGAAGGACTGGGAATCGCTCTTGGAATTGGCGATTATTGGTTGCGACATATGGTTAACGAGATCATTGCCGCTTCCTCGACACGCTTCACCTGCTTCGACAGCCGCTGTCGAAACCGATCATCCCCATGTTGTTTTTTCAAAGTGGACCTTGCGATCCGATGTCCCTGCGGTGAGGAACAGCCCCATCGTACGTGACCAACGCAGGTCGGTGCCAGCGTATTCCTCCGGCGCCCGCCGCGAGGGCCGGTCAGCGCCTGTCAGCGCCCGTCAGCGCTCCTGTGCCCGCTGCCGCCGCTTCGCCGACGCGATGGCACGGTCCGAGTCCCGCCGGTCCTGCTGCTCGCGCAGCGTCTGCCGCTTGTCGTACTCCTTCTTGCCCTTGGCGAGCGCGATCTCGGCCTTGGCGCGGCCGTCCTTGAAGTAGATCGCGAGGGTCACGATCGTGTGCCCCGCCTCCTGCGACTTCGACTCCAGCTTGTCGATCTCGTCGCGGTGCAGGAGCAGCTTGCGCTTGCGGCGCACGGCGTGGTTGGTCCACGTGCCCTGGCTGTACTCCGGGATGTGGGCGTTGTGCAGCCACGCCTCGTTCCCGTCGATCTGGACGAAGGCGTCGGCCAGGGACGTGCGGCCCTGGCGCAGCGACTTGACCTCCGTGCCGCTCAGCACGATGCCGGCCTCGTAGGTGTCGATGATCGCGTAGTCGTGCCGCGCCTTCTTGTTCTGCGCGACGATCTTGCGCTTGCCGTCCTTCTTGCTGGACGCGTCCCCCTTGCCCTGCTTGGGCTGGGACTCCTTCGGTACGTACATTCCCTTAGCCATAGTGCTGGCCATTTTCGCACTACGAGGGGGACCCGAGGCCACTCAATACTGTCTCGCCCCTACGGAGGGCCTCGTCGTCGGCCTCGAGGTCGGGGGTGATGCCGCGGCCGTCGACGCTCCGGCCGGAGGGGGTGCGGTAGTGGCCGACGGTCAGCTCCGCGACGGAGCCGTCGGGCAGCCGGCTCGGCATCTGGACCGAGCCCTTGCCGAAGGTTCTGCTGCCCACGACGACCGCGCGGCCGCGGTCCTGGAGGGCACCGGTGAGCAGCTCGGCCGCGCTCATCGTCCCGCTGTCGACGAGCACGACCACCGGTCTGGTGGTGTCGCCGCCGCGCTCGGCGTGCAGGGCGCGCTGCGTACCGCGTACGTCGTACGTCGCCACGAGGCCGCCGTCCAGGAAGGCCGAGGCCGCGCTGACCGCCTCGGCGACCAGGCCGCCGGAGTTGCCCCGCAGATCGAGGACGATGCCCGCGCGCGCGGGTGCCTCGCGCACCGCTGTGCGCACCTTCGTACCGGCCCCCTTGGTGAAGGCGCTGACCTTCACCAGCACTGCCCCGGAGGCGAGGCGCGTGGTGGTGACGGGGTCGGTCGACAGGTTCGCGCGGCGCAGCGTCTCGCTCCACGCGCGCGTGCCGCGCTGCAGCCCGACGCGGACGGCCGTACCGGCGTGCTCGCCGCGCAGCAGACCGAGGACCTCGGTGACGGGGCGGCCGGTGACCGTCCTGCCGTCGACGGCCGCGATGCGGTCGCCCTCGCGGATCCCGGCGTCCTGCGCGGGCGAACCGGAACGGACCTTGGTGACCTGGACGTCGCCGTCGGTGCCCCGCCGCGCCCGCAGCCCGACACCGGTGTACTCGCCGTCCAGGGCCTGCTCGAACTCTTCGTACTCGCCCTGCGAGTAGACGGCGCCCCAGCGGTCGCCGCTGCGGCTGACGGCCTCTTCGGCGGCCTGCACGGGGGACTTGCCGTCCTCCATCGCCTCGGCGGCCGCCTCGGTCGGGTCGTCGTACGGGGCCTCGTGCGCGGCGACGACCGAACTGCCCGGTTCTTCCGCGGCTTTCCGGCCGTCGTCGGGCAGGGAACCGGTCGCCGCGCCGGCCGCGAGAACGCTGGCGAAGACCAATGTCAGGGCCGCCCCGCGGCCGATGCGGCGGGGCCGGGAGAACAGATCCGGGCCTGACATGTCGGTGAGTCTAGGACAACGCGGGGCGCCGTACGGGAGGTTGGCCCGCACGGCGCCCCGCGTTGCCGGGGGACTCTCGTCACACCTTCAGGTACTTGCGCAACGCGACGAAAGCGGCCAGTGCAGGCATCACGACGCTCACCGCGAGGATGAGCGGCAGCTTCGTGAGGACCGCGTCCCAGCCGATGAAGTTGATGAGCTGCAGCTTGTCGGAGAGCGCGACGCCGTTGTCGATGACGAAGTACTGACCGGCCGCCAGGAACACACAGGCGATGCCGCCGCCGATGAGTCCGGCGACCGCGGCCTCCATGATGAACGGCGCCTGGATGTAGAACCCGGACGCGCCGACAAGGCGCATGATGCCGGTCTCCCGGCGGCGGCTGAACGCGGACACCCGCACGGTGTTCACGATCAGCAGCAGTGCGACCACCAGCATCACCGCCATCACCGCGCCCGCCGCGTAGTTCAGGTAGCTGAGCAGCCGGAAGAGGTTGTCGAGCACGCCCTTCTGGTCCTGCACGGACTGCACGCCGGGCCGCCCGTTGAACGCGGTCGCGATGACCTCGTACTTCTCCGGGTCCTTGAGCTTGATCCGGTACGACTCCTGGAGCTGGTCAGGGGTGAGGGAACTGGCCAGCGGGGAGTCGCCGAACTGCTCCTTGTAGTGCTTGTACGCCTGGTCCTGGGACTCGTACGCGACCTTCTGGACGACGGCCATCTTGCCGAGGTCGGTCTGGATCTGCTTCTTCTGCTCGGCGGTGACCGGGCCCTTGGCACAGTTCGGGTCGGACTCGGAGTCTCCCTTGTTGCACAGGAAGATCGAGACGTTGACCTTGTCGTACCAGAAACCCTTCATCTGGTTGACCTGGTCGCTCATGAGCAGCGAGCCGCCGAACAGGGCGAGCGAGAGGGCCACCGAGATGATGACGGCAAAGGTCATCGTGAGATTGCGGCGGAGACCGACACCGATCTCCGACAGAACGAATTGGGCACGCATAACGCTTACTGAGCCTTTCGCAGCTTCTCTCTCGGTACTACTTAGTGCTGGTAGCCGTAGACGACTACTTAGTGCTGGTAGCCGTAGACGCCGCGTGCCTGGTCGCGGACGAGACGGCCCTTCTCCAGCTCGATGACGCGCTTGCGCATCTGGTCCACGATGTTCTGGTCGTGGGTGGCCATCACCACGGTGGTGCCCGTGCGGTTGATGCGGTCGAGCAGCTTCATGATGCCGACCGAGGTCTGCGGGTCGAGGTTGCCGGTGGGCTCGTCCGCGATCAGCAGCTTGGGCCGGTTCACGAACGCCCGCGCGATGGCCACGCGCTGCTGCTCACCACCGGACAGCTCGCCCGGCATCCGCTCCTCCTTGCCGCCGAGGCCGACGAGGTCCAGGACCTGCGGAACGGCCTTGCGGATCTCGCCCCGGGACTTCCCGATGACCTCCTGCGCGAACGCGACGTTCTCGGCGACGGTCTTGTTGGGCAGCAGGCGGAAGTCCTGGAAGACCGTGCCGAGCTGGCGACGGATCTGCGGGACCTTCCAGTTGGAGACGCGTGCGAGGTCCTTGCCCAGCACGTGCACCTGGCCGTGGCTGCACCGCTCCTCGCGCAGGATCAGCCGCAGGAACGTCGACTTGCCGGAGCCGGACGAGCCGACCAGGAAGACGAACTCACCGCGCTCGACCTCCAGGGAGACATCCCTGAGGGCGGGCCGGGTCTGCTTGGGATAGAGCTTGGAGACGTTGTCGAATCGGATCACGGGGGCGCCTCGGAGCGTCGGGGGCGTCGGGGACAGGTGAGCGTGACCATACGCGAACCGGCATGCGCGGCGCAGGCGCCGTCCCCGGTTGCGCGTTTTGTCCCGGCGTGGTGCCGGTTGTGGCGCCGGTTTTGTCCTTCCCGTGGCTGGTCAGAGACGGTCCTGGGAGCGGGCCGCGCCGAAAATCGGGGAAGCTGGCACAGTGGTAGGGGGAACGGTTGCGTTTCCCGGAGCGTTGAGCGGAGAGAACCAGTGGGAATCTGGCGTAATTTTCCGTCGGCTCCGCCGCGCGGGAGGAGGACGAGCGCATGACCTATGACCGGTTGGTGTGCGCGAACTGCGCGGCGCCCGTGAGCGAGGGCCGCTGCCCGGTGTGCCGGGCGAACCGCCAGCGACTGCAGCAGCAGAGCCCGCTGTCCGGGCTGAACCCGATGGCGTTGATCGCGCTCGTGGCCCTGCTGGTGGCGGCCGTGGCGCTGCTCGCCCATCAGACCGTCTAGCCCGCCGAGACATACGAGTCAGGGCCCGGAGCTGATCAGCTCCGGGCCCTGACTCGTATGCACTGTGTCGCTCAGGCGTTACGCCGCGGCGCCGCCGCCGCGGTTGCCGGCGAGGCGCGGCAGGAAGCGGAAGCCGACACCGCCCGCGATCATGGTCGCGGCGCCGATCAGCAGGATCGTGGTGCCGTCGGCACCGGTCTCGGCCAGCTCGCCGCCCTTGCCCTGGGCGCCGGTCTGCGCGGCCGGGGTGGAGCCGGTGTCCTGCAGGCTGTCCTTGCCCTGGCCCTGCTCGACGGGGTTGTTGTTGCCGTCGGGGTTGGTGTTGTCGCCACCGGTGGTGGAGCCGCCGCCGTTGTGGCTACCGCCGCCGTTGTCGCCGCCGTTGTCACCACCGTTGTCGCCGCCGTTGTCACCGCCGGGGTTGCCGGGGTCACCCGGGTTGCCGGGGTCGCCAGGGTCACCCGGGTCGCCGGGGTCACCCGGGTCGCCAGGGTCTCCGGGGTCACCCGGGTCACCGGGGTCTCCGGGATCACCCGGGTCGCCGGGGTCTCCCGGGTCGCCCGGGTCCCCGGGATCACCCGGGTCGCCCGGGTCAGTCGGGTCGCACTCCGGCGTCACCACGATGGTGCAGTCCGGGTCACCCGGGTCGGTCGGGTCAGTCGGGTCGTCGTCGTCCCCGAGGCTGGCACTGACACCGTCGGCCCCGGCGTGCACATCGGCACCGATGCCGAGGATGCCGATGTTCACGTCGGCGGCGGAAGCGGCACCCGCGGCGGTCAGCGACGCGCCGGCGGCGATCACCGCGCCGGCGGCTATCCGCGCTACGCGCATCCGCGTCTTCTTGGTCATATGTCTGCTACCCCCAGTAGCCAATCGTCATTGGAGCAGCGCCCGGGACCGCGTTCAAATAGGGGCAGCAGGCATCACGTTCGACCGGCCCCCGTTCACACACGTCCCACTGATACGCATGCCGCGCGCCAGCCTTCCCAGTTTTCAGTTCAACGTCAAGGTCGTTGCGTACGCGTTGCCCCGAATAGGGCGATCTGACCGTCGTACGGACATGTGACTGTGACGTAAAAGGCCGACAGACCTTCACAGTTGGGTGCCAACCGCGGAAACGACAAGGCAACTACCGCTCCGTGAGCGGCAGTTGCCTTGTCGATAAATCCCGGGTTCTACCTCCCGGGTTACTTCTCCTGCTGCTTGCGCCAGCGAATTCCGGCCTCGATGAAGCCGTCGATCTCACCGTCGAGGACGGCCTGCGGGTTGCCGACCTCGAACTCGGTGCGCAGGTCCTTGACCATCTGGTACGGGTGCAGCACGTACGAACGCATCTGGTTGCCCCAGGAGCTGCCGCCGTCTCCCTTGAGGGCGTCCATCTTGGCCCGGTCCTCCTGGCGCTGGCGCTCCAGGAGCTTGGCCTGCAGCACGTTCATCGCCGTCGCCTTGTTCTGGATCTGCGAGCGCTCGTTCTGACAGGAGACGACGATGCCGGTGGGGAGGTGGGTGAGACGGACCGCGGAGTCCGTCGTGTTGACGCCCTGGCCGCCGGGGCCCGAGGAGCGGTAGACGTCGATGCGCAGCTCGGACTCGTCGATCTCGACGTGGTCGGTCTGCTCGACCACGGGGAGCACCTCGACGCCGGCGAACGACGTCTGGCGGCGGCCCTGGTTGTCGAACGGGGAGATGCGCACCAGGCGGTGCGTGCCCTGCTCGACGGAGAGCGTGCCGTAGGCGTACGGCACCTGGACGGCGAAGGTGGTCGACTTGATGCCGGCCTCTTCCGCGTACGACGTCTCGTAGACCTCGGTCTTGTAGCCGTGGCGCTCGGCCCAGCGCAGGTACATGCGCTGCAGCTGCTCGGCGAAGTCGGCCGCGTCGACGCCGCCGGCCTCCGCGCGGATGTTGACGAGGGCCTCGCGGGAGTCGTACTCGCCGGAGAGGAGGGTGCGCACCTCCATCTCGTCGAGGGCCTTCTTCACGGAGGTCAGCTCGGACTCCGCCTCGGCGCGGGTGGCCGCTGATTCCTCCGGGTCGGATTCCTCCTCGGCCATCTCGAAGAGGACGGAGAGGTCGTCGATACGACCGCGCAGCGCCTCGGCCTTGCGGACCTCCGCCTGGAGGTGGCTCAGCTTGCTGGTGATCTTCTGCGCCGCCTCCGGGTCGTCCCACAGGGACGGCGCGGCCGCCTGCTCCTCGAGCACGGCGATATCTGCCCTCAGCTTGTCGAGGTCCAGGACGGCCTCGATCGACTCCATGGTGGAGGAGAGGGACTTCAGCTCTTCGGAAACATCGACGACTGCCACGGGACCAGCCTAACGGCTGGTGCAAGTGATCCGTTCCGGGCGGTCGGGCCCCTCCTGCTCCGGGGCCTCAGGGGTTCGCCGGAGCCGAGTTGTTGTTGTCGGTGGGCGGGGCCTCGTCGGAGCCGGAGGTGGCGGCCCAGATGCCGCCGCCGACCACCACCGCGAGGACGAGGCCGGCCACGCCCAGCGTGATGCGGCGGCGCCGCGCGGGGTGCCGGTTGCGGGCCGAGCCGGGGCGGCGGGCGCCTGCGGCGCGTGGGGCGCGGGCCGTGCCACGGGCGCCGCCCGCCAGCTCGTCCGGGGCCGGGACGCGCATCGACGTATGGGTGTCGCGGTTGGAGTCCGCGGGGGCGGCGCCGGGAACCAGGGAGACCGCGCCGCGCCGCGGCGGGGCGGGCTCGGCCGGCTCCGGCGCCGGGGCGTCCTGTGACTCATCGGGGGCCGGGTCGGTGTCGGGTTCGTCGACGTCCAGCGGGGCCATGCCCTCCAGGAGGGGTCCCAGTTCGCGCAGCCGGGCCGCCAGCTCGGAGGCCCGCAGCCGGGACGCCGGGGCCTTCGCCAGGCACTGGATCAGGAGCTGCCAGAGCTCGTCGGGGATGCCGGGGAGCGGGACGACCGTCTCCGTGACGTGGCGGCGCAGGATGGCACCGGGGTGGCCGCCGCCGAAGGGGGTGAAGCCCGCGAGGAGTTCGTAGAGGACCGTCGCGAGGGCGTAGATGTCGACCGCCGCGCGGGGCGGCAGGCCCTCGATGATCTCGGGGGCCAGGTAGTCGGGCGTGCCGATGATCTTCGTCGCGCGGGTGCGGCGCGGGGTGTCGATGAGTTTGGCGATGCCGAAGTCGGTGAGCAGGGCCGGGTGCGAGCCGCCGGGGCCGAGCGGGCCCTGCATGTCGAGCAGCACGTTCTCCGGCTTGACGTCGCGGTGCACGATGCCCGCGGCGTGCGCGGCGGCCAGTGCGTCGGCGACGTCCGCGGCGATGGCGACCGCGGACTCGGGGGCCATGCGCCGCTCGCGCTCGAGGCGGGTCCGCAGATCCGTGCCGCGGATCAGGTCCATGACCAGCGCCAGGTCGTTCCCGTCGACGACGAGGTCACGGACGCCGACCACGCGCGCGTGGTCGAGACTGAGCAGGGCGGTGCGCTCCTGGACGAAGCGGCCGACCAGCTCCTGGTCGGAGGCGAGGTCCTCGCGCAACAGTTTGATGGCGACCGGACCGTCGGGTCCGTCGCCCAGCCACACCGTGCCCGCACTGCCGCGCCCCAGGATCTGGTGTGCGGTGTACCGGCTGCCGATCTTCCGTGCCAAGACTGCTCCTACAGACGCGTGTTGGCGCCCAAGCTACGCGGCTCGGACGCCAACCAACGCATCAGCGGGGGAAATCACCCGCAGGATGTCGACAAATCTCCAACCTCACCGTTCGGTTGCCCCAATTGCTGCCGTTCAGTTGTCCTACTTGCCGCTCAGGTCGCCGATCCAGCCGGTCACCGTCGAGAACCAGTCGGAGAGCTGGGCCCAGTACCCCTTGCCGGTGCCGATCCAGTCCTGGAGCGGCGTGAACTCCCAGACCAGCCAGCTCACCACGAACAGGATCACGATCATGAACAGGCAGCCCTTGAGGCAGCCGAGCCCGGGGATCTTCATCGGGTTGGAACTGCGCCGGCGCGGCTCGCGCGGCTCCCGGGCGGGCGGGGCCTGGCGGGGCGGCGGCTCCGGCGGGGAGTACTGCTGCGGCTGCTGACGCTGGGGCGCCGCGTACTGCTGCTGCGGCTGCGGAGTCGATCGGCGCGGCTGCTGCGGTGCGTACTGCTGCGGCCTGGGCTGCTGCTGGGGGCGGGACACCTGGCGCTGCGGGCGGTGGCGCAGCGGGTCGTCGTTCGGGTCGAGATGGGACTGGACCTGCGTCTGCTCGTTGCGGTCGCGGGCCGCCCGCATCTGGTTCTGCCAGGGGTGCTGGTCGTCCGGGGTGCCGCCCTGCGGGTTCTGGCCCGGCTGGTGCGGCGGGACCGGCGGCATGACGGCGGTCGGGTCGGCGGCGCCCCGGTTCGGCAGCACGGACGTGGGGTCCGCGTCGCCGTACTGGTTGGGCTGGCCGGCCTGGTTCCCCTGCTGCTGCATGACGCTGGTCGCCGCGTTCGGGTCGTACGACGCGGCGTTGCTCGGCAGCACCTGGGTCGGGTCGGCGGCGCCGGGGACCTGCGCGGGGTCGGGATCCGGCATCAGCAGGATGCCCACGCCCTCGGCGGCGGCGATCTGCGCGCTGTTGGCGTGCACACCGATGCCCTCGGCGACGGTGCGCAGACCCCGCGCGAGGTTCTCGGCACTCGGCCGGTCGTCGGGGTTCTTGCGCAGGCAGCGCTCTATGACCGTCCACAGCGGGTCGGGGACCGTCGAGGGGCGGCGCGGTTCGGCGCTGAGGTGCTGGTGCAGGACTTCCAGGGCGGAGCCGCCGGAGAACGGCGGGCGGCCCGTGACCAGTTCGTAGAGCAGGATGCCCGCGCCGTAGATGTCGACGGCGCTGGTCTGCGGGCGCCCCTCGGCGGACTCCGGCGCCACATAGGCGGGCGTGCCGACGAACTCGTGGGTGCGGGTCAGCCCCGGGGAGTCGGCGAGGCGCGCGATGCCGAAGTCGGTGAGCATCGGGTGCATCCCCGCGTCGTCCTGTTTGAGCAGCACGTTGGCGGGCTTCAGGTCGCGGTGCACGACGCCGTCGGCGTGGCTGGCGGCGAGCGCGTCGGCGATCTGGGCGGTGAGCAGCGCGGCGGCGACCGGCGAGAACGGGCCGTTCTCGCGCAGGTAGCGGTGCAGGTCCGGGCCGTCGACCAGGTCCATCACGAGGGCGAGCAGTTCGCCCTCGACGACCAGGTCGCGGGTGCGCACGATGTTCGGGTGGGTGAGGCGGAGCAGGACGGAGCGCTCGCGCAGGAAGCGCATCACCACGTCCGCGTCGTTCGCCAGCTCTTCCTTGAGGACCTTGATCGCGACGGTCTCGCCGGGCTGCCCGGCGACGGCCGCCTCGGCGCCCGCGGTCTCGCGCTGGCGGGCTCGCCAGACGGTGCCCGTGGCGCCGCGTCCGAGCGGCTCCTCGAGCAGGTACTTGCTCCCTACCGGCCGCACGTCATGCGCTCCCTGCATCGGTACTTGCTTGGTCTGCCCGGTCCCGGGTGTCGCGACCCACTCTAGTGGCGGGCCCCCGTAGTACCGGCTGTCGATCCTCTTTGGCCTTTCCTGACCACATTCCGTGGCCGAGACCCCCGGCAAACCCGTGTTCGACGAGAAGACGCATACGCCGTGCTCTTGGTTGCCGCACGACGACGTGACTGATCTCAAGCGGCATCCAGGAGGCACGCAGCAGGCACTTTTGCGGGCAGAGCCGACCAATCAAGATCACTTACGGGTGGGTGCCGGGCGTGTTGTCGGTGGCAGGTGCGAGGATGCCTCCAGCACTGGCTGACGTGCCCGTAGCAATGGGGGAATCTGCGGTGGGGGACCGCGGGCTGTCCCGTTCCGGGCGCCCGCGCAGAAGGGACCGCAGACGGCGATGCAGATCCGCCTTACCGTCGTAGACCCCCTGGGCACGCGCCCCGACGCGTCCGCGCGCGCAGGAGCCGCGGGCAGCGCGGTGGACGTGCTGGTCACCGCGCCGAGCGGCACCGCGCTCGCCGCCGTCGCCTCGGGCCTCGCCACCGCGGTCGCGGGCGGCGACGCCCCCTCCTCCGTCCTGTACGCGGGCGCCGAGCGGCTCGACGCGCAGCGCTGCCTACTGGGCGACCCGCCGCTGACCGACGGAGCGGTGCTCTCCCTGGGTGCCCCCACGGATCCAGGACCGGAGCCGGACGGCGCGGCGGCGCAGTTGCACGTGGTGGCCGGTCCGGACGCGGGCGGCGTCCATCTGCTGCACGGCGGGCAGATCCGCGTCGGCCGCTCCGCCGACGCGGACGTGCCGCTCGACGACCCGGACGTGTCGCGGCTGCACTGCGCGGTGACGCTGGCCGCCGACGGCCAGGTCTCGGTGATGGATCTGGGCTCGACGAACGGGACGACGGTCGACGGCCGCCCCCTCGGCGAGCGTCCCGTGCGCCTGGCCCCCGGCACCCTGTTGCGTCTCGGCGAGTCGGCGCTGCGGGTCGTGGTCGCGGGTGACGCGGCCCGCCCGGCCCCGGTGGACACGGCGCCCGACGGCGAGGGGCACGTGCGCATCGCCTTCGGCGCGGCGGAGCCCGCGAAGAAGCCAGGCGACACCGCTGCCGTCACCCCGGGCGAGACCCGGCACGCGTACGGGGACGCCTCCTGGGGCGCCGCCGGCGAGAGCCAGCCGCAGGGCGCCGAGCCCATGGTCCCCGAGCAGGGCGGGGCCCCCGACCTGGAGCAGACGCGGTCCGGTACGCCGCCCCGTGGCACCACGCTGCCCCGCAGCACCCCGCGCCGCCGTGGGGGCCTCGGGCGGCTGCTGCGGCGCGGCCGCGACGAGCAGGACCAGCAGCACGAGATCCACGAGCCGTACGTGCTGCGCACTCCGCACACCCCCGAGTCCTACGAGGACGGGCCTGATCCGGCGCCGCTCCCCGGGCCTCCCGCCGCTGCCGAGACCTGGCCCGACGCCGCCGCGCTGCTGCTCACCGCGCTCGGCCCCGGACCCAGGCTGTGGGAGCGCGGCCCCGGGCATCCGGAGGCGCTGGCCGTGCGGCTCGGCACCGTGGACCGCGCGGGCCCCGGCGGCGGTGGGGTGCTGCCCGCGGTTCCGGTGACCGTGGGGCTCGCCGAGGCGGGCGCGCTGGGTCTGGCGGGGCCGCGGGAGCGCCTTGCGGGGTTGGCCCGCTGCGCCCTCGCCCAGCTCGCCGCGCTGCACGCGCCGGACGGCCTGGAGATCGTGCTGATCGCCACGGACCGGGCGAGGACCGCGGAGCAGCGCGTCGCCGACTGGTCCTGGCTCGGCTGGCTGCCGCATGTGCGCCCGGCTCACGGTCAGGACTGCCGGCTGCTGCTCGCGTACGACCGTGAGCAGGCGGCGGCCCGCACCGGCGAGCTGCTGCGCCGCCTCGACGATCACGCGGCGGGGCTGCGCCCCGGCCGTGCCGGGTCGGCGGGCGGCGAGGCCGTCGCCGTCTCCACGGTGGTCGTCGTCGACGGCGACCCCGGGTCGGCCACCCTGCGGGAGGCCACCGTGCGGCTCGCCGCCGACGGGGCTCCGGCCGGGATCCACGTGCTGTGTCTGGCGGAGGCGCCGGCCACCTCGCCCGCGTCGCCCGTCTCCGAGACGTACGAGGCGGCGTGCGCGCACAGCCCGGCGCTCCGCGCGTGCGGCGCGGTGGCCCTGCTCAGCGGGGACGTGGCGACGGCGCTGCGGCTGCACCGGGCGGCTCGCGGGCAGCTCGTCGGGCAGGGCACCGTCGCCGCGGTGGACGCCGTCTCGCGTCCCTGGGCGGAGCGTTTCGCTCGGGCGCTCGCCCCGCTGCGTACGGACACGGCGACCGGTTCCGGCGCCCGGCAGGCCCGCGTATCCGCTCCGCTGCCGCAACTGGCGCGGCTGCTGGACGAGTTGGGGCTCGCGCGGGCCACACCGGCGTCCTTGATGGCCCGTTGGGCCGCCGCCGCGGACGATCCGGGTTCGCTGGGCGGCCGGGTGTGGGCGGTGCTCGGGGCGGGGCCGCGCGGTCCCGTCGCCGTCGACCTGGCCGCCGAAGGACCCCATCTGCTGATCGAGGGGCCCGCGGGCAGCGGCCGTACGGAGCTGCTGCGCTCGGTCACCGCGTCCCTGGCCGCGGCCGAGCGGCCGGACCGGCTCGGCGTCGTGCTCGTCGACGGGCAGGCCGACGGCACGGGCGGCGAGCGCGGTGAGCGGATCGGCGGGCTGCGCGTGTGTACCGATCTGCCGCACGTCACCACGCATCTCGCCGCCAACGACCCGGTCCGCATGCGGGAGTTCGCCCAGTCACTGACGACGGAGCTGAAGCGGCGGGCCGAGCTCATAGGGCGTACGCACTTCACGGAGTGGCACACCCAGCGGGCCGTCTCGGGGCGGATGATCGCCCAGCGCGTCGCTCCGTCACCGGCCGGCGGCGCCGGTGATCTGGAGGCGCCGCCGAGCTCCACGATCCGGCTGCGGCCCGGCGGGGCGCGGGAGAAGACGGAGCCCGCGCCTCCGCTGCCGCGGCTCGTGGTCGTGGTCGACGATCTGGACGCGTTGCTCGCGCCGCCGCTCGGCTCGCCGGGGCGGCCCGCCGCCGGGTCGGTCGTACGGGCCCTGGAGGCCGTGGCACGGGACGGGGAGCGGCTCGGTGTGCATCTCGTCGCGGCGTTCGCCTCCGGCGCGGCGCCGGGGTGGACGGCGCGGCCGCTGGTGGTGCTCGACCCGGTCGGGTCCGACGCGGAGGATCCCGCGCCGGGGCGCGGGCTGCTGCACGGGGCCGACGGCCGGGACGTGGGCCTGCAGGCGGGGCGGGTGACCGGGCGGATTCCGCGGACGGCCACACAGCGGCCCACTGTGGTCGCCCTCGACTGGGCGCGGATGGGCGACCCGCCGGACCGCCGCCCCGTAAGGGAGTTGGGGAACGGGCCGACCGATCTCGCCCTGCTGGCCAGCGCGTTGGAGCGGGCCGCCCGGTCCGTTGCGGCGCAGGAGGTGCCGTCGCTGTTGTGAGGCCTCTGGGGCGGTTCGGGTAGCCGCCGCCCGGAATCCGCATCGGGCGGCTTGCCCCAACTTCCGTACCCCCCAATTGCGTTGACTCATCACGACCCCGTCACGATCATCGTCCTGACACCACGGGCACTCTTGCCGGTTATCCCTGGTCGGGCGTAGACCAGTGCGCACGGACACCGCTCAGTACGTACGTTCAGCGTTCAGGACGAGAACGGGGCAGCGATGCGCAGCACTCTTCGTACACCCATATTCCGCCGAGCCCTCGTGGCCGTGGCCGTGGGGTCACTGGCCCTTGGGCTCACTTCCTGCGGGGACGACAAGAAGGACGACAAGTCGAGCGGGGACAACAGCAGCAAGTCGCCCGCCTCCGGTGTCCAACTGCCGAAGCTGGACGGTCAGTCGCTGGAGATCGCCGCGGTGTGGACCGGCGACGAGCAGAAGAACTTCAAGCAGGTCCTGGCAGAGTTCGAGAAGCGGACGGGCGCGAAGGTCACCTTCGTACCGGCGCAGGACCCCATCATCAACTTCCTGGGGTCGAAGGTGGCGGGCGGCGCCCCGCCGGACATCGCGATGCTGCCGCAGCCCGGCGCGATCAAGCAGGCCGTCGACAAGAAGTGGGCCAAGCCGCTCGGCGCGGACGCCCAGGCCCAGCTCACCAAGAACTACAGCGCGGGCTGGCAGGAGTTGGGGAAGGTCGACGGGAAGCAGTACGCGGCCTATTACAAGGCCGCCAACAAGTCGCTGGTCTGGTACAACGCCAAGGCGTTCGACAACGCGGCGGCGAAGGTGCCGAAGACCTGGGACGAGTTCCTGGCGACCGCGCAGACCATCTACGACTCCGGTGTGACGCCCGTGTCGATCGGCGGGGCCGACGGCTGGCCGCTGACCGACTGGTTCGAGAACATCTACCTCTCCCAGGCGGGCCCGGAGAAGTACGACCAGCTGGCCAAGCACGAGATCAAATGGACGGATCCGTCCGTCAAGCAGGCGCTGACCACGCTCGCGCAGCTGTGGGGCAAGAGCGACTTCATCGCGGGCGGCAACAAGCAGGCCGTGCAGACCGAGTTCACGAAGTCGGTCGAGCAGACCTTCACCGGCGGCGACCAGCCGAAGGCCGCCATGGTCTACGAGGGCGACTTCGCGCAGGTCAACATCGAGCAGACGAAGGCGAAGATCGGGACGGACGCGAAGGTGTTCCCGTTCCCGGCGGTCGGCGACAAGGCGCCGGTGGTCAGCGGCGGTGACGCGGCGGTGATCCTGAAGGACTCCAAGGCGTCGCAGGCCCTGGTGACGTGGCTGGCCTCGCCCGAGGCGGCGACGATCCAGGCCAAGCTGGGCGGCTACCTCTCCCCCAACAAGAACGTCGACCTGTCGGCGTACCCGAACGAGGTGCAGCGCACGATCGCCAAGGCGCTGGTCGACTCCGGCGACGACTTCCGCTTCGACATGTCGGACCAGACCCCGCAGGCGTTCGGCGGCACGCCCGGCAAGGGCGAGTGGAAGGATCTCCAGGACTTCCTGGTGAATCCGAAGGACATCGCGGGCACCCAGCGGACGCTGGAGGCCGACGCGGCCAAGGCGTACAAGGACTGACGCGGCGATGACACCGGCCGCCGACGGCGGGGGCCCGGACCGCGCCGCCAAGTCGCAGGACAGCTCAGGCGACTTGGCGGCCCCGCCCGGGCCCGCCGGCAACGCGAAATCCGACAAGCCCCCACGACGCTTCAAGAGCGTGACCGGTACCCGTAGAACGGTCGCGCTGCTGTTCCTGCTGCCCGCGCTGGTGCTGCTCGGCGCGCTGGTCGTGTATCCCATCGGGTACTCGGTCGTGCGCAGCTTCTTCGACACCACGGGCAGTTCGTTCATCGGGTTCGACAACTACGAGACGCTGTTCACCCGCAGCGACACCAAAGCCGCGATCAACAACAACCTCTTCTGGGTGGTGCTCGCCCCGACGGTCGCCACGGCGCTCGGCCTGATCTTCGCCGTGCTGACGGAGCGCATCCGCTGGGGCACCGCGTTCAAGCTGGTCGTCTTCATGCCGATGGCGATCTCGATGCTGGCCGCGGGCATCATCTTCCGGCTCGTCTACGACCAGGACCCGGAGAAGGGCGCGGTGAACGCGGTCGTGGTCGGCGTCCACGACACGTTCGCCCAGTCGTCCGCCTTCCCGAAGGCGCATCCGCGGCCGAACGGAACGCTCGCCGGGAAGAGCGGCGGCCCGTTCCTCACCAAGGAGCCGGTGCGGGCCGGGCAGCCGATGAAGCTCGCGCTCGTCGGGGTCGCCGCCGACCAGATGCCGAAGGACGCCGAGCCGGCGAAGGAACCGCGCAACGCGCGGGACGAGGTCACCGGCACCGTCTGGCAGGACTTCACCCTCGGCAAGGGCGCGGGCGGCCTGAACGGGATCGACTCCTCCGAGGTCGGCTATCCGGGCATGCGGATCGAGGCCGTCAAGGACGGCAAGGTGGTGGCCTCCACATCGGCCGCGGCCGACGGCACGTTCAGCCTGCCCGCGAAGGCCGACGGCGCTCAACTCCGGTTGCCCGCCTCGAACTTCGTGGAGCCCTACAACGGCGTCGACTGGCTCGGCGACAAGAAGTTCTTCACCGTCCACCTCGGCGGATTCGACCTCTACCTGAACATCGTGACGACCTCGATCATGGTCTCGTACGTGTGGATGTGGGCCGGCTTCGCGATGGTGCTGATCGGCGCCGGACTCGCCAGCATCCCCAGGGAACTGCTGGAAGCGGCCCGGGTCGACGGGGCGACGGAGTGGCAGGTGTTCCGGCGGGTCACGGTGCCGCTGCTCGCGCCGGTGCTCGCCGTCGTCATGGTGACGCTGATGATCAACGTCCTGAAGATCTTCGACCTGATCTTCATCATCGCGCCCGGCTCCTCGCAGGACGACGCCAACGTACTGGCGCTGCAGCTGTACCGGTCGGCGTTCAGCGAGGGCAACGAGGGCCTGGCCAGCGCGATCGCGGTCCTGCTGCTGCTCCTCGTGATCCCGGTGATGTGGTTCAACATGCGGCGACTTCGGCGGGAGGCACGACGATGACCACCGTCGACGAGACAGTGAAGAAACCGCGGTCGTTCGCGAGCCGCGTCACCGAGAAGGTCGGCGGCGGCTTCCTGCAGTTCGTCCTCATCCTGGTGGGCGCGCTGTGGCTGGTGCCGACGGTGGGGCTGCTGCTCTCCTCGCTGCGCAGCCCGGAGGACATGGCGGCGAGCGGCTGGTGGAAGGTGTTCAGCAAGCCCTCGCAGCTCACCTTCGACAGCTACAGCAGCCTTCTGGAGAATTCCGACGTCACCAAGTCCCTGGTCAACACGGCCCTGATCACGGTGCCGGCGACGCTGCTCGTCATCGTCATCGGCTCGCTGGCCGGGTACGCGTTCGCGTGGATGGAGTTCCCTGGCCGCGACTGGTGGTTCCTGATCGTGGTGGGCCTGCTTGTGGTGCCGGTACAGCTCGCGCTGGTGCCGATCGCCAAGCTCTTCGGCGACATCGGGATCTTCGGCTCGCTCTTCGGCGTGATCCTCTTCCACGTCGGGTTCGGGCTGCCGTTCGCGGTGTTCCTGCTACGGAACTTCTTCGCGGAGATCCCACGCGAACTCCTGGAGGCCGCGCGCCTCGACGGCGCGGGTGAGCTGCGCCTGTTCGTCCGCGTCGTGATGCCGCTGGGCGGTCCGGCGATCGCCTCGCTCGGCATCTTCCAGTTCCTGTGGGTGTGGAACGACATGCTGGTCGCGCTGATCTTCACGGACACCGACAGCCAGCCGATCACGGTCGCCCTGCAGACGCAGGTACGGCAGTTCGGCAACAACGTCGACGTGCTCGGTCCCGGCGCGTTCATCTCGATGGTGATCCCGCTGGCCGTGTTCTTCGCGTTCCAGCGCCAGTTCGTGTCCGGGGTGATGGCGGGCGCGGTGAAGTAGCGAACGAACGATCATGCGGCATCGAGGGGCGGGCCAGGGAACCACGGCCCGCCCTTCCCCTTCGCACGTACGTCCCCCGTCTGCCACATCCGGCGTAACCGAACACTCCGTCGGGCGTTCCCGGGCAGTATGCCCGTGTCGACCCCTGGATGTGCCGTCTTGCCCCGGTTCAGTGTCATCGTCCCCGCGTACAAGGTGCAGGCATACCTGCACGCATGCCTCGCGTCGGTTCTGGAGCAGTCCTTCACCGACCTCGAAGTGATCGCGGTGGACGACTGCTCGCCGGACGCCTGCGGGGCGATCATCGACGAGTTCGCGACGCTCGACCCGCGCGTCAGACCGGTCCACCTCGACGAGAACGTCGGCCTCGGCCGCGCCCGCAACGCGGGCCTGCTGCACGCCACCGGCGAATACGTCCTGTTCCTCGACAGCGACGACACCCTGACACCGGGCTCGCTGCGGGCGATCGCGGACCGCGTCGAGGAGACCGGCTCCCCCGACGTCCTGCTCTACGACTACGCGCGCACCTTCTGGGACGGCCGCGAGGTCCGCAACCAGTACGCGCACCTGCTCACCCAGGAAGGCCCGGTCTCCTTCCAACTCCTCGACAGGCCCGATCTGTTGAGGCTGCTGATGGTGGTGTGGAACAAGGCGTACAACCGGGAGTTCATCGAGCGGGAGGGCTTCGCGTTCCCTCCCGGTTACTACGAGGACACCCCGTGGACCTACCCAGTACTGATGGCCTCCGAGACCATCGCGACCCTGGACCGGGTCTGCGTCCACTACCGGCAGAGACGTCAGGGCAACATTCTGGGTACGACCTCCCGCAAGCACTTCGACATCTTCGACCAGTACGAGCGCGTCTTCGAGTTCCTCGAACAACATCCCGACCTGGACGCCGAGTGGCGCGCGGTCATCTTCCGGCGCATGGTCGACCACCTGTCCACCATCTTCACCAAGCGAGGGCGGCTGCCGCGCCGCAGCCGAGCCGAGTTCCTGCGCAGGGCCCGCACGCTCTACGCCCGGTACCGGACCGTCGGGGCGCGCGTCCCGGCCCGTACCCGCATGCGGCACGCCCTGATCCGCCTCGGCTCGCACCGCACGTACCGCACCCTGTGGACGGTCCTGCGCGTCCAACGGCGCGTGAGCCGGTACGCCGCCCTGACCCGCCGCAACCTCAGAGCCGGCGCCCTGCAGTTCCACTACCGCGTCCAGCTCCGGCTTCCCGTACGGGAGAACGAGGCCGTCTTCGCCAGTTACTGGGGACGCGGCCACAGCTGCAACCCGGGCGCGCTGGAGGAGGCGTTCCGCGCGTACGCCCCGCAGGTGCGCACGGCCTGGATCGCGCGCCCCGAGCACCACCACACGATCCCGGCGGCCACCCGCCGGCTCACCCCCGGCACGGCCGCGTACTGGACGGCGCTCGCCCGCTCCAAGTACCTGGTCAACAACGTCAACTTCGACCGGCGCCTGATCAAGCGCCCCCGCCAGATCCTGATCCAGACCCAGCACGGCACCCCGCTGAAGAAGATGGGCCTGGACCTCCAGGACCATCCCGCGGCCGCCCGCGACACGGACTTCGGGCAGCTGATGCGCAGCGTCGACAAGTGGGACTACGTCCTGTCCTCCAACCGGCACTCGACCCTGGTCTGGGAGCGGGTCTTCCCGTCCTCGTACACGACGCTCGAATACGGCTATCCACGCAACGACCGCTTCCTCCGGGCGACGGCGGAGGAGGTCGCGCGTCTCCGCGAGACGCTCGGCATCCCGCGCGACACGATCGCGATCCTGTACGCCCCCACGCACCGCGACTACCGGGCCACCCAGCGCCTCACGCTGGACCTGGAGCGGATGCTGCGTACGCTCGGCCCGCGCTTCGTGATCCTCGCCCGCTCGCACCACGAGTACGAGGCGCCGCCCGCCCCGGCAGGGGGCGGCCGCGTCATCGACGTGACGGACCACCCGAGCGTCGAGTCCCTCTGTCTCGCCTCGGACGCGCTGGTCACGGACTACTCGTCCCTGATGTTCGACTACGCCTGCCTCGACCGGCCGCTGGTGATCCACGCCGATGACTGGGAGGCGTACGAGGCGGCCCGCGGCACCTACTTCGATCTGCGGTCCTTCCCGCCGGGCGCGGTGGCCCGCTCCGAGGACGAGCTGATCGACATCTTCGCCACCGGGCACTGGCGCGGCTCGCGCTCCGCGCAGCTGCGGGCCGCGTTCCGCGAGCGGTTCTGCGCGTACGACGACGGGCGAGCGGGCGAGCGTGTGGTGCGGCGTCTGGTGCTCGGCGAGACCGTCGCCGCGCCGTCGCCCGCGTCCGGCGCGACGCACCGGATCCCCGAACCACCCGGCGCGGCTCTTCCCCACCCCTGAAAACCCCAGAATCCCCTGAAACCCCACATCGATCCGGGAGTTGACATGCAGCACGAGCCTGACACTCTGCCGCGACCGGCCACCCTCGACGAGGTCAAAGGCTGGTTCCACAACATCGACCAGGTGCTCTTCGACTGGTTCCTGTCCCGGCAGCGGGAGCGCGGCCAGCAGGGAGATCTGCTCGAACTCGGCGTGTACCTGGGCAAGAGCGCCGTCTTCATGGGGCAGTACCTGGAGGACGGCCAGGCCTTCACGGTCTGCGACCTCTTCGACTCGCCCGCGTCCGACACGGCCAACGACAAGGAGATGAACAAGTCGTACAGCACCCTGACGCGGGCCGCGTTCGAGGCCAACTACCAAGCGTTCCACGATGAACTGCCGCGCGTCGTCCAGGGGCCCTCGCACGTGATCACGTCGCTGGTGGAACCGGACAGCTGCCGCTTCGTGCACGTCGACGCCTCGCACCTGTACGAGCACGTGCACGGCGACATCGCGGCGGCCCGCGAGCTGCTCGGCGAGGACGGCATCGTGGTGCTCGACGACTTCAGGGCCGAGCACTGTCCGGGGGTGGCCGCGGCCACCTGGGGCGCCGTGGCCACGACAGGGCTGAAGCCGCTGTGCATCACGGCGACCAAGTTCTACGGGACCTGGGGTTCCTTCGAGCCGGTCCGCGGCGAGCTGGGCGCGATGCTCGCCGGCCGTGACGACTTCTGGCACGGGGCCGAGGAGGTCGCCGGGCACTCGATGATCCGCATCGACGGCCGCAGGGCGAGAGTCCCGGCCCAGCCGACATCCCGGTATGTGGCCGAGGCCGAGGCCGCGCCCGCCGCGACCCCCGCGCCGGCACCCTCGAAGGCTTCGCCGAAGCGGCGGCTGAAGTCGCTGCTCGGGCGGTAGCTACCGCTCCAGGAGGGCGAACAGGTCCTCCCACCTCTCCAGGACCCGCTCCTCGGAGAACCGCTGGACGTTGACGCGTGCCCGCTCCCCCATGGCGTCCCGCATCCGCGGGTTGCCGGTGAGCCGCAGCAGCCGGTCGGCGAGGGCGTCCAGGTCCCCCAGCGGGGCGAGGAGGCCGTCCTCGCCGTCGCGGACGATCTCGCGGACGCCGGGTGCGCAGTCGAACGCGGCGCACGGCACGGCGCTGGCCATCGCCTCCATGAGGGCCAGCGGGAAGCCCTCGCCGCGGGAGGACTGCGCGAACACGGAGGAGGCGGCGAGAGCGCCCGGCACGTCGTCGGTGCGGCCGAGCCACCTCACCGAAGTGTCGAGCCCCAACGCGGTGCACTGGTGCCGCAGTTGGGGCTCGTCCGCGCCCGCGCCGTATACGTGCAGCTGCCAGTCCGCACGGAACGGCGCGACCTTCGCCCAGGTGTCGAGGAGCATGTCGACGCCCTTCTGGTCGGCGAGCCGGCCGATCGAGCAGACGACCTTCTCCGTGCGCGGCGAGGGCAGCGCGGGCAGGTGACCGAGGGCGTTGGGCATGAAGTCCACGTTGTTCAGGCCCTCGGCCGTCCAGATGTCGGCGTCCTCCTGGGTGAGCGCCAGCCAGCGGTCGACGTGCGGATAGTGCCGCTTCACCCAGTGGTAGCGGTGACAGGCGCGGGAGTAGGCGAACGACTCGTGGCTCATGCCGACGATCGTGAGGTGCGAGGTGTCGATCTCGCGCAGCCACTCCATCGGCCACACCTGGGTGACGACGACGACGGAGCCGGGCCGCGCCGGGCGCAGGATCGACTCGAGGGTGGCGACGGCCCGCTTCTTCGCGGCGACCCTGTGGCTCTCGCGGCGGCGCGCGGGCACACTGAACCGGCGGGCGCCGCGCAGCGGCCGCGGGGTCGGCGGGTGCTGCTTGTAGAGGCTGGTCACCGGGTAGCCGGGCGCCTCGGGCACCGCCATCTTGAGGTCGGACTCGTGGACACCGATGACGTGCACACGGTGGCCCGCGCTCGTGAACAGGCGGGCCATCTGGTGGGTCCAGGCGGTGACGCCGCCGAGTTCGTCGGTGGTGTTGGCGACGAGGAAGAGGTCGCGGGCCGCGGTCATGGGCGTGCCTTTCGCGTGAAGAGCGCGTCGACGACGGCGCGGGCGGCGCCTCCGTCGTCGTACGTGCCGAACTCGGCGGCGAACGCCCGCCGCGCCTCCTGCCAGTCGCTGTCCGACTCCTTGATCCCGGCGAGGGTGCGGTGCAGTTCGTCCTGGGTGGCGACGACCGGGCCGCCCGCACGGGCGCGCAGGTCGAAGTAGCTGCCGCGCTCGGCGGCGTACGCGTCGAGGTCGGGGGCGAAGTGCACGATGGGGCGGTCGAGAAGCGCGTAGTCGAACATGATCGACGAGTAGTCGGTGACCAACACGTCTGCCAGGCACAGGAGTTCACTGACGTCGTGGTGCGCGGAGACGTCGATGACGGTGCCCGGCGGAGTGACCGGCAGGGTGGCCGCCTCCATGTAGTGGGCGCGCACGAGCAGCACGTGCGTGTCGCCGAGCCGCTCCGCGAACTGCCGTACATCCAGCGCCAGTTGCACCTTTTTCTTCTTCGGTGTGCCGCGGAACGTGGGGGCGTAGAGGACGACCGTGCGGTGGTCGGGGATGCCGAGTGCGGCGGCCGGGGCCGGCCGCGGGAAGCGGCCTGTGCGCTCGTCACGCTTCCGCGCCTCCACGAGGCGGTCGTTGCGCGGGTAGCCGACGCGCATCAGGCGGTCCCCGGAGATGCGGTAGGCGTGGGCGAGGGTGCTCACGTCGTGTTCGGAGCGGACCAGGAAGTGGTCGAACCGGTCGACCGCGCGGGCGAGCTGTTCACGCTGCGGGGCGTTCTGCGTCTTGTGCCGGATCTCGTCGAAGCCCATCCGTTTGTACGCGGAGCCGTGCCAGGTCTGCAGGTACGTGGTGTGCTTCGGCTTGTCGAGGGCGTGCGGGAAACCCTGGTTGTCGACCCACCACTCGGCGCGGCCCAGGGCCCACAGATACCGCCAGGACCAGCGGCGTACGAGCTTGGCGTCCTTGGGGAAGCCGTCCGGGGACGTCGCGTACGACCACACGACGTGCGCCCCGCGGCGCCGGGCGACGAGCTCCTCGTGGATGGCGCGGGGGCTGTCGCCGTAGCACTTTCCCATGTGGCTCTCGAAGACGACGGTGCCGCGGCTGACGGGCAGGCGGCACAGGACCCGGCGGTAGACGCGGATCTTGACGCGCTGCGAGTGCAGGGCCTGGTACTTCTTGCGGAGCTTCTTCCAGAGCTGCTTGATTTCGCGGGCCGGGCGGAAGTGCGTGGCATAGCGGGCGAGGGCGTTGGTCTTGCGGGCGGCCCTGCCGCGCGGCAGCAGGCAGACGGCGAGGTGGTGCTTCGCGGTGACGTACGGCTGCCAGGTGTCGGCGGTGAGGCGGGTCAGCCGGGGCCGGGCCGGGAGCGCGGCGCCCTGGCCCGGGACGGTGTCCTGCTCGGCGAACAGGTCGAGCGGGAGCAGGAGTTCACCGTCGATACCGAGGCGAAGCCGCGGGTCCCATACGCGGTCGCCGATGCCGCGGGGGCGCAGCGCCCGGGTGAGCGGGACGGCGACGCGCCACGCGATGACGCCGCCGTGCTCGCCGTGTTCACCCTGGAGGCGCACGTCGTCGACGGGCACGGTCACCGTCTTCTCGCCCGCGTCGCGCACCTTGAAGTCGAGGGTCGCGGTGAGGACGCTCGCGCGCTCGCCGTCGAGCAGGCCGAGAGGCACGACGACTTCGCCCTCGACGACGAGCCGCCCGTCCTCGCGGGCGCACCGGGTGACGCGGTTGAGGAGCGCGAGGTCGCGGGGCGCCCGGTGCTGGTGCCCGAGTTCGGTGACGTCGTACGCGGCGTCGGTGTGGCCCGCGCTCCAGTGGACGCGGCCGCCGTCGCCGCGGGCCAGCGGCGTGACGACGGTGCCGGGCCGCTCCAGGGCGTACGCCGCGGTGTGCACGCCGCCCGCGTCCCCGTCGGCGAGCAGTCGGGCGGCGACCCGCTCCAGGGCCGGGAGCCGAGCCAGCACGGCGGCGTCGAGCAGCCCGTCCAGCAACTGGGCCGCCTGGGCCGCCAGTTGGGCGCGGCGCGTGCGGTCGAGGCCGAGGAAGGCGCGGGCGCACGGCAGGACGTGGTCGACGACGAAGGCGTGCGTCCGGCGGGACCGCAGCTCCGGGTCGGCGATCAGGTCGAGGGCGCGGCGGTGTTCGGCGGTGGCCGCGGGGAGGTCGCCGAGCGGGTCGGGGGCGGCGCGGTGCGTGGTGATCAGGTTGGGGACGAGGGCGATGCGGCGGGCGGCGACAGCGCGGCCGAGTCCCGTGGTGGCGCCCTCGATCAGGGCGCGCCGCACGCAGTACCCGGCCGTCAGCGCGGGCCGCGTCAGCAGCTCGGGCTCCTCGCTCACGGTGTCCAGGACCCGCGACCTCGCGTACAGGTCGGCCTGCCACCGGGGGGCGCGTTCCTTCGTGCCGGTGCCGGTCAGCCGGGTCCAGCGGCCCGCGACCAGGTCGGCGTCGGTGCGCCGGGCCGCCGCGTAGAGGTTGCGGCAGGCGTTGCGCTCCAGGAGTTCGCCGGGGGCGAGCGGCAGCACGTAGGTGCCGCGGGGGGCGCCGAGGCGGACCCGGCGGGGATGGTCGGCGACCAGGGCGAGGCCTGTTTCCCCGACGCCGTCGCCGGTGAGCACGGCCTCCGTGCCGACGAGGGTCTGGGCCAGGGCCGAGCGGACCGAGGCCCGCAGCCGCGCCGCGTCGGTGCCGGGCGGGCAGTCGAGAAGGACGCTGACGTCGACGGCCCGGTCGGCGCTCATCGCGGGCCCCCGCCCGTGCCGTGGGCGAGCATCGCGTCGGCGACCTGCGCGGCGGCGGTGCCGTCGTCGAGGTCGCAGAAGGCCTCACGGAACCGCGCGTACGCGTCCCGGTGCCCGGCGACCGCGGCGTCCGGGTCGAGCAGCGCGGCGATCACCTCGTCGCTGCTGCGCAGCAGCGGCCCGGGGGCCTGGGCCGCGAAGTCGAAGTAGAAGCCGCGCAGGGAGTCCCGGTAGTGGTCGAGGTCGTAGGTGTGGAACAGCATCGGCCGGCCGGTCTGCGCGAAGTCGAACATCATCGAGGAGTAGTCCGTCACGAGCACGTCGGCGATGAGCAGGAGTTCGGCCGCGTCGGGGTGGCGGGACACGTCGCGCACGAAGTCGGAGGCGGGCAGGGCGCCGCCGACCAGGTAGTGGCGGCGGACCAGCAGGACGTGGTCGTCGCCGAGGGCCGCCTGCGCCGCCGCCAGGTCCAGCTGGAGATCGAGGCCGTACCGTCCTGACTTGCGGGGCTGGTTCTCGCGCCAGGTCGGGGCGTAGAGGATGACGCGTTTGCCCTCGGGGATGCCGAGGCGTTCGCGTACGGACGCGGTGAGCTTGTCGCGGTCGGGGGCGTGCAGCACGTCGTTGCGCGGATAACCGGAGGCGAGGACCTCGCCGGTGTAGCCGAAGGCGCCGCGCAGGACCGGTGTGGAGAAGCTGTTCGGGGAGACGAGCAGCGACCACTGGGCGGCGCGGGCGGGCAGCGTGGCGATGAACCGCACGTCGGCGGAGGCGCTGCCCGTCAGGTCGCGGCCGATCCGCTTGAGGGGCGTGCCGTGCCAGGTCTGGACGACGTACTGGCCGTCGGCGCGCTCGAACCAGTCGGGCAGGTGCGTGTTGGTGACGATGTACCGGCAGCGGGCCAGCGCCTCGTGCCAGTCGGTGCTCCACATCGCGACGGGCGTGGCGCCGGGCGGCAGCTCCACCTGCTGGTCGCGCACGGCCCATAGGTGCTCCAACTCCGTTCCGCGGGCGGCCAGTTCGTCGAAGACGGCGCGTGGCGAGTCGGAGTGCTGGCGGCCGTCGAAGCTGACGTAGAGGACGGCGTCGCGGCGCGGCAGGGTGCGCTGTGTCGCGTAGGCGGCGCGCAGCGCGTTCTGCGCGCCGCGCCCGCGGTCCCGCTCGGGCAGCGACGTGCCCGAGGTGAGCAGGAGCTGGTCGTGGTGGCGGCGCTGCACGACGAAGTCCCGGCCGGCCAGCTCCCTGGTCAGCGGCAGATCGGGGTGGCGGGCGGGCGCGACGAGGACGGGGACGCGTGCGTCGGGGTCGCCGTCGCCGGTCGCGCGCAGGAACAGGTACCAGTTGCCTTCGGCCAGCGGCAGCGTGCCGGCCGGGCCCGGCAGCGCGTGCGGGTGCAGCGAGACCTCGAAGCGGCCGTCGGCGAGCGCGACCGGGACGACGGTCTCTTCGTCGTGCCCGCTGTGCACGAGGACCAGCTCGCGCCGCCCGGCGCCCGGGTAGCTGCCCGCGAGCAGCAGCCGGCCCGGCTCCTCCCAGCGGACGGTGTCGACGACGGGCCGTACCGTCTGGTCGCGCAGCTCGGTGTTGCCGGACGGGTTGGCGAGCACCATCAGCTCACGGCCGCCGCCGAGGCCGTAGCGGCCGGGCGCGATGTCGGGACGCACGGCGAGCGAGGACCAGCTGCCGTCCGCGCGGACCAGGCCGATGCCCCACGGGTCGGCCGGGCCGTCCGAGCTGCCGAAGAGGGCCAGCGGTACCTCGGCGGTGAAGGTGCGCCCGTCGACGGCGACGCGCAGATCGTGGGCTTCTTTGGTACGCCAGTTCTCGACGCGCACGGCGATCGGCACGGCTCGCCCGCTGACGGCCAACTCGCCTTGCAACAGCACGTGTTCGCCGTCGCTGCTGTGCCCGGCGAGGCGGGCGGGCAGCCGCTCCACGCGCAGCCGCAGCCGCCCGCCCTGCAAGGTCGGCGCGATCCGCAGGAAGTCGTCGAGGTGGCGTACGGGCAGCGGACACGGGCCGCTCATCCGCACCGGCCCGGTGCGCGGCAGCAGGCTGCCCGCGTACGCGCCGAGCTCCAGGTTCCAGGTGGTGCCGGCCCGTCCGGTGACCAGCTTCGCCGGGTCGATGGCCGCCTCGAAGCCGGCCCGGTCGTAGCTGTGCAGCCCCTGCTTGGAGGCGAGCGTCGCCTCGCGCGAGCGGACGGTGCGCAGCCGCAGCGGCACGGCCCGGCGCTTGCCGGCGCGCAGCCAGGCGACGCGGGCGCGGGCACCGAGACGGCCCGCGGGCAGATTGCGTACGTACGCGTAGCCCTTGAGCCGCAGCGTGCCGTCCTCGCCCCAGGCCGCGTGCGTGACGCGGGCGTCCAGCGGCAGGTCGGCCCTGGCGAGGCCGACGACCTTGCGGGGCAGCCGGCCGGTGAGCGCGGGGAAGTCGGCGCGGCGGCCGCGCAGCCCGCGGCGCGCCCGGAAGGCACCCGGGTTCCGCTTCTCGTACGCCATGAAGGCGAGCAGTTCCGTCATGCGGCGCTCGCGGATCAGCCGCCAGCGCACGCGCAGGCCGAGCGGCAGTTCGTCGAGGACGGCCGGGTCGACCCCGGCGGCGAAGGAGTTGGCGTGGTCGAGGAACGCCTCGTGGTACGCGGCGTCCCCGTCCGGCAGCGCCTCCATGAACATCCACAGGTCGCCGGCGAGGACGGAGGCGTCGTAGCGCCGCTTGGCCTCCTGCCACTGGGGCCGCCCGGCGAGGAAGCCGCTGACGTGGGCGACGGACGCGGTGCGGTCGTGGACGGCGCGCGGGAGGGCGCGGCGGTTGGAGATGGAGCCGTCGCGGTCGCGCCACAGGTAGACGGTGTCGTGCAGGACGTCGACGGAGCGGGCCAGGAAGTGGGCGGGCAGAACGACGGGGATGTCCTCGAAGAGCACGCCCTCGGGGAAGGCGAAGGAGTGCTCGTCCCAGAAGGCCCGCCGGAACACCTTGTTGCAGGCGATCCGGTCGGCGAGCAGGTCCCAGTCGCCGGTGACGTGGGTGGCGGTGCGGGTGGCGGCCATCGCCTTGCGGAACATGGGCGACTGCTCGGTGGAGCCGTCGGCGCGCAGCCGGTGGACGTTGCCGGTGACGAAGTCCGAGCCGGACTCCTCGAGGGCGCGCAGCATCAGCTCGTACGCGCCCTCGGGGATCACGTCGTCGCTGTCCACGAACGCGAGGTAGCCGCCGGTGGCGTACCGGGTGCCGGTGTTGCGGGCGGCGCCGAGGCCGGCGTTGGCCTGCTCGACGAGGTGGAACCGGGGGTCCCCGGCGGCGAACTCGCGCGCGATCCCGCCGCTGTCGTCGGTGGAGCCGTCGTCGACCATCACGACCTCGAGGTCCGGCATGGTCTGCGCCGACAGCGACTCCAGGCAGGCGCCGAGGTATTCCTCGACGTTGTGGATGGGAACGACGACGGTGAGGCGGGGTGTCATGCGCTGCGCACATTCCTTCCGGCGAACGGCGATGGGCCTACTCGTTAACAACCGGTGCCGCTGTTCCCGGTCACCCGTCCTGGGCCATACGAGTGATCACAGGTCGGCCCCCGCTCCACGCGACGCGGGGGCCGATCGTCAAGTACACGCAGGTGGGAAGCAGTTCACGGCTTGACCGCGATGCGCCCCTCGTCCATCCGCAGCAGGAGCAGCCGCTCGCCGGTCCGCTCCAGGAACTCGTCGACGGCCTGCCGGGAGCCCTGCCAGTAGCCGTAATCGTCGATGAGCAGGACGCCGCCGGGCACCAACCGGTCGTAGAGGTGGTCGAGTTCGTGCTTGGTGGAGGCGTACCAGTCGGTGTCGAGCCGCAGGATCGCGATCTTGTCGGGGGCCTCGCCCGGCACGGTGTCCTCGACCTTGCCCTGCACGTAGTGGACGCGCTCGGCCGGGTAAGGCACCTGCTGGAAACCGGACTTCACGTCGTCGAGGCCGGCGTACGCCCAGATCGCCTTGTCCTTGCCGTGCCGCGCGAGGATGTCGGCGGCGGGGGTGCCGTCGCGCCGCAGGTCCTCGTCGGTGGGCGGCGTCATGCCGTCGTACGTGTCGAAGAGGTACAGGTCGCGGTCGGCGACGCCGCAGCTGAGCAGCGTCTTCGCGCAGGCCTGCATCGAACCGCCGCGCCACACACCGCACTCGACGATGTCGCCCGGGATGCCGTGCCGGACGATGTGCCGGGTGGCGAGGATGAACGCGTTGAGCCGCTCAGGGGACGTCATGGTCCACGGCTTGACCGCGCGGATCGTCTCCTTGGCCTCGTCGTCGTAGTCGACGGGCAGGTCGAGCGCCTTGGACTTGGACTTACCGGGTGCGGGCGCGGGCGGCGCGGGCTTCGGGGCCTGCTGGGCCCCGCCGCGCGGAGCGGGCACCCGCGGCCGGGTCAGCTGGTATCCGATGAGCGTCCGGAGCGCGCCGTTGACGGCTTTCTTCCATGCCATGGGGCGGGACACTACGCGCATTTCACCCTTCATGTCACCCTGCGTCAGGAGTCGGTCACGTTAAGTGCACTGGCGGCGCGTCCACCAGCGCCGGGCGGGTTCCTCGGCGTAGGTGTACGCGGCCCAGGACAGGGCGGTGACGACGGCCGCGACACCGACCAGCGTGAACACGGACTCGTTCGAGGGCACCGCACGGCCCCAGTGGTCGACGATCAGGCGGTTGACCGTCTGGTGCAGCAGATAGAAGGCGTACGACCATGCGCCGAGCCGCACCATGACCGGCGTGCACAGCCAGCCGCGCTGCCCGTCCCTCTCGCGCTGCACGTACGCGACGATCACGAGCCCGAAGAAGAGCGCCGCCAACGGGCGTACGGAGTAGGTGAGTTGGCCGGTGACGGCGGAGTCGAACCACGTGCCGCGGTGCGCGTACACCACCGTGTACGCGCCGAAGACGGCCGCGAGGATCCCGGGCCGCAGCGGGACGCGCACGCCCCGGCCCACGGCGAGCGCGAGCGTGAGGCCGAGCGCGAACTCGGGCAGCCGGGTCAGCGGGTGCCGCATCACCCATTCGCTGTAGAACGGTGAAAGGTGCGTGGCCGTCCACCAGTTGAGGGCCCACATGGCGACGATCCCGGCCCCGCAGAGCCCGAGCAGGGTCCTGGTCCGCAGCCGGTAGGCGCCCCGGATGATGATCGGGAACAGCAGGTAGAAGAGCGCCTCGACGCTGAGCGTCCACGCCACCCCGTTGCCCGGGAACATCGGGACGACGCCGGGGAACCAGGTCTGCACGAGCACCAGCGACGCCAGGAAACTCGGCAGGTCCCACGGCACGCCGCCCCACACGTGGAACACCCAGATGCACGGCACGGTCGCGGCCAGGTGCAGCGGGAGGATGCGGCCCGCGCGCCGCAGGTAGAACTCCTTGGCGCCGGTCCCGGAGCGGTGCCCCCAGGCGAGCAGGAACCCGGACAGGACGAAGAAGAAGTCGACGCCGGTGATGCCGATCGTCGAGTAGGGGAACAGCACGGGCGCGTGGGCGACGCCACCGGACGGGCTCGCGCCCGTGAAGTGGTGCGTGAACACGGCGAACGCGGCGAGGAAGCGCAGCCCCGTCAGCGAGTCGAGCCGCTCGGCACGGGCCGGCCGGGCGCGCTGCCGCAGCGGCTGGGAGGGAACGAGCGCGGTGGTCACCGGAGCACCTCCTGGGAGACGGGCACGACGGGGGTCGGCCGGGCCGGGGCGAGCGGGATGGGTCGTACATGGCCGGCGCCCGGGGGCGGCTCCACGCCGGTCCCGGTTGCCGGGGGCGGGGGCGGCGTGGGCGGCTGCGGCAACTCCCGCACGGCGTCGGTGCGGTGGTGTCCGCCCGGGGCCGACGGGACGGCCGACGTCGTGGGCGAGGGCGGGACCAGGCGTGCCCCGCAGTCGCCGAGGTGGCCGCGTTCCTTCTGCTTCTCGTGGTTCATCCGGTCGATACGGGGCTTCGCCCACTCCCGTACGGCGTCGATGCGGTGCTGCCCGCCCGGTACGGCGGAGGCGAGGACGTAGTCGCCGCCGGCGCCCTCCGGGTACAGCGGCACGTATCCGGCGGCGGTGAGCCGGGGCCCGGTCAGGCCGGACTTGCCCGGCCAGGCGCCATGGGTGTGAATGAGCTCGGGGCGGGCCTCGCTCAGCACGTAACGCGCGAGGGCGGCCTTGTCGTGGGCCGCGTACGCGTCGGCGATCCTGCGGTCGGTGAGACCCGCGACGTCCACGACCCGCAGCCGGCTGGTGAGCAGCGTGCCGCCCAGGTCGGGCAGCGCGACACCGGCGCCGGGGCGCAGCCCGAGCCGGTCCGCGTACGCGTCGAAGGTGCGGCCGTAGCGGTCGGCGACCCAGCACATGGAGAGCGTCGGCTCGCGCCGGAACCCCTCGCCGCGTGCCCCCTGCCCGGCGAGGGAGAGCACCAGGGCGCCCGCCACGCCGCAGCCGAGCAGGACCCGGGCCCGCGGCCCGGCCCCGCCCGCGATCGCGGTGACGGCGAGCGCGGCGACGGCCGAGCCGAGCACCCACACCGGAGTGGCGAACCGGTACAGCGGCATCCAGTCCCGCGCGAGCGCGCCGTACGCGAGGAGGGTGAGGGTGAGCGGCACGCACAGCACGCCGATCACATGCCGCGCCGGGCCCGGCCGCCCCACGACGATCCCGGCGCAGGCGACGCAGAGGAGGACGAACGCCCAGCCCGCGTAGCCGAGCAGCTCTCCCACCTTCGCCAACTCCGCGAGTCCCGGCGGCCGTTGGGACTTGGCGACGGCCGTGTTGGGCAGCCAGCGCCCGAACTCCGCGAACCGCCACAGCAGGAAAGCGCCGTACCCCGCGCCGAACGCGGCGCAGTTGACCAGCGCCGCCCGCACCGCGCCCCGGTGCCGCAGCAGCAGCACGGTCAGCGGGTACGCGGCGGCGAGCACGGCGCCGTCGGGGCGGGTCAGCGCGGCGAGCAGGGCGAGCCCGGCGGCGCCGCACGCGACGCGGGGTGTGGCGGCGCCCCGGACGAGCAGCAGGGCCAGGGCGGCGGCGAGCAGCCCGTACAGGGAGTTCTCCAGGCCGGAGAAGCACCAGACGACGTAGGCCTGGTTCGCGGCGAGCAGCCCGCCCGTGCCGAGCACGACGAGCCAGGCGCGCGCGGGCAGCGCCACCCGGGCCGCTGCCCCGACGCACGCCAGCGTCCCGGCGACGCAGCCGAGGGCGAGGAGCTTCGGGAACAGCGCGAGGTCGCTCACCCCGAACCAGGCGCCGTGGTCGAAGAGGCCGAGGACCCGCCCGAGCAGCAGCAGCGCGAGCCACACCGGGTTGGAGTACCCCTCGACGGGTGGCGCCCCCGCCTGCTGCACCGGGCCGAGCCCGTCCCCGATGCTGCGTACGTAGGCGAAGGTGACGGCGGCGTCGTCGACGATCCACTGGCCGAGCGCCGCGGCACGGAGCGCGACGAGGGCGGTGCCGCCGAGCACGGCGAGGGGCACGGCCCAGGACCGGGCCGGCACACCGGGCGGGGCACCGGGGCGGCGGGCGCCGGGGACAGCCGGGCGGGCCGGGGCGGAGGGCCGGTTCAGGATCTTCATCCACTGCCCAACCCCCGCGGGGCCGCTCGGTCACCTGCACTGCCCCTGCCGGGTGACCTGCCTTAGCCCACCTGGGCGGGGACCCCCTGCGGTCGCGCGCACAGCTCGCGTCCGTCGAGCGGTGCCGGAACGGCGATGCCGTCGACGCCGCCGACCCGGTTCGCCCACCAGCGGGTCACCGTGCGCACGAGCCACAGCCGCAGCGCCGGGTACTTCTCCGGCCGCCGGAAGACGCCGACCGTGTCACCCCAGTAGGAGTGCTTGGCGTCGATGGACGGGTAGTTGTGGCGGATGCCCTTGAGGGGCGGGAAGTCGGTGTGCACTTCGACCAGTTCGAGCCCGGTGTAGGCGGCGAGCGCCCGCATGCCGTCCGGGTAGTAGCGCCAGCAGTCCTGCGCGTCGTGCGCGTGGCCGCGCGAGGGTGCGGTCACGAAGGCGGTGCCGCCGGGCCTGAGCACCCGGGCGATCTCCAGCATCGTCGCCCAGAAGAACGGGATGTGCTCGAAGGCCTGCCCCGAGATGACGAAGTCGGCGCTCCTCGACTTCACGGGGACGCGGTACGGCTCGGTCATCACCCGGTCCACGTTGCGCCCTTCGAGGACGTCCACGCCGATGTAGTCGATGTCCCGGTCGGCCAGGAGTGCCCGGTGCGTCCTGGTCTGCTTGTCGGAGATGCGCGAGCCCAGGTCGACGACCCGGTGGCGGCCATCGGCGGGCAGGTACTGCTCGACGCAGAGTTTCATGTGGGCGTACGCGGAGGGGTGCATGGGGTCTTGTTCCTCTCGGCTGGGACGTGGCGCACCCTCAACTTCCGAGGTGGCGCGGGAGCTACGGGTCGCGTCAATGCCGCGACGGCCACGTTTTCGTAACGTACCCACTTATGTACCGATAAGTTCAACTATGACCACTCTTCTCGGCGGCAGACGGCTGCCGTTCGTTCCGTCGCCGCAGGGCGGGCCCGCGTCCGGCCGGTCCACGTCACGCGGCCGCACCGCGCGCGCCGCGACCGTCGCCGGACCGGCCCTCACGCTCGCCGTACTCGGCTGGCACCACCGCTGGATCGGCGACGACGGCCTCATCTACACGCGGGTGGTGCGGCAGCTCCTCGCCGGTCACGGCCCGGTCTTCAACGTCGGGGAACGCGTGGAGACCTCCACCGGCACCCTGTGGGTGTGGCTGGTCACCGCGGCGACGTACGTCACCCGGCAGGACCCGGCGACGGTCGCCGTGCTCCTCGGCCTCGCCCTCGCCGTCGGCGGGCTCGCCCTCGCGCTGCTCGGGACGGTGGAGCTGTACGGCCGCCCCGCCCGGGTGGTGCCGCTCGGGGTGCTGGTGCTGCTGCCGGTCCGGGCGCTGTGGGACTACGCCACGTCGGGTCTTGAGACCGGGCTCGCCTTCGCCTGGCTGGGGGCGAGCTGGTGGACGCTGGTGCGCGCGGCCCGACACCCCTCGCCGGGGCGCCCGTTCACCGTCGCGGCCGTGCTCCTCGGGCTCGCCCCGCTGGTCCGCCCGGACCTCGCGCTGGTCGCCGTCGTGTACGCGCCGGTGCTCTGGCTGACGGTCCGCCCCGGCCCGCGGCGCACGCTCAAGGCCGCCGCCGCGGGACTCGCCCTGCCCCTCGCCTACGAGATCTTCCGCGCCGGCTACTACGGGATCCTGGTCCCGCTGCCCGCCGTCACGAAGGAGGCGTCCTGGACGCTGTGGGACCGCGGGCTCGTCTACCTGGCGGACTTCACCGGGCCGTACCACCTCTGGCTTCCGCTCACGGTGCTCGCGGCGGCGGCCGCGCTCCTGGTCCGGCGCCTGGCGCCGCGCGGGCACCGGATGCTGCTCGTCGCGGCGGCCCCGGTCGTGGCGGGCACGGCGACGGCCGTCTTCGTCGTCAAGGTCGGCGGCGACTTCATGCACGGCCGGATGCTGCTGCCGAGCCTGTTCCTGGTCCTGCTGCCGCTGTTCGCCGTGCCGTGGTCCAGGGTCACCGGATGCGCGCTCGCGGCGCTCGCCACCTGGGCGCTGAGCTGCGCGTTCCTGTGGCGCCCCGCGTATCACGGCGGTGACGGCACCTATCACGTGTACGACGAGCACGCGGGCTACGTGGCGAACACCGGGCTGGACCATCCGGTCACCCAACAGGCGCACGCGGCCCGGCGGTTCCTCTTCGCGCGGGAGGTCCGCGACGCCCGCGCGTCGGGCACCCGGACCCTGCTGATCGAGACGCGGTACGACCGCACGGTGCTGAAACTGCCGCTGGCGCCGCGCGTTCCGGCCGCGTTCGTCGGGGTGGAGGCCCGTCTCGGGCACGCCGGAACGGTGATCCCCCTCGCCGACAGGGCCGTCGACTCGCTGAGCCTCGCCAACCCGCTGGGCGCACACACCCCGCCCGTGCTCTTCAGCAAGGCGGGGCACGAGAAACCGGTGAACCCGGCGTGGCTCGTCGCCGACTACACGGCCCCGGCAGCCGGCGACAGCGCCGCGGTCCTGGCCGCCCGCCGCGCCCTGCGCTGCGGCGCGATCGCGGAGCTCCAGGACTCGGTGCGGGCCCCGCTGACCCCGGCCCGCTTCTGGCGGAACCTCATCGGCGCCCCGGCGCGCACCTCGCTGCGGGTCCCGGCGGACCCGGTCCGCGCGGAAGGGGCCTTCTGCGGCCGGGGCCCTGGCTGACGGCTGGACCCCGGCTAACGGTCGGCGCATCCGCGCGCCGGGCCGCCCACCCGCGCGTACAGCACAAGGAGACCGCTGCGGCGGCGTACCTGGGTCAGCGATACGAAGTCCCGGCGCAGGACGGCGAGTTTGGCCCGTTCGCCGGTGGAGTCGGTGTGCCAGCCGGGCCGGCCCGCCTCCGCGTCGAACAGGACCTGGACGCGGGACAGGCAGGCCATGCGGGCGGCCAGTTCGCGCGGGGGCACGTCGGTTCCGTAGAGCGTGCCGGAGGCGGCGCCCGACGCGCGCAGGGACACGTCGCGGACGCCCGCGACCGACGCCGGGTACGCCTCGACGTACCGGCGGCCCGCCTTCGGCAGGTACAACAGGGCCGCGCCCGGCTCCAGTTGGGCCGAGAGCATGCGGGCCACCGAGCCGAGGTCGTCGCGCCGGGCGTCCGCCGAGCGCTGGTGCTGCTGGAGCGGGAGCTGGACGAGGAAGGCGACGGCGACGAGGCCCGCGCCGGCCAGGGCCGGGACCGCCCCCGACAGCAGGCGCGCCCCACGGGCCGGGCGCGGCACCCGGGCGAGGAGCGCCTCCAGGCCCGCCGCCGCCAGGAGCGGCACCCCGGCGAACGCGAAGAGCGCGTACCGGGGCGCGTAGAGCGGGTGCCACTGGGAGACGGCGAAGAGGATCAGCGGGGGCACGAGGGCGAGCGGCACGGCGACCCCGGCCAGGCCGCACGCGCCGCGCGTCCGACGGACCGGCGGCCGGGACACGGCGAGCGCGATCAGGGCGAGCGTCACCGCGTACAGCAGCCCGTCATGGCCGGTCGCCGCGCGCAGCAGGGTCTCGGCCTCCGCCCGGCCCGGCGGCCGGATCCAGGACACCTGACCGCTCTGGTCCCGGGTCACGGCGGCGAGCGGCAGCAGGAGCAGCGCGGCGCACCCGGCCGCGGCGCACCAGC
Source organism: Streptomyces sp. NPDC102467 (assembly GCF_044765445.1). Classification (NCBI taxonomy): domain Bacteria; kingdom Bacillati; phylum Actinomycetota; class Actinomycetes; order Kitasatosporales; family Streptomycetaceae; genus Streptomyces; species Streptomyces sp. NPDC102467. The sequence continues at coordinate 517,782 of NZ_JBIWKA010000003.1, read as the reverse complement.
GGCGCCACAGCCGCGGGGGCACTCCGGTCACGGCGAGGGTGACGGCGTGCGCTGCGAGCAGCAGTACGGCGAACTCGTGGAGCCAGGCGGTGACGGTGACGGCGGCCGCGTATCCGGCCCAGTTCCGCGCCGAGGGCCGCTCGACACAGCGCACGAGCAGCAGCGTCGCGGCGGCGGCGCCGGCCGCGACCAGGGCGTAGGAGCGGCCCTCCTGCGCGTAGTACTGGGCGAAGGGCGCGATCGCGTAGAGAAGTCCCGCCCACAGGCCGACCCGGAGCCGCACCAGGCGCATGCCGAGCGCGGCGACCAGGCAGGCCGTCGCGCTCGCGCCGAGCGCGGAGGGCAGGCGGAGCATGAACTCGCCCGGATACAGCGGCAGCGCGAAGTGCATCAGCAGGTAGTACAGGCCGTGCACGGCGTCGACGGTGCCGAGCAGGTGCCACAGTTGCGGCAGGGTGCGGGAGGCGGCCATGACGGTGGCGGCCTCGTCGCGCCACATCGTGCCCCGGTCCAGGTGCCACAGCGCCAGGACGAACGCGGTGGCGCCGGGGACACCGACGGCCAGGGCGCGGGCGCGTGCGGGCCCCGGCTGCAGGATCTGCGGCATCAGCGGCATGCGACGAGCTTGTACGACTGGATGACGAATGCGGTCGTTCACGCGGCCCGCGCGGCGCGAACGTCACCCGTTCAGAAACAGCTTCCGTACGACCCGGTCGGCGGCGCCCCCGTCGTCGTAGGCGCAGAACCGTTCGCGGAAGGCGGCGCGCAGCCGGGTCGTCGCGGGGCTGTCCCAGCCGCCGTCCTGGAAGAGCGCGAGCAGTTCCTCCTCGGTGGTGGCGACCGCGCCCGGGGTGTCGCCGGGCAGGCCCGACAGGAGGTCGAAGTAGGTGCCGCGGGCAAGCCGGTACGCCTGCCAGTCGGGGGCGTAGGTGATGATCGGGCGGTCGAGGCAGGCGTAGTCGAACATCACGGACGAGTAGTCGGTGACCAGGGCGTCGGCGGCGAGGCACAGCTCCTCGACGCGGCCGTGCCCGGTGACGTCGATCAGCCGCGGGTGTGCGTCGGCGAGGCCGGCCTCGGCGCCGTAGAAGTAGTGGGCGCGGACCAGGACGACGTGGTCGTCGCCGAGGGCGTCGGCGAACCGGACGAGGTCGAGCCGGGGCAGGAAGCCCTTCTGGTAGTCGCGGTGGGTGGGGGCGTAGAGGATCGCGCGCTGTCCGTCGCCGATCCCCAACTCCCTTCGCATGGCGCGGATCTCGTCGTCGCCGGTGGCGAAGAACACGTCGTTGCGTGGGTAGCCGAGCTCCAGCGGGGCGTACGCCGCCGAGGGATACACGCGCTCCCACACCTGGGTGGAGTGCGGGTTGGCGGAGAGGCTGTAGTCCCACTGGTCGGTGTGGGCGAGGACCTTGGCGAAGCTGATGCCGTGCGTGCCGGCCGGGTAGCGGCGCTGGTCCAGGCCCATCTTCTTCAGCGGTGTGCCGTGATGGGTCTGGAGGTAGACCTGGCCGGGGCGCTTGGTGAAGCCGCCGGGGAAGGACGAGTTGTTGACCAGGTACTTCGCGGTGGCCATGGCCTGCCAGTAGCGGCGCGAGCCCTCGATGACGTACGGGACCCCGGCGGGGACGCGCTCCTGGTGGCGGGAGGAGACGACGAAGACGCCCTTGAGGTGCGGGGCGATCCGGCGGGCCGCGGCGTGGATGGCGGCCGGGTTGCAGCTGACGCCGCGGTTCCAGTACGCGCCGTAGACCGCGAGGTCCGGGTCGAGGCGCGCGGTGCGCAGATCGGTGCGGTAGGCGGCCTTCATGACGCGGGTGCGCAGCTTCTTCTTGTGCCGCTTCAGGGCCGAACTCACCGATGTCTTCAGCCCGTTGGTCCTCTCCTGCTTCTGGTACGCGGGCCAGGACCCGGCGGCGACGGCCTGCTCCCGCTCGCCCAGGGGCGTGTGCCCGGGGGGCCGGTGGGCGCGGTGCAGTTCGGCGGCGAGGCGGAACAGTTCGGGGCGGTCGGCGGGGGTGGTGCGGGAGGGATCGTCCAGGACGTCGAGGACGCGGCCGACGGCGACCGGGAAGAGGCGCTGGGTGGAGCCGGGCCCTGCGAGCAGCTCCCCGTAGCGCTCCACGACCGCGAAGTGCGCACGTCCGGGCGCCCCGGCCAGATTGCCCGCGCGGCGCCTGCGCCAGCGCACGCAGGGGCGCGGCAGCGTCGCGAGGGTGCCTGCCTCCAGGACGGCGCGGTGGGCGGGGACCACGTCCTCGTACGGGCCCTCCGCGGCGAAGGCGAGACCGCGCTCCGCCCAGAACTCGCGGCGCACGGCGCGGTTCCACGCGGCCGGGGTGAGGGTCAGCGGGTCGGCGTCCCCCGCCAGGTCGTCGCCGCTGGCCCGGACCTTGTCCCACCAGTCGGTGCGGTCGTGGTCGTAGAGCAGGACGTCGGGGTCCCCGGCCTCGGTGAGCGCCACGTCGATCGCGGTGAGGGCGCCGGGCAGCAGGGCGTCGTCGGCGTCGAGGAAGAGGAGGTAGGCGCCGGTGGCCAGGCGCATCCCTGCGGTGCGGGCGGCGCCGACGCCCTCGCGGGCGGGCAGGGTGACGGCCCGCACCCGCGGATCGCGCCGCGTGTACTCCGTGGCGATCGCGCCGCAGGCGTCCGGCGAGGCGTCGTCGACGACGATCAGCTGCCAGTCGGTGTGACTCTGGCCGAGCACGGAGTCCAGGCACTCCCGGAGATAGCCCTGGACGCGATACGCGGGAACAATAACGGAGAATCTGGACATAACACCTGACGGTACCTCAGCGCCCCGTCGCCGGGGCGCGCGCCGGAGCACGCCGGAGCACGCCGCCCGATTGACCCACACGGGCGAGTCGGGGCGAAAGTGCCGACACAAATGGGCAAATAACATGAATGCCCCAAAAGCCTCGCCACCCCCGCCTCAGCGTCGTCGTGCCCGTCTTCAACGTCGAGGACTACCTGGCCGAGTGCCTGGAGTCGATCGCCGCCCAGACCCTCAGGGACCTGGAGGTCGTCCTCGTCGACGACGGGTCCACGGACGACAGCCCGCGCATCGCCCGCGCCTTCGCGGACCGCGACCCCCGCTTCCGCTACGTCCGCCAGGACAACGCCGGGCTGAGCGCCGCCCGCAACGCCGGGGTGCGGCACACCGACCCCGCCGCCGCGTTCCTGACGTTCGTCGACAGCGACGACGTGGTGCCGCACGACGCGTACGAGCGGATGACCGCGAGCCTGGAGCGCACCGGATCGGACTTCGCGACCGGCAACGTGTGGCGGCTGAACGAGCGCGGCCGGCAGCAGGCCTGGCAGTACAAGTGGCTCACCCGGCGCCGCGAGCGCACCCACATCACCCGCGACCGGCAGCTGCTCTCCGACCGCGTCGCCTGGAACAAGGTGTTCCGGCGCGCGTTCTGGGACCGGCACGACCTCACCTTCCCGGAAGGGAAGCTGTACGAGGACACGCCCGTCATGATCCCCGCGCACTTCCTCGCCGAGTCCGTGGACGTGCTCGACGACCACGTCTACTACTGGCGGGTGCGCGAGGGCTCCATCACCCGGCGCCGCACGGACGTGAAGGGGGTCCGCGACCGGATCGCGGCCTGCGACCACGTCAGCCGCTTCCTCGCCGAGCGCTTCCCCGACCGGCCCGACCTGAAGAAGTCCTACGACACGTCCTGCCTGCGCGACGACTTCGTGTACTTCCTCGACGGACTGCCGATGGGCGGGCCCGAGTACCGGCGGGCGTTCTGCGACGGCACGGCGGCGTTCCTGCGCCGCGCCGACCCGGCGGCCGCCGACGGCCTCCCTCTCGACCTGCGCGTGAAGTGGCATCTCGTACGGACCCGGCGGATCGACGACCTCGTCCGCCTGCTCTCCTTCGAGCGCCGCAACGGCACCGCCTTCCGGCTCCGCGGGACGCTGCGCCGCAGCGCCGTCTTCCCGGGCCTGGCCCGCCTGCCCGAACGCCTCGTGAAGGTCGGCAGGCGCGAGATGCCGGTGGTGGCGCGGGTGCGCGAGACGGCGTGGGGCGCCGACGGGAAGCTCCGCGTCAGCGGCTACGCGTACGTGAAGAACGTGGCCGCCGCCCGGCCCGGACACTCGGTGAAGACCGGCCTGCTCAAGGCGGCGGGCAGCCGCGCGCAGCTGCGCCGGGTGCCGACCCGAAACGCCGTGGACCCGCTGGCCACCATCAACTCCGGCCAGGAACTGCACAGTTACGACCACTCCGGTTTCACCATGACGATCGACCCGGAGAAGCTGAAGGCAAAGGGGCGGTGGCGCCCCGGCACCTGGAACCTGGGCATCCTCGTCGCCGGGCACGGGCAGCTGCGCCGCGCGGCCCTGCGCGCGCTCGACGGTTCGGCGCAGCAGCACCTGGTGCGCGACCTCGGCGACGGGACCCGCCTCGTCGTCGGCCACACCAAGGGGCGGCTCGTCCTGAAGGTCGTGGCGCATGCGGCACTCGCCGACGACCACCACGCCGAGGGCGGTGCCATGGTGCTGGCGGGCCGCCTGCTGAACGGCATCGAGCCGCGCACCCTGCGCCTCACCCACAAGCACTCGGGCACCGAGCTCGCCTATCCGGTGACGTGCGCGGGCGGCCGGTTCCTGGTGCGGGTTCCGCTCGCGGACCTGGCGGCGGTGCCGGAGCCGCCGCACCGCGCGCCCAAGGAGGTCGAGCCGCCGCACGGCGACCGCTGGCAGGTCAACTTCTGCCTGGCCGACGGGAAGACGCGTTCGGTGGCGGCAGCGCTCGACCTGCCGCCCGGCCGGTACCCGGCCGGGGAACGCGAGCTGTGCGCGACCGCCAACGACCAGGGCCAGCTCGTCGTCGAACTGACCCGGCAGCCGGTCGCCGACCTGGCGGGCTGGGCGGACGACGGCTCGTTCGTCGTCGCGGGGACGGCGTCCGAACACTGCTGGCGGCAACCGGAGTTCGTGCTGCGGCACAGCTCGACCACCGAGGAGATCACCACCACCACCGAGCACCAGGAGGGCCGCTTCCGGGCGGTCGTCGCCGCCTCGAAGGTGTGGGAGGGCCGCTGGTACGCGTTCCTGCGCGAGGCGGACGACCGGCACGGCGACGGCGTCCCGGTCCGCGTCCTGACCTCGGTCGGCGCCGGCCTGCCCAGCCACCGCCCGGACTCCGCCCGCGACTTCACCGTGGACCGGCGCTTCGGCGACCGGCTGCTCCTCGCGGCGGGCCCCGCCCTGTCCCCCGCCGACCGCGGCCCCTACCGCCGCCACCGGCTGCGCACCCTCCACTACCCGGCCCAGCGCCTGCTCCCCCTGCGCGACGCGGTCCTGTACGTCGACGGGGACTCGCCACGCGCGGTCCACGCGGAGCTGGTGCGGCGCGGCGCGGCCGTCGAGCACCTGTGGGTGACGCGCGACGGCCGCACCCACGTGCCGCCGTCGGCGCGGGGCGTCGAGGAGTTCTCCGCCGAGTGGTACGCGGCCCTGGCGCGCTGCCGCCGTATCGTCACCGCCCACCAGCTGCCCGACTTCTTCGAGCGCCGCACGGGCCAGACCGTCGTACAGACCTGGGACGGCTCCCCGCTCAAGCGGATCGGCGCCGACCTCACGGACACCCTGTACGCGGACCACGACCACCTCACGCTGCTGCCGAAGCTGGCCCGCCAGTGGAACGTCCTGGTTGCCCCCTCGCGCTGGTCGGCCCCGCACCTGTCGCGCGCCCTCTCCTACGACGGCGAGGTCCTGCAGGCGGGCTCCCCGCGCAACGACGTCCTGTTCACCGCGGCCGGCGACCGCCGGGAGCGGGCCGAACGGCTGCGCCGCGACCTCGCCATCGACCCGGGCAAGCGGATCGTGCTCTACGCGCCCACCTACCGCGACCACCTCGCCCACTCCCCCGGCCGCTTCCGGCACGAGCCGGCCTTCGACTTCGCGGCGGCCGAACACGAGCTCGCCGCCGACCATGTGCTGCTGGTCCGCAAGCATCCGCAGGCGACGGGCCGCCTCACCGGCGCCCGCGCCCCGTTCGTCCGGGACGTCACCGGCCACCCGAGCGCGGCCGAACTCCTGCTCCTGGCCGACGTACTGGTGACGGACTACTCGTCGCTGATGTTCGACTTCGCGCACACCGGCCGTCCGATGCTCTTCCACACCTACGACCTCGACCACTACCGGGACACCGTGCGCGGCTTCTACCTCGACTTCGAGGACCACGCCCCGGGCCCGCTGCTCTCCTCCACGGCCGAAGTGGTCGGCGCACTAAGGGAGTTGGACACGCTCGTACCCCGGCACGCGGCCGCGTACGAGGCGTTCCGCACGGCCTACTGCGACCTGGACGACGGACAGGCGGCGGCCCGGGTGGCGGAACGGCTGATGCGATGACGCCGCAGGGCGCCGCCACCCTCACCCGGGGAACGGTCCGCGGCGCGACCGCGCTGCGCGGCGGCCGTTTCTGGCGCCCCACCCCGTTCTTCGTCCTCGGCGGCCTGTTCTGGCTGGTGATGACGCTCGCGTACTGGCGGGTGCCGATGTGCTGCGACTTCGGGCAGCACGCGGCGGTCGTCGAACGCCTCAAGACGTCACTGCTCCACCCCCGCCACCCCATGGCGGACCTGCCGGGCGCGGGCAGCCCCTACTACTCCCCGTACGCGGTCGCCGAGGGCGTCTTCGCGCGCCTGACCGGCCTTGCGGGCTGGGAGGTCGTGAAGCTGGCGGGCCCGCTGAACCTGCTGGTCCTGCTGACCGGCCTGAACCGTTTCGTGCGCTCCCTGACGTCCCGGCCGTGGGCGCCGGTCCTCGCCCTGGCGGCGATGACGCTGCTGTGGGGCACGCGCACGGCCTGGTGGAGCGGGTACCTCGGGCTGCTCTCGATGACGGGCAACCTCGGCTATCCGTCCACGTTCGCGATCGGCCTGGCGTTCTGGGCCTGGGCGTGGGCGGGCCGGCTGCGGCGGGAGAGTTCCTGGTGGGGATACGCGGGGCTCGGCGTACTGGTGGGCGTCATCCTGCTGGTCCACCCGATCTCCTCGGTGGCCGCGGTACTCGGCGTCGTGGCCATCGGGCTGCCCGCCCTCGACGTGCGCTGGGCGCTCACCGTGGTCACGACCGCGGCAACCGCCCTGGTCTGGCCGTACTACGACGTCCTGTCCCTGGTCGGCGACACCAGCGTCGACTCCATCCACCACCAGCTCTACACCGAGATGCCCGCCCGGTTCTGGCTGGCCTTCATCGGCCTGCCGGTGCTGTGGCGCAGGTTCCGCCGCGACCGGCGGGACCCGCTGGCCCTGATGTTCGCGCTCGACGTCCTGGTGATCGCGTACGGCTGGGTCTCCGGCCACTACACGTACGGCCGGATCATGGGCCTGGCCCTGGTCCCGCTCCAGTTCTCCCTGGCGATCGCGCTCGCGGCGCCCCGCCCCTGGACCTGGCCGCGCCGCACCCTGGGCCTGCTGGCGGCGGCGGGCGCGGCGCTCGGCTTCCTCACGGTGCAGGGCGGCGCGGTCGTGCCGCGCGGCTTCGACCAGCCCCCGATGTGGCCGACGTACACCTGGGCGGCGCGGCACATCCCGCGCGGCGACGTGGTCCTGACCAACGGCTACCGGCCGACCCGCTCGCTGCCCGGGTACGGCCCGAACCTGCTCGCACCGGCCTGGCCGGACCCGGCCCTGGACGAGCGGGAGCGCGAGCGGCGCCTGACCGCCGTGCGCGCCTACCTCTCCCCGGAGTCCACCCGCTCGGAGCGGACGGCCGTCGCGCGCCGCTACCGGGTGCGCTGGCTGCTGCTCGACAAGAACCAGAAGCTGCCCGCGGAGGCGGTGATGGTCGACTGGAGCCCCCGCACCGGCGAGGTGCTCGCGCGGGTCGACGGGGGCCCTGCGAAAGCCGGTTGACGCCTACTCGACGACGAGGTCCACGTCGATGTTGCCGCGGGTGGCGTTCGAGTACGGGCACACCTGGTGGGCCTGCTCGACCAGCTTGCGGCCCGTCTCGGCGTCGACCGAGTCGGGCAGCTCGACGCGGAGCACGACCGAGAGGCCGAAGCCCTCGCCCTGCTTGCCGATGGAGACCTCGGCGGTGACGGCCGCGTCGCTGACATCCACCTTGGCCGAGCGGCCGACGAGGCCGAGGGCGCTGCCGAAGCAGGCCGCGTAACCGGCGGCGAAGAGCTGCTCCGGGTTGGAGCCCACGCCGTTGCCGCCCATCGCGGTGGGCATGCCGAGCTGGAGGTCGATCACACCGTCGGAGGAGACGGCGCGTCCTTCGCGACCGTGGGTGGCGGTGGCGACGGCGGTGTAGATGGCGTCCATGAGGGGCTCCTTCTCGGGATCGGGCAAGTTCGCGTTCAAGTTCAAGTTCAAGTGCAAGTACAAGTACAAGTGCAAGTAGAGCACGCAATTCAATTGTGCACAACTAAATGATGTGTTCCGCTACCCTGGAGTCATGACCGACATCCCCGATGCGGACTTCCTGCGGCTGGACCGACAGATCTGCTTCTCGCTGAACGCGGCATCGCGCGCGTTCGGCAGCGTCTACCGCACCCTCCTCAAGGATCTCGACCTCACCTATCCCCAGTACCTGGTCATGCTGGCCCTCTGGGAGGACCCGGAGCACGCGGCGCTCCCGGTCAAGCGCCTCGGCGAGCGGCTGCGCCTGGACTCGGGCACGCTCTCGCCCCTGCTCAAGCGCCTGGAGGCGAACGGCCTCGTGCGCCGCGAACGCAGCGCGCGGGACGAGCGCTCGGTGAACGTGACACTCACCGAGCAGGGCTCCGCCCTCAGGGAGCGGGCGGCGCAGGTCCCGCGCAGCATCGCGCGGGCGACCGGCTTCGAGCTGGCGGAGATCGAGGACCTGCGGGAGCGCCTGAACCGCCTGACGGCGGCACTGGACGCGGCGACGCTCGACTGATCCGGGACACCCGGTTCAGCCCTCAGGGGCAACATGGGACATACGCTCCCACATCGTGACAGTCGACACGCGAGAACGTCCGACGGCCCCGGCCGCCACCCCCACCACCTGGGCCCGCCCGGCCCGCGCCGCACTCCCCGTCACCTGGCTGCTCACCCGCGCCGCGATGCTCTTCCTGCTCGTCCGGGACGGCACGCACCCGCTCGGGGCAGGCGGCGTCGCCCGCGAGGTCCACGACCTGTACGCGCGCTGGAACGTCACCCTCTCCCACGGCACGTTCCCCACCGGCGACCCCCTGTGGCAGTACCCGCCGGGCGCGGGCCCGGTACTGCTCGCCCCCGACCTGCTCCCGGGCCTGACGTACTTCCAGGCGTTCGTGACACTCACCCTCGCCACCGACGCGCTCGTCACGTACGTACTGGTGCGCGGCAGCCGCGACCCGCGCGGCGCCTGGCTGTGGACGGCGGGCCTCCCCCTCCTCCTGCACATCCCGCTCGCCCGCTACGACATCGAGGTCACCGCGCTCGCCGTCCTCGCGCTGCTCACCCTGCACCGCTCGCCGCGCCTCGCGGGCACCTTCGCTGCGCTCGGCGCTCTGGTGAAGGTCTGGCCGGCGCTCACCCTGCTGGGCGCGCCGCGGGGACGTACGACGAGGCAGGCATGGACGGCGGCGCTCGCCGCGGCGGCCGCGCTGATCCTGGTCCTGGCGCTGGCCTTCCGCTCGCCGTTCTCGTTCCTGCGCGGGCAGAGCGGACGCGGGGTGCAGATCGAATCGCTCGGCGGGACGGCACTGATGCTGGCCCGCCGGGCCGGGTGGCCGGGGCGGGTCCGGTACCAGTACGGGGCGATGGAGTTCGTCGGGCCGTACGTGGGCGTCGTGGCGGCCCTCTCGCTCGCGGCCACGGCTGCGGCCTTCGGGGTGCTGCTGTGGTGGCGCCTTCGGGCCCGTCGGTTCTCGGCGGCGACGCCGTACGACGCCGCGCTGTGCGCCGTGCTGATGTTCACCGTCACCAGTCGCGTGATCAGCCCGCAGTACCTGATCTGGCTGCTCGGCCTCGCCGCGGTCTGCCTCACCTCACGGCACACCACCCAGCGCCCGGTCGCACTGCTGGTCCTCGCGGCGGCGGCCGTGAGCGCGCTCGCGTACCCGGTCCTGTACGAGGACGTGAAGACCGGTACATGGCCGGGCGTCGCGGTGATGGCGGTGCGCAACGCCCTTCTCCTCGGAGGGGTTTTGGTGGCGTTCCGTTCCCTTTGCCGTGCCACAAAAGAGTAAAACCTTCCTCTTACCGGACAATTACCTGAAACCCCTAAGATTTACCCTGTGAACGCCCTGGACCCCCCGGCCCCGACCGCACCGACCGACCTGACCGCCTCGGCCGCCCCGACCGTCACGGTCGTCGTCATCGGTTACGACGACGCCGCCCATGTCCGCGACGCGGTGCGCTCGGCGCTCGCGCAGGGGCCGGCCGTGCGCGAGGTGATCGCGGTCGACGACTGCTCCACGGACGGCAGCGGCGCCCTGCTGGACGGGCTGGCCGCCCACGAACCGCGGCTGACGGTGGTGCGCCGCGAGACCAACAGCGGCGGCTGCGGCACGCCCCGCAACGACGGGATCGCCCGCGCCACCTCCTCGTACCTGATGTTCCTCGACAGCGACGACGTGCTGCCGACCGGCGCGGTGGACGCCCTGCTGGCCGCCGCCGTACGGCACGACGCGCAGGTCACCGCCGGGCTGTGCGTACGGCGCGAACTCCCCTCCGGGCACGAGTCCCCCTGGCAGCCCGAGCTCTACGCGAAGGCGGCCGTGGTGACGCATCCGGCCCGCCGCCCGCGCCTCGTCCACGACACCCTCTGCGTCAACAAGCTCTACCGCACGGACTTCCTGCGCGAGCACGCGATCCGCTTCCCCGACGGCCGGTTCGTCTACGAGGATTTCGTGTTCACGGCGCGCGTACTCGCCGCCGCTCCGCGCATGGCCCTGATCCCCGACCGGGTCTACGTGTGGCACGTACGCCGCGCCGCCGAACGGCTCTCCCTCTCGCTCGACCGGTCCGGCATCGACAACTGGCAGGCCCGCCTCGACGCCCACCGCCAGTCCGTCGACATCCTCCTCGCCGCCTCGCAGAAGCGGCTCGCCCGCGCGGCCCGCTCCTACTTCCTCGACCACTCCCTGCGGATGTACGCGCGTGAGCTCGATCTGCGCGGGCCCGAGTACCGCAGCCAGTGGTGGACCAGGACCCGCGCCTACCTGGAGTCCTTCGACACCGCCGACTTCGAGGCGGCCCCGGCTCCGGGCCGCGTCGTCGGCCGCCTGGTCCTCGCCTCCGCCGCCCCGCGCGACCTGCCCCGCGTCAAGGAGGTCGCCGCCCGCCCGGCCCGGCTGCTCCCCCCGTACACACGCGCCCCCGACGGCACGCCCGTCTGGTCGGCCGACCTGCCCCAGGTCTCCCTCGAACACCTGCTGCACCGCCCGATGGACCTGCTCCCGGTGACCGTCGACGGCGAGCTGCGCCCGAGCGCCCGCGGCACCCGGCTCACGCTCCGGCTGCACGAGCTGTACGGGCGGGTGGCCGACGCCGGGCCGCGCACGGCGGACGTGGAAATCATCGACCGGCGGCGCGGCACGGTACTGCAGCGCCGCACGGCGACGTTCGACGCTCTCCACGACGCGTACGCGGAGGAGGCCTCCTCGGATGACGCGGACGACGAGACGTGGGTGGCGACCTCCGTCCTCGACCTGTCCGCGCTCGGCCGCCCCGGCACCTGCGACATCCGGCTCCGCCTGCACTTCGCCGACGGCAGCCGCCGCGACGCCACGGCGCACGCCGTCCGCGGGCCGGGCCTGCTGCGCCGGGTCGCCGTACCGAGCCGCCGCCACGGGCTGCTGCTCGCCCAGCCGTACGCCACCCACTCGGGCGCCCTCGCGCTGCGCACCGCCCCGGGGCTGCGCGGGGTGGTGTCGGTGGTGCGGCGCAGGGCGGCACGGCTGCTTCACTGACCTCCGGGAGTGCACACGCACCGGTTCCGACCAGCATCACGAGCGACAGCGGCACGACGAGCACTACGAGGGGACTTCACCGACATGACCTGGCTGATCACCGGCGGGGCCGGCTACATCGGCGCCCACGTGGTGCACGCGTTGCGCGCGGCGGGCGAACACCCGGTCGTGTACGACGACTTGTCCACCGGCGTGGCCGAACGGGTGCCTTCCGACGTCGAGTTGGTGATCGGCTCGACCCTCGACCGCGCCCTCCTGGACCGGACGCTCACCGACCACGGCGTCACCGGGATCGTCCATCTCGCCGGGAAGAAGCAGGTGGGCGAGTCGGTCGAGCGGCCGCTGCACTACTACCACGAGAACGTGGAAGGCCTGCGGGTCCTGCTGGCCGCGGTCACGGCGGCCGACGCGGTCCGCTCGTTCGTGTTCTCCTCCTCGGCGGCGGTCTACGGCATGCCGGACGTCGACCTGGTCACCGAGGACACCCCGTGCGTGCCCATGTCCCCCTACGGCGAGACGAAGCTGGCGGGTGAGTGGCTGGTCCGGGCGACCGGCCGCGCCACGGGCCTGGCGACGGCGTCCCTGCGCTACTTCAACGTGGCGGGCGCGGCGACCCCGGAGCTCGCCGACACCGGCGTCTTCAACCTCGTCCCGATGGTCTTCGAACGGCTCACGGCGGGCGAGGCCCCCCACATCTTCGGCGCCGACTATCCGACCCCGGACGGCACCTGCGTACGCGACTACATCCACGTCACCGACCTGGCCGAGGCCCACGTGGCCACCGCCCGCCGCCTCGCCGACGCCGCCCCCGGCACGGACCTCACCCTCAACATCGGCCGCGGCGAAGGCGTCTCGGTCCACGAGATGATCACTCTCATCACCGCGGAGACGGGCTACGACCGCGCGCCCCTCATCACCCCCCGCCGCCCCGGCGACCCGCCCCGCGTGGTGGCCTCCGCCGACCGGATCGCGACGGAGCTCGGCTGGAGCGCGAAGCGGGACGTGCGGGACATGGTCGCGTCGGCGTGGGCCGGCTGGACCCGGCCAGGACCGAACCCCTCCGGCGGCTGAGGAGCGAGCCAGGCCCGTCGCCACCGGTTCGGATACGCGAACACCGCGCCTGGACGCGGGCAAACGAAAAGGGGCCCGCTCCTGCTCGGCGGGCCCCCTTCAGAGGTGCGTCAGTGGTTGTCGCCGAACTGCCCGTCGTGGTCGCCTTCGCTCCAGCCGGAGGCCTTGGTGATCCCGGAGGGACCGCCGAGGTTCTCGTAGCGGAAGCCGGCCGCCCAGCCGTTGTCGTGGTCGCCTTCGCTGTGGAAAGCCCCGGCCTTGGTGATCCCGGCGGGGCCGCCGAGGTTCTCGTAGCCGTAGGCGGACTGCGAGCCGTAATCGGCATCGTCGTGGGCGAGGGCGGTGCCACTTGCGCCCAGAACGGCGGCGGCGGCGAGGGCGGTGACTGCCACGGCAGTACGAATACGCATGGGGTCCCTTTCAGGTAGGTGTTCGCGACGTTTGCCCAGGTCATGCCCTCTTCTCAGACCGCACAGACGCCCTCCACCGCATTTCACCCGGATAGCCCCGGGCCGCCTCACCCGTCGAAAACCGACGCCGGGGACGGCCGCCCGGGCTCCCCCTTCAGTCCCCTTCAGTCCCCTTCAGTCCCCTTCAGTCCCCCTTCAGTCCCCCTTCAGTCCCCTTCAGTCCTTCCGCCCCGTGACCGCCACCGTCACGCCCAGGCCCACCATCGCCAGGCCGCCCGTCCCGCCGACCATCGCGAGGCGGCGCGGCGAGCGGGCGAACCAGGAGCGGGTCGTCGCCGCCGCCAGGCCCCAGACGCTGTCCGATGTCAGCGCGATGATGTTGAAGACCAGGCCGAGCAGCAGCATCTGGAGCGTGGTGTGGCCCGCCTCCCGGTCGACGAACTGAGGCAGGACCGCCGCGAAGAAGACGATCGTCTTGGGGTTGGCGACGCCGACCGCGAAGCCCTCCCAGAGGGTGCGCAGCGTTCCGGTGCCGGATCCGTCGGCGCCGTTCTTCGCCAACACCGTCTGCAGCGCCCGGCGTTGGTGTATCGCCTTGATGCCCAAGTAGACGAGGTAGGCCGCGCCGAGCAGCTTCAGTGCCGTGAAGACGACGATCGAGCGCTCTACGAGTGAGCCGACGCCCAGGGCAACGGCGACGACGAGGACGTACGCCCCGATCGTGTTGCCCACGACGGTCGTCAGCGCGGTGCGGCGGCCCTGGGCGAGGGCGCGGCCGATGACGAACAGGACGCTCGGGCCGGGGATCACGATGAGGACGAAGGACATCGCCGCGAAGGCGAGCAGGCGGTCCGGGGACATCAGTGACATGGCTTCCATGGAGCCACAGGTGCGGTCCGGGCCGCACTCCATATTCGGGGCCCGATCAGAGCCGGCAGCTGATTTCGAGGCCGTCGTCGACGGGGAAAGTGACGCTGTGATAGCCGTTGGCGGTCTCGCGGACGTGGTCGAGGTAGGGGCCGAGGTCGGGGAGGTCCACGTCGTCGGCGACGACAAGAGTGCCGGGCGCGATGGACGGCTCAAGGAGCCGCAGGACGGGCAGGCAGAGGTCCTTCCACCCGTCCAGGAACAAGAAATCGACCGGCTGCCGCGGTGTGGCGAGCGTCTGCAGGGCGTCCCCCTCCAGCACGGTGATCACGTCGTCGAGGCCGGTGGCGGCGAAGGTGTCGCGGGCGGCGGCCGCCTTCGTCCGGCTCATCTCCGTGGTGATGACCTGGCCCGTGCCGTTGTCGCGAACGGCGGCGGCCAGGTACAGGGTGGAGATGCCGTACGAGGTGCCGAACTCGACGACACGGGTCGGCCTGGTGGCGCGGATGAGGTTGTAGAGGAGCCTGCCGCCTTCGGCGGAGACAGGCATGTAGATCTCCTGCGCCGTGTCAGCGCGTTCCTGCGCCGTGCGCGCCCCCGGGTCGGAGGGCTGGTCGCGCCCCAGACGCGCCCCGGTCTCTCCGTCTCGGGCGGCGGCTTCGAACATGCGGGTCAGGGCGGCGGAGACACGTGGTTCTTCGAGCGTGCAGGGATGCGTGGGCACGGTGTCGGCTCCTTCGGTGGGTCTACAGGTGGGGGCAGCACGGGGTGTCTCGTCAGGCGGTGTAGGCGCCCGCGTCGATGTCCGCGAGTACGGACGGCCCGGTGGGCTCCCAGGAGAGAAGCTGCCTGGTCGCGTGGGAGGACGCGGTCATGGTGGAGGCGAAGAAGCTGCCGACGAAGCCGAAGTGGGCTCCGGTGTCCTGCGGGGCGACGGATTCGACCGGCAGGCCGAGGCTGCGGCCGATCGCCTCGGCGATCGCCTTGGTGGTGACGGCCTCCTCGGCGACGGCGTGCAGGCGCGTCCCCGCGGGTGCCCGCTCCATGCCGAGGCGGATGAGGCGGGCGGCATCGTCGCGGTGCACCGCCGACCAGGCGGCGGAGCCGTCGCCGACGTAGCCGGAGACGCCCTGCTTGCGGGCGGCCGCGGTCAGGAAGTTGACGAACCCCCAGTCGCCGCTGCCGTGCACGCTCGGCGCGAACCGGGTGATCACGGTCCTGACGCCCCGGGCCACATAGTCCAGGGCCAGGTTCTCGCTGCCGCCCCGGTTGGAGTCCGGGCCGATGGCCGGAGAGACGTCGTCCTCCGTGGCGGGCCGGCCCTCGACGAGGCCGGAGAGAGGCGCGGCGACGACGAACGGGCGGTCGGTTCCGGCCAGGGCGTCGCCGAGGGCCCGGACCGCGGCGCGTTCGGAGCGGTCGGACTCGGCGGGGTTGCCCCAGTCGTGCTTGTTGGCCATGTGGATGACCGCGTCCGCCTGGGCGGCGCCGCGCTGCAGGGAGGCGAGGTCGTCCAGGTCACCGCGGAGGACATCGACGCCCTTGGCCGCGAGAGCCTGCTCGGCCCGGTCGGACCGGGCCAGGCCGATGACCTGGTGCCCCGCCGAGATGAGTTCGTCGACAACGGCGGAGCCGATCCAGCCGGTCGCTCCAGTGACAAATGCACGCATGAGCGTGACCTCCTTCGCCCCGAAAGGGCACGTGAACAGGACATGTGAACAGCGCTGCGGATGACGGAGACAGGTGGCGGGTGGCGGGTGGCAGAGGGGAATGCCCTGACCGCCGGACACCCATTTACGAGTCACCGTGCACCGCAAAGGTAACACATGCGAGACACCGTGCCTCGTATAGAGTGGCGGCATGGTGGATGGAAGTGGCCGCGGCCGGCCCCGCAGTGAGAGCGCACGCACCGCCGTGCTGCACGCCGTCGACGACCTGCTGATCGAAGTCGGGTACGCCGCCCTCACCATGAAGGGCATCGCCGAACGGGCGGGCGTGGGCCGTCAGACCGTGTACCGCTGGTGGTCGAACAAGGCGGAAGTCCTCTACGAGGCCAGCGCCATCGACGCCCGGCAGGAACTCTCCGTGCCCGGCAGCGACGATCCCCGCAAGGACCTCGAGACGTACCTCGACGCCCTGGTCACCTTCTTGTCCCGCTCCCACGCGGGCGCGGCCTACCGCGCGCTCCTGGGGGAAGCCCAGCACGACGCGGACGTCGCCGCGCTGCTCGCCTCACGCGACATCCTCGGGGAAAGCGCCGCAGAGGTCGTGGAGGCGGTGCGGAAACCGAGCGGCACCGCTCTCACACGCGAAGAGGCGACCGCGCTCCTGATCGGCCCGCCCTTCTTCCACATCCTGTCCGGGCGCAGCGCGGACACCATCGACACCGGACAGCTCGCGGAGCAGTTCATGCGCGCCCTGAACCACTAGAAACCGGCCTGCGCAGCGACGGGCGTCCGGCCGGGTCGAACGGTCAGACCAGGCGTCGCGCCGTCGCCCACCGCGTCAGCTCGTGCCGGTTCGACAGCTGCAACTTCCTGAGCACCGCCGAGACATGGGACTCGACCGTCTTCACCGAGATGAAGAGCTGCTTGGCGATCTCCTTGTACGCGTAGCCGCGCGCGATCAACCGGAGCACCTCCCTCTCCCGCTGCGTCAGACGGTCCAGGTCCTCGTCGACCGGGGGCGCGTCCGTCGAGGCGAACGCGTCGAGGACGAACCCGGCCAGCCTCGGCGAGAACACCGCGTCGCCCTCCTGGACACGGAAGATGGAGTCGACGAGGTCCGTGCCGGTGATCGTCTTCGTGACGTAGCCGCGCGCCCCACCGCGGATCACGCCGATGACGTCCTCCGCCGCGTCCGACACCGACAGGGCCAGGAAGCGGACCGGGTTCTGCGCGTCCGACATCAACTGGGCGCTGCGGCGCAGGACTTCGACCCCGCCGCCGCCGGGGAGGTGGACGTCCAGCAGGACCACCTCGGGGCGCGTCGCCGTGATGACGGTGACCGCCTGGTCGACGTCGGCCGCCTCGCCGACCACCTCGACGCCCGTCGACTCGGTGCGGCCGATCTCCGCCTGGACGCCCGTACGGAACATGCGGTGGTCGTCGACCAGCACCACACGCACGTGCCGCCCGGGGCCGCTTTCCTCGGTGGACTCCGCAGTGGACTCCGTCGGTTCCGTCATGACGCCCTCTCCGCCCTCTTCATGGTCAGTTCGACCTCCGTGCCGCCGTCCGGGACGGCCCGCAGCCGGGCCGTCCCGCCGTTGCGTTCCATCCGGCCGATGATCGATTCTCTTACGCCCATGCGGTCCACGGGGATGGAGTCGAGATCAAAGCCGGGGCCGCGGTCCCGTACGGACACGAACACCTCGCCCCCGGCCACTCCTACTCCCTCGACTTCTGCGAAAACCTGTACCGCCCCGCCCTCGCCACCGTACTTGGCGGCGTTCACCATCGCTTCCCTCGCGGCCTGCATCTGTGCGCGCAGGCCGTCGTCGAGCGGGCAGTCGCCGACGACCACGACCTCCAGGGGGACGCCGTGCTTGTCCTCCACCTCCGCCGCGTTGCGCTTGACCGCCTCGGCGACCGTCTCCGGCTCCTGCGGATACTCGGCGGCGGCCGGCTTGTACAGCCACGCCCGCAGGTCGCGCTCCTGGGCGCGGGCGAGACGGCGTACTTCGGAAGCACTGTCCGCGTTGCGCTGGATCAGGGTGAGGGTGTGCAGGACCGAGTCGTGGACGTGGGCCGCCACTTCCGCGCGCTCCTGGGCGCGGATGCGCATCAGCCGCTCCTCGGACAGGTCCTGGGTCATACGGATCAGGTAGGGGCCTGCCAGGAGCGCGATGCCTACGAGGACGGCGAGCGCGGCCTGGAGGATCGAGCCGAGGTGTTCGGTGGCGCCCTGGGTCACGAAGATGCCGGTGACGCCCGCGCCGACCAGGACGACGCCCGCCGCGGCGCGGGCCAGGTTCAGGGTGCGTCTGCGGCGGCCGACCTCGGCCCAGCGGGCCCGGCGCGCGTTGTCGGCCTGGCGCCAGACGAGGGCGACACCCGCGCCGACGAGGACCGTGGGGATCAGGTACGCCTTGGTGTTGCCGGTGAGGTTCACGTTCTGGACGAAGATCATCGCGACGATGACCATCAGCAGCAGCGCGAGGATCTGGCCCTTGTCGGGACGGCGCGCGACCAGCCTGCGGCGCCCGTCGGAGGCCGTCTCGGTGGCCAGCACGGGCGGCCGGTCGGTACCGACCCCGCCCACGCCCAGCGGCACGAAGAACCAGAACGCCGCGTAGAGCAGGGCCCCCAGCCCGTCCGCCATGAACAGGCCCACGAAGACCAGCCGCACCCAGACGACCGGCAGACCGAGATGCCCCGCAAGACCCCGCGCGACCCCGCCGAGCCAGCGTCCGTCGCTGCTGCGGTAGAGCTTGCGCGGCGGCCGCGGGTCACGCGGGTCCCGCGTGTCTTCCTTGAGAGGGACGGTCGCTGCTTCCGGCATGCCACCGATCGTCACACGCCGGACCAGCAACCGGCATCAGGGTCGGCCCCGGATACTCCCCCGATAGGTCCCTGATCTCCGGGCCCGTACGAGGCCGGGCTCAGGGGTGATCTCAGGGTCCGGCCAGGGTTGTCCCGACTGCCGTCGGCGGCGCGGGCCCGTCACCATGGACGTATGACGGAGTACGCCCCGCACGACGCGGTGCCCCACGCAGAGACGGAACCGCCCGCCCCGCCGCGCCGGTTCCGCCGGGACCGGCCGCACAAGACGCTGGGCGGCGTCTGCGCGGGCCTGGGCCGGCACTGCGACATGGACCCGGTGATCTTCCGGATCGGCCTCGCCGTACTCGCCGTGACCGGCGGGATCGGCCTGATCTTCTACGGCTTCGCGTGGCTCTTCGTCCCCTACGACGACGAGGACGAGAACGAGTTCCGCAAACTCCTGACGGGGCGCGTGGACGGGCCGGGGCTCGCCGCCATCGTCACCGCGCTGGTCGGCTGCGGCGTCTTCCTGTCCATGCTGAACAACGGGGGCGCCCTCACCTTCGCCGTCGTCCTCGCCCTGCTGCTCGCGGGCGCCGGCTACTGGTCGCAGCAGCGCCGTACCGCCGACCCCGACCCGGTCACCGCGCAGGCCGCGGCCGACGCCCCGCCGGAGGCGCAGGCCCCGCCGGTCTCCCCGGCGCCGTCGTGGTGGCGCGACCCGATCGTGAAGGACGGCACGCACGTCGGCGGCACCGGCTACTTCTGGGGCCCGTCGGACAGCGAGAACCTCACGGACCTCACGCCCGGGCAGGCCGCCGCCCGGTCCGGGTCCGCGGTCGCACGGCCCGCCGCGCCCCGACGGCCACGCGGCATCGGCGCCCTCACGTTCCTCGCCGCGCTCATCGCGGGCACCGCCGGTACCGGCGCGTCCTGGGAGTCCCGCTCGCTCGGCGCCAGCCTGCAGACCGGGCTCGCCATCGCGCTCGGCGTCTTCGGCCTCGGCATCGCGATCAGCGCGTTCCGCGGCCGGACCGGCGCGGGCTCGATGATCCTCGCGGTGCTCACCGCGGGGCTGCTCGCCGCGTCGGCCGCGCTGCCGTCGAACATCGGCACCGACTGGGTACGGACGGACTGGGCACCGGCGAGCGCGTCGGAACTGCGGCCGCACTACGAACTGGGCTCGGGGGTCGGCACGCTGGACCTGTCGAAGGTGAAGGTGGCCGAGGGCGAGACGCTGGCCACGCACGTCGAGGTCGGAGCGGGACAGGCGAAAGTCGTCGTGCCGACGGGCAGCACGGTGAAGCTGCGCATCGAGGTGGGCGTCGGGGACGTCCAGCTGCCCGGCGACGAATCGAACGACGTCGACATCCGGCCCAGCGTCGAGAAGACCGTCACCTTCGGGGACTCAGGCGGCGTACTGGAGATCAATCTCGAGGTCGGTCTCGGACAGGCGGAGGTGTCCCGTGCGGCATGACTTCCACCCCGGGCGGCTGATCGCGGGGCTCGCCCTGATGATCGCGGCCGTCATCTACTTCGGCGACGCGGGCGGAGCGTGGGACACACCGTGGTTCGTGGTCATCCCTGTGGTGTGCGGGGGGCTCTGCCTGGCGGCGGCGGTGGGGACGGCGACCCGGGCCATCCGCCTCAAGCGCCGACGCTCCGCTTGAACCGGGTTTGGGCGGGGCCCGGTTGAACGGGGTGGGCCCAGGCCCCGGTTTGAACGGGGTCGGCCCCGGCCCGGTGGGGCGTGGTCGACCGCGGGCCCGGTCTGAACGGGGTCGCCCCCCGGCCCGGTTTGAACGGGGTCAGCGCCGGCCCGGTGGGGCGTGGTCGACCCCGGGCCCGGTCTGAACGGGGTCGCCCCCGGCCCGGTTTGAACGGAGTCAGCCCCGGCCCGGTGGGGCGTGGTCGACCGCGGGCCCGGTCTGAACGGGGTCGCCCCCCGGCCCGGTTTGAACAGGGTCAGCCCCGGCCCGGTGGGGCGTGGTCGACCGCGGGCCCGGTGGGGGCTGGTCGCGCAGTTCCCCGCGCCCCTGAGATGCGCACTGCGTGCGCCATCTCAGGCCATGGGGCTGCGGCGAAGCCGCATGCTCCAGGGGCGCGGGGAACTGCGCGAGAAGCCCCCACCGGGCCCGCAGATCCCATACGGCAGAACCAGGCAGACGCTCAGGGGCGCGGGGAACTGCGCGACCCGCGCCCACCGGCCCGCGGCGACCATACGGCCGAACCCGGCAGACACTCAGGGGCGCGGGGCGCGGCCGGCACCGGTCAACCCCGCCACCGCGGCCGCCACCACGCATCCACCGACCACACCGCCGCCCCCGCCAAAACCAACGGCAGCCACGCCATCAGGTACGCCAGGTCATTGCCCAGGTAATACGGCTCCGCAGCCCAGCTCACCGTCAGCCACAGGCTCAGGGAGATCAGCGCACCGCCGACCGCCGCGATCCGAGCCAGCAGCCCGATCAGCGTGCCGATCCCCACCGCCAGCTCGCCGAAGGCAATCGCGTAGCCGAACCCCGTCGGCGACTTCAGCGCCAGGTCGACGAGTTGAGGGATCGCGGCACTGTCGCGCACTCCGCGCATCTGATCCCCGATGGACCCGGCGCCGCTCGCGTGCAGGAACGAGCTGCTGGTGAGCTTGTCGAGCGCCGCGTAGATGAACGTGACGCCGAGAAAGACGCGCAGGGGCACCAGGGCGTACCGCTGGGCGGTGTCGCGCCAGTCACGGCGGCCGCCGCTGCCTCTTTGCAGGTAGCTGCTGTGCAGGTCTGTTCGCATACCGTGCGTCATCGCCGGTCCGCCGCCTCTCGCGCGCTTCTCGCACCTGATGCCTTTACCCGACCATACGTACGAGAAGGCGGCCGGGCTCACTTCCGGTACCGATCAGCTGAAACGATGCACAGCTCAGCGCGAAATCCACTCACTCGACGACGTCGATGGCGCAGCGGTTCGTCTCGACGCCCGTCGCCGTGATCACCTGCACCTCGACCCGGCCGGGCTCGACGTCCACCGGGACCGGCACGGTCAGCAGCGCGTCCGCCGGATTGGTGAAGCCGCCGGGGACGGGGACGAGCGGCACATGGACATGCACGGTGCCGATGCGCACGGCGACCCGGGCGAGCTGGTCGGCCGGGCCCGCGCCGGGCGGCACGAACCCGGCGCCGCGGATCTCGATGTCGTCGCCGGTACGGATCGGCGCGTCCAGGTCGCCGGCCTCGCGGGCCCGCACGACGGAGAGGACGACGGGGCGGCCGCCCTCCGCGTATTTGCCGCAGATGTACGTAGCCGCCGAGACCGCCACCAGAACGGCGAGGCTCCACGGCAGGTCGGGCAGCTGGTCGGGGCGGCGGGCGAGGCGGGCCGCGGCCCACACGAGGGCGGCCGCGCACACGGCGACGTACTGCGTGTCGGTGAAGCTGCCGCGCCCGGAGTCGTCGGTGAGCAGGTCCGCGGCACGCGGCCGGGCGGCGGGCACCTTCTGCAGCCGCTGGCCGAGCACGCGCACGCCGACCACCCGGCGCACCAGCACCGCGACCGCGCACACCACGGCCAGGACGGTCAACAGGCCTGCCCCGCGCGCGAGTTCGAGGCCGTCGATCAGGTCTTCGCGGGCCGCGCGGCCGGACGCCGAGGCCAGTTCGGCGGCCAGGACGAGCACCGCGTAGACCGCGAAGAGCACCATGCCGCCCGCCACCGCGCGGGACGTCGACAGCCGGTTGTCCTCGCCGATCAGGGGCGCGAGGACACCACCACGGGTCCGGTGCACGGACGCGGCGCCGCTCAGCAGCCCGCCCACCACGACGGCGGCGACGAGGCCCGCCGTGCGCGCGGTGCTCCAGCCCGCGCCGATCGCGGTGAGCGCCTGCACGAGCAGCAGCGCGACGACGCCGCCCCACACCACGTACAGGGTGCGCGGCCGCAGGCCCGCCAGCCAGGCCGCGCCCTCCTCACGGCCGCGGTCGGCGACCGCCCGCGCGGACTGGGTGAGTTCGTCGGAGATCCACTGCCGGGAGGCCCCGGCCGAGTGCGCGACGGCGGCCGGCAGACCGCCCCCGGACGCCAGCACGTCCCGCTTCGCGAGGAACGCGGCCACCGCCCTGCGATGCCCCTCGCGCGCCCCGTGCGGACAGTCGCCGCACGTGCATCCGCCCTCGTGCGCGCCCTGCCCCTGCCGCGCTTCCTGCACCGCCACCGCGACGCCCCCGCCCTCAGCTTCTGTGTCGTCCGTCAGTTGGTTGCATGACTCGTCTAGTTGCGTAACCCGTCAACTTCTTTGTGGTGAAGAGGAATTGTGCCGTACGCGGCGCGCGCCCCGGCGCACGGGACCGCCCCCGCAGAGTGAACAGCGTCCGTCCGTATTGACCGGAGCGTTGACGGCACTGCGAGAATTTCCGTATGGCCGAGATCATCCAGCGTGACGGAACCTGGGCCTTCGACGGAACCACGGTCCGCATCACTCCGGGCCTGCACCGCAGCGTGGCCCTGCTGCGGCAGACGTACGGCGAGATCAGCGTGCCGCTCACGGCCGTGACCGGGGTCGCCTACGAACCCGAGCGCAAGCGCGGCCGGCTCCGCCTCACCCTGCGCGAGGCCGCCGACCCGCTGCTGCAGGCCACCGGCGGCCGCCTCCCGGACACCGCCGATCCCTACCGGCTCGCGGTCGACGCGGACCGCTCCGGCGTCGCGGAGTACGTCGCCGAGGAGATCCGCCAGGCACTGATCCTCGAGCAACTCCCGGACGGGCCGGCCGATTCGTACCTCGTGCCGGGGCCCGCGGTCCCGGTCTCCGTACGCTCCAGCGACGGCACGGTCTCCTTCGACGGCAGCCGCATCCGGATCGACTGGAGCGACACCTCGGACCGGGTGAAGCGGGTGACGGGCCCACGCGTCATCGCGCTCGGCGACCTCGACGGCGTCGACTGGGTGCCCAACTCCGGCTACGAGGACGGGGTACTGCGCTTCGTCCTCAAGGGCACGCCGTACGCGAAGCTGCCGCCGGAGAAGGACCCCTACGCCCTCGACCTGTGGGGCAACGCCCGCAAGGACCTGCTGACAGCCCTCGTCGCGGCCGCCGTCACGGCCCGCCTGCCGCACCCGTCCATGCCCCCCGACACTCCCGCCCTGCCGGGGCCGCTCCACACCGACCACGACATACTCCTGCGCCGATTACGGGAGTTGGGCGAGCTGCACCGGCAAGGGGTGCTCACCGAGGAGGAGTTCGCGTTGACGAAGCGGGTCGTGCTGCGCGACTTCCGCTAGCGGAGCGACCCCCAGGCTCCCAGGGGCCCCGGGGCCTCTGGGGTCACGCCAGCAGATCCGGCTCGCTGCGCGTGATGTCCTGCCACATGGACTGGTAATTGATCCACGCGACGAGGTCGCCGCCCGTCTGGTCGCGGGTCGCGGTGGCCTGCCGCCGGTCGATCAGGATCGGCCGCCCGGCCGCGCGCGCCGCGAGCTGCACCTCGCAGCACCGCTCCATCGCGATGAACCACCAGGCCGCCGCGTCCACCGAGTCGCCGACGGTCAGCACGCCGTGATTGCGCAGGACGAGCGCCTTGTAGCCGCCCAGCGCGGCGGCGATCCGCTTGCCCTCGCCCGCGTCGACGGAGACCCCCGTGTACTCGTCGAGCAGCGCCTGGTCCTCGTAGAAGGCGCAGGCCTCCTGGGTGATCGGCTCGACCAGCTCGCCGAGCGCGGCCAGCGCGCGCCCGTACGTGGAGTGGCAGTGCGCCACGGCGACGAGCTCGGGCCGGGCCCGGTGCACCTCGGCGTGCACGGTGAACGCGGCCTGGTTGACGTGCCGGCGGCCCTCGACGACCTGCCCGTCCCCGTTGGCGAGGACGAGGTCGCCGACGGTGATGTGCCGGAAGGGCATCCCGAACGGGTTCACCCAGTAACAGTCGTCGAACTCCGGGTCCCGGGCGGTGATGTGCCCCGACACCCCGTCCTCGTACCCGAGCCGCCCGAAGATCCGCAGCGCCCCCGCGAGCCGTTCCTTGCGGTACCGCCGTTCGTCGGCCGCGTTCGTGTGCACCGGCGGCATGGCGAAGTGCAGCTGGTCGGGGGGTATCGGGACGGGGTTCTGCGTAGACATGGAGCGGAAGGTACCTCTGTGACCTCCAAGGCGACAGGCCCCCGCTGTGAAGAGATCGCGGCGAATCGCCGCCGATACCGATATCGATACCGGACAGAAGGTGTCGGGTATCCGCGTCAGTCTCGACGCATGACGTCGAACTGGGCTGCCTTCGCCACCGCCGAACCGGACCTCGCCAAGACCGTCGAGGCCCGCTTCGGCCTGCATACGCACCACACCCTGGCGACCCTCCGCAAGGACGGTTCGCCCCGCACCTCGGGACTCGAAGTCCGGTTCCCGCACGGCGAGTTGTGGCTCGGCATGATGCCGGACTCGCTCAAGGCCCGCGACCTGCTGCGCGACCCGCGGTTCGCCCTCCAGGCGAACCCGGGCGAGGGCACGACCATGGGCGGCGGCGACGTGCGGATCAGCGGCCGCGCCCACCTCGTCGAGGACCCGGCCGTCATCGCCCGCTACACCGACCAGGTCGACGTCCCCGACCCGGACGACTTCCACCTGTTCCGCACGGAACTGACCGAAGTCACCCGGACGTACATCGAGGACGACAGGTACCTGGTGGCGCAGGTGTGGAAGCCGGGCGAGGCCGTACGCACGATGAAGCGGTCGTAGCAGCGGAAGCCGTGGTGGGTACGGCTACTCCCACTCGATGGTGCCCGGGGGCTTGCTCGTCACGTCGAGGACGACGCGGTTGACGTCCTTGACCTCGTTCGTGATCCGCGTCGAGATCTTCGCCAGCACCTCGTACGGCATCCGCGTCCAGTCCGCCGTCATGGCGTCCTCGGACGAGACCGGGCGCAGCACGATCGGGTGGCCGTAGGTGCGGCCGTCGCCCTGGACGCCGACCGAGCGGACGTCGGCGAGCAGCACGACCGGGCACTGCCAGATCTCGCGGTCCAGGCCGGCCGCGGTGAGCTCCTCGCGGGCGATGGCGTCGGCCTCGCGGAGCAGGTCGAGGCGCTCCTTGGTGACGTCGCCGACGATCCGGATACCGAGGCCCGGACCGGGGAACGGCTGGCGCTGGACGATCTCGTCCGGCAGGCCCAGCTCGGCGCCGACCGAGCGGACCTCGTCCTTGAACAGCTGGCGGAGCGGCTCGACGAGCTCGAACTCGATGTCGTCGGGGAGCCCGCCCACGTTGTGGTGCGACTTGATGTTCGCGGTGCCGGTGCCGCCGCCGGACTCGACGACGTCCGGGTAGAGGGTGCCCTGCACGAGGAAGGCGACCTCAGGGCCGTCCTCCTGGAGGATCTCCAGCTGCGCCTGCTCGAAGACCCGGATGAACTCGCGGCCGATGATCTTCCGCTTCTCCTCGGGGTCGGAGACCCCGGCGAGCGCCTTGAGGAATCGGTCGCTCGCGTCGACGACCTTCAGGTTCGCGCCGGTCGCGGCCACGAAGTCCTTCTCGACCTGCTCGGTCTCGCCCTTGCGCATCAGACCGTGGTCGACGTACACGCAGGTCAGCTGCGAGCCGATGGCCTTCTGGACGAGCGCCGCGGCGACCGCCGAGTCGACGCCGCCGGACAGGCCGCAGATGGCGCGCTTGTCGCCGACCTGCTCGCGGATCGCGGCGACCTGCTCCTCGATCACGTTCCCCGTCGTCCAGGTGGGCTTGATGCCCGCGCCCCGGTACAGGAAGTGCTCCAGGACCTGCTGGCCGTGCGTGGAGTGCATGACCTCGGGGTGGTACTGGACCCCGTACAGCTTCTTCTCGTCGTTCTCGAAGGCGGCGACCGGGACGACCTCGGTGGAGGCGGTCACGGTGAAGCCCTCGGGGGCGGCGGAGCAGGCGTCGCCGTGCGACATCCACACCGGCTGCTCGGCCGGGGTGCCCTCGAAGAGCGTCGAGTCGGCCTTGGAGACGGCGAGCGGGGTGCGGCCGTACTCGCGGGCGCCGTTGTCGTCCACGGTGCCGCCGAGGGTCGTCGCCATCAGCTGGAAGCCGTAGCACATGCCGAAGACGGGGACACCGGCCTCGAAGAGCGCGCGGTCCAGGCTCGGGGCGCCCTCCGCGTAGACCGACGAGGGGCCGCCGGAGAGGATGATCGCCGCCGGGTTCTTGGCGAGCATCTCCGTGACCGGCATGGTGCTCGGCACGATCTCGCTGTAGACCCGGGCCTCACGGACGCGGCGGGCGATGAGCTGGGCGTACTGCGCACCGAAGTCGACGACCAGGACGGTGTCGGGGGCGGCGGCAGCGGAAGTCGCTGATGACACGGGTTGCCTTCCGGCGGCTTTAGCAGGGGGTCGTACCGTTGATTCTAACGGCTCGGCTCGGCTGTCCCTCAGGTCACGGGGCTCCGCCCCGGACCCCGCTCCTCAATCGCCGGAGGGGCTTGAGTTGAGCGCGCTATAGTGGCGCCCATGTTCTCGCAGACGACCTTCGTCTTTACCTATGGCAGCCGGCCCGCCGGATGCCATGGTCGTGCTGCTTGAGTTACTGACAAGCGACTTCCCAGGCGCCCCGGGCCGACAAGGCCCGGGGCGTCTGTCGTTTCCGGGTCGTGCCGGTCCCGGGCTCCGCCCGCCACTGAGACTGGAGCCCGATCCCATGACCACCACCGAAACCACCACCGAAACCCCCGCCGACGTCATCGCCGGTGCCCGCGAGCGCATCGACTCCCTCGACGACCGGATCATCGGTCTCGTCCAGGAACGCATGGCCGTCTCCGCCGTCGTCCAGGAGGCGCGGATCTCCTCCGGCGGGCGGCGCGTGCACCTCTCCCGCGAGATGGAGGTGCTCGGCCATTACAGGGACGCGCTCGGCAAGCCCGGTACCTCGCTCGCGATGACTCTTCTCGAGCTCTCGCGGGGCCGGATCTGAGTGCGCATCCCAGTTCTAATCCGCCCTCACCCGTACGGCGCGTGACCCGGACGCGGCGGGCTTCGTTGGTCCCGGTGTCCGTGCCAGCCAGGGGCGGTCCGATCGAACCACGCGTGGCTCTGCTGGAGCGATGAGACGTCACGGTCATGCCGTACGTCGTGGGACCTCGCTTCAGTGCAGTGACCGGACGGCAGGGGACAGCAGCCCGGTCACATAAGAGAACGGCCGGCCCTGGGGACGCCCGGGACCGGCCCGCCTCCCTTCCCATGAAAACAGCCCCATCGAACGTCACCGAGCACTACCGATCACCACCGAGCACGATGCGCGGGTATCCCCGAGCCTGTGCGTCAAGTCCCCTGCTCCCCAGGTGAGTCGACCCACCCATACTTGCGGCGCGACCCCCCGGCGCCGCTGCGCGGCACCGACGACGCTGCCCTGACGTCGGAGCCGATGCCGAAGGGCCCCGCAGATCCGTCCTGCGGGGCCCTTCGCCCGTCTCGGCCGCGCCGGCCGTCAGGAAGCCTTCGCCCGGGCCACCTTCTTCACCTTGGCGAGCTGCGCATCGACGATCTCCGCAGGCACCTCGGCCTGCTTCGCGTCCGCCATGTTCATGGCGTAGAAGGCGGCCAGGGTGGAGCCACTGCGCACGACGACGTACGTCATCGGGATCGTCTCGCCGTCGACCTTGCCGGTCATCCCGTACGAGACGGCCTCGTCGCCCAGGTCGGGGGCCTCGCGGGGCTTGATGCCGCTGTACTTGTAACCCGTGTGCTCGTAACCGTCACAGTTCTCGCTCGCCGTGCGCAGATCCGCGATCACCTTCTTGGCGTCCGCCTCCTCGTGCGCGAGGAGGCCCATCTGGACCACGGTGGCGTCCGTCTCGGTGAGGCTGGTCAGTGACCGCGCCACGCGTGCGGCGGCGTCGGGTTCGGAGCCGAGCAGGAACATGTCGGCGATCGCCTGGCAGGCGGCCGGTTTCGCGGGCACGCTCACGTCCGGGATCTCGCTGTCGGGCACTTTGCCGACGCGGTACCCCCGCACGTCCGCCCCGGTGATCACCGCTTGCGTCAACTGCGCCTCGCTGAGCGGCTTCAGGGCCGGCTGCGCCGCGGACGCGTCCCCGTTCTTGCCGCCGCCCTTGCCGTCTTCCTTGCCGCCTTGTGCCCCCGAACCGCACGCCGCCGTGGCGGCGAGCGCCGCCGCCACACAGACGCCGGACATCACACGCCCCAGACCTGATCTCACGTCGTTCCCCACCCCACACGCACCCGGGCACGTCCGCCGATCCGGCCGCACCGAGCCGCCATCAAAGCCCGGACCTGCGACGTTTACCAGTCCTTTAGGGTCACTTTGCGTAACGATCGGGGATCGGCGAAATGGTTGTACGGCAGAGGCATGGAAATTGGCGCATTCCCCACGCGATGCTCAACGGGGCGCCCACTGGGAGAGTTCACGCACAGTGCACAACCGCAACATAGACCTCATTCTGTGACTCCTGCCACATTAGGCAACGTTTCACCTCCCCAGTGGTCTCAACCAGTTCACGAGCCGACGTGGCTCGTCTCCTGGGGGGGGAACACATGAAGATCGTCTTCTTGATCAACAACGCATACGGCATCGGCGGCACCATCCGCGCCACTGCCAACATGTCGGGTGCCCTGGCCACCCGGCACGAGGTCCACGTGGTCAGCGTGAACCGGACCGCCGACCGGACGGGGCTGCCCTTCGACCCGCGCGTCCGGACGGCCACCCTGGTCGACCTGCGTGAGGACAGCCCGGAGTACGCGGGCGACGACCCGCTGACCGGGCAGCCCTGCGCGATGTACCACGAGAAGGGCACGCTGGAGGGGCGGCAGCGCTACACCGCGCTGCACGACCGGCGCATCTCCGAATTCCTCACGGAGACGGACGCCGACGTCGTCATCGCCACCCGCCCGATCCTCAACGGCTACCTGGCCCGCTACGGCACCGACCGCTATCTGCGCATCGGCCAGGAGCACCTCTCGCTGGCGGGCCACGCCGACGACGTACGCCGCGCCCAGAACGTGGCGATCGGACAGCTGGACGCGTTCGTCACCGTCTCGGAGGCCGACGCCGCGCAGTACCGCGCCGCGCTGCCCCAGGTGCGTACGACGATCACCTGCGTGCCCAACTCGGTGCCCGCCAGTGACGTCCAGCCCTCGCCGCGCGACTCCAAGGTGATCGTGGCGGCCGGGCGGCTCATCCCCGTCAAGCGCTACGACCGGCTCGTCGACGCCTTCGCGAGGGTCGCGGGTGACCACCCCGACTGGACGCTGCGGCTGTACGGGCGCGGCCCCCAGCGAGACGCCCTGCGCGCCCGCATCGACGAACTGGGGCTCTACGAGCGGGTGTTGCTGATGGGCCCGGTCTCCCCCATCGAGACCGAGTGGGCCAAGGGCGCGATCGCGGCGGTCTCCTCCGACATGGAGTCCTTCGGCATGACCATCGTCGAGGCCATGCACTGCGGGGTGCCGGTGATCGCCACGGACTGCCCGCACGGCCCCGCCGAGATCATCACCCACGAGGAGAACGGGGTGCTCGTGCCGCTGAAGGAGGGCGACAGCGGCATCCAGTCGTACGCCGACGCGCTCGGGCTGCTCATGTCCGACACCGAACTGCGCGACAGACTCGGCGAATCGGCGCGCACCCGCGCCGCGGACTTCGAACCCGCCGCCGTCGCCCGGCGTTACGAGGAACTGTTCCGGACGCTGTCGGCCCGCCGCCACCAGGAACGGGAGCGGGAACCCCAGCGGCGCCGCCCCCTCCTCTGGCGCAGGAACAGAACCACCGCGCCCGCCCAGCCCGAGCCGGCCGAGGTGCCGAAGGCGCCGGTCAGCCCGGTCGCGTTCGTCCGCTCCACCGCCGACGGCGGGTTCACCGTGCGGTTCGACGCGGCGTCCCTGCCGCCCGGCTCGCTCGACTTCGTGGCCCGGCTGCGCAAGGACCCCAAGGGACGGGAGATCCGGGTGCCGTTGCCCGAGGTCGCCACCGCGCCCGACCTGGGCGCGATCTCCGCCACCGTCGCACCCGGCGAACACTCCCTCGCCGAGGGCCGCTGGGACTGCTACATCGCCCGCCGCGGCACGAACCGGCGCACCCGCCTGATCTGCGGCCTCGCCGAGCGGGCCCGGCGCGTGGGCGCGGCCCCGCTCACCGGCCCCGACGGGGTCACGGCCTGGCTGCCGTACCCCACCGTCGACGGCTTCCTCGCCGTGCGCGCCTGGCAGCGGCCCGTGCACGCGGAGGTGCTCCGTGTCGAGATCGGCGAGGAGGAGGCCACGTTCGGCGCCGTGCTGCTCGGATCCCGCGACACCCTCGCCGGGGCCCGCGTCGTGGCCGTCTCGCGCACCGACACGAGCCAGGACTTCTCCGTGCCGGTGACCCAACTCGCGGACGGCGCCTTCGAGTTCACCCTCCCCTACACGGAGGCCGCCGCGCGGCGCGAGGCCACGCGCGACCACTGGGACCTGCGACTGCACTGCGCCACACCCGAACCGGCCGCGGTGCCGCTCGGCCGGTTCGGCGGCGACATAGTCGACCGCAACAAGACCGACCTGTTCCCCGAACTCGGCGCCCACGGCGTGCGCGTGTACGTCACCGCGGCGAACGACCTGGCACTGAGCGCAAGCGAGCGGTGAGTGATCCAGTTCACATAAAGATCTCGTGAGTGAAGGGACAACCATTCCCTCCCATCACAGGTCACATGTGCTGAACCAACGGCCACATCCGCGACCGCCACCGCGGCGGCCTCCGCCTTCGTACCGATCGAGGTCTTGATGAAGCTTCGCCGCGCACTGGTGACGGCGGCCGCGACGGCCGCCATAGCCCCGATCGCGCTCCTGTCCGCCCCGGCCGCGTTCGCCGACCCGGTGCCGAGCGCGTCCGAGACCACCGCGACCACGGAGCCGTCCTCGTCGACGTCGGAGTCCGCGACCGAGACGCCCGCGACGAACACGCCGGACCCGACCGACACCGAGTCGACGGGGCAAACGCCCCCGGCGCCCACCGACGAGACGACCTCGCCGGCCCCGTCCGACACCACGACGGCGCCGACCGACTCCGCGTCCCCCGACCCGTCCGAGTCCGAAGACGAGGACGAGTCCGACGACGAGTGCACCGCCTACGAGGACAGCCCCGGAACCCTCGCCGAGCTGCGCGATCTGCCCTCCGAGATCGTCGCGGGCTCCGGCTGGCACGGCTTCACGTTCCGCGTCTCGAACAAGACGGACGCTGACTTCGAGTCGGTCTCCGCCCAGCTGTACGCCTTCTCCTACGCGTACGACGAGGACACCACGGAGACGAGCAAGTACCTGCACGTCCAGTTCTCCGACAAGTCCGGCTGGCACGACATCGACACCGCCATCGACGTCGAGAACGACGAGCCGTTCACCGAGCTCGGTCCGCTCGCCCGGGGCAAGCACACCGACGTCAAGCTCCGCATCAAGGTCGACGCCAAGGCTCCGGCCGGGCTCGGCGGCGGAGTGGCCTTCGCCACCAGCGTGGACGGCGAGGGCGTCTGCGGCTACAGCGTTCCCGAGGACCAGGAGTACCGCTTCGAGGTGCTGCCCGCGGGGACCAAGCCCGGCACGGTCCCGCCGGCCACGAGCGCGCCGAAGCCGAGCAACACCCCGGCCCCGCAGAGCAGCAGCACCCCGCTCGCCGGCTCGCTCGCCGAGACCGGCTCCAGCTCGATGCTGCCGACCCTCGGGACCATCGGCGGTGTCGCCGTCGTCGCCGGTGCCGGTGTCGTCTACTCCGTGCGTCGCCGCAAGGTGGGCAGCGAGGCGTAAGCGCCCGTCGCCAGAACCCCGCACGTAACGCGAAGGACCCGCACTCGGAGGGGGGTGCGGGTCCTTCGCGTTCAACTGCCGCGCTGTTACTGCTTCTTACTGTTACTGCTTCTTACTGCTACTGCTTCTTGGGCGGCACCGCCGGTATTCCCAGGAGCGGCAGCTTCAGTGCGCCGAACGCCTCCGCCGGGACCGCCGGGCTCTTCGGCTCGACGGGCGCGAGCCGCACGTAGGCCGCGCCGACCGCCGGACGGGGATCGTCCTCGCCGTGGTTCGGCCAGTACGACATCGCGCGCTCGGCCTGCGCCGTGATCGTCAGCGACGGATTGACGCCGAGGTTCGCGGAGACCGCGGAGCCGTCGACCACCGTGATGCCCGGGTGACCGTAGACCCGGTGGTACGGGTCGATCACGCCGGTGTCGGCGCTGTCGCCGATGGGGCAGCCGCCGAGGAAGTGGGCGGTCAGCGGGGTGCCCATCAGCTCGCCGACGTTCGACCCGGCGAAGCCGTTGATCTCGGCGGCGATGGCGGACGCGCCCTGCGAAGCCGCCTTGATCTGCTTGGGGTTGGGGGCGCCGTGGCCCTGCCCGGCGGTGAGCAGGCCCTTGCCGACGCCGTCCGGCTTCAGGTAGGTGGTCAGCGAGTTGTCCAGGGACTGCATGACCAGGCCGATGATGGTCCGCTCCGACCAGCGCCGGTTGGAGAGGGAACGCACCAGCAGGCTCGGGTGCTTCGCCACGTTCGCCAGCCAGCCCGCGACCCTCGACGACCCTTCTGCGTAAGGGACTTGGAGGATGGACATGCCGCCCATCGCGTTCGATCCCTTGCCGTAGCGGACGGGCTCGATGTGCGTGTTCGCGTCCGGGTGGACGGACGAGGTGATCGCGACGCCCTTGGTGAAGTCGACCTTCGCGGCGCCGTGCCGCTTGCGGTAGCGCCGGTCGGTGGTCTGCGCGCCCACCAGGGCCTCGGAGTTGGTACGGGTCAGCTCACCCAACTTCGCGGAGAGGTGCGGGAGTTGCCCGCTCGCCTTCATGCGGTGCAGCAGCGTCTGCGTACCGTACGTGCCCGCCGCGACGACGACCTTGCGGGCCGTGAAGACGCGCCCGGCCGACTTCTTCTTGTCGTCGGTCGGCAGCGTCGCGACCGCGTACCCGCCCTGCGAGTCGTCGGTCACGGACACGACGGACGTCATGGGGTGGACGACCGCGCCCGCCTTCTCGGCGAGGTACAGGTAGTTCTCGTTGAGGGTGTTCTTCGCGCCGTGCCGGCAGCCCGTCATGCACTCGCCGCACTCGGTGCACGCCTTGCGGGCCGGTCCCGCGCCGCCGAAGTAGGGGTCGGGGACCTGCTGCCCCGGCTTCGCCCTGGCGCTCCCGTCGGCGTCGTCACCGTCGCCGAAGAAGACGCCGACCGGTGCCATGTGGAAGGTGTCGCCGATGCCCATGGACTGGGCGGCCGCCTTCAGATGCACATCGGCCGGGGTCATCGTCGGGTTGAGCCGCACGCCCAGCATCCGCCGCGCCTGGTCGTAGTACGGCTTCAGCTCCTCCTCCCAGTCCGTGATGTCCTTCCACTGGGGGTCCTCGAAGAACGGCTTCGGCGGTACGTAGAGGGTGTTGGCGTAGTTGAGCGAGCCGCCGCCGACGCCCGCGCCGGCCAGCACCATCACGTTGCCGAGCAGGTGGATGCGCTGGATCCCGTACATGCCCAGCTTGGGCGCCCAGAGGTAGTTCTTCACGTCCCAGGAGTTCTTCGGGAGCGTGCCGGGGGCGAACCGGCGGCCCGCCTCCAGGACGCCGACCCGGTACCCCTTCTCGGTCAGCCGCAGGGCGGACACGGATCCGCCGAACCCCGAGCCGATCACCACCACGTCGTAGTCATAGCCGTCCTGCGTCACGTGTGCGTTCTCCTTTGAACAGCCCTACGACAACCAGCCCTAAGACACCCGGCCCTACGACAACCGCTACTTCAGCCGGAGCTTCTTCATCACGCTCAGGCTGCGGCTCATGAACGCCGCGTACTTCTCGTCGTCCATCCCGAACGACGGCGCCATCGGCATCACGCGCTGGTGCGCGACGGTCTGCGCCTCGGTGTACTTCAGGAGGCCCTCGGAGCCGTGCCGGCGACCGAGCCCGGAGTCCTTCATGCCACCCATGGGCGACTGGACGCTGCCGTACGCGGGCGCGTACCCCTCGTTGATGTTCACGGTGCCGGTGCGCAGCCGGGCCGCGACCGCGTGGCCGCGCTTGGCGTCCTTCGTCCACACCGACGAATTCAGCCCGTACGGCGTCGCGTTGGCGAGGGAGACGACCTCGTCCTCGTCGGTGAAGCGGTAGATCGAGACGACCGGGCCGAAGGTCTCCTCGGTGCAGACCGCCATCGGCGCCTCCACCCCGTCCAGGATGGTCGGCTCGAAGAAGTACGGGCCGATGTCGGGGCGCGCGACACCGCCGGCGACGAGCTTGGCGCCCTTGGCGACGGCCTCCTCGACGTGAGCCTTCACGGTGGTCAACTGCCGCTCGCCCACGAGCGATCCCATGTCGGCGCCGTACGCGAGCGACTTGCCGAGCCGCATCGCCTTGGTGCGCGCGGCGAACCGCTCGACGAAGGCGTCGGCGACCGACTCATGGACGTACAACCGCTCGATGGAGATGCAGAGTTGGCCCGCGGAGGAGAAGCAGGCCCGCACGGCGCCGGCCGCGGCCTTCTCCACGTCGGCGTCCTTGAGCACCAGCATGGCGTTCTTGCCGCCGAGTTCGAGCGAGACGCCGACCAGCCGGGCGGCGGCCCCCTGCGCGACCTCGCGGCCGGTGCGGGTGGACCCGGTGAAGGAGACGTAGTCGGCGTGCTTGACCAACTCGGGCCCCACGACCGGGCCTTCACCGAGCACGACCTGGAAGACCTCGGCGGGCAGGCCCGCCTCTATCAGGAGGTCGCGGGCCCACAGGGCGGTCAGGCAGGTCTCCGTGTCGGGCTTCATCACGACGGCGTTGCCCGCGACGAAGGCCGGCAGGGCGTCGCCGACGGACAGCTCGAGCGGGTAGTTCCAGGGCGCGATCTGGCCCACGACGCCGCGCGGCTGACGCAGCTCGGTCACCTTGGTGAGCATCGGGACGGCGCCGGTGTGCCGCTTGGGCTTCAGGTACGAGGGGGCCGAGCGGCCGTAGTGCCGGGCCGCGACGACCACGGCCTGCACCTCCTCGTGGGCGTGCAGCCGGGCCTTGCCCGTCTCCAGCTGGATCAGGTCGAGGACCTCGGCCTGACGGGCCAGGACCAGATCGTGGAAGCGGAGCAGCACGGCGGCGCGCTGCCGCACCGGCGTCTTCGCCCACACGTCCTGGGCGGCGCGGGCGCGCTCGAAGGCCGTCGCCACGTCCTCGGGCGTCGACTCCGGAAGATCGGCCAGCTTCTCACCGGTGAACGGCGTGTGGTTCGCCGTCCGCCCCGAGCCGACCACGCCCCGGGTGAGCTGGGCGACCAGCTCGGGCGTGACCACGTCCGCGGCCGTGCGCGCGCCTTCGGGGGCGGCGGCCGGCGGATTGGTGCCGGTCCGCGCCGCGGTCTCTGCGTTCTCGGGGCTCTCGGTGGTGGCCTGCGACTCCGTCATGTGGGGGAGCGTATGCCGTGGCGGACGCTTTCGGTACCCATCGGTAATGGGCTTTCACCGAGTACACACACCGCGCCAGTGATCGCTGGCAGCAAAGCCGCTGATCAGGAGCTTTACGGCGCTGCTGAGTCGACGATCAATTCTTTCCCGGCTCAGGACCCCTCGGTGATGTCCAGGTTGGCCAGAACGTCCTCGGCCACCTCGCGGCCCCGGTCGGTGAAGTCGCCCTTGCCCGGATAGCTGATCGACACCCGGTACATGTCGCCGGCCTTGTTCTTGAAGTAGAAGAAGCGGATCTCGCGCGGCAGGGGGTTCTCGGTGTCGTCCGTCTTGTAGACGACGGTGTTCTGCGCGGCGTCCTGCTCCTTGTACTTGGCGTTCGCGTCCGGGGTGGTCGCGGCGCCCTTCGGCATGTCCAGGACCGAGTCGCCGGAGTCCTTGAACCCGGTGTCGTCGTCGTACATCTGCGCCCTGGCAGAGCCCTTGATCTGGTTGAGGGTGTCGTCCTTCTTGCGGGCCACGTTCACGCCCACCCGGATGCTGCCGCTCCAGTCGGTGTACGTCACCCAGTTCTTGTCGGTGTCCGTATCCGTGGGCCTGCCGGTCCGGTACTCCTCCGGCACCGCGACCGTCACCCCGAGCGCCTTCGTCTCGCGCCCCTTCCAGCCGTCCGGCAACGGCCCCGCGAACGGGTCCGCGACCACCAGGTACGCGGCCACGGCCAGGACCACGACGCCCGCCCCGATCCCGATCAGCGTCCTGCGGCCGAGCCGGAGCCCGCCCCGGGCGGACCCGATCCGTACGACCTGGGTGGGCGCGGGGGCCGGCGGCTCCGCGGCGCGCTCCAGGAGGGCGCGGACCTGCGCCGCGTTCGGACGTCTCGCCGGGTCCTTCTGCAGCAGCCCGTTGATGGCGTCGGCCAGCGGCCCCTGCGCCGAGGCGGGCGCCGCCGGGGTCGCGTTCAGCACGGACTGCAGCGTGGCCGGGGTGTTGCTGCGGCGGAACGGGGAGACGCCCTCCGTCGCCGCGTAGAGGACGACGCCCAGCGACCACAGGTCGGACGCGGGGCCCGGCCGCTGCCCCAACACCCGCTCCGGGGCGATGAATTCGGGCGAGCCGACGAAGCCCCCGGTGTCGGTCAGGTTGGTCTCGCCCTCGATCTGGGCGATACCGAAGTCGGTGAGGATCACCCGGTCGTGCCGGCCGAGCATGACATTGTCCGGCTTCACGTCCCGGTGCAGGATCCCGGCGGCGTGCGCGGCCTCCAGGGCGCCGAGCACTTCGAGACCGACGCGGGCGGCTTCCCGCGCGCCGAGCGTGCCCTCCTGGAGTGCGGCGCCGAGCGAGCGCCCCTGGACGAACTCCATGACGATCCACGGGCGGCCGTCCTCGACGGCGACGTCATGGACGTTCACCACCGCCGGGTGGTCGAGGCGGGCCGCGGCCCGCGCCTCGCGCCGCATCCGCTCGAAGACGTTGGCCCGCTCCCGGTCCGGCAGATGGTCGGGCACCCGGGGCTCCTTGACGGCGACCTCGCGGTCCACCGTCTCGTCCTTGGCCCGCCACACGGTGCCCATGCCGCCGTGCCCGAGCTTGCTCAGCAGCCGGTAGCGGCCGGCCACGAGACGGCCCGCGCCCGGGTCCGACTGGGGCGGCACGGCCTGCGTGGGCGCCGGTTGGTGCGTCTGGCGCGGCTCATGCGACTGGTACGGCTGGTGCGACTGGTGCGGCGCTGCCCCGGCGTACGGGTTTCCCTGCTGCGGAGGCCGCGGCGGCTGCAGATCAAAGCTGGTGGGCTCGTTCGGGCCGTAAGAGGCTCCCCCGTTGTCACTCATGGCACCATCCCTACCGTGCGGACGCCCACGGTTCCACTCGGGTCACGGAGTTGTGACCGGCCCGGTGCCCCGCGTCATCCCGCGGAAGGGGCGAACGTGTCGACGGCGGCGTCGAAGTACGCCCGTGCCTCATCGATTCTGCCGACCGGCGCCGACACCCACACGTCGTACATCCGGCCGCCCTCCTCCCAGCACAGGTCCACGGTGCGCCGGGCGCCCTCGGCGGTGCTGAACCCGTTCCAGGTGAACTCCCACAGCGCGGCGTCGTGCCCGTCGTGCGAGGTGTCGGTGACCTTCCCGCCCCGGTAGCCGGGGTTGGTGCTCGGCCCGTTCGCGGCCGCCCGCCGCTGCGCGGCAGCGGGCCCGCCGTCCTGCTTCCCGGTGATCCGTACGCCGATACGGAACGTTTTTCCCGGCGACATGTAGAACACCCGCGGCCCGTCGAGGGAGCGCGTGAACCCGTCGGGCACCGCGAGGCTGAACCCCTTCTCGTCCTGCACGGTGCGGTATCCGGTCGGCGCGGTGGGCCGCGGCGTCGCCGTGCGGGTCTCCGACCGGGTGACGGTGACGGTCGGGGTGGGCGAGGCCGACGGTGTCGCAGGGTGCGACGGCTCGGAGGCCGAAGTCGTGGGCGCCGGTGGCGTGTTGTGGTCGCGCCCCGCGAGCAGCGCGGTCGCGGCGAGAACCGCCCCGGCGGCCGCCGCGACGAGCGCCGCGGCCACGAGCAGCACCCGCGCCGAGATCTTTCGGTGATGCACGGCGAGCGCGTCCGGCCGGGTCGGCGTGTACGCGGCCCGGGGCGGGGCCGGTTGCGGGGTCGCGCCCGTGGCGACGTACGCGCGCAGCAGCCGCTCGGCCTCGTCGAGCCCCGTCCGCCGGGCGGGCTCCCGCTCCAGCAGGCCCCGGATCACCGGGAGCAGCGGGGCGGCCTCGGCCGGCGGGTGGATCTCCTCGTAGACGACCGCATGCAGGATTCCGCCCAACGAGTCGCGCCGGAACGGGGATTCACCGGCCAGCGCGGCGCACAGCAGCGCGCCCAGCGACCACAGATCGGCTCCGGTGCCCGTCCCGCCGCCCGACATCCGCTCCGGCGCGGTGTACTCCGGCGACCCGACGAACCCGCCGGACTCGGTCAGCGTGGTGGCGCCCGCGACCTGGGCTATCCCGAAGTCGGTCAGCACGACCCGGCCGGTGCCCGCCTCCAGGAGTACGTTCGCGGGCTTGAGGTCGCGGTGCAGCACCCCGGCCGCGTGGGCGACGCGCAACGCGCCGAGCAGCGCGAGTCCGATCCGCGCGGCCTCCACGGGGTCGACGGGGCCCTGGCGCGCGAGCCGGTCGGCGAGCGATCCGCCGTCCACCAGGTCCATGACGATGTACGGGCGTCCCTCGTGCACCACCACGTCGTGCACGACGATGATGTTCGGGTGCCGCAGCTGGGCGACGGCCCGCGCCTCCCGCAGCATCCGCTCCCGCTGCTGGGCCGCCTCGTCCTCGGAGAGCGTCTCGTCGACAGCGAGTTCCTTGACGGCGACCTGCCGCGCGAGCAACGTGTCGGTGGAGCGCCAGACGACCCCCATGCCGCCCCGACCGATCCTGGCCTCCAGCCGATAACGGCCGCCGATCACGCGGACGTTGCCCCCCTCGGTCCCCATGCGTCCCATCATGCCGCACGGTTGTGACCCGGCGTCCTCCGGTTCAGGACAGGCCCCGCACGTCGGCTAGGCGGGCCGCCAGCTCCGCAGAATGGCGTCGAACTGCTCCCGCGCGGTGCCCCAGTCCCCGGCGGGCACGGACAGGTAGATGGCGTACTCCGTGCCGTCCGTCTCCCGGTACGTCTGCTCTATGGCGCGCCGCGGCCCGGACGTCGTGTCCTTGGTCCCGGCCGTCCACGTGAAGTCCCACAGCGAACCGGACAGGTCCCGGAACATGTTGGAGTCGAGCTTCACCCGCTGGTAGTCCGGCAGCGAGCGTTGCAGGTTCTTCTCCAGGGCCAGCTGGTGCTGGTACGAGTCCTGCCAGTCCGACTTCTTGTCGATGGCGATGCGGACGAAGTGCTGACCGTCGTCCGGCGTGTAATCGATCTGCGACCCGTTCGCCTCGCGCGTCCAGCCGGGCGGCAGCATCAGGCTGAACCCCTCGACGTCGTGCTTCCGCTTCCAGTTGTCGGGGATCGCCCCGTCCTGGGTCCCCTGGTTCCCCTGGTC
Organism: Streptomyces sp. NPDC102467; assembly: GCF_044765445.1. Classification (NCBI taxonomy): domain Bacteria; kingdom Bacillati; phylum Actinomycetota; class Actinomycetes; order Kitasatosporales; family Streptomycetaceae; genus Streptomyces; species Streptomyces sp. NPDC102467. The sequence continues at coordinate 477,679 of NZ_JBIWKA010000003.1, read as the reverse complement.
CCCCTGGTCATCGGCCGATCCGTCCTGCCCCGCGACGTCTTGGCCCGTAGCGGTCCCCTGCCCGTCGCCGCGGTGGTCGGCGTAGTACAACGCCCCTCCGACCGCGCCGCCTCCGATGACCAGGACGGCGGCCACGGCGAGGAGCACCCGGGGCCAGCGCCGCCGCGCGGCGGCCGGTACGGGCGTGCGGGCCGGCGCGGGCGGTGACACGGTCGTGGCGGTCTCGGGTCCCGGAACCGGCGTGGGTGCGGGCGCCGGTGCGACCACGTCCACGCGCGTCGGCACATAGGCCTGCGCCGCGCCGGAGCGCCGCCCCTCGGCGGCCTCGGCGAGCATGACCTCGGCCTCGTCGGCGCTGGGCCGGTCCGCGGGTTCCTTGCGCAGCAGCGCGGCGATGACAGGACCCAGCGCGCCCGCGTACTCGGGGACTTCGGGCTCTTCCTCGATGACGGCCTGCATCGTGCTGATCGGCGACGTACGTCTGAAGGGCGATATCCCTTCGATGGCCGTGTACAAGGTGGCGCCGAGACCCCACAGATCGGAGGCGGGCCCCGGCTCGGAGCCCCGCACCCGCTCCGGGGCCAGATAGTCCACGGATCCCACGATCTCGCCGGTCCGCGTAATGGTCGAGTCGCCCTCGACCTGCGCGATCCCGAAGTCGGTCAGCTTGACGCGGCCGTCCTTGGCCAGCAGCACGTTGCCCGGCTTCACATCGCGGTGCAGCACCCCGGCCTTGTGCGCGGCGCGCAGCGCCCGCAGCGTCCACAGCCCGATCCGCGCGGCCTCGGCGGGCACGATGCGGCCGTGCTCCTTGACGGCGTCGGCGAGCGAGGGCCCCTCGACCAGCTCCATGACGATCCACGGCCGGTCGTCGTGCTCCAGCACGTCGTGCACGGTCACGACCGCGGGGTGGTTGATGCGCGCGGCGGCCCGCGCCTCCGTCTGCGTGCGCGCGAGCAGGACCGCGCGGTCGGCCTCGGCCACCCACTGAGCCGCGGTCAACTCCTTGATGGCGACCGCCCGGTGCAGCACTTCGTCATGCGCGCTCCACACGCGGCCCATGCCGCCGCGCCCGATCGACTCACCGATCCGGTAGCGGCCCGCGAGTAGCTGGCCCTGCATCTGATTCACTTTCCCACCAATGGTCTTGACAGGGCCACACTAGGGAGCGGGCGCCTCTCAAGGAACAGGCGGGGTGCCATGAAGACAGCACTGTGACACGTCTCGCGTCCGAAAACTCCCGATTCAGCCGCCGTACTGGTAAGTAGCCGACGCCTGGTCGTACAGCCGCGTCACCTCGTCGCGCTCCGCCTCGGGACCTCGTACCTGTATGACGTGGTATTTCCCGCCGACGACCATGGCCAGATTCCGCACAAAAACTTCACGTCCGTCGGATCCCTGCCAGGTGAACTGCCCCTCGGCCATGCTCTTTCCGCCGACGTCGATGGACTTCATGCCGCTCGACGTGGCCCAGGTGGAGTCGCGGAACGGCTGCAGCTCACGCTCGTTCTCCCGCTGATACTTCATGGGGTCCGCCCCGTACGAGGAGGTGGAGTCCCGCCCGGGGACCAGCAGGAGCTCGAAGTTCCCGTGCGTGTAGAGGATCTGGCCCCGCCCGTTCTTCGACTGCCGCTGCCAGCCCTTGGCGACGGCGACCTCGAACCCCTCGGGGTCCTTGCGCAGGGTGAACCCGGCGGCGACATCGGACTGCGGCTGGGTACTGGTCGGGTCGGAGCTGGTCTTCCCGTCGGGCGACGCGGCGGACTCGGGCGAGGACGGCTTCCCGCCCCCCTTGCCGTCGGATCCGGACGGGGACCGGTCCGGCGCCCCGCCCACCGAGTTGGCGTTCTCCTTCGCACTCGAATCCGAATCGCTCTTCGGCATGAAGGCCACCGCGTACGCCACCGCGCCGACGAGCCCGACGAGTACCAGCACCAGCAGCCACCGGCCGAGCGACCGGGGCCGCCCCTGCCGCGCCTGCTGAACCCGCGGTGCCCTGGGGGCCTTCTGTGCCTTCTGTGTCTGCGGCGCCCTCGGCGCCTTCTGCGGGCTCTGTGCCCTCTGCGGCCTCGGCACCCGCTCGGCGCGGCCGCGCTTGTGCCGGGCGTGTGCCGCGGCGGCCTGCCGCGACCGCCGCCTGCGGACGAGCTCGCCCCGGCGGCGCACGATCGGCAGCCGCGCGGAGTCGAACGGGGGCACCGGCACGACATTCACCCCCGCCTCGGGCTCCGGCGCGGACCGCACCAACGACCGCAGCCAGCCCCGCAGTTCCTCGAAGTCGAGCCGCTCCGTGGGGTCCTGCCGCAACAGGGACTCCACCACGGGCCGCAGCGGCCCGCACTCCTCGGCGAACGCGGGCGGCTCCGCGCACACCATCTGTACGAGCTCCGGCGTGGACTCCTCCGGGTACGGGGCGTGCCCCTGCACCGCCCGGAAGAGCAGGGCCCCCAGGGCCCACAGATCGGTGGCGGGCCCCACGGGCGCCGCCAGCTGCCAGCTCTCCTGCACGGGATAGGCCTGCTCGGGCGCCCACCGCTCGGTGACAGGCCCGACGACAGTCATCCGCACCTGCCGAGCCCGCTCAGCGGCGACGCCACCTAACTCCGGCCCAGCTCCGGCCCCGATTTCAGCCCCTCCGGCGCGTGAGGAGCGGGGTCCGGGGCGGAGCCCCGTGTCTTCACCCCCAGCGACCAGCTCATCCCAACGGGCGGGCTGCACAGCGGAGCCAGAAGGTGAGATGCCCTCGACCGAACGACCGGGCCGAGGCGCGGCCCCGTGCCAGGACTCATCGACCCCGTACGGATCATCGTCCCGCTCCGCGGCAGCGGCCCGCGCTCCCGCGCGATACGCGGCGATCGCCCCCGCCCGAGCGGCCCGGTAATCCCCGGGATCCGGCGCGACAGCGGGCACGGCCGGCAAGGGAGGCGACGGCGGCTCGGGCTCCGCCACTTCCACGGCCGCACCGAACTCAGGCTCTCCGGACACCGGCTGGGGCCGCGGGTCGTACCCGCACAGGGCCTCCTCTGCGGCCCCCGCGGCCATCCCGGTCAGCACGATCCGCCCGTCGTCACAGACCAGCACCGTCCGGGCGGTGATGTTCCGATGGACCCACCCGTGCGCGTGCAACGCCCGTAAGGCGGTCAGCACATCCGAGGCGACCTCGGCTGCCCGGTACGGGCTCAGCGGCGCCTCGGCCAGCACCGCGGCCAGCGGCCTCGCCGCGACGACCTCGCTGACGACCCACAGCGACCCGCCCTCGGCGAACACGTCGAAGACCTGGTCGAGCCGGGGGTGGTCGGGTATCTGCGCGGCGGCCTGCGCGGCCTCGATGGCCCGCGCCACGGCGGGCTCTGCGGACACCCGCGCGGCCGGAGCCCCGGGCCTGAACCCCTCCGGCAGCCCGTCCGCGTCGAGCACCTCGGCCTCGACGACCTCGGGCAACGGCACCTGCCGGACGAGGACTTCCTGCCCGCTGTACGTGTCGAAGGCCCGGGAGTCGTCGAACTCGAGCGTGTCGGGCGCCGGGACGGGCAGGCGGTAACGGTCGGCGAGCACCCGTCCCGCGTACTCGTCCACAACGCCTCCCCCTGACCCGCCCTGCGGTCAATTCCGTTCGCCATGTGCCCAGTTATACGAACTGTTGCGTCACGACGCCTCCTGATACGGCTGCGTACGGTCCGCAAGCACTCACGATACGTGCCGAAGGCGCCTGGGGGTCAGGACTTGGGCTTGAAGCTCTGTGTGAATGTCTTCCACGTCGACTTGCGCTGCGCGCCGCTCCAGTCCGCGTCCTTCGCGGTGTACATCATTCCGTAACCCAGCGAGCCGTTGACCACGAATCCACGGTCTATCGAGCGGTACTTGGTGCCCCCGTCGACGTAGGTGAACTCCCAGTCGGCCGTGTTCCAGCCGCGATAGTCCACCGCCTCTATGCGGATGCGGTCGTACTGGGCACGCCGCATGTAGCCTTCCTGCTTCCGCCAGTCCGCGACCGGGTCGGACTTCGGCGTGCCGGTCCAGCCGACCAGCAGCTTCTGCCCGTCGGGGCCGGTGAAGCGCGCCCCGGCGGCGCTGGTGGAGGCGTACTTCCATCCCTTGGGCAGAGCGATCGAGAAGCCCTGGGAGTGCTTGTACGTCTTGGCCGAGGCGTCGACGCCTGAGCCGTCCTTGCTGGGTGACGCGCCCTGGCCGGGAGCGGTCGCCCCGCCCTCGTTCTCGTCCGGCTCGTTCTCGTCGGGCTCGTTCTCGTCCTCGCCCGAGCCCTTGTCCTCACCCTTGCCCTTGCCCGTCTCCTCGCCCTTGCCGCTGTCGGCGGCGCCGGTGGCACTGACGGACGCGGCCTTGTCGCCGCCCTTGGCGTTCTTGCCGCTGTCGTCACCGCCACTGAGGGCGATCCCCACGACGACGCCGATGACGACGAGCGCGACGAGGGCCGCGATGATCACGAGAGTGCGGCGCGGTACGACATCGGTGATCGAGGCCTTGGGGGCGGGGGTGCGCGGCGGCCCCGCGGGCTGTGCCGGGATCCGCCCGGTGGACACCGGCGCGGAGGGGGAGGGCGCGGCCGACTTCTGCGCGGCCGACTTCTCCCGCGCGGCCGTGGCGGCAGCGGCGGCCTTGCGCACCGACGTGAGCGCGCCCCGCAACCTCTCCGCGGCCTCCTCGCCCTTGGCGGCGACGGCGGCACCGACCTTGCCCGAGGGCTTGTCGAGGGGCGGCACCGGCGGCAGCGGCACGACCCTGGTGGCGTCGACCGGCTCCGGCTCCGGGGCCGGCTTGGGCTCGGGCGCGTGGATGACGGCGTTCAGCAGGGCGCGGGCGCCCGCGTCGTCGAGGCGCTGCGCGGGGTCCTTGGCGAGCAGGCCGTAGATCACCTGCTCCAGCGGGCCCGCGTTCTGCGGCGGGTCGACCGGCTCGGTCATCACAGCGGTCAGCGTCGCGATCGCCGACCCCTTGTCGTACGGGGGCACACCCTCGACGGCCGCGTACAGCAGACCGCCGAGCGACCACATGTCGGCGGCGGGTCCCGGCTTGTGCCCACGGGCCCGCTCGGGCGAGATGTAGGAGGGCGCTCCGACGAGCATGCCGGTGGACGTGACGGAGGGGTCGCCCTCGACCTGGGCGATGCCGAAGTCGGTCAGCACGACCCGGCCGTCCTCGGCGATCAGCACGTTCGACGGCTTCACGTCGCGGTGCAGGATGCCCTCGCGGTGCGCCGAGCGCAGCACGTCGAGGACGGCGAGCCCGACCTCGGCGGCACGCCGCGGCTCCAGCAGCCCGTCCTCCCGCACGGCCTCGGCGAGGGACTTGCCCTCGACGAGCTCCATGACGATCCACGGCCGGTCGTCCTCGTCGACGACGTCGAAGACGGTGACGGCGCCGTTGTTACGGATCCGGGCGATCGCCTTCGCCTCGCGCAACGTACGCGTGATGAGGCGCCGCTTCTCCTCGTCGTCGATGCTCGACGGGAAGCGCAGCTCCTTGACCGCGACCGTGCGCCCGAGTGTCTCGTCCTTGGCCCGCCACACCGTGCCCATGCCGCCGCGGCCGAGCACGTCGCCGAGCCGGTACCGGCCGGCGAGCAGCCGCCCGGTCACGTCCCGGCCGGAAGAGGAGTCCCGATCGGAGGGCCCCTGCCCGTCCTGATCGTCGCGTACGTCCTGAACGTCCTGCGCGGACGAGTCCTGACGAGCGCTCTTGCCTTGACGGGTCTCGCCCGCCCGCTCCGCCTCCGACATGCGTCCCCTCTGCAACCCGCCCTGACAGAGCCTTCATTGTCCCTCACGCAAGGACCGTCCGACGCCCAGGGTCACCCCTGCCACACCATGCACGGATACATCCCGCATGCAGGACCGCGCTGTCGAAGGGGCCCTCATGCCCGTACTCCGGACACTCCGGGCCATACCTGTGGCGGCGGTTCTTTCTGGCTGGATCCGGGCAGCACGCCACCCGTTGATCCATTTGTGGGCGCCACTCTTCCGTTGCTCGTCACCAAGAGCAAGGCCTCGGCCACAACCCTCCTGACCACCGGGGAAACAGCGACCCTCCGGTAACGCCCTTCAACGCCCGCCCCGCACACGGCCACTGCGCGCCGGGGCGTCGAACACGGCTTGCCGGTGGCCGAGTTCTGTCAGTGGTCCGTCAGAGCGGTGCGATGTCCGGCGCCCCGAGCCGGGCGGCGTCGGCCGTGAGGTCGTCCGGCTGCAGCTGCGACTCCCGCTCCGCCTCCACCCTCTTCTCGTAGTGCTGCACCTCGCGCTCCACCTGGTCCTTGTCCCAGCCGAGCACCGGCGCCATCAGTTCGGCGGCCTCCCGCGCGGACCGCGTACCCCGGTCGAAGGTCTCGATGGAGATCCGGGTCCGCCGCGTCAGCACGTCGTCGAGGTGCCGGGCCCCTTCGTGCGAGGCCGCGTACACGATCTCCGCCCGCAGATAGTCGTCGGCCGCGCTCAGCGGCGCCCCGAGACCGGGATCCGCGGTGATCAGCTCCAGCACTTCCTGGGCCAGCGCCCCGTACCGGTTGAGCAGATGCTCGACGCGCACCACGTGCAGCCCGGTGCGGGCGGCGATCCGCGCCCGCGCGTTCCACAGCGCCCGGTACCCCTCTGCGCCCACCAGCGGCACGTCCTCGGTCACGCACTCGGCGACCCGCTGGTCGAGCGCGTGCACGGCCTCGTCCACGGCGTCCTTCGCCATGACGCGGTACGTCGTGTACTTGCCGCCGGCGACGACGACGAGCCCCGGTACGGGATGCGCGACGGTGTGCTCGCGCGACAACTTGCTGGTGGCGTCGGACTCCCCGGCGAGCAGCGGGCGCAGACCGGCGTAGACCCCTTGCACGTCGTCGCGGGTGAGGGGCACGCCGAGCACGGAGTTCACATGCTCGAGGAGGTAGTCGATGTCGGCGCTGGACGCCGCCGGATGGGCCTTGTCGAGGTCCCACTCCGTGTCCGTCGTGCCGACGATCCAGTGCCGCCCCCACGGGATGACGAACAGCACGCTCTTCTCGGTCCGCAGGATCAGCCCGGTCGTCGAGTTGATCCGGTCCTTCGGCACGACGAGGTGGATTCCCTTGGAGGCGCGCACGTGGAACTGCCCGCGCTCCCCGACCATGGCCTGCGTGTCGTCGGTCCACACCCCGGTGGCGTTGACGACCTGCTTGGCCCGGATCTCGTACTCTCCGCCGCCTTCCACGTCCTGGACCCGCGCCCCGACGACCCGCTCGCCCTCCCGGAGGAAGCCGGTGACCCGGGCCCGGTTGGCGGTCTTCGCCCCGTACATCGCGGCGGTCCGCACCAGCGTCGCGACGTACCGCGCGTCGTCCATCTGCGCGTCGTAGTACTGAAGGGCGCCGACCAGCGCGTCCTTCTTCAGGCACGGCGCGACCCGCAGCGCGTGCTTGCGCGTCAGGTGCCGGTGCATCGGCAGCCCGCGCCCGTGCCCGCGGGCCATGGCCATGCCGTCGTACAGGGCGACGCCCGATCCCGCGTACAGCCGCTCCCACCCCTTGTGCTGCAAGGGGTAGAGGAACGGCACGGGCTTCACGAGATGCGGCGCGAGCCGCTCAAGCAGCAACCCCCGCTCCTTCAACGCCTCTCGTACGAGCGTGAAGTCCAGCATCTCCAGGTACCTGAGCCCGCCGTGGATCAGCTTGCTGGACCGGCTCGACGTGCCCGAGGCCCAGTCCCGCGCCTCGACGAGGCCGGTGGACAGGCCGCGCGTCACCGCGTCCAGGGCGGTCCCCGCGCCGACCACCCCGGCGCCCACGACAAGAATGTCCAGCTCGCCCTCGGCCATCGCCGCGAGGGCCTCCGCACGCTGCTCGGGTCCCAGTGTCGCTGCCTTCACTGCTGCCTCCCGCTGTCATAGGCGCCGGCCTCACCGGCAGATGTACCCGGGCTCGCGGGACGCAAGCAGGGGACCGGATGCGGCATGCCCCGATTCTTCCCCCCTTGCCCGATTTCAGCCACCACGAGGACGGCAGGGCCGCACTCCACGGCCGGGCAACACTCCGCAACCCAAGGCCGCGCAATACCGCATATCGGTCATATTTACTCCTAGTCTGACATTGCGCTCGTCCATCCTGTCCACCGGACTTGCGCACTCGTCCCACTCCGGCTAGAAGCCGGGTCCGCCTCCGGGAAGGACGGCCATCGCCATGCCCGCAGATCTCGCCGTCGTCGGCCTCGGCCACCTCGGCCTGCCGCTCGCGCAGGCCGCCGTCGCCGCAAGGATCGCGACTGTCGGCCACGACCCGGCCCGCGCCCAGGACCTCGCCGCGGGCCGCATCCCCGGCGCCGGCGACGACGCGGCCCTGACCGCCGCCGACGTCCGCCGGATGCTCGCCGGCGGTTTCCGCCCCACCGCGAACCCCGCCGAACTGGGCCGGGTCCGCACCGCCGTCATCTGCGCGCCCACCCCGCCCGGGGCCGACGGCACCCCCTCCCTCGCCCCCGTCATCGAGGCGACCCACACCCTGGCCGCCCACCTCCGCCCGCACACGACGGTGATCATCGAATCCCCTGTCCCCCCGGGCACCACCGAGACCGTCCTGCTCCCCCTCCTCGAAGAGGGCTCGGGCCTGCGCGCCGGCCGCGACTTCCACCTGGCCCACGCCCCGGGCCGGCTCGACCCCGGCAACCGCGCACAGGCCTACGCCGCGACCCCCAAGGTCATCGGCGGCCTCACCCCCGCCTGCACGGAATCGGCGGCGGCCTTCTACGGCCGCCTCACCGACAAGGTCGTCCGCGCCCGCGGCCCCCGCGAGGCGGAGACCGTCCACCTCCTGGAGACGAACTACCGCCACGTCAACATCGCCCTGGTCAACGAGATGGCCGTCCTCTGCCACGACCTCGGCGTCGACCTCTGGGACGTCATCCGCTGCGCCGAGACCAAGCCCTTCGGCTTCCAGGCCTTCCGCCCCGGCCCCGGCGTCGGCGGCCACGCGCTCCCCCAGGACCTCTCCTCGCGCCACCTCCCGGCCCGCCCCCTGCGCATGGTGGAAGTGGCCCGCCAGGTCAACAACCACATGCCGGCCTACGTGGTCCAGCGCGCGGCCACGCTCCTCAACGAGCACGGCAAGTCCGCCCGCGGCGCCCGCGTCCTGCTCCTCGGCGTCACGTACAAGCCCGACCTCGCCGACCAACAGGCCGCCCCCGCCCAGGAGATCGCCACCCGTCTCATGCAACTCGGCGCGGCCGTCAGCTACCACGACCCGTACGTCCCGTCATGGAACGTCCTGGAACGTCCGGTCCCGCGCGCCGACTCCCTCTACGAGGCCGCGGCCGACGCCGATCTGACGATCCTGCTCCAGCACCACCGCACCTACGACCTCCAGGGCCTGGCGGTCAAGGCCCAGCTCCTCCTGGACACCAGGGGGGCGACTCCGGCGGGCGCCGCCCATCGTCTCTGACTGCTACTCTGCGGCCTCTCTGGGCACACCCGTGCCCATGTTCACTCTTCGGGGGACCGCATGACTCAGCCGCCACACCCACAGCCGCAGGACGGCAACCCGTACGCCCAGCAGCAGCCGCAGAAGCAGCAGCAGCCCCAGCCGGGCTACGGCTACCCGCAACAGCAGCCGCAACAGCCGTACACCCCGTTCCCGCAGCAGCAGGCCACCCCGGGAGGCTTCATGCCTCCCGCGCCGCCGGTGGGGCGCAGCGGCAACACGGCCCTCGGCATAGTCGCCGCCGTCGTCCTGGCCTTCCTCACGGCCTGGATCTACGGCGCCGTCATGAAGGCCACCGAGCACGAGATCGGCTACGCGGCGGTGGCGGTCGGCCTCGTCATAGGGTTCGCCGCAGGCAAGATCGGCGGCCGCAACACCGTGCTGCCGTTCGTCTGCGCCCTGCTCTCGCTCGGCGCGGTCTACCTGGGGCAGCTCACCGGGTACGCGATGGCGCTCGGCGAGTACGCCCACATCTCGTTCATCAAGGCACTCTTCGACAACTTCAGCCTCATCACCGACGCGTGGCAGCACGAGGCGGACATCAAGACCTACCTGTTCCTGGCCGTCGGCGCGTTCGCGGCGTTCGGCGCCGCCAAGCGCGCGGCCCAGTAACACCCCCGCACAGCGGAAAGGTCGGGCCCCGCCGATTCGGCGGGGCCCGACCCATTTCCTGCTACGACACAGCGTCAGCGCCGGTGCTGGGAATCAGCGACCGTCACCTCGACCCGCTGGAACTCCTTGAGCTCGCTGTACCCGGTCGTGGCCATGGCCCGCTTCAGCGCGCCGAAGATGTTCATCGACCCGTCGGGCGTGGACGAGGGCCCGGTCAGCACCTCTTCCGTGGTCCCCACGCACCCGAGGTCGACCTTCTTGCCGCGCGGCACGTCCTCGTGGACGGCCTCCATGCCCCAGTGGTGACCGCGGCCCGGCGCGTCCGTGGCGCGGGCCAGCGGCGAGCCCATCATGACGGCGTCGGCGCCGCACGCGATGGCCTTGGGCAGGTCGCCGGACCAGCCCACGCCACCGTCGGCGATGACGTGCACGTACCGGCCGCCGGACTCGTCCATGTAGTCACGGCGGGCGGCGGCGACGTCGGCGACGGCCGTGGCCATCGGCACCTGGATGCCCAGCACGTTCCGCGTCGTGTGCGCGGCCCCGCCGCCGAAGCCGACCAGAACGCCCGCGGCACCGGTCCGCATCAGGTGCAGCGCGGCGGTGTACGTGGCACAGCCGCCGACGATCACCGGCACGTCGAGCTCGTAGATGAACTGCTTGAGGTTCAGCGGCTCGGCGGCGCCCGACACGTGCTCCGCGGAGACGGTGGTCCCCCGGATCACGAAGATGTCGACGCCCGCGTCCACCACGGCCTTGGAGAACTCGGCGGTGCGCTGCGGGGAGAGCGCGGCGGCGGTGACGACACCGGAGTCGCGCACCTCCTTGATGCGCTGCCCGATCAGGTCGGCCTGGATCGGGGCCGCGTAGATCTCCTGGAGGCGACGCGTGGCATTGTCGGTGTCCAGCTCGGCGATCTCGTCGAGCAGCGGCTGCGGGTCCTCGTACCGGGTCCACAGACCTTCGAGGTTCAGCACGCCGAGCCCGCCCAGCTCGCCGATGCGGATCGCGGTCGCCGGCGAGACGACGGAGTCCATGGGGGCGGCCAGGAACGGCAGCTCGAAGCGGTAGGCATCGATCTGCCAGGCGATCGAGACCTCCTTCGGGTCGCGGGTGCGCCGGCTCGGAACGACGGCGATGTCGTCGAAGGCGTACGCGCGGCGGCCGCGCTTGCCGCGCCCGATCTCGATCTCAGTCACGTTGTGTGGGCCTTTCCCTCTGGGTCTGCGTGTCCAGTATCCCCGACACACGAGTGAGGGGCGGCCCCGGCAATCCGGGGCCGCCCCTCACACCGGCGTCGGTGTTACTTGCGGCTGTAGTTCGGCGCCTCGACCGTCATCTGGATGTCGTGCGGGTGGCTCTCCTTGAGACCCGCGGACGTGATGCGGACGAAGCGGCCCTTGGACTCCATCTCGTCCACGGCGGCGGCGCCCACATAGCCCATCGTCTGGCGCAGGCCGCCGACGAGCTGGTGCAGCACGTTGGCCAGCGGGCCGCGGTAGGGCACCTGGCCCTCGATGCCCTCGGGGACCAGCTTGTCGTCCGAGGCCACGTCGGCCTGGAAGTAGCGGTCCTTGGAGTACGAGCGGCCCTGGCCACGGGATTGCATCGCCCCGAGGGAACCCATGCCGCGGTAGGACTTGAACTGCTTGCCGTTGATGAACAGCAGCTCGCCCGGGGACTCCTCGCACCCGGCGAGCAGGCTGCCCAGCATGACCGTGTCGGCGCCGGCGGCGAGCGCCTTGCCGATGTCGCCCGAGTACTGCAGGCCGCCGTCGCCGATGACCGGGACACCGGCCGCCCGCGCGGCGAGCGCCGCCTCGTAGATGGCCGTGACCTGCGGGACGCCGATACCGGCGACCACACGCGTCGTACAGATGGAACCGGGTCCGACGCCGACCTTGACACCGTCGACACCGGCGTCGATCAGGGCCTGCGCGCCGTCACGCGTCGCGACGTTACCGCCGATGACGTCGACGTCGACGCTGGACTTGATCTTCGCCATCCAGTTCAGCGCGTTGCTGTTGTGGCCGTGCGAGGTGTCGACGATGAGGAAGTCCACGCCCGCTCCGGCCAGCGCCTGGGCGCGCTCCAGCGCCTCGGGGCTCGCGCCGACGGCGGCGCCGACGAGGAGCCGGCCCTCGGCGTCCTTCGCGGCGTTCGGGTACTTCTCCGCTTTCACGAAGTCCTTGACCGTGATGAGGCCCTTGAGGATGCCCGCGTCGTCGACCAGCGGCAGCTTCTCGATCTTGTGGCGGCGCAGCAGCTCCATGGCGTCGACACCGGAGATCCCGACCTTGCCGGTGACGAGCGGCATCGGCGTCATGACCTCACGGACCTGACGGCTGCGGTCGTTCTCGAAGGCCATGTCGCGGTTGGTGACGATGCCGAGCAGCTTGCCCGCCGGGTCGGTCACCGGGACGCCGCTGATGCGGAACTTGGCGCACAGCGCGTCGGCCTCGGCCAGCGTCGCGTCCGGGTGCACCGTGATCGGGTCGGTCACCATGCCGGACTCGGAGCGCTTCACGAGGTCGACCTGGTTGACCTGGTCCTCGATCGACAGGTTGCGGTGCAGCACACCGACGCCACCCTGCCGCGCCATGGCGATGGCCATGCGCGCCTCGGTGACCTTGTCCATCGCGGCGGAGAGCAGCGGGATGTTCACGCGGACGTTGCGGGAGATGCGGGACGAGATGTCGACCGCGTTCGGGAGGACCTCCGAAGAGCCCGGCAGCAGCAGCACGTCGTCGTAGGTCAACCCGAGCGTCGCGAATTTCTCGGGCACTCCGTCGACGTTTGCAGTCATGACACCTTCCCCAAATGGCCTTGATCGGTGCGGATGTCCATGCTAACGGGAACTATAGGTGTCTCATTCCACGATCAAGATCATCGGCCTACTTTGTACGTTCCCACGTAGGCGGCCGGGGCCCTGTGCTACTGCTCGGCGAGTGCTCGCAGGCGGCTCAGCGCCCGGTGCTGCGCGACGCGCACGGCTCCGGGTGACATGCCCAACATCTGCCCGGTCTCCTCGGCGGTGAGTCCGACGGCGATGCGCAGAAGCAGCAGCTCCCGCTGGTTGTCGGGGAGGTTCGCGAGGAGCTTCTTGGCCCACTCGGCGTCGCTGCTCAGCAGCGCCCGCTCCTCCGGCCCGAGGGAGTCGTCGGGCCGCTCCGGCATCTCGTCCGACGGCACCGCCGTCGAGCCGGGGCCGCGCATGGCGGCGCGCTGCAGATCGGCGACCTTGTGCGCGGCAATGGCGAAAACGAACGCCTCGAACGGGCGCCCGGTGTCCTTGTAGCGCGGCAGCGCGAGCAGTACCGCGACACAGACTTCCTGAGCGAGATCCTCCACGAAATGCCGTGCGTCGCCCGGGAGTCGGGAGAGACGCGTCCGGCAGTAGCGGATGGCCAGGGGGTGGACGTGCGCGAGCAGATCATGCGTGGCCTGCTCGTCGCCGTCGACGGCGCGGCCGACGAGCGTACCGACGACCCCGCGCGGGGTCACTGCCTCGTCGTCACGCATCGGTCCATGGTGCCTTGCCGACGCGCGGTCCGTGGCACCGCGCCCTGGGTTGTGCACCGAAGCGTTATGAGCGGGTGCGCCGGAACTCATCTCCTGCGCCCTCCCCTCTCGCTGACCTTGCTCGCCCGACTCGTCGTCCCCGAGGAACTCCACACCTCAAGGATGCGGCATCACTCGCGAAGCGGCGAAAAGCCGTGGTGCGGCGGGTGGGGCCCGCACCTCTCGCGGCCCCGTCCGCCCTGCGACGGACGGGGAACACCGGCCCCTCATGGGCGGGCCGGACCAGGGAGGCGCTACCTCACCAGGCCCCAGCGGAAGCCGAGCGCCACGGCGTGCGCGCGGTCCGATGCGCCGAGCTTCTTGAAGAGTCGGCGTGCGTGTGTCTTGACCGTGTCCTCGGAGAGGAACAGCTCACGCCCGATCTCGGCGTTGGACCGGCCGTGGCTCATGCCCTCCAGCACCTGGATCTCACGCGCGGTGAGTGTGGGCGCGGCGCCCATCTCGGCCGAGCGCAGTCTACGCGGGGCCAGTCGCCACGTCGGGTCGGCGAGCGCCTGCGTCACCGTGGCCCGCAGCTCGGCGCGCGAGGCGTCCTTGTGCAGATATCCGCGGGCACCGGCGGCGACCGCGAGCGCGACCCCGTCGAGGTCCTCGGCCACGGTGAGCATGATGATGCGCGCACCGGGGTCGGCGGAGAGCAGCCGCCGGACCGTCTCGACGCCGCCAAGGCCTGGCATGCGGACGTCCATGAGAATGAGGTCCGAGCGGTCGGCGCCCCAGCGGCGGAGAACTTCCTCGCCGTTGGCCGCGGTCGTCACGCGCTCCACGCCGGGCACGGTCGCGACCGCGCGGCGGAGCGCTTCTCGGGCAAGCGGGGAGTCGTCGCAGACGAGGACGGATGTCATGTCCGTCCTCCGCAGCTGATGCGCGTCACCTTGAGCCTCCAGGCTTTGTACGAATCGTCACCTGTGCGGTCGACACTCGCAAACAACCGGACAGTTGCCCGAGCGCTTGTTCTTTCAACCGCCTCCGCACTCTCAACGATGGTCACTCGAAAGAGTTACGGGTCGGACGGCCTCGTTCGGCACTCTACGTGAGGGGCCGCACACAGCGCAGACGGCGCAACGGACCCTCAAGCTTTCAACACAAGCTATGCCCCATTTAGCGGCTTTTCTTCCCTTTTGCTGGTGTCTGTAGCTAGATTCGCAATGAGTCATATTTTCATCTCCTTAGACAGTAGATGTACGGTCATGGGCACCGTATCCGCGTCACAACGGCTACAAGGGGACAACGCAATGGCAGATTTCTCCCGCCTTCCCGGACCGAACGCAGATCTGTGGGACTGGCAGCTCCTCGCGGCCTGCCGCGGGGTCGACAGCTCGCTCTTCTTCCACCCGGAAGGTGAGCGGGGAGCGGCGCGCAGCGCCCGTGAGAACTCGGCGAAAGAGGTCTGCATGAGGTGCCCGGTGCGCGCGGAGTGCGCTGCTCACGCCCTACAGGTGCGTGAGCCGTACGGCGTGTGGGGCGGGCTCACCGAGGACGAGCGCGAAGAGCTGATGGGGCGGGCCCGCAACCGGCTCGTCACGGCGACGGCAGCGGGTGGCGGTGGGACCGCGGCAACCGCCGCCCATAACTGAAGGAACGTTTCTGCAACACTTCCGCAATACGCCGACCGCAGGCGGCGACCGCGGGCGCACCCAGGTGCGCCCGCGCGCGGGGTCAGCGCGTGGCGGCCTTCGCCAGGTGGTCGAGGGTCGCGGCGACCGCCGGAACCTGGGACAGATCGGGCAGGGTGAGGGCGACGATCTCGCGCAGTACGGGCGGCTCCACCGTCACTGTGCGTGCACCCTTGGGCCGAACGGACTCGATGGCCAGTTCGGGCAGGACGGCAACACCGAGCCCCGCGCCGACAAGCCCGACCACCGCCGGATAGTCGTCCGTGGCGAAGTCGATGCGCGGGGCGAACCCGGCGCCGCGGCACACGTCGACGAGCTGGCGGCGGCAGCGCGGGCAGCCCGCGATCCACGGGTCGTCCGCGAACGCGTCGATGGTCACCGAGCCCGCCCCGGCGAGCCGGTGGCTCTCGGGGACCAGACCCACGAGCCGGTCGGCGAGCAGCGGGCGTACGACGAGGTCGTCCCATTCCTCCGCGGCGTGCGCGCCTTCGTAACGGAAGGCCAGGGCCACGTCGCAGTCGCCCTCGCGCAGCATCTCCACCGAGCGCGGGGGCTCGGCCTCGACCAGGGAGACGCGGGTTCCCGGGTGTTCGGCGCGCAGGGCGGCCAGGGCCGTCGGGACCAGCGTCGAGCTGCCGCTGGGGAAGGAGACGAGGCGGACGCGCCCGGCGCGCAGGCCCGCGATCGCGGCGACCTCCTCCTCGGCGGCGGTGAGCCCGGCGAGGATGCCCGCCGCGTGCCGGACGAGGGCCTCGCCGGCCTGGGTCAGGCGCATCTCGCGGCCCGTGCGGATCAGCAGCGGCGTACCGGCCGAGGTCTCCAGGGCCTTCATCTGCTGGCTGACGGCGGGCTGGGTGCAGCCGAGCTCACGGGCCGCGGCCGAGAAGGAGCCGGTGGCGGCCACGGCGCGCAGGACACGGAGATGACGGGCCTCGATCATGGTTCAAGCATAAGCGGCACTTGGGGGTAACGCCGATTAATGCGTGGCGACTTTGGTCACGGGTCCCGTAGCGTGCCGTGCCATGAAGATCCTGTCGCTGAATCTGGGGCGCGCCACGCCCGTCGCGTACACCGACCAGCCCGAGGGCGTGACCGGCATCGACAAGCAGCCGGTCACGGGACCCGTGCGGGTGGCCGCGCCCGGGGCGAAGGGGACCGGCGCCAGCGGTCTCGCCGGGGACGCCGTGTGCGACCTGCGGCACCACGGCGGGGACGATCAGGCGGTGTACGCGTTCGCGCGCGAGGACCTGGACGCGTGGGAGCGGGTCCTGGACCGGACGCTGCCCAACGGGGTGTTCGGCGAGAACCTCACCACCGAGGGCGTCGACGTGTCCGGGGCGAAGATCGGCGAGCGCTGGCGGATCGGCCGCGATCTGCTTCTTGAGGTGAGTTCGAGCCGGATACCGTGCAAGACCTTCCAAGGGCATCTGGGCGAGAAGACCTGGGTCAAGCGGTTCACGCAGGAGAAGAAGCCGGGCGCGTATCTGCGGGTGATCGAGCCGGGCGAGATCCGGGCCGGGGACACCATCGAGGTCGTGCACCGGCCGGAGCACGAGGTGACCGTCGCCTTCGAGTTCCGGGCCGTGACGACCGAGCGCGAGCTGCTGCCACGGTTGCTGGCCGCTGGGGACGCGCTGCACCACGAGGTCGAGCGGCTGATCCGGGAGTACGTAGACAAGTACGGCGCCAAGGACGGCGCCAAGTATGGCGAGGAGTACGGCGCGCAGTCCGCGTGACCGGGCCGGGCCGGCGCTCCCGGTGATCACGAGCATCACCGGAGCGTCACTAACCTTGCTCCATGACTACCGCACTGATCACGGGATCCACCGCGGGCATCGGCGCCGCCTTCGCCCGGCGCCTCGCCGCCGACGGCCACAATCTGGTGCTCGTCGCCCGCGACACGAAGCGGCTCCAGGAGCAGGCGACCGAGCTGCACGACCGGCACGGCATCGAGGCCGAGGTGCTGACCGCGGACCTCGCCACGGACGACGGCATCGCGGCCGTCGAGGAGCGGCTGCGGGACCGTAGGGCCGCGGTCGATCTGCTCGTCAACAACGCCGGGTTCGGCAACAAGGGCCACTTCCTTGAAGTGCCCATGGCCGACGAGCTGACGATGCTGAAGGTGCACTGCGAGGCGGTGCTGCGGCTGACGTCGGCGGTGACGGAGGGGATGCGTGAGCGCGGGCGCGGCGGCGTGATCAATGTGGCGTCGGTAGCGGCCTTCGTGCCGCGCGGCACGTACGGGGCGTCGAAGGCGTGGGTCGTGCAGTTCACGCAGGGCGCGGCGAAGGATCTGGCGGGCAGCGGGGTGCGGCTGATGGCGTTGTGCCCCGGCTTCGTGCGGACGGAGTTCCATCAGCGGGCCGGGATGGGCACGGGCAACATTCCGAACTGGATGTGGCTGGATGCCGACAAGCTGGTCGCGGCGGCGCTCGGGGATCTCGCGCGTGGGAAGTCGCTGTCGATCCCGGACCCGCGGTACAAGGCGCTGATGGGCGTCGTGAAGGTGACGCCGCGTGCCCTGCTGGGCGGGGTCACGTCGCGGACGGGGCGCAAGTACGGGCCGCAGTAGCGGAGGTTCCGGCACGAAGGGGGCGCCCTGTGCGATTGCGAAGGCCCGTGCATGCGGGGCCAGTAGCGGGGATGGGCGCCCTCGGCAGGTCTGACCTGGTGCAGACTTGAACGGAATTTTCCCTTCCATTTAATGCCGTCACAACAGCGAATTACCTTGATCAACTAGCGTGCTGGGTGCCGATCTGGCAGACGCGGGAGATTACGGGGGCGCCATGGGTGACACGGGCAGCGGCGGCGACGGCGAGATACTCGACATCAAGATCGCCGATCTGAAGGCGACGGCCCCGCACTTCCACACGCACAGCACCGACCTGGCCAAGGCGCTCACCAAGCTCAGGACGAGCCTCGCGGCGGCGGGTTCTCCGTGGGGTGACGACAAGCAGGGCACCGAGTTCCACCAGAGCTACGGGCCGCAGGTCACGAAGATGGAGAACGCCGCCGGCATCCTCTCCCAGGGCCTGGACAGCATCCACGACGCGATGGTCGACATGGCGGACGGACACATCGACAACGAGGACCTCGTCCGCTCGATGTTCAGCAAGATCCAACCCCGGCCGGGCGACGGCGGGGGACACGCCAAGTGAGCAGTGCCGCCGACAAGGCCAAGGAAATCCTTCAGGACGTCACCGGCATGTGGTGGCCCGCCGCGGACGAGGACGGTCTGCGGGACGCGGCCCAGGCGTGGCGGGACTTCGCCGACGACATCGAGGACGTCACCGCGGCCGCGAACAAGACGGCCCGCGGCATCATCACGCACAACAAGGGCGTGGCGATCTCCGCCTTCGACGACCCGTTCTGGCGCCGCTACTACTACGACGGCCGCGGCTGGCTCCAGGACATGATCGACGGCGCCCGCGACATGGCGAAGGCCCTCGACCAGTTCGCGGACACCGTCCACAAGGCGGTCAAGCACCTGGAACACGAGCTGGAGATCATCGGCGCCACGATCATCGCCGGCACCGCGCTTGCCATCTTCACCTTCGGCATCAGTGAGGCCGCCGCCGCGGCGGCCACCGCGGCGATCGTCGAGCTGTCCGCCACCCTCGGCGTCACCGTCTCCACGGAGATCGCCACCATCGTCGGCACGACCCTCACCACCGCGGCCATCGGCAGCATCGAGTCGGTCACCGTCGACCTGGCGGTCTCGCAGCCCCTCTCGATCGCCCTCGGCGAGAGCAAGGGCATCAGCCTCGACGAGCTGGGCAAGTCCGCGGCGTTCGGCGCGGCCGGCGGCGGAGCGGCCGGTGCGATCGGCGGGACGGTGAAGACCCTGTCCGGAGCCGGGCGAGGGCTGGGAACCGCCGCCGAGGACGTGGCCGCTTCGGGTGGCCGCGCGGTCGTGCCGGACGAACTCGGCACGGAGCTCGACGACATCGTCACGCACGCCCCTCCCCGGGTCTCCCAGGGCGACGCCCCCGCGCCCACGCCTCCGCGCCCGGTGACACCCGACGACATCCCGGCCCCCAGGACCTCACTGGACGACGCCCCCGCTCCTACGCCTCCCAGGCCGGCGACACCGGACGAGGCCCCCGCGTCCCCGCGGCCCACTCAGCTGGACGACGCGCCCGCCCCCGCGCCGGAGTCCCCCAGGGCCCCCGAGCCGACCCGGCTCGACGACGCCGGCGCCGACGGGCCGCCCCGGCTGACCCGCCAGGACGACGACTTCGCCGCGACCCACAGTAAGTTCGGCGGCGGCCTGAGGAAGTCGCACTTCGACCCGGACCGTGGCCTCGTCCCCGCCGACCCGGAGGGCTCGACCACTCCGCTCCAGCACGTGCTCGGCGGCAAGAACAAGGCGGCCAAGGAGTCCAGCCCGTACACGTCGTTCGCGCCCGAGAACGGCACCGGCAAGGTGTACGGCAAGGAAGAGATCCAGGTCGACTACAAGCGCCTGCAACAGGACATCGACGCGGGCAAGGTGGAGGGCGTGAAGATCCTCGCGCCCAAGGACGTCCAGGGCTCCATCGGCGACGAGATCAACAAGGCCGCCGGGCGCGACATCGACGTACCCGGCAACCTGCAACCCGACAAGGTCCAGGAGTTCGTCGACGACCTCGCTCTCAGCAAGGCCAAGTCCCGTAAGGTCACGGACCGGATCGTGGCTCTGCTCAACACCCGCCGGGACGGCGAGTGGCTGATCGGCGGGGTCGTCCCCAAGGAGTACGTCACCGGCCCGCACCCGACCGCGGGCTCGTAGGAAGAAGAACACGACCATGGCCGAGACCCCGCCCCCGGACCACTGGGAGCCCAGCCCCGAGATGCGCGCGCTGCTGTTCACCGACTTCGACGGCGCCCCCGCCGACCCGGACGACGTGATCGCCGACGCGCTGGACGGCGGCTACGCGGAGCGCACTCCCGCCCTGCTCGCGATCCTTCAGGACACCTCGGCCGACCCGGCCGAGCGGCTGCTGGCCTGCGCCGCCCTCACCAGCTGGGCGGACCCGGCCGGATACGCGGCCGTGCTCGCCGCCGCAGAGGCACCCGACGACGCGCCCTGGCGCGGCCAGTCCCACGACCGCTTCTTCTCCCAGGACGACACCTTCGGGCAGCTCGCCGACGCGGTCGCCTCGAGCGCGGACATGGTCGACGAGCGCGGCACCGCGGCGCTGCGCATCGACGCGGCCCGCGCCCTCATCGCCCTCGCGGACGAGGTCCAGTTCGACCGGCATCTGGCGCGGCTCCTGGACGACGGGATCACCGGCGCCTGCCAGGACACCATCCGCTCCGCCCTCGACCGCGGCACCCGGCGCCTGACCGCCGGCCCCCCTCACGCCTTCGACCTGGGCCTCCAACTGGCCCTGCTCGCCGTCGCCCTGCACCGCGTCGACGAACCCGCGGCCGCCGACGCGATGCGCCGCCTCGCCGCCGCGGACCCGGGTGACCGGGCCCGCCGCGAACTGGCCGACGCCACGGGCAGCTCGCTGTGGCTGATGTGAGCGTGCCGGTCGCCGGCGACCGCTGATCCGGAACGCACCGAGGCCCGGCCCCCGCGACGGGGACCGGGCCTCAGATGTGTGCGTCGGGTCAGTGCGAGTGACCGTGGCCGTGACCGGCCTCGGGCTCTTCCTCGGCCGGCTTCTCGACGACCAGGGTCTCGGTCGTCAGGAGCAGGGAGGCGATCGACGCGGCGTTCTCCAGGGCGGAGCGCGTGACCTTGACCGGGTCGATGACGCCGGCCTTGACCAGGTCGCCGTACTCGCCGGTCGCGGCGTTGTAGCCGGAGCCCTTCTCGAGCTCGGCGACCTTGGAGACGATCACGTAGCCCTCGAGGCCCGCGTTCTCGGCGATCCAGCGCAGCGGCTCGACGGCGGCGCGGCGGACGACCGCGACACCGGTGGCCTCGTCGCCGGTCTTGTCGAGGTTGCCCTCGAGGACCTTGACGGCGTGGACGAGCGCGGAGCCACCACCGGAGACGATGCCTTCCTCGACCGCGGCGCGGGTCGCGGAGATGGCGTCCTCCAGACGGTGCTTCTTCTCCTTGAGCTCGACCTCGGTCGCGGCACCGACCTTGATCACGCAGACGCCGCCGGCGAGCTTCGCGAGGCGCTCCTGGAGCTTCTCGCGGTCCCAGTCGGAGTCCGTGTTCTCGATCTCGGCCTTGATCTGGTTGACGCGGCCGACGACCTCGTCGTGGTTGCCGCCACCGTCGACGACCGTGGTGTCGTCCTTGGTGATGGTCACGCGGCGTGCGGTGCCGAGCACGTCCAGGCCGACCTGGTCGAGCTTGAGGCCGACCTCTTCGGCGATGACCGTGGCACCGGTGAGGGTGGCCAGGTCCTGCAGCATCGCCTTGCGGCGGTCACCGAAGCCGGGGGCCTTGACGGCCACGGCGTTGAACGTGCCGCGGATCTTGTTCACGACCAGGGTCGACAGGGCCTCGCCCTCGACGTCCTCGGCGATGATGAGGAGGGGCTTCGAGCCGCCGGCCTGGATGACCTTCTCCAGGAGCGGGAGCAGGTCCTGGATGGACCCGATCTTGCCCTGGTGGATCAGGATGTACGGGTCGTCGAGGACGGCCTCCATACGCTCCTGGTCGGTGACGAAGTACGGGGACAGGTAGCCCTTGTCGAAGGCCATGCCCTCGGTGAAGTCGAGCTCCAGGCCGAAGGTGTTGGACTCCTCGACGGTGATGACACCGTCCTTGCCGACCTTGTCCATCGCCTCGGCGATGAGCTCGCCGACCTGGCTGTCCTGGGCGGACAGACCGGCGACGGCCGCGATGTCGGCCTTGTCGTCGATCGGCCGTGCGGTGGCGAGGAGCTCCTCGGACACTGCCTTGACGGCGGCGTCGATGCCCTTCTTCAGGGCGGCCGGGGAGGCACCCGCGGCAACGTTGCGCAGGCCTTCCTTGACCAGGGCCTGGGCCAGCACGGTGGCGGTGGTGGTGCCGTCACCCGCGATGTCGTTGGTCTTGGTCGCCACCTCCTTCACCAGCTGCGCGCCCAGGTTCTCGTACGGGTCGTCGATCTCGACCTCGCGGGCGATGGTGACACCGTCGTTGGTGATGGTGGGGGCGCCGAACTTCTTGTCGATGACGACGTTGCGGCCGCGGGGGCCGATCGTCACCTTGACCGTGTCGGCAAGCTTGTTGACGCCGCGCTCGAGGGCGCGACGGGCGTCCTCGTCGAACTTCAGGATCTTCGCCATGGGAGCGATTCAGCCCTCTCGGAAAACTAGGGGTGAAGCTGGTGAACGAACCGCGCCCCCGACCCCGGCTTCTTACGGTCGCGGGTGCCAGGGGCGCTGTTCAATGCAAAGGTGCTTCTCGGCTTGCTTACTTCTCGACGATCGCGAGAACGTCGCGGGCCGAGAGGACGAGGTACTCCTCGCCGTTGTACTTGACCTCGGTGCCGCCGTACTTGCTGTACAGCACGACGTCACCGGTCTTCACGTCGAGCGGAAGGCGCTCACCGTTCTCGAAGCGGCCCGGGCCCACGGCGAGGACGACGCCCTCCTGGGGCTTCTCCTTCGCGGTGTCCGGAATGACCAGGCCAGAGGCCGTGGTCTGCTCGGCGTCGAGCGGCTGGACCACAATGCGGTCCTCGAGCGGCTTGATGGCAACCTTGGAGCTGGCGGTCGTCACGATCCGGTCTCCCCCTTCGGAGATCTACGGGGTTAACAGTCTGGGGTGGCGACCAGGTGGATCCGTCGTCGCGGGTGCCGGACCTGCCCGTCGCTGTTGGCACTCTCCAGTGGTGAGTGCCAGGGCCGAGACTATGACCGCGATTAGCACTCGGTCAAGCGGAGTGCCAATCGACTCCGTCGCGGCGGAGGTTTTCGGGCGGCCCGCGCCCGGCGCGGCCGCTCGCCACGGGAGCTCGGATCCCTGGCCGGGAAACCCCCCTCGGCCGTGGTGGCCTTCGGCGCGTCGGCGACCCACGCCGCTCAGAGATAGTCCTCCAGGCGCCCCACCGTGAAGCCCTGTTCCTGGATACGGCGCAGTGTTCGCGCGGTCGTCTCGGTCGGGCTCGTTTCCTTCCGGAAGCCGGTCAGGATGATGTCGCCGGGGCGGAGGGCGTCGTTCTGTGTCGAGGCGCGTCCGAGAACGATCGCGTCGATGCCGCACGCGCCCGCCGCGCGCAGGGTGTCCGCGTCGTAGGTGCCGTGGGGCGGGCGGAGCAGCCGCGGTGCCGTGCCGAAGCGGGCCTTGAGGTGGTCCTGCTGGCCGCAGATCTCGGCGTGCTGCTCCACATAGCCGAGGCCGGGCAGGAACGGGTGCGTGAGGGTGCGGTTCTCGATGCCGGCGCCGAGCGCGCGGAGCCTGCCGAAGTGGTCGTGGCCGGGGGCCCCGACGGGGTGCGTGAGGAACATCGAGATCGGCAGGCGCAGATCGCGGACCATGTCGACGAAGCGGGCGTCGTCCCCCGCGCCATGGTCGTACGTGTCGCGGTACGTGTCGTCGTACGTGAGGAAGACGACCTTCTCCCTGGTGGGGACGTGGTCGACGACCGGGGGGACCGCGCCCGGGGCGCGGGGTGGGAGCACCCGGTGGGCAGGGGGTGCCGGGGCCAAGGGAGCCGCGAGGCCCCAGCGGCGGTGGGCGCCGGGAGCCGGGGCCCCGGCCGCCGTGCCCGTGCCGGTCCGCGGGTGGTGGCGGACCTTCTGCGCGGCCTTCCTGCCCATGCGCTCGATCGGGTCGACGGACTGCGCGCACCCGGAGAGCAGCACGGCGGCGAGGGCGCAGGCGACCGCGCGCCGCGCCCCCGCCGCCCTGACGGCCGCCCCCGCCAGGGGAGTTGTCACAGGTAGTCCTCAAGGCGGGCCACCGCGTACCCCTTGCCGGTGACGTACTTCATGAACGTGCGGATCATGTCGGGCATCGTGCCGTTCCAGTCCTTACGGCCCCGGAAATGCGTGAGGATGATGTCGCCCGGGTGGATGTCCCGGTCCCACTCGCGGTAGTCCATACGGTCCACGAACGCCTCGGCGTTCCAGATCGGCGCGTACTTGATGCCGCAGGCCTTGGCCGCCTTCAGGGTGTCCTGGTTGTAGTCGCCGAACGGCGGCCGGAAGAGCGTGGGCCGCTTGCCGTACTTCTTCTCGATGACGTCCTGCATGCCGCAGATCTCGTGCTTCTGCCGCGCGTAGGACAGGCCCGGCAGGTAAGGGTGGCGCAGCGTGTGGTTGTTGAGGGTGATGCCCAGGTTCTGCGCCTTCTTGAAGTAGCCGTACCCGGGCTTGACCTCGGCGTCGGTCAGGAAGGCCGTGTACGGGATCTTCAGGTCGCTCATCATCTTCAGGAACCGCGGGTCCTTGTCGGCCCCGTCGTCGATGGTGAGGAAGACGATTCTGTGCTTGGTGGGGATGGTCGTGAAGACCGGCGGCAGGCCGAGCGCGGCCTGGTCGTCGACCTCGAAGCCCTTGCGCGGCGTGATGACGGGCTTCTTCGCGGGCGGCGCGGGCGCGGCGAGCGGCACCTTCGCCAGGCCCCAGCGCCTGGCGGCGGCGGCCCGGTGCGCCTGTTCGGCCTTGAGCCTGGTGGCGTACGAGTCGAGGGCGCGGGCGGGCGGCGCGTTCAGGGCCTGCTGCCCCGGGGCCGGCTTCACGGCGTCGTCGGATCCTGCGGCGCAGCCGGTGGCGAGCGCGGCGGCGGCGAGGGCGGCGGCCGTGGCGCGGAGCGCGGCCCGCTTCCCGGATCTCGCGCGGGTCGCCTTTGGTGCAGTTTCTTCATTTTGTCGTACTAGTTGCATGGCGCCGGATCCTCGCAGCTCAAGGCCCCGGGCAAGGGCCGACACCGCCGCCGGGCGCGCGGCATCCTCCGACTGGCCCACAATGATCCGGTGAACGACTTCTCCGCCCTGCTCACACCGCCCGGCCAGGCCCTGCTCGACGCCTTGCGCGATCACGACCCGGCGCAGGAGCTCGCGCTCGCCACCCGGCTGCGCCGAGAGCACCCGGCCGAGCTCGTCTCGGCGGCGCTCGCCCAGGCGCGGCTGCGGCAGCGGGCGGTGGCGAAGTTCGGGCCCGAGGACGCGGCCCGCATGTACTTCACGGCGAACGGGGTCGAGCAGGCGACCCGGACGAGCGTCGCCACGTACCGCGCCGAATCCTTCCGGGCGCTCGGTGTCCGGTCCGTCGCCGACCTGTGCTGCGGCATCGGCGGCGACGCGATCGCGCTGGCCCGCGCCGGGATCTCCGTGCTCGCCGTCGACCGGGACCCGGCGACGTGCGCGGTGGCACGGGCCAACGCGACCGCCCTCGGCCTCGGTGACCTGATCGAGGTGCGGGAGGCGGATGTGACGGAGGTGGACACCTCCTCGTACGACGCCGTCTTCGTGGACCCGGCCCGGCGCTCGGACAAGCGCGGCCGGATCTTCGACCCCGAGGCCTACTCCCCTCCGCTGTCCTGGGCCGTCTCCACCGCGCTCACGGCACCGCTCGCCGCCCTGAAGATCGCGCCGGGCATCCCGCACGAGGCGATCCCGGCCGAGGCCGACGCCGAGTGGATCTCCGACGGCGGCGACGTGAAGGAGGCCGTGCTGTGGTTCGGCACGGAGCCCGGCCGGATGCGGGCCGCGCTGCTGCCGGGGCCGCGAGAGCTGGTCGGGCGAGGACTGCCGGACCCCGAAGTGCGCGCTGTCGGGCGGTACTTGTACGAGCCCGACGGCGCCGTCATCCGCGCGCATCTGGTCGCCGAGATGGCCGCGCAGGTCGGCGGCGGGCTGATCGACGAGACCATCGCGTACGTCACCGGGGACGAGCCGCACCCGACTCCGTACGCCTCCATGTACGAGATCACGGATCAACTCCCCTTCAACGTGAAGAAGTTGAAGGCGCTGCTGCGGGAGCGGGAGGTCGGGGTGCTGACCGTGAAGAAGCGCGGGTCAGCGGTGGAACCGGAGGAACTGCGCCGCAAGGCCATGCCGAAGCCCTTCGGGAAGCGGGCGGTGACGGTGTTCATGACCCGGGTCGCCGGCGCCCCGACCATGCTCGTCGGACAACCAGGACCAAGCCCCTCCGGCACTTGAGGAGCGGGGTCCGGGGCAGGGCCCCGTGCCCGACGCCGGTCAGCGATCGATCCGCCCGAGCAGGAACTCCCGGTCCCGTTCATTGCGGGCCAGCCCCAGCGCCCGGCGGAACTCCGCCCGCGCCTCGGCGCCCCGGCCCAGCCGCTCCAGGAGATCGCCCCGCACGCTCGGCAGCAAGTGATATTCCCGAAGCGCCGGTTCACCCGCGATCGCGTCCACGAGCGCGAGCGCCGCGCCCGGCCCCTCCACCATCGACACGGCCACGGCCCGGTTCAACTCCACCACCGGCGACGGCGTGCGCGCCGCGAGGAGGCCGTAAAGGGCAGCGATATGGCCCCAGTTGGTCTCCTCGTACGCGTACGCCCGGGCGTGACACGCGGCGATCGCGGCCTGTAGGGCGTACGGACCCGGCGGCCCCGAGGAGACCTCGTCCGCCCGGCCGAGCGCGGCGAACCCGCGCCGGATCAGCATCGTGTTCCAGCGCGTCCGGTTCTGGTCCCTGAGCAGGACGGGCGATCCGTCGGCCGCCGTGCGAGCGGCCGCGCGGGAGGACTGGAGCTCCAACAGGGCGGCCAGGCCGTGCACTTCGGGCTCCTTGGGCATGAGCGCCTGAAGCACCCGGGCGAGCCGCAGCGCGTCCTCGCAGAGGCCGGGCCGCAGATGGTCGTCGCCGGCCGTCGCCGCGTACCCCTCGTTGAAGATGAGGTAGATGACCTCCAGGACCGGGCCGAGCCTGGCCTCGCGGTCGGGGCCGGCCGGCACCTCGAAGGCGACGTTGCGCGTGGCGAGGGTGCGCTTGGCGCGGACCACGCGCTGGGCGACCGTCGGTTCGGGGGCGAGGACCGCGCGGGCGATCTCGGCGGTGGTCAGACCGCCGAGCAGCCGCAGCGTGAGCGCGACCCGGGCCTCCGCGGAGAGCGCCGGGTGGCAGCTCATGAAGACGAGGCGCAGCAGGTCGTCGTCGATGTCGTCCGGGTCGGCGGCGACCGGCGCCTCGTACGCGAACTCCGTTGCCCGGCCCACCTCTTCGAGCTTGCGCGCGTAATTCTCCCGGCGGCGCACCAGGTCGACGGCACGGCGCCGGGCGACGGCGGTGAGCCAGGCCCCGGGGCTGTCCGGGACGCCGCTCACCGGCCACTGCTCCAGAGCGGCGACGAGCGCGTCCTGCGCCAGTTCCTCCGCGATGCCGACGTCACGCACGACACGGGTGACGGCGGCGATGATGCGCGGCGCCTCCATGCGGAAGACCGTCTCGGTGGCGCGGGCCGCGGCGGCGTCCTGGCGGGCCGTGGAGCGTTGCTCTGTCACAGCTCACCATCAGACACCGGCGACGGCCCGCGGCCAAGCCGTGGCCCCTGCGGGGTCAGCTGCCGACGATCTCGCGGACCTCGGAGGTGATGGTCCAGTGGTCCTCATGGACCTTGAGGAACCGCTTGGTCCACTCCAGGGCCTCGGCCTCGTCCTTCGCCTGGATGACCGCGTAGCCGCCGATGACCTCCTTGGTCTCGGTGAACGGGCCGTCGGTGACGGTGATCTCGCCCTTGTCGTAGTGCACGCGCTTGCCCTGCGCGGTCGGGGTCAGACCTGCCGTGTCGAGCAGCACGCCGGCCTTCGTCATCTCCTCGATGAGTACGCCCATGCGCTGCATCAGCTCCTCACTGGGGCCCTCGGCGGGTGCGTTCCGCTCGTCGATGCGGATCATCGTCAGGTAGCGCGGCATGTTCGTCTCCTACGTTCTTCGGGCGTTCTTCGGGCGTTCTTCGGGGCGGGCCGGTGGCTGTGCTCCCCGGCCTCTCACCTCTGCGTCGAACGGGCGGCACCTGGATCGACACGGCCGCCGGATTTTCTTCGAAGAATTTCCGGCCGTACGTTTTCGCAGGTCAGCACGGAGCCCAGAGCCCTCGAAGACACGCTCTTACACCCAGCTGATCCGCCGCCTGCCAGGGTGCTCCCCCATGCCATTCGACCACAACGACCACTACCACGGTCTTCTGCTGCGCCACCTGCCGCCGGGCGGCCGTACCGCGCTCGACGTCGGCTGCGGCACGGGCCGCTTCGCGCGCCGTCTCGTCGCGCGCGGCTACCGGGTCGACGCGCTCGACCCGGACCCGGCCACGCTCGGCGCGGCGGAGGCCGCCGGCGGCGGCCCGCGCTACCGCCTGGCGGACGCCGGGACGGAAGAGCTCCCGGGGGCCCACTACGACGTGATCACCTGCCTGGCCAGCCTGCACCACATGCCGTTCGGGACGCTGACCCGCTTCCGCGAGGCCCTCGCGCCCGGCGGCCGCCTGCTCGTCCTCGGCTGCTACGCAGGCGCCACGTCCTGGGACCTGGCCGCCGTCCCGGTGAACGCGGTGGCCCGCGCGGCCGTGTACGGCGCCGAGCGCGCCCGCGGTGTCCGAACGGCCCCGCGCAAGGCCCCGGTCCGGCAGCCGGAGATGACGCTGCCGCGGCTCCACGCGGAGTCGGCGCGTCTGCTGCCCGGCAGCGAGCTGCGTCAACTGCTGTTCTGGCGCTACCTGTTGACGTACACGAAGTAAAAACAGCGGTGCGCGGGGCACGCGGTCAGCGCAGCGACTTCCACAGCTTCCCCGCCTCCGGTTCGTCGGCCACCACCCGGTTCGCGTCCGAAGGCGCCTGCACCACCGGCATCATGACCGTCTTCAAGGAGTCCGCCGACAGCTCGCTCACGCTCCGCGCCAGGCCGCTCAGTTCGGTGAGCGAGTCGAGCCCGGTGTCCGCGGTGAGGCTGCCGGTGGCCGCGTCGGCGATCTTGTAGAGGCGGGCCGGGTCGGTCAGCAGGCCGTCGGTCGAGAGCTTGCCGATCAACGCCTTGACGAGCTGCTGCTGGAGCTTGATGCGGCCCAGGTCGCTGCCGTCGCCGATGCCGTGCCGGGTGCGGGCGAAGGCGAGCGCCTGCGCCCCGTCGAGGTGCTGGTCACCGGCCTTCAGGTGGAGATGGCTGAGGTCGTCGTCGATGGCCTCGTCCGTGGTGACGTCCACGCCGCCGAGCGCGTCGACGATCTTCGCGAAGCCCGCGAAGTCGACCTCCAGATAGTGGTCCATGCGGACTCCGGTGAGGTGCTCGACGGTCTTCACGGCGCAGACCGGACCGCCCACCGAATAGGCGCTGTTGAACATGACGTTGTACGCGACCACGGTCGTGCCGCCGGACTCCGTCGGGCAGGAGGGGCGTTCGACGAGGGTGTCGCGGGGGATGCTCACCACCGTCCCCCCGGTGCGGTCGGCGTCGAGGTGCACGACCATCGCGGTGTCGGAGCGGGCCCCGCCGCTGTCGCCGCCGCCGAGCGCCTTGTTCGCCTTGCCGGTGCGTGAATCGGAGCCCAGGACAAGGATGTTGAGGACGCCCTTCTCGACCGGCTCGGACGACGGCGACGCGGCTGCCGTGGGCGAGGCGGCGGCAGCCACCGGCCTGGCCGGGCGGTCGTCGCCGAGGGCGCTGTCGATGTCGATGCCGCGTATGTTGTGGTCGAGGTGCCAGTAGACCCACCCGGTCCCCGCCCCGCCGAGCACGAGGACACAGCCGAAGGCGATCGCCACCGTCTTCACCACACGCGCGCGGAACCGTTTCTGCTCAGTCACAGAGGGAACATAAGTCCGAATTATTACAACGATAAACCAGTCGGCACACGAAATTCGGAAATCTCAGTCAGTTCTCAGCTGCCCGGGAGCCCGGCGGCGGACCGGGCATCAGACCGCCTCGAAGCGCCACCTGTGCACGGTCCGCGTCACCAACTCATCCCCGGGCTCGGGGAGTTCGGGCAGAACGGCGTCGTAGTCGGCGTCCCACCACGTGATCACGAGGACCCGGTCCTGCGGCGCGCGCAGCGTCTCGCGGCGCTCCGGCTCCCGCTCCAGAACCTGCGCCTTCACCCAGGCCAGCAGAGCCTCGCCGCGCCCCTCCACGGCCCGGGCCTCCCACATCAGCGCGACGCTCACGAGTACAGGTTCTCCTTGCTGACCTCGTGCACGTGATCGTGCCCGTGCCCGTGCTGGTGCCCGTGGTCGTGGTCCTGGTCGTGTCCGGGCACGTGCGGCTCCGTCACCGGCAGCGACGAGTCCGCCGACAGGTCCCAGGACGACGGCTGCCGGTTACGCCCGACCATCTCGGCGCCGAGCGCGGCGACCATCGCGCCGTTGTCCGTGCACAGCTTGGGGCGCGGCACGCGCAGCGTGATCCCGGCCCGCTCGCAGCGCTCCTGGGCCAGGGCCCGCAGCCGCGAGTTGGCGGCCACACCGCCGCCGATCATGAGGTGGTCGACGCCCTCGTCCTTGCAGGCACGCACCGCCTTGCGGGTCAGCACGTCGACGACCGCCTCCTGGAAGGACGCCGACACGTCGCGCACCGGCACGTCCTCGCCGGCCGCCCGCCTGGCCTCGATCCAGCGGGCCACGGCCGTCTTGAGGCCGGAGAAGGAGAAGTCGTACGCGGCGTCGCGCGGGCCGGTCAGACCGCGCGGGAAGGCGATCGCCTTCGGGTCGCCCTCCTTCGCGTACCGGTCGATGACAGGGCCCCCGGGGAAGCCGAGGTTCAGCACGCGCGCGATCTTGTCGAAGGCCTCGCCCGCCGCGTCGTCGATGGTCGCGCCGAGCGGTCGTACGTCCGAGGTGATGTCGCTGGAGAGCAGGAGCGAGGAGTGGCCGCCGGAGACCAGCAGCGCCATCGTCGGCTCGGGCAGCTTTCCGTGCTCCAGCTGGTCGACGCAGATGTGCGAGGCCAGGTGGTTGACGCCGTAGAGCGGCTTGCCGAGGGCGTACGCGTACGTCTTCGCGGCCGAGACACCGACGAGCAGCGCGCCCGCGAGCCCCGGCCCCGCGGTGACGGCGATCCCGTCGAGGTCCTTCGCGGTGATGCCGGCGTCCTTCAGGGCCCGCCGGATCGTCGGGACCATCGCCTCCAGGTGTGCGCGGGAGGCGACCTCGGGCACGACGCCGCCGAAGCGGGCGTGCTCGTCGACGCTGGAGGCGACGGCGTCGGCGAGCAGGGTGGTGCCGCGGACGATGCCGACGCCGGTCTCGTCGCAGGAGGTCTCGATGCCGAGGACGAGCGGTTCGTCAGCCATCATTCTTCTCTTCGGTTCCTGATTCGGGTCCTGATGCGCTTCCCGATGCGGTTCCCACTACGGGAGTCACGGGAAATCCTGGTACGGGCTCCTGGGTGGTGGTCAGGCGCATCACGAGGGCGTCCACGTTGCCCGGCTGGTAGTAGCCGCGGCGGAAGCCGATCGGTTCGAAGCCGAAGCGCTCGTAGAGCTTCTGCGCCCGCTTGTTGTCGACGCGCACCTCGAGCATCACCTCGGTGACCTCGAAGGCGGTGGCGTGCCGCAGGAGTTCGGTGAGCAGCCGGGCGCCGAGCCCGCTGCCCCAGTGGTCGCGGGCGACGGCGATGGTCTGCACGTCGGCACCGTCGGCGGAGCCGCCCTCGGTGCCGCCCCCTGAGTCGGTCCCGGCCACGGCGAGCCCGCCGTAGCCGACGAGCCGGTCGCCGTCGTACGCGACGACGTAGCGCCGCGTCGAACCGACACCGCGCGCGTGCGCGAGCTCGGACCAGAACATGCCGCGTGACCAGGCGTCGTCCGGGAAGAGGTCCTTCTCCAGGGCGAGCACGGGATCAATGTCCCACCAGCGCATCTCGCGCAGTTCCGCCGTCACCGTCGTCACTTGGGGGTGACCACCTTGTAGTTCTTGGGGACCTGGGCGTCGGGGCGGCGCAGATACAGGGGCCGCGGTTCGGGGAGTTCCTCACCGGCCGCGAGCCTCTCGGCGGCGAGGGCGGCCAGCGCGGCGGCGGACACGTGCTCGGGGCCGCGCGGGTCGGTGAACGTGTCGGGGTAGAGCAGCGCGCCCGCGCCGACCGCGGGCAGTCCCGCGACGGCCTCGGCGATCTCCGCGGGACGGTCGACGGCGGGGTCGGTGACCCGGGTGCGCCGGTCCGTGTAGCGCGCCCAGTAGACCTCTTTGCGCCGCGCGTCGGTGGCCACCACGAAGGGGCCCTCGGTGTCGTCGGCGAATTCTGCGGCGTACGCGAGGCCGTCCAGCGTGCACACTCCGTGCACGGGGACGTCGAGCGCGAGCCCGAAGGTGTCGGCGGTCATCAGTCCGACGCGCAGTCCGGTGTACGGTCCCGGGCCCATGCCCACGACGATCCCGGTGACGGCGTCGAGGCCGACTCCGGCCTCGGCGAGCACCCGGTCGACGGCAGGCAGCAGCAGCTCCCCGTGTCTGCGGGCGTCGACCTGACTCGTCTCGGCGACGGCGGTCGTGCCGTCGTGCAGGGCGACGGTGACGGCGGGGGTGGCGGTATCCATGGCGAGCAACAGCACGCAAACAGCCTACGGCTCCGGGAGGGCGCACACGTCCCGGCTGAGGCAAGCCAGGAGGCAGGTCACTGGCTGCTACCGTCACTCAAAGCTGTTATTGGCGTAATAAATGCGTACATACATACATGCGTGCATACGTACATGCGTACTGGAGAGGCAGGCACCTGGTGACACGGAGCAGCACCGGAATCGTGACCGCGCTGACCGCGGGCGCGCTCGCCGCGGTCGGCTTCCTCGCGTACCAGGCGTCGGCGAACTCACCGGCCGACCTCGGCAGACCGAAGGCCGCCGCCTCTCCCTCCGCGACGGCGCCCCGCTCCCCCGACGGCAGGACGGACCCCGCCGCGCTGCCCGCGCAGTCCGGCGTGGGCGAGCGCGTCGTCTACGCCCTGGGCGCCGACCGGGTCTGGCTGGTCGGGGAGAACGCGAAGACGCAGCGCACGTTCCAGGTGACGCCCGGCACGGTGGAACCGGCCGCGGGCACGTACGCGGTGACCTCGCGCTCCGGTTCCGTCACCGGCACCGACGGGGTGCCGATCGAGCACGTCGTGCGGTTCACCAACACGGGCGGGGTGGCGGTCGGGTTCAGCGCGGCGGTCGACGGCTCCACGCCGTCGCCCGATCCGTCGAAGCAGACCGGCGGCATCAGGGAGACGCGGGCCGACGGTGCGGCGATGTGGGAGTTCGCGACGTTCGGCCGGAAGGTCGTCGTCGTCCCGTGACGTCGGGCCGTTCGCCCTCCGGCGCCTAAGCCCCGTTCCCTGCCGCCTGAACCGCCTTCTGGCGCCTAGGCGCAGCGCGGGGTCGCCTCTTCCTCGGGGGCGTGCACCGTACGTGGCCGGTCGTGCTCCGCGCCGCTCTGCCGGGGCGGGGTCGACACGGCCCGCGCCGCCGCGCACGACGCCAGCAGGTCCCCCATCGACACCCCGCGCGCGACGTCCCGCGCCGAAGACGGCTCGGCGCGCCGCACAACACGTTCCGAAACGACACGTTCCGAAGCCGACATGAGCGCCTCCTGAGCAGGCGTGGTTAGGTAGACCTAACTAAGTCTGGTCTCCATGTGAACACGCCGGACACGCGCCGCGCAACATTTTGCCGACGCGTTGTCGGGATACGGGTGGGAAGCGCTCGGGACGCGGGCGGGACGCGGGCGACTCAGCCGGTCAGGGACTCGGTCAGGGATGCGAGGCCGGCCCGGCCCCAGCGCTCCCCGATGCCGTGCAGCGTCACGACGCGCACCTCGTCCGTGGTGTCGCCGGTCGCCCGGTCGATGAGCACGTGCAGCCGGTCGTCGGACAGCTCCTCGACCTTGCCGTCGCCCCACTCCACGACGACGACCGAGTCCGGCAGGGACACGTCGAGGTCGAGGTCCTCCATCTCGTCGAGGCCGCCGCCGAGCCGGTACGCGTCGACGTGCACCAGGGCCGGCCCTTCGGCCAGGGGCGGGTGCACGCGGGCGATCACGAACGTCGGCGAGGTGACCGCGCCCCGCACGCCGAGCCCCTCACCGAGCCCGCGGGTCAGCGTCGTCTTGCCCGCGCCCAGCTCGCCGGTGAGCATCACGAGGTCGCCCGGGTGCAGACGCTTGGCGAGGGCGAGGCCCAACTCCCGCATCTCGTCCGGGGAGTTGACCGTGACCGTGACGGTCGTTACGGGCGTGGCGGGGTCAGCCGCCGGGCTGTGCGGTGCTGCCGGTGTCTCCATGGCTCCCCACGGTAGCGCCAGCGCCCCGCACTCCCGCGCGGGCCAGCAGATCCGCGAGGCGGCCCGTGACGGTCTCCGGGTGTTCCATCATCACCAGGTGCCCGGCGTCCGGCACCAGGACGAACTCGGCGTCGGGAAGCAGCGCCGCGATCGCCTCGCTGTGCCCGCTCGGCGTCACCAGGTCCTGCTCCCCCGCCAGCACCAGGACGGGCAGCGGCGCGAAGCGCTGCAGCGCGGCCGTCTTGTCGTGCTCCTGGAACGCCGGATAGAACTCGGCGACCACGTCGATCGGCGTGCCCTCGATCATCCGCTCGGCGAACCGGGCGATCGCCGGGTCGACGTCCCGGGTCGCGAACGAGTACCGCTTGATGATTCCGGCGAACAGGTCCGCCGTCGCGCGCCGGCCCTTCTCGACGAGGTCGGCCCGCTGCCCGAGCGCCTTCAGGAGGCCGGGCAGCACGCGCCGCACCGCGTTCACCCCGGCGACCGGCAGCCCGTAGTTGACCTCGCCGAGCTTCCCCGACGACGTACCCACCAGGGCGACGCCCACGACGCGCTCGCGGATCAGCTCGGGGCACCGGTCAGCCAGGGCCATCACCGTCATGCCGCCCATGGAGTGGCCGACCAGCACGATCGGGCCCTCGGGCGCGGCCGCGTCCAGGACGGTCCTGAGGTCCTCGCCGAGCCGGTCGATGGAGACGGGGACGCCCTCCTCCAGCTGCTCCGCCCCGCGTTCCGAACGGCCGTGGCTGCGCTGGTCCCAGTACACACAGCGCACGACACCGCGCAGGGCCGCGCGCTGGAAGTGCCAGGAGTCCTGGTTGAGGCAGTAGCCGTGGCTGAAGACGACGGTGACGGGGGCGGGGGCCTTGCGGCCGAAGACCCGGCGTCTGCGCGTGCCGTCGGCGGTGTCCGGCTCCACCTCGTCGACCTCGTAGTACAGCTCGGTGCCGTCGGAGGCGCGGGCCCGGCCGGGGATGCCGCGCAGCGCGCCGTACGGGCCCGAGGCGTCGAGAGCCAGCCGGGCCCTGCGGCGCATGCCGCGCCCCACCGTCAGCCGCTCGACGGCGACACCGGCCGCGGCACCCGCGGCGACCACGCCCAGCGCGGCGCCGGCGAAACCGGCCCGCCGCCAGCTCGTCGAAGCCGCGGCTTCGACGACGGCCACCGTCGCCTGTGCGCTGCTCTCGCTCACGTGCCGCTCCTCCTACGGAGTGTCGGGTCGTCGTCCCAGAAGGTCAGAAGGTGCGGTTCTGCCCCGCGTCTACGTAGACGCGAGGTACCCGGGAACCGATCCGCGTGACGATCTCGTACGCGATGGTTCCCGACGCGGCCGCCCAGTCCTCGGCGGTCGGCTCCCCCGCGTCGCCCGGACCGAACAGCACCGCCTCGTCACCCGCGGCCGGCTCGTCCCCGCCGAGGTCGACGACGAACTGGTCCATCGCGATCCGCCCTGCGACCGTGCGCCGCTTGCCGCCGATCAGGAGCGGGCCCGTACCGGACGCGTGCCGCGGGATGCCGTCCCCGTAACCGAGCGGTACGAGGCCCAGCGTCGTCTCGCCGGGTGTGACGTAGTGATGCCCGTAACTGACGCCGAGCCCACCCGGCGCGTGCTTCACCAGCGCGAGACGCGCCTTGAGCGTCATCACGGGGCGCAGCCCGAAGTCGGCGGGCGTGCCGAGCGCCGGGCTCGGCGAGATCCCGTACATGGCGATACCGGGGCGGACCAGGTCGAAGTGGGTCTCGGGGAGGGTGAGCGTGCCCGGCGAATTCGCGATGTGCCGCACCTCCGGGGTGACGCCCTCCCCTTCCGCGTACGCGACCATCTCGCGGAAGCACTCCAGCTGGGGCGCGATGGAGGGGTGCCCCGGCTCGTCGGCGCAGGCGAAGTGCGACCACAGGCCGGTGACCGTGACGAGGCCCGCGGCCTGCGCCCGCAGGGCTTCGCGCACCAGCTCCGGCCAGTCGGCGGGCAGGCATCCGTTGCGCCCGAGTCCGGTGTCGGCCTTCAGCTGGATCCGGGCCGTGCGGCCCGATTCCCTTGCCGCTTCGGTGACTTCGCGCAGGGCCCACAGGCCGCTCACCGACATGTCCAGGTCGGCCTCGACGCCCTCGCG
Source organism: Streptomyces sp. NPDC102467 (assembly GCF_044765445.1). Lineage (NCBI taxonomy): Bacteria > Bacillati > Actinomycetota > Actinomycetes > Kitasatosporales > Streptomycetaceae > Streptomyces > Streptomyces sp. NPDC102467. Next base: position 441,214 of record NZ_JBIWKA010000003.1, on the reverse strand, counting down.
CCAGGGCCCGCCCGGCACCCACAGCCAGCACATGATGCGGCCGGGCAGGCCCGCCGCGCGCAGCTCCAGGGCCTCCTCCGCGGTGGCGGCACCGATCCACTCGGCACCCGCCTCCTTCGCGGCGCGGGCCACCGGGATCATGCCGTGCCCGTACGCGTCCGCCTTCACGACGGCCATGAACGCGGCCCCCGGCGCATGGGCGCGCAGGGACCGCACATTGGCCTTCAGGGCGCCCAGATCGATCTCGGCGCGGGCCCGGAGCGGGGCAGTCACGTTCTCGTTCATCGTGGGCCCAGTCTCTCAGAGCGGTCCGACAAGCCCTCGGGTACCGGGCTTTCAGGTACCCGGCTTGCGGCCCCACACGTAGACCCGGTCGTTCTTCTTCAGGACGCGCCACAGCTTCTTGGCGTCGGCGACCCGCATGTTCACGCAGCCGCGCGATCCCGGCGGGTTGTACACGCTGCCGTAGATGGCGTGGAAGGCCTGCCCGCCGCTGAAGAACTGGCTGTACGGCATGGGGGTGTTGTAGATCGACGACCAGTGGTTCTTGTGCTTCCAGTAGACCTTGTGCCAGCCCGCGCGGGTCGCGTATCCGGCCCGTCCGCTGCGGATCGGGACCGGCCTGAAGACGATCTTCTTGCCCTTGCTCACCCACATCAGCTGGCGTCGCAGGTCGACGCAGGCGACGCGGTACGCGCGCGTGGGGCACTTTTTCGCCTTGTTCGGGTTCTTGCGCGCGCTCAGCCACTGCATCCGGGACCAGGTGACGGGCCCCGCGTAGCCGATGGCCGGGCGGATGCCCTGCTTGGTCTGGAAGGCGCGGATGGCCCTGCAGTCGGCGGGCGACTGTTTGCCGTCGACCGTGCGCTTCAGCCAGCGCTCGACCCGCCGCTGGTACCTGCCGGTCTTCTTGGTGCAGGCGGCTGCGGCGGGCGCGCCGAGGCTGCCCGGCGCGGACTGCGCCTCGCTCGGCGGCACGTACTCGATGAGCGCGTCGGAGCCGGCCGGCGGCTCGTACGGCTCGATGGAGTCCTCCGCGGCGCCCGGTGCGTACACGCGGGGCGGGAGCGACTGGTCCGGGGTGTCCAGGGGCCGGCTGTCGTAGGGCGTGGTGGGGATGCCGGGAACGAGGGCGGCGGCCGGGCCGGGGGTGGCGGGCCTCGGCGGATCCGGGGCCCCGAACGCCGGCCCGGCGGGCAGGACGGCGGCGAGGGCGAGCAGCGCGGCGAGGGCGCCGCGCACGGGTGGGCTGGTCATGGGCCGAGGGAAGCGGGCCGGATGCCCGATCACCGGCTGCCGCGCGGCGGGTCCCCCGGAAATCCGTTGATCAGCCCAGCGGAACCTAGGTACCGTAAGGAAAAACCTAGGGCCCCTAGGTTATTGAGATGGGGAGTGGAGGCGCGCTCATGATGGCCAGGGCAGGCCTGACGAGGGAGCGGGTGGTGGCGGCCGCCGCCGATCTCGCGGACACCGTCGGCTTCGAGCACATCACCGTCGCGGCGCTCGCCCGCGGCTTCGGCGTGAAGGACGCGAGTCTGTACGCACACGTCAAGAACCTCTCCGACCTGCGTATCCGGGTCGCGATCCTGGCCGGGCTCGACCTCGCCGACCGGATCGCGGACGCGCTCGCGGGCCGGGCGGGCCGGGGCGCGCTCGTCGCCTTCGCGGACGCCTACCGCGATTTCGCCCTCGCCCACCCCGGCCGGTACGCGGCGACCCAGCAGCAGGAACTCGACCCGTCCGTCTACGACGACCATCCGGGCCTGCGCCGCAACCTCACCTGCGCGTACGCGCTGCTCCAGGGATACGACCTGGCCGAACCGGACCTGACCGACGCGGCCCGGCTGCTGCGCAGCACCTTTCACGGCTTCGTCAGCCTCGAACTCGCGGGCGGCTTCCGCCATCGGCGCGAAGCGGGCGCGAGCTGGGCCCGCGCGGTGCAGGCCCTGCACGTCGCCCTCACCAACTGGCCGCCGTCTGCCACCGACACTGCCACCAACAGGCCGGAAAGAGAACGCGGTTGATCACCGCCGACCGGCTTCGCGTGCCCGGCGCGACGCTCTACCACGAGACCCGGGGCGAAGGCCCGCCCCTCCTCCTGCTGCCCGGCGCGGGCGGCGACGCGGCCGTCCTCGACCCGGTAGCCGACGCCTTGGCCGACACCTTCACCGTGCTCACGCACGACCCGCGCGGGTACTCGCGCAGCACGCTTGACGGCCCTCCCGCCGAACAGCGGGTCGACGTCCACGCGGACGACGCCCTGCGCCTGCTCGACGCGGTCGCGCCCGGCGAACCCGCCTACGTGGCCGGCGCGTCCAGCGGCGCGATCGTCACCCTCGACCTGCTGGCCCGCCATCCGGAACGGCTGCGCGGGGCACTGGCGCACGAGCCGCCGTCGTGGAGCGTGCTGCCGGACGCGGCCGAGCAGCTGGCGTTCTTCCAGGAGGTGTACGACACCTTCATGGCCGAGGGGCTGGGAGCGGCGGGCGAGCGCTTCATGGCGGGAATCGGCCCGGTGCTGCTGCCGATGCCGCACGAGGACCCGCTTGCGGAGCGGACCCGGGCCATGCGGCAGCGGCTGTCGGCGAACGCACCCCTCGCGCTCCGCTACGAGCACCGCAGTTTCGCGGCGTACGTCCCTGATCTCGACGCCCTCGCGGCGGCCTCCACCAAGCTGACCCTGGCGGCGGGCACGGGCACGCGCGGCCATCTCCCGTACCGTCCGGCGGCGCTCCTCGCCGACCGTCTTGGCCTGCCCCTTGCGGAGTTCCCCGGCGCGCACAACGGCTGGTCCACGCATCCCGCCGAGACCGCCGAGCTGCTCCGCACCCACCTCCTGGGGGACACTCGATGACATGCGTACTGCCTACGACGTGGAGACGATCCGGGCCGCCGAACGCGCGCTGATGGCGCGGCTGCCCGACGGAGCGCTGATGCAGCGGGCGGCGGCCGGGCTCGCCGCCGCCTGCGCCGGCCTGCTCGGCAAGGTCTACGGGGCGCGGGTCGCCCTGCTGATCGGCTCCGGGGACAACGGCGGCGACGCCCTGTACGCGGGCGCCCGCCTGGCCCGGCGCGGCGCGGGCGTCACGGCGCTGACGCTGTCGCCGGAGCGGACGCACGCGGGGGGCCTCGCGGCGCTGCGCGCGGCGGGCGGCACGGTCCTCGACGCGGAGTCCGACGCCGCCGCGCAGGCCGTGGCCCGCGCCGACCTTGTCCTCGACGGCATCGTGGGCATCGGCGGCAAGGGCGGCCTGCGCCCGCGTGCGGCCCAACTGGCGTCTGTGGCAACGGAGTCGAGGGGCCTGGTCGTCGCCGTGGATCTGCCCAGCGGGGTGGACGCGGAGACCGGCGAGGTGCGCGGCGACGCGGTGCGGGCGGACGCGACGGTCACGTTCGGCGCGTACAAGCCGGGGCTGCTCGTCGACCCGGCGCACGAGTACGCGGGGGTGCTCCGGCTGGTCGACATCGGCCTGGACCTCTCCGCCTCCGCTACGGGCCTGGAGGCGCTGCAGCACGACGACGTGGCGGCGCTGCTGCCGAAGCCCACCGGCGAGAGCGACAAGTACCGGCGCGGTGTGGTCGGCGTCGTCGCGGGCTCGGAGCGGTACCCGGGCGCGGCGGTCCTGGCCACGGCCGGGGCGCTGCACGGCGGCGCGGGAGCGGTCCGCTACGTGGGCCCGGCCGCGGACTCGGTGCTGTCCCGCTTCCCGGAGACCCTGGTGTCGGCGGGCCCGCCGTCGAAGGCGGGCCGCGTACAGGCGTGGGTGATCGGGCCCGGCCTCGGCGACGACGCGGCGGGTCTGTCGGACGTCCTCGCGTCGGACGTCCCCGTACTGATCGACGCGGACGGGCTCCGGCTCGCCGACGTGGAAGCGGTGCGGGGCCGTTCGGCGCCCACGGTCCTGACCCCGCACGCCGGGGAGGCGGCGGCGCTCCTGGGCTGCGCCCGGGAGCGGGTCGAGGGTGAACGCCTCGCGTCCGTGCGGGAGTTGGCGGCACGGTACGGGGCAACGGTGCTGCTGAAAGGTTCGACGACGCTGGTCGCGTCGCCGGACGGGGACGGCGCCCCCTCCCCGGTCCGGGTGAACCCCACGGGTACGCCCTGGCTCGCCACGGCCGGCAGCGGCGACGTCCTGTCGGGCCTGACGGGTTCGCTCCTGGCGGCGGGACTCCGGCCGGTGGACGCGGCGTCGGTGGGCGCGTACGTCCATGGTCTGGCGGCACGCCATGCGGCGCAGGGCGCGCCCGTCTCGGCGCAGGATGTGGCGTCGGCGGTACGGATGGTGTGGCGGGACATCAGCGCCGCCTAGCTTCTGCCGAAAGCGGGTGCACGCCGGTGGGGGCTGAGCGCGCAGTTCCCCGCGCCCCTGAGATGCGCACTGCGTGCGCCATCTCAGAGGGCGCGTAACGCGCCCCATGGGGCTGCGGCGAAGCCGCATGCTCCAGGGGCGCGGGGAACTGCGCGAGAAGTCCCCACTCAGGCGCACCCGGCAACGCACAAGCCACCCCGACGGCGCTACCCCTCAGCCACCACCACAGCGGAAGCGACCCCCGCATCGTGGCTCAGCGACACATGGAACCCGGTCACACCCAACTCCGCGGCCCGCGCGGCCACCGACCCCGTCACCCGGAACCGCGGCTGCCCGCTCTCCTCGACATAGACCTCCGCGTCGAGCCACCGCAGCCCGGCCGGCGCGCCCAGCGACTTCGCGATCGCCTCCTTGGCCGCGAACCGCGCGGCCAGAGAAGCGATGCCGCGCCGCTCACCGCCGGGCAGCAGCAGTTCGTCCCGCAGAAACAACCGGTCGGCCATCCCGGGCGTACGCTCCAGCGACGCCGCGAACCGCTCGATCTCGGCCACGTCGATCCCGACCCCGATGATGCTCATGCGGGCACCCTACGGCCCGGCAAACCGTCGGAAAACACCTAGCGGGCGATCCCGCCGCCTCCCAAGTGGAGGCTCAGCTTCCCGGTGCGCTCGAAAGAGTCGCCGTACAGCCGGGTGACGCCGCCGGTCGACAGCCCGCGGCCCGTGCCGGGCAGCACCCACAAGGACCCGCCCACCTTCTCGTCGTCCGGCGCGGCCACCGTCAGGTCGGCCCGGTGGTCGCCGTCCATGTCGACGAGGCGCACCGTTTCACCGAACGCGGTTCGCGCGCTCTTGCTGCCGCCGATGTCGCCCGCATCGACGACTTGGGCTCCTTCACCGGTCAGGCCGCCTGGACCGCCCAGCAGGAGCAGTACCTGTTCGGGGCCGGTCTTCGCGTACGCCTTGCTGCGGGGGGAGCCGGCCACCACGTCCGCGTAGCCGTCACCGTTGACGTCACCGGTGTCCAGGGAGGTCAAGGCGGCGTCCTCGTCCTGAGGTTCCTCGCCGGGTACGCCCGGGGCGTCGCGGTCGATGGTCGCCGACCGCTTTCCCTCCCCCGGTCCGGCCTTCGAGCCGTACACGACGCTCACCGCGCTGTGGCTCACCTTTCCGCGCCGGGGACTGAGCACGAGGTCCGCGAGGCCGTCGCCGTCCACGTCGCCGACCGCACCTGCCGCCGCGTCGGGGAGGTCGATGTCATCCGGCTGGACGAGGCCGCCACGGCGGGCATGGAAGTAACTGAGCGGCCGGCGTTCCTCGTACGTGGCTGTGCCGAGGGGCTCGTCGTGGTGGAAGGCGATCAGCTCGTCGGCGCCGTCGCCGTCCAGGTCCCCGGCGACGAGGTCCTCATAGGTCGCGCTGCTGACGACCCCGGCGGGCTTGCGCGGTGCGGACACCGGACCGGTGCCCGCGGGGGCGCCGTCGCGGGTGAAGGGACCCTTGAGCAGGCCCTTGTCGGAACCGAGCCCGAAGACCAGGTCCGCATGCCCGTCCCCGTCGAAGTCACCGGCGACGAGTCGCTCTTCCAGGATCGGGTCCGGCACCCAGGAGACATGGCTGCCGTCCGTGCCCGGCACCCGGGCGGCGCTCTTCAGCCCGTCCGGGGACCCCCACATGATGATCACGCTCGGTTCGTCGTCGTAGACGGCGGTGGCGAGGTCGGTGTACCCGTCCCCGTCGAAATCGCGTGCAGCCGTCCAGGACCCGAAGAACGCCTCGTAGTTGGCCTCTCCCGGTATCGCGGCGTCGTTCTGCGTCAGGTACTGGCAGCGGGCGAGCCCGGTACCGTCGCCCGATCCGTACGCCACCGCGATGCTGCCACCGGCGCTGGCCTTCTCCACGTCGCCCAGTGCTCCCGTGGCCAGGTCGGGGTGACCGTCACCGTCGAAGTCAGCGGCGGGCACGGTCCCGGCCGGTGCCTTGGCGCCTTTCGCCGGGGCACCGGAGGGCGCGGTGCCGTGGGCCGCGGTGTGGCAGGTACGGGGTGCGGCGATGCCGGGGGTCCCGGACCGGGCCAGAACCACGCCGACCGCGACGGCGACCGCGACAACGGCCGCGCCGCCCACGATCACCCACCGGCGTGTGCCGCCGCGTTTCCGCTCCGCCCCCTGCTCATCATTTTCGACGTCCATGTGATCAAGCACGTCCCGACGGTGACCAGCGGTTCCGGGCGCCCGGTTGCGAATGGATCACCGCCCTGACGTGCCAGTACACCTAGGCCGCCGCCAGCTCACACCACACGTACTTGCCCCGGTTCTCCCCCGCGCCCAGCGGATGCCACCCCCACCCGTCGGCACACGCCCGCACCAGCACCAGACCCCGCCCCTCCTCCGCCCCGGCGTCCCACTCCCCCGCGTCGGGCGGGTCGGGCGGCTCCGGGTCCGTGTCCCAGGCGCCGATGCGCAGCACCCCGACCGCCCACCGCACCCGCAACGCGGCCGGGCCCTTCGTATGCCGTACGGCGTTGCTCACCAGCTCCGCGGCCAGTAGCTCCGCGACGTCGACCAGGCGGATCAGGCCGTGCATGGTCAGGATCAGGCGCAGGGTGCGACGGCTGACCGTCACCGCGCGAAGGTCGTTCGGGATGTACAGGGAGTACTCCCAGGATTCGCTTTCAGGCATGCGTCAACTCCGTTCGGTGCAGGGGGAGTTATCGGTTCCCGGGCGGTGGCATGCCGCGCCGCCGTGGCACGGCGGAGCAGTGCGCTTCCGGTACCCCGGGGAACGCGCAGAGTGTTTCTTGCGTCACTCAACGTAGACCTGGATTTACAGGTTGAGCAAGCCGATCGCGTAACCTGCCCCCGAACGGGCTGTGCGCTACGCGCCCTACAGCGAGGAGAAGTTGATGGCACTGAGGCGTGACCCGACAGCGCGCCAGAAGCGCCTGGGGGCCGAACTTCGCAGGCTCCGCGAAGCCGCGGGCCTCCTGGGTCGCGAGGCGGCGGAACTCCTGGGAGTCAGCTCCAGCCAGATCAACCAGATCGAGTCCGGCCTCGCAGGCACCAGCGAGCAGCGCCTGCGCCGCATGGCTGTCAACTACTCCTGCACCGACAGCGAGTTGATCGATGCCCTCGTCGCCATGGCGACGGACCGCACCCGGGGGTGGTGGGAGGAGTACCGGTGGCAGCTGCCCACGTCATTCCTGGACATCGCGGAACTGGAACACCACTCGACGTACCGGCAGGACGTCGAGCTGCTGTTCATCCCGGGCCTGCTCCAGACGGAGGGGTACGCCCGCGCCGCCTTCTCCTCACGGGTACCCGAACTCCCTTCTGAGGAAGTCGAGTTGCGGGTCCGCCATCGAATGCGACGCAAAGCCATCATCGAGGGGCAGGACCCTGCCCCGTACGTGGCCATAATCCACGAGGCGGCGCTCCGCATCCGAGTCGGCGACCGTGCCCTCGCACGCGCCCAGCTCGCCCACCTCCTGGAGCTCTCCGAGGCGGAACACATCACCGTCCGCATCGTGCCGTTCGACCTGGACGGCTTCGGCGCGACATGGAGCCCCATGATGCTGGCGGGCGGCGCTCGTCCACGGCTCGACACGGCCGTTCGTGACGCACCCCATGGCACCGCCTTCGTGGATTCCGAGGCCCAACTGGCCGTGTTTCGAACGCTCTTCCGTAAGGTGGAGACGGCGTCGTGGGACGCCATGCGTTCCCGTGACGTCATCCACAAGCTGTCCAAGGAGCTGTGAGGTCTGCCGTGACCACTTCCCCCCTCTGGCGAAAGTCGTCCTACTCCGGCGGCGGCGACGGCAACAACTGCGTGGAGATCGCCGCCCTCCCCACTCACATAGGTATCCGCGACTCAAAAACCCCGGCCCGCGCCACCCTCACCGTCGCCCCGACCGCCTTCACCCCGTTCCTGGACGGGCTGAAGACGGCAGGTCACTCCACGGTCACCGACTTCGCCAGGTTCCGCGGCTGATCCACCTCGTTGCCCCGCGCAGTGGCCAGCTCGCAGGCGAAGACCTGCAGCGGCACCGTAGCGACCAGCGGCTGCAGCAGCGTGGGCGTGGCCGGTACCAGGACCAGGTGATCGGCGTAGGGGGCCACGGCCTCGTCGCCCTCCTCGGCGATCACGATGGTCAGAGCCCCGCGCGCCCGGATCTCCTGGATGTTGGAGACCATCTTGTCGTGCAGGACGGACCGGCCTCGCGGCGACGGAACGACGACGACCACCGGCACGCCCTCCTCGATCAGCGCGATCGGCCCGTGCTTCAACTCACCGGCGGCGAAGCCCTCGGCGTGCATGTACGCCAGTTCCTTGAGCTTCAGGGCGCCCTCAAGAGCGACCGGGTAGCCGACGTGCCGGCCCAGGAACAGCACGGTGTCGTGCTCGGCCAGCGAACGGGCCAGCTCGCGCACCGGCTCCATCGTCTCCAGGACCCGTTCGACCTCCTCGCCGATCCGCGCGAGGTCCCGTACGACCGGGAGGATCTCGTCGGCCCACTTGGTGCCGCGCACCTGCCCCAGGTACAGCGCCACGAGATAGCAGGCGACGAGCTGTGTCAGGAACGCCTTGGTCGAGGCGACCGCGACCTCCGGGCCCGCGTGCGTGTACAGCACCGCGTCGGACTCGCGCGGGATCGTCGAACCGTTCGTGTTGCAGATCGCGAGGACGGTGGCGCCCTGCTCGCGCGCGTGCCGCAGCGCCATCAGGGTGTCCATGGTCTCGCCGGACTGCGAGATCGCGATCACCAGTGAGCGGGCGTCCAGGATCGGGTCCCGGTAGCGGAACTCGCTCGCCAGCTCCACCTCGCAGGGAATCCGCGTCCAGTGCTCGATGGCGTACTTGGCGATCAGGCCCGCGTGGAACGCCGTGCCGCACGCCACGATGACGACCTTGTCGACCATTTTCAGGACCTGCGGGGGGATCCGCAGCTCGTCCAGGGTCAGCTGGCCCCCGGCGCCGATCCGGCCGAGCAGCGTGTCCGCGACGGCCTTCGGCTGCTCGGCGATCTCCTTGAGCATGAAGTAGTCGTAGCCGCCCTTCTCTGCGGCGGAGGCGTCCCAGTCGACGTGGTAGCGGCGCACCTCGGCGGGCCGCCCCTCGAAGTCGGTCACCGTCACCGCGTCCCTGCGCACCTCGACGACCTGGTCCTGGCCGAGTTCGATGGCGGAGCGGGTGTGCGCGATGAAGGCCGCGACGTCCGACGCCAGGAACGCCTCGTCCTCGCCCACGCCCACCACGAGCGGCGAGTTCCGGCGCGCCCCCACGACCACGTCCGGGGCGTCCGCGTGCGCCGCGACCAGCGTGAACGCGCCGTCGAGCCGACGGCACACCAGGCGCATCGACGCGGCGAGGTCCCCGCAGGCCGAGAACTCCTCGGCGAGCAGGTGCGCCACCACCTCGGTGTCCGTCTCCGAGGCGAGCTGGTGCCCGCGTTCGGCGAGCTCCGCGCGGAGTGCGGCGAAGTTCTCGATGATCCCGTTGTGGACGACGGCGACCCGGCCCGCGTTGTCCAGGTGCGGGTGCGCGTTGGCGTCCGTGGGGCCGCCGTGGGTGGCCCAGCGGGTGTGTCCGATGCCTGCGGTGCCGGCCGGCAGCGGCCGGTCCACCAGCTCCTTCTCCAGGTTGGCGAGCTTGCCGGCCTTCTTCGCCGCGGACAGGACCCCGTCCGCGAGTACGGCCACGCCCGCCGAGTCGTAGCCCCGGTACTCCAGCCGTTTCAGCCCGGCCAGCACGACGTCACGGGCCGGCTGCGAACCTACATATCCCACGATTCCACACATGGGCCGCAGCCTAGGACCGGTCTTCGCGCCCCCACAGGAGCCGGTCCCGCGCGTCCTGCACCAGGCCCAGGTACTCGACTTCCTCGCAGCGCGGCTTGCTGCCCATCTCGTAGAAGTCGAGGCAGTCGTCGAGGTCCTCGCCGATGTCCTCGTCGGGCAGTTCGAGGGCCAGCTCGCTGCGGACGTGTCCGGCCCACTCCTCACCGGCCTCGTCGGCCTGTGCCGCGCCGGTCAGCCGCCGCACGAAGCCGGGCAAGCGGAGTACGGACATGACGATTTCCCTCCCGGTCCCTCCCGCCCCGCGGAGACAGCTCTGTCCCACGACGGTCAGGGGAACGTACCGGCCATCTCCACCTCGGGTCCATACCTGTGCACAAGCTGTGACGATCGGTGGCAGGCGGCGCGTCCCCTGTGCCGCGTGACGCACCCCACCCCCCGCGCTGTCCATACAGCCGTAACAATGGACTGTGATCTCTCCGGTCTCCGAGCCCCTGCACTCGACCTCCCGGGGCGCCCACCGGCACAAGCCGGAGGCGACTCCCTACGTCGACCTCACCCGAACCGAGTGGAGTGCCCTGCGTGACAAGACGCCCCTGCCGCTGACCGCCGACGAGGTGGAGCGGCTGCGCGGTCTCGGCGACGTGATCGACCTCGACGAGGTCCGCGACATCTACCTGCCGCTCTCCCGCCTCCTGAACCTGTACGTCGGCGCCACCGACGGCCTGCGCAGCGCCGTGAACACCTTCCTCGGCGACACCGGCCAGAAGGCGTCCCAGGCCGGCACGCCCTTCGTCATAGGGGTCGCGGGTTCGGTGGCGGTCGGCAAGTCGACGGTCGCCCGCCTCCTCCAGGCCCTGCTCTCGCGCTGGCCCGAGCACCCGCGCGTACAGCGCGTCACCACCGACGGCTTCCTGCTGCCCACCAAGGAGCTGCAGGCCCGTGGGCTGATGGCGCGCAAGGGCTTCCCCGAGTCGTACGACCGGCGCGCCCTGACCCGGTTCGTCGCCGACATCAAGGCCGGCAAGGACGAGGTGACGGCCCCCGTCTACTCGCACCTGATCTACGACATCGTCCCGGACCAGAAGCTCACGGTCCGCCGCCCCGACATCCTCATCGTCGAGGGCATCAACGTGCTGCAGCCCGCCCTGCCCGGCAAGGACGGCCGCACCCGCGTCGGCCTCGCCGACTACTTCGACTTCAGCGTGTACGTGGACGCGCGCGCCGAGGACATCGAGCGCTGGTACCTCAACCGCTTCCGCAAGCTGCGCGCGACCGCGTTCCAGGACCCGTCGTCGTACTTCCGCAAGTACACGCAGGTCTCGGAGGAGGAGGCTCTGGAGTACGCGCGCACGACCTGGCGCACCGTCAACCAGGTCAACCTCCTGGAGAACGTGGCCCCCACGCGGGCCCGCGCCGGCCTCGTCATCCGCAAGGGCGCCGACCACAAGGTGCAGCGGCTGCGACTGCGCAAGCTCTGACCCCCTGTGCACACGCGCGCGGCCCCGCCCGGAAGTACTCCGGGCGGGGCCGCGCGCACGTACGGCGAAGTGCCGTGGAAGTGCCTTATCCGAGCGCCGACTTCACGACGTCGGCCAGGCGTCCCGCCACGGCTCGCGCCTGCTCGATGTCGGCGGCCTCGACCATCACGCGCACCAGCGGCTCGGTGCCGGAGGAGCGCAGCAGCACCCGCCCGGTGGCGCCCAGTTCACGCTCGGCGTCGGCCACGGCCGTGGTCAGCTCCTCGGAGGTGGTCACCCGGGACTTGTCCACGTCCGGCACGTTGATGAGCACCTGCGGGAGGCGCTCCATGACGGACGCGAGGTCCTTTAGGCTCCGGCCCGTCTGCGCGACGCGCGCCGCGAGCAGCAGCCCGGTCAGCGTGCCGTCGCCGGTCGTCGCGTGGTCGAGCACGATGACGTGCCCGGACTGCTCGCCGCCCAGCGCGTACCCGTGGCTCTTCATGGACTCCAGGACGTACCGGTCGCCGACCGCGGTCTGCACGAAGGTGATGCCCTCGCGCTCCATGGCCAGCTTGAAGCCCAGGTTCGACATGACGGTCGCGACGACGGTGTCGTCGCGCAGGACGCCCCGCTCGCGCATGGCGAGGGCGATGACGGCCATGATCTGGTCGCCGTCGACCTCGGAGCCCGTGTGGTCCACGGCCAGGCACCGGTCGGCGTCGCCGTCGTGCGCGATGCCGAAGTCGGCCTTGTGCTCGACGACGGCGGCCTTCAGCAGGTCGAGGTGGGTCGAGCCGCAGCCGTCGTTGATGTTGAGCCCGTCCGGCTCGGCGCCGATCGTGACGACGTCGGCACCGGCGCGCTTGAACGCCTCGGGCGACACATGGAACGCGGCGCCGTGCGCCTCGTCCAGGACGATCTTCAGGCCGTCGAGCCGGTTCGGCAGCACACCCACCAGGTGGGCGACGTACTGGTCGAGCCCCTGGTCGTACGCCTTCACCCGGCCGACGCCTGAACCGGTCGGGCGGTCCCAGGGAGCGCCGGTGCTGTGCTGCTCGTAGACGTCCTCGATGCGGTCCTCCAGGGCGTCGTCCAGCTTGTGGCCGCCGCGCGCGAGGAACTTGATGCCGTTGTCCGGCATCGCGTTGTGGCTCGCGGAAAGCACCACGCCGAGGTCGGCCCCCAGCGCACCGGTGAGATACGCCACCGCCGGGGTGGGCAGCACACCGACGCGCAGTACATCGACACCGGCACTCGCAAGTCCCGCGACGACCGCGGCCTCCAGGAACTCGCCCGAGGCCCGCGGGTCACGGCCGACGACCGCGACCGGGCGGTGCCCCGCGAAGGTGCCCGCCTCACCGAGTACATGCGCCGCGGCGACGGAGAGTCCGAGCGCCAGCTCGGCCGTCAGATCCGCGTTGGCCACACCGCGCACGCCGTCGGTGCCGAAGAGTCGTCCCACTTGATGTCCTCCGAAACTTCACGTCATCCATAAGCCGAACGCCCCGGCGGCACGGAACGTGCCGCCGGGGCGAACAGGAAAAGACAAGCAGGCAGCGATTAGCGCTTGCTGTACTGCGGGGCCTTACGGGCCTTCTTGAGACCGGCCTTCTTGCGCTCGACCGCACGGTCGTCACGCTTGAGGTAACCGGCCTTCTTGAGCGCCGGGCGGTTGTTGTCCACGTCGGCCTCGTTCAGCGCGCGGGCCACGCCGAGGCGCAGGGCACCGGCCTGACCGGAGACGCCGCCACCCGAGATGCGGGCGATGACGTCGTAGCGGCCGTCGAGCTCGAGCACCTTGAAGGGCTCGTTGACTTCCTGCTGGTGGACCTTGTTCGGGAAGTAGTCCTCGAGCGTGCGCCCGTTGACCTTCCACTTGCCGGTGCCGGGCACGATGCGAACGCGCGCGATGGCGTTCTTGCGGCGGCCCAGGCCGGCGGCCGGCTGCGGGTCACCGAAGCGGGCCGGGTTGGACTCCGAGGTGTACTCGCCCTCGACAGGCGCGTCCGACTCGGTGGTGTAGCTCTCGACGTCGACGATCTCTTCTTCGACCGGCGTCTCGGCGGTGGTCTCGGCCACGATGCTCCTCAGATTCTTTTCTGTCTTTGGGGGTGTGGCCGGAACTACTGCGCGACCTGGGTGATCTCGAACGGCACCGGCTGCTGGGCAGCGTGCGGGTGCTGGTCGCCCGAGTAGATCTTCAGCTTCGAGAGCACCTGACGGCCCAGGGTGTTCTTGGGGATCATGCCCTTGATGGCCTTCTCGACGGCCTTCTCGGGGTTCTTCGCAAGAAGCTCGTCGTAACGGACGGAACGCAGACCACCCGGGTAACCGGAGTGGCGGTACGCCATCTTCTGCGTCTTCTTGTTGCCGGACAGGTGCACCTTGTCCGCGTTGATGATGACGACGAAGTCGCCCATGTCCATGTGCGGGGCATAGGTCGGCTTGTGCTTGCCGCGGAGGAGGATCGCGGCAGTGGAGGCCAGACGGCCCAGGACGATGTCCTGCGCGTCGATGACGTGCCACTGGCGAGACACGTCGCCGGGCTTAGGGCTGTACGTACGCACTTAGTAGCCTTCGCTTCTTCAGTGGATGGTTCCTGACACTTGGCATCACTGAAGCGATCGTGCAGCTGGGGACGACAGTGCCGGGAACGCTGCCCGTATGCCGCCCACTGGTAACTGCTCCAGGGAACCGGTGTAAGAGCTCCTCACGTGAGAATGAGTAAGCCGATACACATAACGACTAGGCAGAATACCCGTGGCGCCCCGGATGGGTCAAAACGCTGTCCGACCACGGCTCCGGGACCAGGGTCCGCCCGGTCCCCTCCAGCCTAACGGCCCAGTCGGACCCGACCGCATCAGGCGTATCCCTGGCCCCATCCGAGCCGTCTAAGATGCGCCCCATGAGTTACGGGCAGGGGGGACCCCCGTGGGGGTCCGGTGACAGCGGGGGCGCCCCGGACTGGGCGGCGCTGGCCGAGGCATCGGAGACACGCGCGCGCAAGAAGCGCTGGATGATGATCGGCGGGGCCGTCGTCGCCACGCTGGCGGTCGGCTCGGTCGTCGCCTGGGGCATCGTCTCCGCGAACAGCGACAGTGAGGCCGGGAACAAACCCGCCGACCAGCTGCCGAGCACCGCGGACATCCCCAGCGCGGGAAAGACGCCGGGCCCCTCCTTCGCGGAGACGACACCGCCGCCGCCGCTGAATCCGAACGACTTCATCGACAGCGCGGCCAAGGACAAGGCGCCGCTGAGCGCGGACGCCCTGTACCCCGGCAAGACGATCACCGTCGGCGGCCACGTCTACACGAAGGGCGCCACGGCGCGTACGACGGACTGTGCCTCCGTGGGCACCAAGGGCCTGCCCGGCGTCCTGAAGAAGAACGGCTGCACGCAGGTCATCCGCGCCACCTACTACAAGGGCGACGCGGCGGTCACCATCGGCGTCGCGGTGTTCGACACCAAGGCCGCGGCGACCCGGGCCAAGGAGCAGTACGACCTCGACGGCGTGGTCATCTCGCTGCCCGGCTCCGGCGCCCCCACGTTCTGCCGCACCACGGTCTGCCGCCAGACCGCGAACTCCGTGGGCCGCTACGCGTACTTCACCAACGGCGGCCTCACCAACGGCAAGGACGCCACCAAGAAGGACACCGCGGTGTACACCCTGGGCAACGACCTCCAGGAGTTCACGTTCCAGCAGATCAAACGCCGCGGCGAGACGCAGGCCTCGGCGGCGGCCCTGGCGGGCTGACCGCGCGCAGCGTCAGCGTCTCCTCGACCGACTCGACGAAGCCGGCCGTGTCGAAGCCGTGGTGCGCCACCGGAACCCGCGGTGCGCTCTTGAACACCCAGGTGCGGTACGACCAGAACCGGAACAGCGTCGCGACGCCGATGCCGGTGAACTTGAAGAAGTTGCTCCACAGGGCGTCGTGCAGGCCCAGGCCGTACGTCGCCCCGAAGAGCACCCCGTTCTCGATCAGCAGCCCGACGGCGCTGAAGAAGGCGAACAGCGCCATCTCGCGCCGCCGGCTGACGGCCGATTCCCGGTCCCGGTAGGTGAAGTACCGAAAGCCCACGTAATTGCCGACGATCGCGACCGCGGTGGCGGCGACACTGGCACGCACCGTCGGCAGAGTCGTGGCCCAGCGCAGCAGATTGAACGCCGCGAGGTTCACGACGATGCCGAGCAGGCCGACCGCACCGAATTTGGCGATCTCGGCGTACAGCCTGCTCAGCGCGCTCGGAGCGCCCCCGTGCCGCCCGGTCACCCGGGTCACGCCCCGCGGTAACGGCGGCGCAGCCGCAGCGGGATCATGGCCGACTCGATCTGCGTACCGAGGCTCATCTTCGATTCACCCTCGGTCCGCTCCTCGAACCGGATCGGGATCTCTACGACCTCGCACCCGCCGCGCACCGCCTTGTACTTGAGCTCCACCTGGAAGCTGTAGCCCGCGCTGTCCAGGGACCGCACATCGACGGCGGCGAGCACGTCCGCGCGCCACATCGTGAACCCCGCGGTGATGTCGGAGATCTGCCGCGTCCCGAGCACGGTCCGCGCGTATCCGTTGGCGAACCGCGACAGGGCCTTGCGGTGCCAGCCCCACTCCTCGTCGAGCGAGCCGCCCTCGACGTACCGGCTGCCGACGACGAGCCCCGCGTCCGAGTCGAGCGCCGCCGCGAGCATCCTGGGCAGCGCCTCCGCCGGGTGCGAGCCGTCGGCGTCCATCTGCACCACGTACCGCGCGCCCTCGGCCAGCGCCGCACTCATCCCGGCCGCGTACGCCCGCCCGAGCCCGTCCTTCTCCACCCGGTGCAGCACACTCATCCGGGGCTCCCCCGCGGGCGGGTCCGCGTTGTACTTCTCGGCGAGCTCCTCGGCGATCCGGCCGGTCCCGTCGGGGCTGGAGTCATCCACGATCTTCAGATGCAGCCCCGGAACGGGCTGCCCGAGGACCAGCTCGGCGATGCGCGGCAGGTTCGCCGCTTCGTTGTAGGTGGGCATCACCACGGTGACACCGCTGCCGGGTCTCCCCTGACCTCTGCCGCCCATGTCGTACGTCATCTCTTCCCCTCCCCACCGGGCGGCCTCCCCAGCCCCCGGAAATCCCAGCCCGACGCGGCCCATGCGGCCGGATCGAGCGCCCCTCGCCCGTCCACGATGCGTGGCCGGGACACCCAGTGCCGGACCTGCGCCGGATCCAGGGCCCGGAACTCGGCCCACTCCGTCAGGTGCAGCACGACATCGGCGCGGTGCAGCGCCTCCCGCGCCGACAGCGCGTACCCGAGCAGTGGGAACGCCTTGCGGGCGTTGTCCATCGCCTCCGGGTCGTAGACCGTGACGTCCGCGCCGTCCAGCTGCAGGCGCGCGGCCACATTCAGCGCGGGCGAGTCACGAATGTCGTCCGAATCCGGCTTGAACGCGGCCCCGAGCACGGCGATCCGCGCGCCCATGACCGATCTTCCGGGGCCGCCGCACAGCTCACGGGCGAGTTCCACGACCCGCTCACGACGTCGCATGTTGATCGCGTCGACCTCGCGCAGGAAGGCGAGCGGCGCGCCCAGCTCCTCGGCGCGGTGGGCGAAGGCGCGAATGTCCTTGGGCAGGCAACCGCCGCCGAAGCCGACGCCCGCCCGCAAGAACTTCGGCCCGATCCGGTCGTCGTGCCCGATCGCCTCGGCGAGCACCGAGACATCGCCGCCGGCCACCTCGCACACCTCCGCCATCGCGTTGATGAAGGAGATCTTGGTGGCGAGGAAGGCGTTGGCGGCGGTCTTCACCAGCTCCGCCGTCGGAAAGTCGGCGGTCACGAGCGGCGTGCCGGCCCCGAGCACGGGCGCGTACACCTCGCGCAGCAGCTCCTCGGCCCGCGCCGACTCCACCCCGAACACCAGCCGGTCCGGCCGCAGGGTGTCCTGCACGGCGAACCCCTCGCGCAAGAACTCCGGGTTCCACGCCACGTCCACCGGGTGGGCGTCCGCGAGCCGCCGCGCGGTACCCACCGGCACCGTCGACTTGCCGACCAGGAGCGCGCCGGGCTCCGCGTGCCGGGCGATGGCGGCGAACGCCGCGTCCACGTAGCGCAGGTCGGCGGCGTCGGAGCGGCGGCTCTGCGGTGTGCCGACGCACACGAAGTGCACCTCGCCGAAAGCGCCCGCCTCCTCGTAGGAGGTCGTGAAGCGCAGTCGCCCCGAGTCCAGATGCCGCCGCAACAACTCCCCGAGCCCCGGCTCATGGAACGGCACCCGCCCCGCCCCCAGCGCGGCGATCTTGTCGGCGTCCACATCGACCCCGATCACCTCGTGACCGAGCTCCGCCATGCAGGCGGCGTGGGTGGCACCGAGGTAGCCGGTGCCGATGACTGTGAGCCGCATGAGGACGGCCTTTCCTACGGAGACGGTGATGAGGACGAGGACGAGGAGAAGCGGATGCGAGGGAAGACGGCTCAGGCCGTCTTGACCCAGATCCGGTACGTGCCGGTGCCGCTGGAGTTCGTGAAGGGGATATTGCCCAGGAGCCGGTAGTGCGGGTTGCCCTTGACGGAGGCAGCGACGATGTCGTCCACCCGCGGGTTGGTGAGCCCGTCGAGCACGATCAGGTCGAAGTCGCCGTCGCGCACCGCCGAGCGGTATGCCTCGTCACCCGTGAGGTACTTGCCCTTCTTGTTCGCGTACTCCATGCCGAAGACGCTCGCCCACTGCCGCTGGCTGGTCTTCTCCCGCAGGTAGTAGACAGGCACCTCGGGCGTCGAACTCAGGTAGTGGCCCTTGGAGTTCACGTGCGGCGAGATCGTGCGGACCATCTGCGAAGAGTCCGGCCAGACGCCGAAGCGCCAGTCCGCCTGCGAGATGCCCAGGCACAGCACGGCCGTCCACAGCAGAATGCCGAGCTGCGGATAGCGGAAGTGCGCCCCGATCAGTCGGGTGACGCCGATGCCCGCCATGGGCGCCGCGAAGAACAGGCCGAAGCCGACGTGCTTGTAAAGCGAGACGACGGTGGCCAGATGGACCTGGTACGCGGGTGCGAGCAGCGCGGTCCCGCAGAGCAGCAGACCCACCAGCGCACGCCAGCGCCAGCCGGGGTTGCCGAGCCGGCGGGCGAGCGGCGACTCGTTCATCCGGCTGCGCCGCACGTACGAGATCGCGCCGCCCGCCGCCGTGAGGAACATCAGCCCGCCCCACTTGGCGGACTGCTCCAGGAGGAAGCGCGTGCTGTCGGAGCCGTGGTCACGATTGGTGGTGGTCTGCTTCACGCCGTCGAGCAGATCGGTGGCGTATGCCCCGGCCGCGAGCAGCGCGCCGATACCGAGCGCGAGCACCACCATCCGCAGGACCGAGGACTTGGCGCCACGCCGTGGCCAGGCGGTGAGGAGCGCCAGCACCACGATCGTCGGCAGGTACAGGGCGGACGCGTATTTCACACCGACCGCGAGTACCGCGACGGGCGCGGCGAGCAGCACAGCGATCGCGGGCAGCCGGTCGGTGCGCACCACGATCCAGGTGGTCAGGGCGAGCAGGAAGAGAGCCATCGCGTCGTACGTCGCGAAGTACCCCATGACGACGGTCGACTGGACCACCGCGAAGAGTCCGGCCGCGGCCAGCGCCGCCCGCTCGTTGAACATCCGTCGCGTGATCGCGTACAGCAGTCCGGTGACGGCCAGCATGAAGACGAGACTGAGCGAGCGTGCGCCCGCGAGCCCGAACGTCCCGTCCACCAACGCCGCCAGTACCGGATACAGCTGCGGCGAACCGGAGAAGTACGCGGCGTAGTCGACGGGCAGCGGCGTCCCGTGCAGCAGGTGCGCGAGCTCGGCATGGCCCGCGCTGAGATACAACGCCTCGTCCTGGAACGCCGTGTTGGACAACCGCAGTGAAAGCACCGCCTGGATCGCAAGGACGCACAGCAGCACACCGCGGCTCACCCAGGCCCGGCGCCGACTGGCCGTCATGTCCCAGCCGGCTTCCGGCGTCTCCGGTATCTCGTAGGCCGGCCCGGCGGGCACCTCCTCCACCGTGTGCAGCGCATACGTGGGCTGATCGCCCTGCCGCTGCTCGGGGATGGCCCGGGTGTGCGGCTCCGCGTAGTACTGCTGCGGCGGCGCGTACACCTGCCCGTACGGCTCCTGCTGGTACGGGTAGGCGTTCGGCTCGTACCCGTGGTCGGCCGGGGTCCGGTCCTGCTGATCCTGCTCGTCGGAGCGCCCGTCGGAGTTGAACCAGGTGAAGTCCTCTTCGCCGTAAGGATCGTAGGGCTGCGGTACGTAAGGGCTTTCGTTGCGACTCATCACGGCTTCCGTACGTCGAAGCCGAAGCGGTCGTCGGCGGCGAGCCGCTTGAACTCCTTCAGCGCCAGCGGACTCGCCTCCAGACGCCAGTCGGCACGCTTCTTGTGGTTGAACCAGACGAACCCGATGAGACTCTCGTCGGCCTCGACACCGGCGAAGAGGTTGCGGATGTCCGCCCGGCGGCGCTCCCCGCCCGCGGCTGCCGTCTCGGCCAGCAGCACCGGCTTCTTGGTGAACGTACGGACCTCGTCGATGGTCGGACCGAACACGGACGAGAACGCGTTGTCCTCCTCGGCCGTGAAGTAGCCGATGAGCCCGACCCAGTCGACGTACCCGTCACCGGGGTAGTACGGCTTCAGCCGGACGTCCTTGACCGGGTTGATGATGTTGGGCGCCCAGGCCCAGATCACGTTCGAGGCACCGGCGTCGGTGAACGTGTCGTGGATGTGGCGCCACGCGGCGACGTACTCCTTCGGAGTCGTGTGCTTGGTGCCCCACTTCTCCCAGCCGCCGTTCATCTCGTCGGCGAAGTCCATGACGACGGGCAGGTTCAGCTTCTTCACCGCGGCCGCGTACTGCTTCAGGTACGTGTCGGACTTGCCCGCGACGATGTCCGCCATGGTGACGTCGAAGGGCTCCCAGGACATGTAGGTCAGAGCGCCCTCGGCCCACGCGTTGCGCACACCGGTGGCGTCGAAGCCGTCGCCCCAGGCGGCGTAGTACTCGATGAGGTTGGGCTGTTTGCCGGTCATCCTCGTGTACGCGTCGACGGCTTTCATCGACGTCGGCGCGTCCTTGACCGCGGCGCCGAAGTACTTCTTTTCCGGCTTCAACAACGGTGTCACGTCGTACGGCGCCTGACTGTCGGCCTCGGCCGAGGCGCCCGTTCCAGCACCGTCCGCGGACTTCGAACTCCCGCCGTCGGAGCCGGAGTCGTCGAGCAGTGAACAGCCGCCGAGGGCGAGGGACGCGGCCAGCGCGAGACCGCAGGCCCGGGTGGCCCTGACGCGGGAAGTCGCGGCGCGAGTGGTCCTGGTACGGAACATCAGACGGTGCTCTCCGCTCGAGGCTGCACGAGGACCCGGCCGACGACGAGCGCGTAGAAGAGCCCGGAGGACAGGATCAGGGCGAAATCGGGGGCGTGCATCGTGAACATGCGCCACACGGCGGCGCCCACCCAGAGCAGCGCGGTTCCGCCGCCCCAGATCCACATGCCGATCCAGAACCGGCGGGTCTTGTTCTTCTTGGCACCGGAGGAACCGGTGGGCTGCCAGCCCATCCGGTTCTTGCGCAGGATGTCCCAGATGGCGAAGACGTGCGCCCAGCCGTACATCATGCGGGCCGCCCACGCCTCCAGGCGGTAGGGCGCCTTGTGCCACATCGGGAAGATGATCGTGGTGTAAAGGATGCTGGGCAGGACGAGCAGCAGATGCTCGACCTTCAGCTTGCCCGGCATCGTCAGCAGGAGCACGAGCGGGATGACCGGCGCCGCGAACGTGAAGAGCGCGGTGTGGATGTAGTAGAAGAACCCCGACATGTAGCAGAGCCGGCTGGAGAACTTGATCTTCCGTTGCCAGAATTTCTTGCTGGCCATCAGGCTCATCGAACCCGAGCACCACCGGTACTGCTGGTTGAAGAAGGCGCCTGCGCTGTCCGGGCACACGCCTGTCGACACGGCGACCGGCACGTACCGCAGATCCCAGCCGAGCCCCCTCAGGTCGAACCCGGTGTGCACGTCCTCGGAGTGCTCGATGAGGGTGGTCCCGCCGTTGCTCTCCAGCGCGGCCCGCCGGTACACGGCGCAGCTGCCCACGCAGATCGCGCCGTCGCTGCCCTGCCGCGACACCTGGACCGAGCGGTAGAACAGCTCCTGCACGGCGCCCGCGCCGCGCTCGATCCAGTTCTGCGAGTCGAGCACCCGGAAGTACTGCGGCGACTGCACGATGCCGATGCCGTCGTCGGCCTCCATGTACGGGAGCAGTTCCTCCAGCAGGTCGGCGCGCGGCGTGAAGTCGGCGTCGAGGATGAGGATGTACTTGCCGTCCGACTGTCCGAATCCGAAGTGCAAATTGCCGGCCTTCTTGAACCAGCCGCGGTTCTCCCGGGTGCCGTACCGGAAGCCGAAGTCCTTCGCCATGGCGGCAAGATCGGGGTTCGCCCCGTCGTCGAGGACGAACGGCACGCACTCCCCCGGATACCGGTCGGCCATCGCCCGCACGTGCCGCCAGGTGTTGTGCAGCACCTCGATGGGCTCGCCGCACACCGGCAGGAACACGTCAACCGACGGATAGACCTCCGGCCGCCAGTTCTGCACGAGCCGCCGGTGGTGCTTGATGTCGAAGTCGCGGGTGAACCCGTTCACCCGCAGCGACACCAGGTAGTAGATGACGGTGAACACGAGCAGCGGCGTGTACGCCCAGAGCAGTGGCGTGGACTGCGCCAGCTTGAACTGACTGACGACCAGGCAGCAGAAGCTGATCAGTGAGCTGATGGTCAGGATCCACAGCCGCCTGCGGGCATAGGAGTACTTTTCCCTGTCCGACGGCGGCAATGGCAACAGACCGAGCGGCGCGCGTCCCCGCAGGCGCGCAGCGCGACGCCCCCCGGTCCGCACAGAGCCAGATGAACTCATACGGAAACCCCCCGGGCCGTACGCGGCCCGTGCTACCCCCACTTCATCCGGCCACCCCATTCGAACCCCTGGCCGGACCGCGGAAGCATAGCCGAGTTACGAGGGTTAAATACGAACAGACGTGTTACCTGAGGATTTCGTCTCTTCTCGCCTCAGCCGTACAACCATCCCCCTGTTTCAACTGTCGGCACTTCAACGCCTCAGCAGCACCCAGCCCCCGGCAACGTCCGCTTGTTCCGCGCTTCCTTGTTGCGGGCCGCCAGCAACTCATCGGCGGGATAGCCCACTTCCTCCAGTGTCAGACCGTGCGGCCGCACCACGTGCACGGCGGAGTCCCGCACCCCGGCGGCGAGCACCTTGCCCGGCCAGTCGGGGCCCCGGTGCCCGTCCCCCACGAACAGCAACGCCCCGATCAGGGACCGCACCATGTTGTGGCAGAACGCGTCGGCCCGCACGGTGGCGGTGACGATCCCGTCGTCGCCGCGCACGAGACTCAGCTCCTGCAGCGTACGAATGGTCGTGGCACCCTCACGCCGCTTGCAGTACGCGGCGAAGTCGTGCTCCCCGAGCAGGTGCTCGGCGGCAGCGTTCATGGCGTCGACGTCCAACGGCCAGTCGTGCCAGAGCACATGACCCCGCAGCAGCGGATCGACGCCGCCCTGATGGTCGGTCACGCGGTACGCGTAGCGCCGCCAGACCGCCGAGAACCGGGCGTTGAACCCGCTGGGCGCCTCCTGGACCGACCACACCCGCACATCCTTGGCCAGCCGCCCGGCGAGCCGCTTCAGCAGCTTCTCCCGGTGCTCGGCCCACACGCTCTCCGGCAGATCCACGTGTGCCACCTGCCCGCGCGCGTGCACCCCCGAGTCGGTCCGCCCCGCCACGGTCAGCTCGTACGCGGACGAGGACCGGGTCACGGTGCGCAGCGCGTCCTCGATCTCCCCCTGCACGGTCCGCCGCCCGCCGGCCTGCTTGGCCCACCCGGAGAAGTCCTTGCCGTCGTACGACAGATCGAGCCGCACACGCACGAACCCGTCGGCTGCTTCGTCACTCACTCGCAGATCCTTTCAACAACACGAAAGCGGGCCCGCCCCCACGAAAGGGAACGGGCCCGCCAAGCGCCCCGCAGGGGCGCGGGGAACTGCGCGACCAGCCACGACGAAGCCGCAGCCGCCCACAGACAGCACCCGATGGACGACTAGGCGTCCTTCGACTCCTCGGCGGCAGCCGGCTTGGCGTCCTCGACGACCTCGGCGGCCGGAGCGGCAGCCTCGGCGTCCTTGGCGGAACGCTTGGTGGCGGCCTCGGCCTCACCAGTGGCCTGCTGCGCGACCGTCAGGGCCTCGACCAGCTCGATGACAGCCATGGGCGCGTTGTCGCCACGACGGTTACCGATCTTGGTGATACGGGTGTAACCACCCGGACGGTTCTCGTAGCGCGGGCCGATCTCGGTGAAGAGCGTGTGGACGACGCTCTTGTCCGTGATCACCGTGAGCACCTGACGGCGGTTGTGAAGGTCGCCCTTCTTCGCCTTGGTGACCAGACGCTCCGCGTACGGGCGCAGACGACGGGCCTTGGCCTCGGTCGTCGTGATCTTGCCGTGCTCGAAGAGCGACTTCGCGAGGTTCGCGAGCAGCAGCTTCTCGTGCGCGGCACTGCCGCCCAGACGGGCACCCTTGGAAGGCTTCGGCATGATGTTTCTCCTTGGTGTCTGCTCCGGCCGTATCAGGTACCGAAGTCAGTATCCGAGCAGGCGGTCGCCTGTCGGAGATCCGGGGGGCGTGGATCATGCCCCCCGGAGGAGACCGATCAGTACTGCTCGGTCTCCACAAAACCCGCGTCCGCGTCGTCGTCGGCGCCGAAGGCGTCCGCGGCTGCGGTCGGGTCGAATCCGGGCGGGCTGTCCTTGAGGGCCAGGCCCATGCCGACCAGCTTCGCCTTGACCTCGTCGATCGACTTCGCACCAAAGTTACGGATGTCGAGCAGGTCGGCCTCGGAGCGGGCGACGAGCTCACCCACGGAGTGGATGCCCTCACGCTTGAGGCAGTTGTACGACCGAACGGTGAGCTCGAGCTCCTCGATCGGCAGCGCCAGATCGGCGGCCAGGGCGGCGTCCGTCGGGGACGGACCCATGTCGATGCCCTCGGCGTCGATGTTCAGCTCGCGGGCGAGACCGAACAGCTCGACCAGCGTCTTACCGGCAGACGCCATGGCGTCACGGGGACGCATGGCCTGCTTGGTCTCGACGTCGACGATCAGCTTGTCGAAGTCGGTGCGCTGCTCGACACGCGTCGCCTCGACCTTGTACGTGACCTTGAGAACCGGCGAGTAGATCGAGTCGACCGGGATGCGCCCGATCTCCTGACCGACCTGCTTGTTCTGCACCGCGGAGACGTAGCCGCGACCGCGCTCGACGGTCAGCTCCATCTCCAGCTTGCCCTTGCCGTTGAGCGTGGCGAGGACGAGGTCGGGGTTGTGCACCTCGACACCGGCCGGGGGCGCGATGTCGGCGGCGGTGACCAGACCCGGGCCCTGCTTGCGCAGGTACATCACGACCGGCTCGTCGTGCTCCGAGGAGACGACCAGCTGCTTGATGTTGAGGATCAGGTCGGTGACGTCCTCCTTGACGCCCGGCACGGTGGTGAACTCGTGCAGGACACCGTCGATACGGATGGACGTGACCGCCGCACCCGGGATCGAGGAGAGCAGGGTCCGGCGCAGGGAGTTGCCGAGGGTGTAGCCGAAGCCCGGCTCCAGCGGCTCGATCACGAACCGGGAGCGGAACTCGTCGACGACCTCTTCGGTCAACGAGGGACGCTGAGCGATCAGCATGTAAATAAGTCCTTCAGTTCAGGGGCACCCACTATTTGATGCCCTGAGATACATCAAAGGGTACGGGCGGTACCGCCCAAAAGAGCCGTACCGCCCGAAGACCTCAGACCAAGCAGCGACCTGCGTCGAAAATCAGACGCGGCGACGCTTGGGCGGACGGCAGCCGTTGTGCGGGGTCGGCGTGACGTCCTGGATCGAGCCGACCTCGAGGCCGGTCGCCTGCAGGGAACGGATGGCGGTCTCACGACCGGAACCCGGGCCCTTGACGAAGACGTCGACCTTGCGCATGCCGTGCTCCTGCGCGCGACGGGCAGCCGACTCGGCAGCCATCTGCGCGGCGAACGGCGTGGACTTGCGCGAGCCCTTGAAGCCGACGTGGCCGGCGGAGGCCCACGAGATCACGTTGCCGGTCGGGTCCGTGATGGACACGATCGTGTTGTTGAACGTGCTCTTGATGTGCGCGTGGCCGTGAGCGACGTTCTTCTTTTCCTTGCGGCGCACCTTCTTGGCAGCGCCCTGACGTCCCTTGGGGGGCATGTCGTTCTCCTACGGGGGAGGTGGTCGGTCCTACAGCGAAGACCGCTGATGAGCGTCCGCTGAGGACTACTTCTTGCCCGGCTTCTTCTTACCGGCGATGGCGCGACGCGGGCCCTTGCGGGTGCGGGCGTTCGTGCTGGTGCGCTGACCGCGGACCGGCAGACCACGACGGTGGCGCAGACCCTGGTAGCAGCCGATCTCGACCTTGCGGCGGATGTCGGCCTGGATCTCGCGACGGAGGTCACCCTCGGTCTGGAAGTTCTGGTCCACGTACTCGCGGATCTTGACGAGGTCTTCCTCGCTCAGATCACGAACGCGGGTGTTGCGGTCCACACCGATGGTGTCCAGCGTGAGCTGGGCGCGCGTACGGCCGATGCCGAACACGTAGGTGAGGGCAACCTCGATGCGCTTTTCGCGCGGGAGGTCAACGCCTTCAACGCGTGCCATTCATGGCTCCTGTTGATTTTCGGAGGTCTGTAGCAGAGCCACTCCCAGGCCGCCGTCCCCGCTGTCTCCAGCGGTTCGGTACGACTGGGTCCCCGGCCTCCGACCGAAGGTGTCGCCGCAGTGTCCGTATGGGTCCACTGCCGGCGGGCCCTGCATATGTACTCAAATGTTGCGTGCGTCGCGCGAAACTCTGCGAACGAACTGCAGTCAGTCGTGCGTCAGCCCTGGCGCTGCTTGTGGCGCGGGTTGTCGCAGATCACCATGACCCGACCGTGACGGCGGATCACCCTGCACTTGTCGCAGATCTTCTTGACGCTCGGCTTGACCTTCATGGGTGAGGTTCTCCGGGTCAGTTGCCGGCGGCCCGCGGAAAGCGGGACGGGCAAGATCTACTTGTACCGGTAGACGATCCGGCCACGCGTCAGGTCGTACGGAGACAACTCCACCACGACCCGGTCGTCAGGGAGGATACGGATGTAGTGCATCCGCATCTTTCCGCTGATGTGAGCCAGGACCTGGTGGCCGTTCTGGAGCTCCACCCTGAACATGGCGTTCGGAAGAGACTCGACGACAGTGCCTTCGATCTCGATGGCACCTTGCTTCTTGGCCACGCTTCGCCCTTCGAATCGACTACCTTGATCGACTCTTTGATCGCATGCAGGCATGCAGATACACGAGAGCCGACGAGTCAGTCTACGTCAGCACCCCCGGAAAGACGAATCCGAGAATTCTGCCCTATCCGGGAGATCAATAAGCCCCACGACCCACCCCGGCTTCACGCCGACGGATCAGACGCAGCAGCCCCACCGGCTCCGCCCGACCACCGCCCGGGGAGGTCAGGCGGGTCACGCCAGCGGATCAGGCGCCGCCGTCACACCCAGCTCCGCCAGCTTCGCCTTGCCGCCGTCCGGGGAGGTCAGGACCAGCGGGCCCTCCTCCGTCAGAGCCACCGAGTGCTCCCAGTGCGAGGACCAGGTGCCGTCCGTCGTGATGACCGTCCAGTCGTCCTCCAGGACCTCGGTCCTGGGGGTGCCGAGGGAGACCATGGGCTCGATGGCCAGGCAGAAGCCGGGGACGAGCTTGGGGCCCTTGCCGCGGCGGCGCTCGACGTAGTTCAGCAGGTGCGGGTCCATGTGCATCTCGGTGCCGATGCCGTGGCCGCCGTAGTCCTCGACGATGCCGTACTTGCCGCCGCCGGGCTTCGGCTGGCGGCGGATGTAGGACTCGATCGCGCGCGAGATGTCGACCAGCCGGTTGCCCGCCTTCATGGCGGCGATCCCGGCCCACATCGACTCCTCCGTCACCCGGGACAGCTCGGCGAGCTCCGGCGCGTGACCGGTCCCGACGAGCGCGGTGTACGCGGCGTCGCCGTGCCAGCCGTCGATGATCGCGCCCGCGTCGATGGAGACGATGTCGCCGTCCTCCAGGACGACCTTGTCGCTCGGGATGCCGTGGACCACGACCTCGTTCTTGGAGGTGCAGATGGTCGCGGGGAAGCCCCCGTATCCCAGGAAGTTCGGCTTCGCCCCGTGCTCGGCGATGACCTTGCGGGCGACCTCGTCCAAGTCCTTGGTGGTCGCGCCCGGCACGGCCGCCTCACGGGTCGCGGCATGGATCGCCGCGACGACAAGCCCCGCCTCCCGCATCTTGCGAATCTGGTCGGGGGTCTTGATCTGCACCATGGGGGCCTGCGCTCTCCGTCATCCAGTACGAGGTGTACGTACACCAACACTAAGGCCGCGGCCCCCCTGACAGGGAACCGCGGCCTCAGCCACGTACAGAAGAAGAACGTGTACAGAAGGAGAACGGGACTAGCGTCCCAGGGCCTCCATGGCGCGCGCCGTGACCTCTTCCACCTTGCCGAGCGCCGAGATCGTCTTCACGAGCCCCTGCTCCCGGTAGTAGTCGATGATCGGCTCGGTCTGCGTGTGGTAGACCTCGAGCCGCTTGCGCACGGTCTCTTCCTTGTCGTCGTCGCGCTGGTACAGCTCGCCGCCACAGATGTCACAGACACCCTCGGTCTTGGGCTGCTTGTACGCGACGTGGAACACGTGCGCCGAGTCGTTACGACAGATGCGGCGGCCGGCGATGCGCTTGACCACCTCGTCCTCGGGGACCTCCAGGTCCAGGACCGCGTCCAGCTTCACGTCATCCGCCTTCAGGGCGACGTCGAGCGCCTCGGCCTGCGAGACGTTGCGAGGGAAGCCGTCGAGCAGGAAGCCGTTCACGGCGTCCGGCTGCTCCATGCGGTCCTTGGCCATCCCAATGGTGATCTCGTCCGGTACCAGCTGGCCCGCGTCCATGAACGCCTTGGCCTGCTTGCCCAGCTCCGTGCCCTTGCTGATGTTGGCACGGAAGAGGTCGCCCGTGGAGATGTGCGGGATCGACAGGTTCTTGGCAAGAAACGCGGCCTGCGTTCCCTTGCCGGCACCAGGCGGCCCGACGAGGACGATTCGCATCAGCGGAGGAACCCTTCGTAATTGCGCTGCTGAAGCTGGCTCTCGATCTGCTTCACCGTCTCCAGACCAACACCCACGATGATCAGGATGCTGGTGCCGCCGAACGGGAAGTTCTGGTTTGCCCCGAAACCAACCAACGCCATCGTCGGTACGAGAGCGATGAGCCCCAAGTACAGCGAACCCGGCCAGGTGATCCGATTGAGCACGTACGAAAGGTACTCAGCGGTCGGTCGGCCAGCCCGGATGCCCGGGATGAAGCCACCATACTTCTTCATGTTGTCCGCGACTTCGTCGGGGTTGAACGAGATCGCCACGTAGAAGAACGCGAAAAACACGATCAAGAGGAAGTACGTAACGATATAGATCGGGTGGTTTCCCTTGGTCAGGTGATCGTCGATCCACAGCTTCCACGACGAGTCACCACCGGCGAACTGGGCGACCAGCGCAGGGATGTAGAGCAGCGACGAGGCGAAGATGACCGGGATCACACCCGCCTGGTTCACCTTGAGCGGGATGTACGTAGACGTACCGCCATAGGAACGGCGGCCGATCATGCGCTTCGCGTACTGCACCGGAATACGGCGCTGGGCCTGCTCGACGAAGACGACGAGGCCGACCATGACGAGGCCGACGAGGATGACCGTGCCGAACTCGATCCAGCCGTCGGCCAGCGAGCCACCCTGCTTGATGGCCCAGAGGGCGGACGGGAAGGTGGCGGCGATCGAGATGAACATCAGGATCGACATGCCGTTGCCGATGCCCTTGTCGGTGATGAGCTCACCGAGCCACATCATCACGCAGGTGCCTGCGGTCATCGTGATGACCATCGTGATGGTGATGAAGATCGATTGGTCCGGCACGATCTGACTCGCGACGGGGCACCCTTGGAACAGGGCGCCGGTACGGGCGGTGGCGACGAGGCCCGTGCCCTGAAGGATGGCGAGTGCCACGGTCAGGTAGCGGGTGTACTGCGTGATCTTCGCCGTACCTGCCTGACCCTCCTTCTTGAGGGCTTCGAGGCGCGGGATCACCACGGTGAGCAGCTGCAGAATGATGCTCGCGGTGATGTACGGCATGATGCCGAGCGCGAAGACCGTGATCTGCAGCAGCGCGCCACCGCTGAACATGTTCACCAGACCGAACAGTCCGGTGCTGGATTTGGCCACGTCCATGCACGTCTGGACGTTCGAGTAATCCACTCCGGGGATCGGCACGTGCGCGCCGAGCCGGTAGATCACGACGATGCCCAACGTGAAGAGCAGCTTCTTGCGCAGGTCGGGCGTCTTGAACGCCCGGGCGAACGCGGTGAGCACGGTGCCTCCTGCGACCCCCGCGCGCGTGCGTCAGAGGTGACGGTCTTGAGGATTCGACGAATGGGTAACGGTCAAGACCCGGGATTGGTGCCGGGGGCACACAACTAGCCCGGAAATTAACAGCGGTCGCCACCTTACCGGCGTACCCGCCCCCCTAGGAACGACCAACCGGGGATACCCCATTTGTGGGGTATCCCCGGTCGGGATCGCTCATGTCATCGAGACGGCGTCTGAGATCAGACGAGCTCGGTGACCGTACCGCCCGCGGCGGTGATCTTCTCCTTGGCGGAGCCGGAGACGGCGTCGACCGTCACCTGCAGCGCCACGGAGATCTCGCCCTGGCCCAGGACCTTGACGAGGCTGTTCTTACGGACAGCACCCTTCTCCACCAGACCCGCGACGGTGACTTCGCCACCGTCGGGGTACAGCGAGGTGAGCTTGTCCAGGTTCACGACCTGGAACTCGACCTTGAAGGGGTTCCGGAAGCCCTTGAGCTTCGGGAGACGCATGTGGAGGGGCATCTGGCCACCCTCGAAGCGCTCCGGAACCTGGTAACGGGCCTTCGTGCCCTTGGTACCACGACCGGCCGTCTTACCCTTCGACGCCTCACCACGACCAACACGGGTCTTGGCGGTCTTGGCGCCGGGGGCCGGACGGAGGTTGTGGATCTTGAGCGGGTTGTTCTCCGCCATGATCAGTCGACCTCCTCGACCGTCACGAGGTGGCGGACGGTGTGCACCATGCCGCGGAACTCGGGACGATCCTCCTTGACGACCTGCGTGTTGATGCCCTTGAGACCAAGGGAGCGCAGGGTGTCACGGTGGTTCTGCTTGCTGCCGATGTACGACTTCGTCTGCGTGACCTTGAGCTGTGCCATTACGCAGCACCAGCCCCGGCACGTGCACGAAGCAGAGCCGCGGGGGCGACGTCCTCGAGGGGCAGACCACGGCGAGCCGCGATCTCCTCGGGGCGCTGCAGACCCTTCAGGGCCTCCACGGTCGCGTGCACGATGTTGATCGCGTTCGACGAGCCGAGCGACTTCGACAGGATGTCGTGAACGCCGGCGCACTCGAGCACAGCACGCACCGGGCCACCGGCGATAACGCCGGTACCGGGGGAAGCAGGCTTGAGCAGGACGACGCCCGCGGCCTTCTCGCCCGTGATCGGGTGCGGGATGGTGCCCTGGATACGGGGGACCTTGAAGAAGTGCTTCTTGGCCTCCTCAACACCCTTGGCGATGGCGGCCGGCACCTCCTTGGCCTTGCCGTAACCGACACCTACGGTGCCGTCACCGTCGCCCACCACGACGAGCGCGGTGAAGCTGAAGCGACGGCCACCCTTGACAACCTTGGCGACACGGTTGATCGCGACAACGCGCTCAACGTATGCGGTCTTCTCGGCGGCAGCGCCACCGTCGCGACCCTTCCGGTCCCGCCGCTCGCCGCCACCGGCACCGCTTCCGCGGCGCTGGGGTCCAGCCATTGGAATTACCTCTCTCTGTTTCCGCTAGCTACGGAACCGGCTCAGAACTTCAGTCCGGCTTCGCGGGCGGCGTCCGCCAGGGCGGCGATGCGCCCGGCGTACTGGTTGCCACCACGGTCGAACACGACAGTCTCGACACCGGCGGCCTTGGCGCGCTCGGCGACCAGGGCGCCGACCGACTTGGCCTGCGCGGACTTGTCGCCCTCGCCGCCGCGGATCGACGTGTCCAGGGTGGACGCCGACGCCAGGGTGTGACCCTTAACGTCGTCGATCACCTGGGCGACGATGTTGCGGTTGGAGCGCGTCACGACCAGGCGCGGACGCTCGGCCGTACCCGAGATGTGCTTACGGATACGGATGTGGCGGCGCTTGATAGCCGCGCGCTTGTAAGCGTCGCCCTTAGCGATCTTCTGACCGTATGCCATGGCTTACTTACCCGCCTTTCCGACCTTGCGGCGGATGACTTCGCCTTCGTACTTGACGCCCTTGGCCTTGTACGGGTCGGGCTTGCGCAGCTTGCGGATGTTGGCCGCAACCTCGCCGACCTTCTGCTTGTCGATGCCCTCGACCGAGAACTTGGTCGCCGATTCGACCTTGAACGAGATGCCCTCGGGCGCCTCGACCAGGATCGGGTGGCTGTAGCCGAGCGAGAACTCCAGGTTGGAGCCCTTCGCCAGAACGCGGTAACCGACACCGCTGATCTCGAGCTTCTTCACGTAACCCGTGGTCACGCCGGTGATCATGTTCGCCACCAGCGTGCGGGACAGGCCGTGCAGGGCCTTGTTCTGACGCTCGTCGTTGGGGCGGGTGACGTTCAGAACGCCGTCCTCACCCTTGGCGATGTCGATCGGCGCGACGACGGTGTGACTCAGGGTTCCCTTGGAACCCTTTACCGTGACGTTGCGGCCATCGATGGTGACGTCCACGCCGGCGGGAACCGTGATGGGGAGCTTGCCAATACGCGACATAGCTGTTTCCTCCGTTCCCTTCCGCTACCAGACGTAGGCGAGGACTTCCCCACCCACGCCCTTCTTGCCTGCCTGCTGGCCGGTCAGGAGACCGTGCGACGTGGAGATGACCGCCACGCCGAGGCCGCCGAGGACCTTCGGCAGGTTGGTGGACTTCGCGTAAACGCGCAGACCCGGCTTGGAGATCCGCTTGATGCCGGCGATCGAACGCTCACGGTTCGGGCCGAACTTCAGCTCCAGGACGAGGGACTTGCCGACCTCGGCGTCCTCGACCTTCCAGCCGGTGATGAAACCCTCCTGCTGGAGGATCTCGGCGATGTGCGACTTGATCTTGCTGTGCGGCATAGCCACGGTGTCGTGGTACGCCGAGTTCGCGTTCCGCAGACGCGTAAGCATGTCTGCGATCGGATCAGTCATGGTCATGAATTGGCCTTCGGCCTCTCTCGCCGGGGTTTCCGATGCGCCATCCCTCTCCCCACACAGGGGCGGGACGGGTGCGGCGCGGGGACCTACGGCGTAGTAA
This sequence comes from Streptomyces sp. NPDC102467, assembly GCF_044765445.1. Classification (NCBI taxonomy): domain Bacteria; kingdom Bacillati; phylum Actinomycetota; class Actinomycetes; order Kitasatosporales; family Streptomycetaceae; genus Streptomyces; species Streptomyces sp. NPDC102467. The sequence continues at coordinate 408,169 of NZ_JBIWKA010000003.1, read as the reverse complement.
GTCGGTGAGGGCGGCAGAGCGCCCAACCCTCCTAGCCTAAGCCATGAGAGCAGGAGCCTCTGCCGACCCCTTACTTACCGAGAGATCCAAGCAGTCCCGAAAAGCGGGAACTACCAGGAGCTCTTGGTCACGCCCGGCAGCTCGCCACGGTGAGCCATCTCACGAAGGCAGACGCGGCACAGGCCGAACTTGCGGTACACGGAGTGCGGGCGGCCACAACGCTGGCAGCGGGTGTAGCCACGCACACCGAACTTGGGCTTACGAGCAGCCTTGGCAATAAGAGCCTTCTTCGCCATCTCGCTTACGCCTCCTTGAACGGGAAGCCGAGGTGACGAAGGAGGGCGCGGCCCTCGTCGTCATTGGTCGCCGTGGTGACCACGGTGATGTCCATACCCCGGACGCGGTCGATCTTGTCCTGGTCGATCTCGTGGAACATGACCTGCTCCGTGAGACCGAAGGTGTAGTTGCCACGGCCGTCGAACTGCTTGGGGGACAGACCACGGAAGTCGCGGATGCGCGGCAGCGCGAGCGACAGGGTGCGGTCCAGGAACTCCCACATGCGGTCGCCACGGAGCGTGACGTGGGCGCCGATCGGCTGGCCCTCGCGCAGCTTGAACTGCGCGATGGACTTACGGGCCTTGGTGATGGCCGGCTTCTGACCCGTGATGGTGGTCAGGTCGCGGACGGCACCGTCCATGAGCTTGGAGTCACGCGCGGCGTCACCCACACCCATGTTGACCACGATCTTGACGAGGCCGGGGATCTGCATGACGTTCTCGTACGAGAACTCTTCCTGCAGCTTGCCCTTGATCTCGTCGCGGTACTTCTGCTTCAGACGCGGGTTCGTGGTGGTAGTCATCAGATGTCCTCACCCGTCCGCTTGGCAACGCGGATCTTGTTGCCCTCGTCGTCGAAGCGGTAACCGACGCGCGTGACGACCTTGTTGCCGTCCTTCTCCACGACCAGCGAAACGTTGGAAACGTGGATCGGGGCCTCGGTGGTCACAATGCCGCCGGCCTGCGAGCCGGAAGCCGTGGGACCGGCCTTGGTGTGCTTCTTGACCCGGTTGACACCCTCGACCAGGACGCGCTCGTCGCGCGGGTAAGCGGCAATGACCTTGCCCTGCTTGCCCTTGTCCTTGCCGGTGATGACCTGGACCAGGTCACCCTTCTTGATCTTCATGCTTACAGCACCTCCGGCGCGAGCGAGATGATCTTCATGAACTTCTTCTCGCGCAGCTCACGGCCCACCGGGCCGAAGATACGGGTGCCGCGAGGGTCGCCGTCGTTCTTCAGAATGACGGCGGCGTTCTCGTCGAAGCGGATGTACGAGCCGTCCGGACGGCGGCGCTCCTTGACGGTGCGAACGATGACCGCCTTGACGACGTCACCCTTCTTCACGTTGCCACCGGGGATCGCGTCCTTGACGGTGGCGACGATGACGTCACCGATGCCCGCGTAGCGGCGACCCGAGCCACCGAGAACACGGATGGTGAGAATTTCCTTCGCACCCGTGTTGTCGGCGACACGCAGTCGCGACTCCTGCTGGATCACGTCTATCTCCTGATTGTCTGCCGGTTCCCGGCAGGGGCTGCTCTCTGACGAGAGGGCCCCTGCCGAGCCTGGCGGAACGAACTCCGAGGGATACCCCTCAGAGAATTACTTGGCCTTCTCGAGGATCTCGACGATGCGCCAGCGCTTGGTCGCCGACAGCGGACGCGTCTCCATGAGGAGGACACGGTCGCCGACGCCGGCAGCGTTCTGCTCGTCGTGCGCCTTGAGCTTGTTCGTACGGCGGATGACCTTGCCGTACAGCGCGTGCTTGACGCGGTCCTCGACAGCGACGACGACGGTCTTGTCCATCTTGTCGCTGACGACAAGACCCTCGCGGGTCTTGCGGAAGCCGCGGGCGGCAGTCTCTTCAGTCACAGTCTTCTCGCTCATCAGGCGCTCTCCACCGTCTCGATGCCCAGCTCGCGCTCACGCATGAGGGTGTAGATCCGCGCGATGTCCTTGCGGACGGCCTTGAGCCGGCCGTGGTTCTCGAGCTGACCCGTCGCCGCCTGGAAGCGGAGGTTGAACAGCTCTTCCTTGGCTTCGCGGAGCTTGTTGAGGAGCTCCTCGTCGCCCAGCTCGCGCAGCTCCGACGCCTTGGTACCGGTCGACATCACGCTTCACCTGCCTCGCGCTTGACGATCTTGCACTTCATCGGCAGCTTGTGAGCCGCACGAGTCAGCGCCTCGCGCGCGGTCTTCTCGTTGGGGTACGACAGCTCGAACATCACGCGTCCGGGCTTGACGTTGGCGACCCACCACTCCGGGGAACCCTTACCGGAACCCATGCGGGTCTCGGCAGGCTTCTTGGTGAGGGGGCGGTCCGGGTAAATGTTGATCCAGACCTTGCCGCCACGCTTGATGTGACGCGTCATGGCGATACGAGCGGCCTCGATCTGACGGTTCGTCACGTAGGCCGGGGTGAGGGCCTGAATGCCGTACTCGCCGAACGCGACCTGCGTGCCGCCCTTGGACATGCCGCTGCGCTTCGGGTGGTGCTGCTTGCGGTGCTTGACCCTACGGGGGATCAGCATTTCGGTCAGGCCTCCGTTCCGGTGCTCTCAGCAGCCGGAGCGGCAGCGGCGGGAGCGTCGGCCTTGGGGGCCTCGGCAGCCGGCGCGGCCTGCTGCGGCTTGCGACCGCGACCGCCACGCTCGCCACCACGGCCACCACCACGGGCCGGGCGGTCGTTGCCGCCACGGGCCGGACGGTTACCGGCGCGGGCCGCGGCGTTCTCGGCGCGAACCTCGGCGATGTTCTTGACGTCGCCCTTGTAGATCCAGACCTTCACGCCGATGCGGCCGAAGGTCGTCTTGGCCTCGAAGAAGCCGTAGTCCACGTTGGCGCGGAGCGTGTGCAGGGGCACGCGGCCCTCGCGGTAGAACTCCGAACGGGACATCTCGGCACCGCCGAGACGACCGCCACACTGGATCTTGATGCCCTTGGCGCCGGCCTTCATCGACGACTGCATGCTCTTACGCATGGCGCGACGGAAGGAGACGCGGGAGGACAGCTGCTCCGCAACGGCCTGGGCCACGAGCTGAGCGTCGACCTCGGGGTTCTTGACCTCGAGGATGTTCAGCTGGACCTGCTTGCCCGTGAGCTTCTCGAGGTCACCGCGGATGCGGTCGGCCTCGGCGCCACGGCGGCCGATGACGATGCCGGGACGAGCGGTGTGGATGTCCACCCGCACGCGGTCACGGGTGCGCTCGATCTCAACCTTCGAGATGCCGGCGCGCTCCATGCCGGACGTCATCATCCGACGGATGGCGACGTCTTCCTTGACGTAGTCCTTGTACAGCTTGTCGGCGTACCAACGCGACTTGAAGTCGGTCGTGACACCGAGCCGGAACCCGTGCGGGTTTACCTTCTGGCCCATTACCGGGTTCCTTCCTTGCTGCTGACGACCACGGTGATGTGGCTGGTCCGCTTACGGATCCGGTAGGCACGGCCCTGAGCACGCGGACGGAACCGCTTCAGGGTCGGGCCCTCGTCCACGTACGCCTCGCTGATGACCAGCGAAGAAGCGTCCGGGTGGTCGTAGTTGTGTGCAGCGTTGGCGATGGCGCTGTCGAGCACCTTGCCAACCGGCACGCTCGCGGCCTGCGGGGCGAAACGCAGGACCGCCTGAGCCTCCGTGGCATCCATGCCACGGATGAGGTCCACCACTCGGCGGGCCTTCATGGGCGTGACGCGGATGTACCGCGCCTGGGCCCTGGCTTCCATGGTTGTCCCTTCGGTGTTTGTCATAGTCGATTCCACCCCGCCTTAGCGGCGCTTCGACTTCCGGTCGTCCTTGACGTGACCCCGGAAGGTGCGCGTCGGCGAGAACTCGCCGAGCTTGTGGCCGACCATCGACTCGGTGACGAACACCGGGATGTGGGTCTTGCCGTTGTGCACCGCGATCGTGTGACCCAGCATGCTGGGGACGATCATCGAGCGGCGGGACCAGGTCTTGATGACGTTCTTGGAACCGGCTTCGTTCTGAGCGTCCACCTTCTTTACGAGGTGGCCGTCAACGAAGGGTCCCTTCTTGAGACTGCGCGGCATCTAAACCCGCTCCTAGCGCTTCTTGTTCGACTTGCGGCGGCGGACGATGTACTTGTTACTCGCCTTGTTGCGATCACGAGTACGCATTTCCTTCTTGCCCCAGGGCGAGACCGGGTGGCGACCACCGGAAGTCTTGCCCTCACCACCGCCGTGCGGGTGGTCAACCGGGTTCATGACGACACCACGCACGGTCGGGCGAACGCCCTTCCAGCGCATGCGGCCGGCCTTGCCCCAGTTGATGTTCGACTGCTCGGCGTTGCCGACCTCGCCGACGGTGGCGCGGCAGCGCACGTCGACCAGGCGAATCTCACCGGAAGGCATACGAAGGTGGGCCATCGTGCCCTCCTTCGCCAGCAGCTGCACGGAGGCACCCGCGGAACGGGCGAACTTGGCGCCACCACCGGGACGGAGCTCGATCGCGTGGATCGTGGTACCGACCGGGATGTTGCGCAGCGCCAGGTTGTTGCCGGACTTGATGTCGGCCGTCGGGCCGTTCTCGATCCGGTCGCCCTGCTGCAGGCCACGGGGGGCCAGGATGTAGCGCTTCTCGCCGTCCGCGTAGTGCAGGAGCGCGATGCGCGCAGTGCGGTTCGGGTCGTACTCGATGTGAGCGACCTTCGCCGGCACGCCGTCCTTGTCGTGACGACGGAAGTCGATCACTCGGAAGGCACGCTTGTGTCCGCCACCCTGGTGGCGAACGGTGATCCGACCGGCGTTGTTACGGCCGCCCTTGCTGTGCAGCGGGCGGACCAGCGACTTCTCCGGCGTGGACCGCGTGACCTCGACGAAGTCGGCAACGCTGGAGCCACGACGCCCCGGCGTAGTCGGCTTGTACTTGCGGATTCCCATTTCTCAGTCCTCGTCCGATATTCGGACCAGGGCGCTCCGTTAGGAGGCCTGGCCGAAGATGTCGATACGGTCGCCCTCAACGAGGGTCACGATCGCGCGCTTGGTGTTCGCACGCTGGCCGAAGCCGGTGCGGGTCCGCTTGCGCTTGCCCTGACGGTTGATCGTGTTGACCCCGGAGACCTTGACCGAGAAGACCGCCTCGACGGCCTGCTTGATCTGGGTCTTGTTGGCACGCGGGTCCACGATGAAGGTGTACTTGCCCTCGTCGAGGAGCGCGTAGCTCTTCTCCGAGACGACCGGCTTGACGAGGACGTCACGGTGGTCCGTGAACGACTTGCTCAGCGGCGTCTCAACGGTGTTCTTGCCCTCGGTGGCGTGGCGCTTCGCCTTGGCGACGCGCGCTACCTTCTTGGCCTTGGCGGCCTTCGAGGCGATGCTCGGGTGACGCGTAGCCATCAGGCTTCGCTCCCTTCGGTGTCAGTGGCCTTCGGGCCAGACACGAAGGACTCGAAAGCGGCCTGGGTGAAGACCACGTCGTCCGAGACGAGAACGTCGTACGTGTTCAGCTGGCCCGGCTCCAGGATGTGGACCTGGGGCAGGTTGCGAGCGGAGAGCAGCGCGACCTCGTCGGCACGGTCGAGGACCAGGAGCACGTTCTTGCGCTCACTGATCTTGCCGAGCAGCGACTTGGCGGCCTTGGTGGAGACCTCGCCGTCGACCACGCCGGTGACGACGTGGATGCGAGCGTTGCGGGCCCGGTCGGTGAGGGCGTGGCGCAGAGCCGCGGCCTTCATCTTCTTCGGGGTCCGCTGCGAGTAGTCACGCGGCGTGGGGCCGTGGACGACGCCACCGCCGGCGAACTGCGGCGCACGGGTCGAACCCTGGCGCGCGCGGCCGGTGCCCTTCTGGCGGTAAGGCTTCTTACCGCCACCGCGGACCTCGCCACGACGCTTGACCTTGTGCGTGCCCTGACGGGCCGCGGCCAGCTGCGCGACGACAACCTGGTGGAGCAGCGGGATGCTGATCTTCTCAACTTCGAAGATCTCGGCCGGGAGCTCAACGGTCCCGGTCTTGTCGCCGGAGGGCGACAGAATGTCAATGGTGGTCATAGTCCTCAGGCCCCCTTGGCCGCGGTGCGGACCAGGACGAGGCCGCCGTTCGGACCAGGAACCGCGCCCTTGATGAGGAGCAGGCCCTTCTCCGCGTCAACGGCGTGAACGGTCAGGTTCTGGGTGGTGACCCGCTCGTTGCCCATGCGACCCGCCATGCGCATGCCCTTGAAGACACGGCCGGGGGTGGCACAGCCACCGATGGATCCGGGCATGCGGTGCACACGGTGGGCACCGTGCGACGCCTTGCCACCCTTGAAGTTGTGGCGCTTCATGACGCCGGCGAAGCCCTTGCCCTTGCTCTTCGCGGTGACGTCGACCTTCACGCCGGACTCGAAGGTCTCAGCGGTGATCTCCTGGCCGAGGGTGTACTCGCTGGCACCAGCGGTACGGATCTCGACGAGGTGACGACGGGGCGTGACGTCGGCCTTGGCGAAGTGACCCTTGAGGGGCTTGTTCACCTTGCGCGGGTCGATCTCGCCGAAGGCGATCTGGACCGACTCGTAGCCGTCGGAGTCATTCGTACGGACCTGGGTCACAACGTTCGGACCGGCCTTGACGACGGTGACCGGAACAACACGGTTGTTCTCGTCCCACACCTGCGTCATGCCGAGCTTCTCGCCCAGGATGCCCTTGATCTGCTTAGTCATCTTCAGATCACCGGCCCTCAGAGCTTGATCTCGATGTCGACACCGGCCGGGAGGTCGAGTCGCATCAGGGAGTCAACGGTCTTCGGCGTCGGGTCGAGGATGTCGATCAGGCGCTTGTGCGTGCGCATCTCGAAGTGCTCGCGCGAGTCCTTGTACTTGTGCGGCGACTTGATGACGCAGTACACGTTCTTCTCGGTAGGCAGCGGCACCGGGCCCGCGACCGACGCACCAGTACGCGTCACCGTCTCGACGATCTTCTTCGCCGAGGAATCGATGACCTCGTGGTCGTAGGCCTTGAGCCGGATGCGGATCTTCTGTCCCGCCATGGCTACTTAGTAGTCCTGTCTCTTGTGACGCTCTGGAACCCGGTTGGCCCTGTTTCACACTTCATCCGACCCACGCGGTCGGGCGTGTCGCAGTCCCGCTGACAGAAATATCCGAACGGATTTCCCTGCTAAGGGGGCTGCGGCCCAAGGCCGCAAGACCGGGGGAAGAAACCCACCGGGTGCCTGGCAGAGCCACCTCACTGCACTTCCCGGAAGATTCCCGTACGTCCGCCCCAGCGCTGCCGCAAGCGACAGATAAGGCGACGAGTACTGTGGGACTCGCTTCCGGTCCTCCCGGCGGGAGGCGCGCAGCATCGGCACTCAACCGAGCAACCCCGACAGTCTGCCATACGGGGCATGCCGGGGGCCAATCGAAGCGGTAGAGATTACCCGCTGTGTGACCGAGGTCAAACCCCGGGTGTGCGGCCCGCCACTCGACCACTTATGCCCCCTTGTTGTCAGTGGTCCGGACTACTGTGCCGAAGGCGCCGCCGTTGCAGGCGTCACTTCCGTCATTGCGCGCTGAGCAGAGAGCGAGCCTCCCGACCACCACCGTGCACGACGTCCTTCGTGTCATCCGCGAGAACGCGAAGACGAATCGTGAGCTCGGCACCGCCTTCGAACGCCTCATGGTGCGCTTCCTCAGTACGGATCCGCTGTGGAGCGAGCAGTTCAGCCGCGTGTGGATGTACGGGGAGTGGCCGGGCGCCACAGCGGGGCACCAGGACCTGGGGATCGACCTCGTGGCCCAGGAACGGGAGACCGGCGCACTGTGGGCGATCCAGTGCAAGTTCTACGAGCCTGACCACACCGTGCACAGAGCGGGCATCGACTCCTTTCTCGCCGCCTCCGGGCAGGGCGACTTCGCTCATCGCCTGATCATCTCCACCACGGACAAGTGGGGTCCGAACGCCGAGGCGGCCCTGGTGGATCAGCGTCCTCCTGTTCAGAGGCTCGGCCTGTCGGAGATCTCGGCGAGCCCCATCGAGTGGCGGCTGCCCTCGAGCGGCGATGCCGACAAGGTGGAGCTCTCACTGCGCGGCAAGAAGTCGCCTCGCCCTCATCAGCGTGAGGCGATCGACGCCGTGTTCCAGGGGTTCGAGGAGCACGAGCGCGGCAAGCTGATCATGGCGTGCGGCACCGGGAAGACGTTCACCGGTCTGAAGATCGTGGAGCGCCTCGCGGCGGAGCGTGCCGCCAATGGTGACGGGGATCACAGTCGGATTCTGTTTCTCGTCCCGTCCATCGCCCTGCTGTCGCAGACCCTGCGGGAGTGGCGGTACGAGACCGAGACGCCGATGCGCGCCTTCACTGTCTGCTCCGACACCAAGGTCTCGCGCGGGCAGGTGGACAGCGACGACCTGGACATGGCCACGCATGATCTCGCGCTGCCCGCCACGACCGACCCCGCCCGTCCGCTGGCACAGGTGAACCAGATGACGGTCGACGGCGGCGAGGTGCCCCCCGGCCTGACCGTCGTCTTCTCGACCTACCAGTCGATCGGCACTATCGCGAAGGCGCAGGAGTTGGGGCTCGGCGCGTTCGACCTGATCCTGTGCGACGAGGCTCACCGTACGACGGGTGTGACGCTCCTGGGGCACGACGACTCGAACTTCGTCCGCGTCCACGACAACACGGTCGTCCAGGCCGCCCGCCGTCTCTACATGACAGCGACCCCGCGTCTCTACAACGAGGACACCAAGGCCGACGCCAAGGACGAGTCCGCGGTCCTGGCCTCGATGGACGACGAGAGCCTGTATGGCCCGGAGTTCCACCGGCTCGGCTTCGGCAAGGCCGTGGAACAGGGGCTGCTCACGGACTACCGGGTTCTGATCCTCACTGTCGACCAGGAGGTGGTGGCCAAGTCGTACCAGCAGGGTCTGGCCGCCGGCGGGCCCGAGCTGAACCTCGACGACACCGCCAAGATCATCGGCTGTTGGAACGGCCTGGCGAAGCGCACAGGCACCTTCGGCGATGGAACTGGCTTCGAACCGGGTGAGGAGCCGATGAAGCGGGCGGTCGCCTTCGCCCGTTCCATCAAGGACTCCGAGGCGATCGCGAGGCACTTCAACGAGATCGTCGCCTCGTACGAGGATGCCGACGACGACCTCCTGAACTGCGAGGTCGAGCACGTCGACGGCACGTTCAACACGCTGCGCCGCAAAGATCTCCTCGACTGGCTGAACCAGGACCCGGGCCCGAACAACGCCCGCATCCTCTCCAACGCCCGCTGCCTGTCCGAGGGCGTCGACGTCCCGAACTTGGACGCGGTCCTGTTCCTCCAGCCGCGCAACTCCGTCGTGGATGTCGTGCAGTCCGTCGGCCGTGTGATGCGCCTGTCCCCCGGTAAGCGGTACGGGTACATCATCCTGCCCGTAGCCGTCCCTGCCGGGATGTCCCCCGAGGAGGCACTGGCCGACAACCGCCGCTTCAAGACGGTCTGGCAGGTCCTCCAGGCGCTGCGCGCGCACGACGACCGCTTCAACGCGTCCGTCAACCAGATCGACCTCAACAAGAAGGCCCCGAACACCATCGGGATCGGCACGATCGGCGCCGGTGACGAGTCGGTGGGCGACCAGGACGGCAGCAGCACTGAGGCGAGCGCGGAAGCGAAGAAGGAGAACGAGAAGCAGTCCGCCCAATACATCCAGGACCGCCTCGAATTCGACGAGGCGTGGCGCACCGCCATCTACGCGCGGATCGTCGACAAGGTCGGTGAGCCCACCTACCGGGAGCAGTGGGCCAAGGACATCGCCCTGATCGCCGAACGCCACGTCGCCCGCATCAAGGCGGGCCTGACGAACCCTCAAAAGGCATCTGCTTTCGAGGAGTTCGTCGAGAAACTGCGGTCGAACATAAACCCTGGCGTCACCGACTCCGACGCCATCGACATGCTCGCCCAGCACCTCATCACCAAGCCGGTCTTCGACGCCCTCTTCCAGGACTACGCGTTCGCCGATCACAACCCCGTCTCGCAGGCGATGCAGCGCATGCTGGACGTCCTGGACGACGACACGATCTCGGCGGAGACCAAGACCCTCGAGGGGTTCCACGAATCCGTACGCGTCCGCGCGGAGGGCATCACCGACCACGACGGCCGCCAGCGAGAGCCTCGCCCCGAAGAGCGCCGACATCATCGCGCCCGGCGGACGGTGCTCGTGCGCCCCGGCGGCTGACGATCACGGACGGAAGGTCAAGAACCAGGCGGCCGGTACTCCGCCACCGGCCCACTGAGCTGCCCGCCCACCAACTGCAGCCACCGGCTCGGTGCGTACGGCGACGGTGGATCCACCTCCATGCCCAACTCCGCGAGAGCGGCCGCCAGATCAGACTCCTCAAGGTCTAGATCCAGCAGTTCCTGCACCTCACCGGCAAGGCGCGCAATCAACGGCCGGGCCGCCTGAGACACGTAATCCACGACAGCGGCGTCATGATCAGCGAATTCGTCCGGCATGTCCTGCGAGAACCAGCCGCCCAGAAACTGCGTGAGCTCGGGGAACCGGGTCTGCCATTCCCAGTGGGTGACCGGCGCCGAGGGAGGCGGCACCTCTCCCTCCTCCACGCTGCGCTTGATGTGGTCCGCAAGCATGAACAGCCAGTTCTGCAGGTCGGACTCGGGCAGCCCGACGTCCGGAACCGGATAGAACTCGCCGAGGCGCAGCCGCAACGCGCCCGGAGGGTTGCGCGCGTACTCGCGCAGCTGGGACTCCGCCGTACCGAGCGCCCACGGGCGGGTGTGCCAGGTGAGACGCAGGTAGGCGGTGAGGGCAACACCCGGCCTATCCTCCGTGTCGTCGGCGGGCTGACCGACGTACGCACGCAGCACCTGGTCCAACTCGCCGTAGCGACGGTCATGTTCGAGCGGATTCATGGGCATGGCGGCCGGGCCTCTACAGGTAGATCGGGAACGTGGCATGCACGACGAAGCCGTGCGGACTCGACGGCTCGCGCTTGAGAATCACACGGGCCGCACGCACATCGACGGGTTCCCGTCCGGCCAGCATCATCGCTTGAAGCAGCACCCGCCCCACGGGATCGGGGCGAGAGGGCCAGGCCGCCTCGATGACCAACCTGGGACGAGTCCCTTGGGCGAGCCACCGGTGAATGTACTGCTCGTTGGCGGTGACGACCTGCTGGGTCGCCCACTGCGCGGTCTCACGGTCGGGGTAGGTCGAGCTCTTCGCTCGTACGGGAGTTGTCGGCACGGTCACCGCCAGGTCGCGATCGGAGTTGCTGGAAGAGAGACAGGGCGCGAACCACGATTCGCGGCTGCTGTCGCCAGGACGTGCACAAGGCGGGCCAGCGCCTGCGCGCCCGCTGGATCATCGGCGTATCTGCGCACTTGGACCGGCCCCACCTCGTCCAGGACGACACCTTCGCGCGCCAGGACGAACCCCAGAGCCAGCAGAGCCGCCCGCCCGTTTCCGTCGTCGAACGGATGGAAGAAGCAGACGTCGAGGTAGGCGCGGGCCGCTCTGGCCGGCAGGGGCACCGCGGAACCGGCTTCCGTGGCCTGCGTAAGACAGTCGTCGAACACTTCTGGGACGGACGCGGTCAGGCCGTAGCGTTCCCGCCCGCCTTTGGCGAATGCGGGAAGAGTGCGAAAAGCGATGTCGTCCCGGCTGATGACCTGCCTCTGCCACTTCTCCAGGAGACAGAAGCCGAGTGGGCGGGACGCCTCGGCGTCTGCCCGGGCCAGCCGCCATGCCGCGCGGAACCTGTCCGCTCGCGCCGAGTCCCCCGCGTCCGCTGCCGCAGCGATTCCGTCTCGATGCCCGGCCATCGGCCCCGCCACCTCGGGCGCCGCGAGATCCCATGGGACGCGGGACCGCACCCGTATCCAGGACTCCAGGTCGTCACGCACCATGCTCTCCGACAGCGCTCCGAGCACGGTCGAGCGCCTCCTTGTCCGGCGCGACCCAGCTCTCGAAGTGGGAGTCCACGACCTCGTCCGCAAGATCCTCCGCATCCTCGGCCGACATACCCGTGTACTCGAAGAACCATCCGAGCGCCTGCGCACAGGTGCCACGCCACAGCTCCCCGGCCCGCGTGCGCTCGACGACGAGCGTCACGAGAGGAGCCACCCCGTGCTCACGCCGACGGCGCACGTCGCCCGCGTCGGCGTCCGTGTCGGGAGCGAGCCGTGCGAAAGCGCCGGCAAGGTCCTCCAGCCATGCTCGCCACTGCACCAGTGCGCTGGTGTACCGCTGCGCCTGCGCGTCCAGGTTCCCGGCCCCGAGCCCACTGGGCGGCAGTCTCGTGATGACGGACCCGGAGTCGGGGTACTCCTGCGCCGCGCCCAGCCAGCCGTACGCCCACGCCCCGAAGTGCTCGGCCAGCCCCCGGGCGACCGACTCGTCCGACCAGAGGCCACGCGGCCGGCCCGACTCCGGGTCGGTGGAAGCCACCACTGTGCGTACCTCGTCGAGCGCACGATCAGGATCGAAGGGGTGCGTCGAAGGGTCCATGTTGGTCCACGTCATGGACGGGAGATCCGCGTGCGGATTGATGGCTGCTCCAGGGTCGTTCGGTTGCTCTGTTCGCGAAAGATCTGCCCGGCCGTCCGTCATTCCGGCATCGACGTCAGCACTACGAAGGGCGGGTCGAGCGACGGGTCGTACTTGAGGATGGTCCGCACGCCCTTGACCGGAATGGCCTCCGCCTTAAGCCCTTCGTACTTGAATCCCTGACCGTTCACGGCATTGGGCTGCTTCGTCACACTACGGCCACTGTATTCGCCGTTCGGCGCGTCTATTTTGAGAGGGTGCCTGGGGTCGCGGCCCGGGTCATCGAGCCACGCCTTGATATCTGCGCTGTTCTTGTCAATGTTGTACTGCGTCAGTTCCTGGGCACGTTCCGCGGTAGCGAAGGTGGAAGCAGCGCCGATCGACGGCTTACCATGCTCCCATGTCTCAGTAGGAGGAGTTCCCTGATCCCGTAGTCGTTGGGCAAGCTGCGCGTCCGTCTTTCCCACGTGCTTGTCCAGGGTGTGGCCGCCGCCGAGCCACTCATTGTTGGCCAGATCGAGCTTGTAGACGCCGTTCTGCGTGTCCCCACTTTTCGTCCACTGCTGTTCGTGCTTGAAATCGTTGAGGGCCCGTGTCCCGAATGCCTCGGCTCGCGCCTCTTCCGCGGCGTAGGCAGGAGCGCTGAGGTAGGCCTCGTCGAGGGCGTCGTCGAGCGCACTCAATCTCGGAGTCAGCGCGTTGACCCGCTGGTTGTACGCCTCTACGACCGCATTGAGCGCGGCGGTGTCGATATTGAGAGTGATCTCAACGCTGAGTTCGGCTCCACCTTTGACCACGCCCTTAAGGAACCGCCCGACGCCCTTCGCGCCCTCTTTGAGGTCCTTGAGGTCGACCCCGTCACTCAGGTCTATGTCGCCGACCGCCTGCTTTACGGCATCGAAGTAGATCTTCCAGACTTTGTGGTTCAGGTCGACCGCGGCCTCGGCGAATTCGCGCAGCAGGTCACTGATCTTCATCGCGGTGTCGAACAGAACTGTCATCACAGGATGGGTAGCCGTCTGGCCGGCGGAACTGTCGTGCTTCCACTCGTAGCCGACCTGCGACTTGCCCCAGGCTGTGGTCCCCCACAGCGAGCTGCAGAACTGTCGCATGGCGTCGTACCACTCGCTGTTGCTCTGCAGCGTGATGCTGTCGACGAGTCCGGTCAGCCCGCTCTCGGTCATGGACAGCGTCATGGTCATGTTCGACCAGTCCTGCGAGAGCGAGTTGAGGTAGTGCTGTTGAGGGTACGGATAGACGTCGGCGACCTTGCCCCAGCGGAATGCGTGCTCCAGGAGCGGACGAATGATGTGCCACACCACATCCGGTACCCACTCCAGGAGCGAGCGGATGAAGTCGTCACCGCCGTCGTCGTCCCCCCACTTGAGGTCGGGGACCGACTCGTACTTGGGTGGCTTGTCGATAACGACGGGCGGTGGCTGGGTCTGCGGCTGGGTCCGGCCTGAGGCGTCGTTGGCGGCCTCCGCCTTGGAGTAGTTGTTGGCCGTCGTGGCGAAGCCGACCGCCGCGCCCCCGATACTGGCCACGGACCTGGCCCACACGTCGAGGAAGCGGTTGCCCGCCTTGACGTACGCCGTGGCGAAACCTTGAGCAGCGGTGCCGTAACCGCCGGCGTCCGGGTACTCCTTCAACGCGGTGATCAGGTCCTTGGCCGCCTTGTCGAAGGGCGTCTGCTGACCGGAGAACCCTCCTGCCACCTGATGCAGGTTGGAGGGTTTGACGTCGATGGTGCCGCCCTGAGCGGGGGTTCCCATCAAGCACCGCCCCAACCGCGCAGTACCGCCCGGTGGGCGGCGGCGTAATTGACATGCCCAGTGGTGACCACCTCGTGCAGCCATTTCTGCGATGCCTGGAGGTCCTTGGCGGACCGGTCCCACTCGTCGAGCTTGTCGATGAAGGCCTCACGGGCCTCCCCGCTCCAAGACAGGACGACCGGTTCCACTCGCTCGAAGAGGTCGCCGAGCCTCTCGTTGAGTTGTTTGAGGATTTCCTCCAACTCACCCGACAGGTGCTGGAGTGTCGCCAGGCGCGCGGTTATGTGATCGTCGTCAGTGGCAGGCATGGGTCCCCGTCGGTCATGAGCCGTGCAATACGGTGCCGTTCAGCTTTACATCCCGTCGAAGCTGCTCTGCGGCCGGAAAGGCCCATCGTCGGGCTCGGAGTTCGGAGTGGACAAGCGGTCCACCTCACTACCGATGTCCACCTTGATCTGGCGCATCTGCTGGAGCACATCCAACTCCCGCTCGGTGAAGCCTTCCCTGCTCATCCGCACGGCCGATTCGATCAGTTTCATCACCTCACGGATACGGACCGCGTCTTCAGCGGCGGCCCGGTGGAAGTCCCGGTACGCGGACGCCGCAGGTCCCTTCCAGCCCGCCTCGATGGTGTCGACGATGCCGTCCATCCGTTGCACCTGTTTGGTGAGGTGCTCCTGCATACCGTCGAGGTCTTTGCCGAGCTTCGTGAGGTCCTCGTCCTTGACCCGCAGGTCTTTGGGGTTCCCGACGTGTCCACTCATCGCGCAGCATCCCTCCCCTCACACACTCCGCAGCCTGTCGCACGGCCGCCACGGTATTCGTACAGATGATCCCAGAGGGGGCGTTGGTTCCGCACCCGTACGCCTCGTTCTGGGCGGAGCACAGCGGGAACGCCTGCTTCATCGGCGCTTCGGCCGACCAGGCGAACGACACTGAGAACTCGCCTCACTCCACCGCGTGAACACTCGCGGCGCCCCACTGCGTCTGCTCGTTCCGAGTGAACGGAACATGTACGCGCATGGAACCCGAATCCCCTTTCCCCCCTCTATCCAGGTGAAACACCGAACACCTGAACAGAGGCGCGCGCGACAGACCGACCGCTGCCTCACCAGCGGACGGAGTGAGCGTCACCGTGCGGAAGCGACCTGCGACATCAGGGTCCGAAAAGCCTGTTAAGAGAGCGATATCCCGGGGGCTGCCCCTGATATCCCAGGGGCTGCCCCGGGGCGTCTCGCGCCGCGGTCTCCTCGCCGGCGGCGCCGCTCTCGCCGCCGCCGGCTCGCTCAGCGCCTGCTCCCGCGTCGCCCCCGCGCCTCCGCCGCACACCACCGCCCCCTCCCCCGCGACCGGCCGCCCCGCCGCCCAGGCCGAGCACGCCCTGCTGCTCCAGGTCCTCGCCCACCCCGACGACGACCTGTACTTCATGAACCCCGACACGCAGCACTCGCTGGAGGCCGGCACCCCGCTCGTCTGCGTGTACGTCACGGCCGGCGAGGCCAACGGCATGAACAAGACGCCGACCGACCGGGCTCCCCGCCCTGACAAGGCGGCCTACTCCGCGGCCCGCCACCAAGGCCTGCGCCAGTCGTACGCCACCCAGCTCGGGCTGCCCGTCTTCACTCGCTGGAACAACGGCGTCATCCGCCTCCGCAACGGCTTCCAGGCGGAGGTCAGCACCCTCGAGAACCGGGGCCGCCGCGTCGAGTTGGTCCATCTCGACCTCGCGATGCACACCCCGGCCGGACACATGGGCCTGCCCGCGCTGTGGCGCGACCGCGGTCTGCTGCTGCGCACCCTCGTCCCGGAGGCCTCGCCGCTGCGCACGGTCCAGACGTACGACTACGAGTCCCTGGTCGCCGTCCTCGTGGAGCTCTTCGAGCGGTACCGGCCGACGCTCGTGCAGACCCTCGACCCGGACCCCGACATCCAGGACAGCGACCGGATCACCCAGCTCCGCGACAGCGAGCAGATCGGCTACTCCGACCACGCCGACCACACCGCCGTGGCCTGCTTCAGCTGGGCCGCGCTGATCCGCTGGGCACAGCAGGCCAAGGGCGGCCCGCCCCCGTTCGTGGCCACCGCCTTCCGCGGTTACTACAACCACCACTGGCCGAAGAACCTCCCGCCGCAGGTCCTGGACCAGAAGGCCGCGCACCTGGTCCCGTACGGCGCCGGGCCCGACTGGCAGTGCGGCAACCCGGCCGGCTGCGGCGACTACAACGTCGGCGGCGACCGCCCCCTCACCAACCGCAAGGGCTGGGTCCGCGCCACCCACTACCGCTACCCCGGCCCGCGCCTCGCCCTCCACCCGAACGCCGACGGACGGCTCACCGCGTACGGCGTTCTCGGCCTGCGCGCGGTCCGCTACGACGAGCAGGCGGCCGGGGCGTTCGGCGCCCCGGTCGACCTCGGCGGCGGCCCGCTCGCCCCGGCCCTTGGCAGCGCCACGCTCCCCGACGGCCGCGCCCTGCTGTTCGGCCTTCGCCTCGCCGCGATCGAGGGCAGGGGCGCGACCGACCTCCGCGAGATCGTGCTCCTGGAACAGCGCGGCCCGCGCAAGTACGGCTCCTGGACGAGCCTCGGCAACCCCGAGGTCGACGCCGACCGCGGCCGCCGCATCGGCGTCCCGGTGGCGGTCACCGCTCCCGACGGCCGCGTCCACCTCTTCGTACGCAACGCCGACCAGGGAATCAGCACGCGGATCCGCGCGTCGTCGGGCACCTGGTCGCCCTGGCGCGACCTCGGCGGCGGCCCGGTCCAGGACGGCCTCACGGCCGTGATCGGCGACGACCGCCAGGTGCACGTGTACGCCCCCGGGCACTACACCGTCCACCACTGGACCCCGGAAGGCCCTGACCCGCTCACCGGCCTGCCCACCCCCGCGGACGCGATAGCCGCCGCGGGCAGCCGCCTCTACTACCGTCCGCCGGCCTCCGCGCGCCTCCTGTCCCCGGGCGGCCCTGCCGTGCACTTCCCCGGCTACGGCCCGGTGACAGCGGCCGGCCCCTACCTCCTCGGCCGCGACACCGCCGGCCGCGTCCAGCTCCTCCAGGACGGCCGCATCACCCGCCCGGCCACCGCCCCGGCCACCCTGGACGGCCCGGCACTCACCGCTGGCAGCCGCGGCCCCACCGTGGCAGGCCTCTCCCCGGACGCCCGCCCGTGGCTGTGGCGACCGACGCAGGCGAAGGCCTGACCGCTGCACGATGCGCAGCAAAATGCTGCCGCGCCGGGGGTCCTCAGCCGCCCGCCCCGATGTCATGATCGGGTCACGGTCCGTCACGGGGGCGGATCGCCTAGGGGGACTACATGTCATTCGACGAGGAGTGGGCCCAGTTGAAGGCCGACGCCCTGGAGCGGCGCTCGACCGGAATGCAGCTCAACCAGCTCCCGCCGGAGGCCGGCGGCAACAGCGCGGGACCGGGCGCGCCGGCAGCCGGCACGCTGATCGCCGAGACCGAATCCATCAACGGCAACGCGAACCTGCTGATCGAGATCGCCGGTCTCCTCCAGGAGGGCCGGCCCGACGCCGAACTCACCACACTGGCCCGTGATCCCCGGGCCCACGAGGACGTCGCCGCACAGGTGATCCGCTTCGCCTCCTTCGCCGGTGACCAATACCTGGACGGGGTCGCCCTGTTCGCGGCGCTCTCCACCAAACTGCGCACCGTCGGCAGTGACTTTGTGAAGATCGAGGACGACACGGCACAGCGCTTCCTGCAACAGGTCCTGGAGGGCAGCTACCTCTCCCCGGAGGCGCGATGAGCACGGGCATCAGTCACCGCAAGGACGTCGAGTTCCTGGATGGCTGCAGCCCGCCGCTCGTCGAGCGCAACGCCGACGAGTTCAAGCGCGTACACGACCTGCTCACGTCGGTGGATCCGTCCGCCGAGCGGGCCGAGAAGCACACGCGGTGGAAGAGCGAGGGCAGCACGCACTACGAGGGCCGGCTGAAGGAGAGCCGAAAGCTCCTGACGCTGCTCGCCGACGGCTACGACAAGGCCGCCACCGCCCTACGCGATTACGCGACCGCGCTGGAGGCCGCGAAGGCCCACTACTCCAACGGCAGGTCGAACGAGCAGGCCCTCGCCGACCTGATCCACACCAAGGGCACGGCCGTCACCCGCGAGGCCCAGGAGGCCGAGCCCATGC
This sequence comes from Streptomyces sp. NPDC102467, assembly GCF_044765445.1. Taxonomy (NCBI): domain Bacteria; kingdom Bacillati; phylum Actinomycetota; class Actinomycetes; order Kitasatosporales; family Streptomycetaceae; genus Streptomyces; species Streptomyces sp. NPDC102467. The sequence goes on along the minus strand of NZ_JBIWKA010000003.1, from coordinate 389,696 downwards.
GGCAGTGGGAGGACATGCGGGCGACCACCGGTGTCATGGACTTCTTCGCCGAACTCACCATGGACGTCGACGACATCAAGGACGAGGCGAACCGGCTGCACGACGCGGCGGGCGGCGACTTCCACCTGGCCAAGACCACCGAGAAGGAGGCCCGCGACCTCTGTGTGCACCGGCTGAAGCAGGCGTACGACATGCTGCCGGAGTTCCGTACGTACACGGCAGGCCGCAACGACCTCGTCGCGGCCATCCCCGCGCTGCGCCGGGAGGCGGCCGAGGCGAGCTCGAACCCGCTCACGCAGCTGCCCGGCAGCGGCCCCAAGCAGGACTACTACCCGATCGCCGGGGACCAGATCGTCTCGCCGACGCTGCGCGACATCCGGCTTCAGGTCGCGAGTCTGCCCGGCGCGCGCGACAGCTACTGGGACCCGCCGGGCACCGCGCAGGAGCGCGCGGAGTGGATCACGGCGAACAAGGACATCATCAACGCCGCGGCCCGCAACTCGGGGCTGCCGCCGGACATGGTCGCCGGGATCGCCTGGCAGGAGATCGGCGGACAGCCCGGCATCCTCGACGACATCACCGACACCCTCCGCGAGCAGGCCGACTCCCCGCTGAGCCCGATCGCGCCGGAGAACCTGCCCTGGCGGCTCGGCGGCGACCCCGACAACACCTCGATGGGGCCCATCGCCATCCAGGTCAGACGCGGGGCCGAGGTCCTCGGCTACGACCCCGATCACCTCACCGACCAGCAGCGCGGCATGGTGGAGGACGCCCTTCAGGACCCCGGGCAGAACATGTTCATCGCCTCTGAGTACCTGGCCCAGCTGAAGGCGGAGAGCGACTTCGCGGATGTGCCACCGGAGGAGATGACCCCGGCCCAGTACCAGGAGCTCGCCGCCCGCTACAACGGCGGTCCTTACTGGGCGTCCGACGACGCCCAGGCCTATGGGCGGGGCTTCAGCAACAATCTGGACGACGCAAGGAGCGCGCTGCGCCCATGAGCCACCCCACCGCCCACCCCGACGGCGCCGACCGCGGCTGCCTGCGCCTCGTGCTCGCCGTCCCGTTCACCCTGCTCACGCTGCTCGCGGCCTGGTTCTGCTGGACGGCGGTGACGATCCGCCCGTCAGGTGGCTGGGACGCCGACGCGTACCGCGGCATCGAAGTGGCGTGCCTCGTCACCATGGTCCTGGCCGGCGCGGTCATCCTGCTGGGGCTGCTGCCTTCGGTCCGCCGGGCCATGGGCTGGCCGTGGGTCGCCCCGGCCGCGGTCCTCGTGGTGGTCGCCGCGGTGCGCTGGGCGACGGGCACCTGAGGCCCGGCCCCACGGCGCACGCAAAAGGGCCCGTACGACCGAAGTCGTACGGGCCCTTTCAGAGCTCTAGGAGCTACCAGGCGTCAAGCCCAACAGGTAAGCGATGCTTACTTGTTGATCTTGGTGACCTGGCCGGCGCCGACGGTCCGGCCACCCTCACGGATGGCGAACTTCAGGCCCTCTTCCATGGCGACGGGCTGGATGAGCTCAACGGTCATCTCAGTGTTGTCACCCGGCATGACCATCTCGGTGCCCTCGGGGAGGGTCACGACGCCGGTCACGTCCGTGGTACGGAAGTAGAACTGCGGGCGGTAGTTGTTGAAGAAGGGGGTGTGACGGCCACCCTCGTCCTTCGACAGGATGTACGCCTGCGCCTCGAACTCGGTGTGCGGCGTGACCGAACCCGGCTTGATGATGACCTGGCCGCGCTCGACGTCCTCGCGCTTGATGCCACGGAGGAGCAGACCGACGTTCTCACCGGCCTGGCCCTCGTCGAGCAGCTTGCGGAACATCTCGATGCCGGTGACCGTGGTGGTGGTCTTGTCCTGCTTGATACCCACGATGTCAACGGTCTCGTTGACCTTGAGGATGCCACGCTCGATACGACCGGTGACGACCGTGCCACGACCGGTGATCGTGAAGACGTCCTCGATCGGCATCAGGAACGGCTTGTCGACGTCGCGCTCGGGCTGCGGGATGTTCTCGTCCACGGCCTTCATGAGCTCGAGGACCGAGTTGCCCCACTCCTTGTCGCCCTCAAGGGCCTTCAGAGCGGAAACCTTGACGACCGGCAGGTCGTCGCCCGGGAACTCGTACTCGGAGAGGAGCTCACGCACCTCGAGCTCGACGAGCTCCAGGATCTCCTCGTCGTCCACCATGTCGGCCTTGTTCAGGGCGACGACGATGTACGGAACGCCGACCTGGCGGGCCAGGAGCACGTGCTCCTTGGTCTGCGGCATCGGGCCGTCGGTGGCGGCGACCACGAGGATGGCGCCGTCCATCTGCGCGGCACCCGTGATCATGTTCTTGATGTAGTCGGCGTGCCCGGGGCAGTCGACGTGCGCGTAGTGACGCGTCTCCGTCTGGTACTCGACGTGCGCGATCGAGATCGTGATACCGCGCTGGCGCTCCTCGGGAGCCTTGTCGATCTGGTCGAAGGCCGAGGCCTCGTTCAGGTCCGGGTACGCGTCGTGCAGCACCTTGGTAATGGCGGCCGTGAGGGTCGTCTTACCGTGGTCGATGTGACCGATGGTGCCGATGTTGACGTGCGGCTTAGTCCGCTCGAACTTTGCCTTCGCCACTGGGTCCTCCTGCGGAGTGGTTCTGTACGCCTTGCTTCATCGGCGCCAGGTGATCTTTGCTGGGATGCCCGGGGCCCCGGGGCAATCCGCGACGGTTGTCGTGAAATGCCCCGAGAGACTCCGGAGTCAAGCCTAAAGCGTGAACTCGATTGAGTTACTCGCCCTTGGCCTTCGCGATGATCTCCTCGGCGACGTTCCGCGGAACCTCGGCGTAGGAGTCGAACTGCATTGAGTAGCTTGCGCGACCCGACGTCTTGCTGCGGAGGTCTCCGACGTAGCCGAACATCTCCGAGAGGGGCACGAGGCCCTTCACGACGCGAGCGCCGCTGCGCTCCTCCATGGCCTGGATCTGGCCACGGCGGGAGTTGATGTCACCGATGACATCGCCCATGTAGTCCTCGGGCGTGGTGACCTCGACGGCCATCATCGGCTCGAGCAGCACGGGCTTTGCCTTGCGCGCGCCTTCCTTGAACGCCTGCGAACCGGCGATCTTGAAGGCGAGCTCGGAGGAGTCGACCTCGTGGTAGGCGCCGTCGAGAAGCGTGATGCGAACACCAGTCATCTCGTAGCCGGCAAGGATGCCGAACTGCATGGCCTCCTGCGCACCGGCGTCCACCGACGGGATGTACTCCCGCGGGATACGGCCACCGGTCACCTTGTTCACGAACTCGTACGCCGGGCCGTCGGCCTCGGTGATGGGCTCGATCGCGATCTGCACCTTGGCGAACTGACCGGTACCACCGGTCTGCTTCTTGTGGGTGTAGTCCACGCGCTCGACGGCCTGACGGATCGTCTCGCGGTAGGCGACCTGCGGCTTGCCGACGTTCGCCTCGACGCGGAACTCGCGCTTCATGCGGTCGACGAGCACCTCGAGGTGAAGCTCGCCCATACCACCGATGATGGTCTGGCCGGTCTCCTCGTCCGAGTGAACCTGGAAGGAGGGGTCCTCCTCCGAGAGACGCTGGATGGCAACACCCAGCTTCTCCTGGTCACCCTTGGACTTCGGCTCGATGGCGACCTGGATGACAGGCGCCGGGAAGTCCATGGACTCCAGGATCACCTGCTGCTTGTCGTCACAGAGCGTCTCGCCCGTGGTGGTCTGCTTCAGACCCATGACGGCGACGATGTCACCGGCGCCCACCGACTCGATCTCCTCACGCTTGTTCGCGTGCATACGGTAGATCTTGCCGATGCGCTCCTTCTTGCCCTTGACGGGGTTCAGCACCGCGGTGCCGGACTCCAGGCGGCCCGAGTAAACCCGGACGAAGGTGAGCTTGCCGAGGTGCGGGTCGCTCATGATCTTGAAGGCCAGAGCGGACAGCGGCTCGTCGTCGGACGGCTTGCGCTTGACGACGATCTCGGGGTCCTTGACGTCGTGGCCTTCGATGGCCTCGACGTCGAGCGGGGTCGGCAGGTAACGCACGACAGCGTCGAGCAGGGGCTGAACGCCCTTGTTCTTGAACGCGGTGCCACAGAACACGGGGGTGACGGTGGTGTCGCCGCCCTTGCCCGAGGCGATGGTGATGCGACGCACGGCGGCGTGCAGCTGCTCCACGGTGGGCTCGGTGCCCTCCAGGAACAGCTCCATCATCTCCTCGTCGTTCTCCGCGACGGCCTCGAGCAGCTTGCCGCGGTACTCCTCGGCAGCCTCGACGTGCGTGGCGGGGATGTCGACGATGTCGTAGGCCTCGCCCTTGGCGGCCTCGGCCGACCAGACGAACGCCTTCATCGTGACGAGGTCGACGACACCCTGGAAGTCGGCCTCGGCACCGATGGGCAGCTGCATGACCAGCGGAGTCGCACCGAGGCGGTCGACGATCATGTCGACACAGCGGTGGAACTCGGCGCCGGTACGGTCCAGCTTGTTCACGAAGCAGATGCGCGGCACGCCGTAACGGTCGGCCTGACGCCACACCGTCTCGGACTGCGGCTCAACGCCGGCGACACCGTCGAACACCGTCACAGCACCATCGAGGACACGCAGGGAGCGCTCCACCTCGACGGTGAAGTCGACGTGCCCCGGGGTGTCGATGATGTTGATCGTGTAGTCGTTGTCCTCGAGCGGCCAGTGACAGGTGGTGGCAGCAGAGGTGATCGTGATGCCACGCTCCTGCTCCTGCTCCATCCAGTCCATCGTGGCAGCGCCGTCGTGAACCTCACCGATCTTGTACGACACACCGGTGTAGAACAGGATCCGCTCGGTCGTCGTCGTCTTGCCCGCGTCGATGTGGGCCATGATCCCGATGTTGCGGACCTTGGCCAGGTCAAGTGAAGTGGTAGCCATAAGGCTTCGGTCTTCTCTCGGTCTCGATGTGGGTAGCGACTACCAGCGGTAGTGCGCGAAGGCCTTGTTGGACTCGGCCATCTTGTGCGTGTCCTCGCGCTTCTTGACGGCAGCGCCGAGGCCGTTCGAGGCGTCGAGCAGCTCGTTCGTCAGACGCTCGGTCATCGTCTTCTCGCGACGGGCGCGGGAGTAGCCGACGAGCCAGCGGAGCGCGAGGGTGCTGGCGCGACCGGGCTTGACCTCGATCGGCACCTGGTAGGTGGCGCCACCGACACGGCGGGACTTGACCTCGAGGGTCGGCTTGATGTTCTCCAGCGCGCGCTTCAGCGTGATGACCGGGTCGTTGCCCGACTTCTCGCGCAGACCCTCCATGGCGCCGTACACGATGCGCTCGGCGGTGGAGCGCTTGCCGTTCATCAGCACCTTGTTGATGAGGGAGGTCACCAGAGGGGAACCGTAGACCGGGTCGATGATGACCGGGCGCTTCGGGGCGGGGCCCTTACGAGGCATTTCTACTTCTCCTTCTTGGCGCCGTAGCGGCTGCGGGCCTGCTTGCGGTTCTTGACACCCTGGGTGTCGAGCGAACCGCGGATGATCTTGTAACGAACACCGGGCAGGTCCTTCACACGGCCGCCACGCACGAGCACGATGGAGTGCTCCTGCAGGTTGTGTCCCTCACCCGGAATGTAGGCCGTGACCTCAATACCGGAGGTCAGACGCACACGCGCGACCTTACGGAGGGCCGAGTTCGGCTTCTTCGGGGTGGTCGTGAACACACGCGTGCAGACACCACGACGCTGGGGCGAACCCTCGAGCGCGGGCGTCTTGTTCTTCTCGACCTTGTCCTGCCGGCCCTTCCGGACCAGCTGCTGGATCGTAGGCACTACTTCTCCGGTTTCTGTGTGCCGAATAGTAAAGCTAACCTGGAACGCCTCCGACCCACGCGGTCGGGTGTGTCGAACACTGCAGACCCCCGCGCAATGGCGGGAAGGCGGCAGGATGCGGTGACCTTGATCGAAAACGATCGGGGCCCGTCATGCGGTTGAGGACACGCACACGAGCCCAGGCACACCCCAGGCACAAGGTCTGAGCGTACCTACCTCATACGCTGTGGTCAAAACAAATACCCCACAGCCAGGACACGCCGGGCGCAGCTCAGGCGGGCCCTGCGGTCGCGGCCACGATCGCGAGCGTGAGGAACAACACCCAGCCCGCGACCGAAAGCCACCCGAGCACGAGCCCGGCCACGGCCATACCGTCGCCCTGCTCCCCGCTCCGCCTGATCTCCGCCCGCGCCATGTGCCCGAGCACCACCGCCGGAATCCCGGTCAGGCCCACCGAGAAGACCGCCGTCACCCCGCACGCCAGCGCCCCTACGGCCTTGCCGTTGGTCGGGGCGGGCAGCGGCGGCGCCGGCAGGAACGTCCGCGGCACGGGCGCCCCCATCATCGGCATCGGCATCTGCATCTGCTGCTGCGGCACAGGCCCCTGCGGCAGATCCGCGACCAGCACGCTCAGCTCGCCCACGGTCCGCGCCTGATAGGCCCGCTCGACCCGCTTCTCGTACTCCCCCTGCGGCATCCGCCCCTCGGCGAACCCGGCCCGCAGCACATCCACCGCCCGCTCCCGGTCGGCGTGCGCGGCGAGCATCGACGGCTGCTGGCCGTGCTGCGGCGGCCAGGGTGCCGACTGCCACGACGGATGCGACACGAGACCAACTCCCCCGAACCGGCTGTCTGTGTCCTCCATCATGCGTCAACGCCGCGCGGGGCGGCCACCCCCCACGTTCCCGAGGGTGACCGCCCCGCGGCTCAGCGGCGCTTCCGGCCGCTGGTGGCGCGCTCCGCCGCGAACACGTCCTCCAGGCGGAACAGTGCGGCGCGGCCCGTCTTGCCCGCCGCCCTGAGGTGTCCCAGCTGCACCCACTTGCGGATGGTCGCGGGGGCCACCCCCGCTTCCTGGGCGGCGAGCGGGCCGGGGATCAGCGTCGGCAGCTCGGTACGCGTCATCGGCGCCGCCCCTCCCGTAGGACGCCCTCGTTCCAGGTGTGCCGGTAGGACGGGTCGTCATGGCAGCCGCAGTCCTGCGCGGTGCAGCGACAGCCCGGGTTCACGCACAGCACGGCGTCGCGCTCCGGGAAGGCCCGCAGTGAGACGGAGTCGCACCAGGGGCAGCGCCCGGAGACACGCACCACCGTCTCGGTGTCACCGAGGACGCGGGCGCAGCGCCGGGCCATCCTGCGGGTCTCGTCGCGCACATGGGCGACGAGCACCGGGTCGGCGGCGACGTCGTCGAGGAGGGCGGCGATCCGGCGCAGCCGCTCCGGCACGGGCGCGTGGCGTACGCGGGGCAGGCCGAGCCGCTCGCGCACGGCCTCCTCCAGTTCGACCACGCCATCGGTGATGTCGCGGATGGTGTCGGAGATGTGCAGGCGCAGCGGGGCCGCGCTCGGCCCCGGCGCGACGAGTCCGTGGCACTGCTGGAGGAGCAGCGCCTCGGCCCGCTCCTCACGGAGCCGGTCGGCGAAGTCCGCCGGGGGCCGGGCGGCGGGGCGGCGGCCCGGGGTGGTGCGGCCGGGGACGAGTTCGGTGGCCAGCTCGGGGAAGTGCCGCAGTAGGGCGGCTGTCCACAGGGCGGCCTGGTCGGCGTCGGTACGGGAAGTGCCGGCGGGGGCCGCGTGCTGACGGTCAGGCAACGGAGCCTCCGCGCGGGGTGACCGGACGGCCGCGGCGCCACAGGCGGCCACCGCAGACGCCGTCGAACCAACTGTCGGCCGGGGCCACGGCCTGCTCGCAGCGGGCCCGCACGGTACAGGAGGCGCAGGCGCGCAGGGCGGGGGCGGCCTCCTTGGGTTTCTTGGCGAAGACGACCTCGGGCGGCAGCCCCGCGCAGGCCGCGGCGGTCTGCCAGGCCGAGACGGAGACAGGGCCGGAGACGGAGACGGACATAGAGCCTCCCACGTATGAAACGGCTGTGACTGGTGCGAAGTGAGACGCCCAGGGTTACAGATTGCGTGCGCGCTCGCAACTACGTTCATCACGGGCGATCCGCGAGATCCGAACGCCTCCGGAACTGTGGTTCCGCCCAATCTCCACCAAGAAATGAGCCAACTTTCCCTAGTGCTTGCACGCGAGCACGTAATAGCGCGCGCGCAAGCAAGCTAGACTTACCGCCACTCCATAGGAAGCGAGCCCCCTGATGACCAGCCAGGAACTGGACGCCTTCGCCGCTTGGGTCGAAAATCTGATGCGCGCCGGCGGCTACGACATCGACAGCCCACGCGGTGGCGGAAAGTCGCGCATCGCGGACGAGGCCGGGATCCACCGCGCCGCCGTCACCCGCCTGCTGCAGCGCCAGAGCATGCCGGACCTCGAGACCACGCGCAGACTCGCCCGCGTCCTGGGCGTGCCGGTCCGCGAGATGCTCATCCGTTCCGGCCGACTCACCGCGGAGGAACTGGCCGAGCCGCAGGCCTACTCCACCGCTCCCGCGCCGAGCGCGGAGCTCGGCCGCCGCCCCACTCTCGAAGAGGTCGCCGATCTGCTGGGGGTACCGGCGGACCGGCGGGAGATGTTCGTCCGCGTGGTCGAGCAGTTCCTGCCCGCCGAACTGCCCGGCGACGCGCCCGGCGAGCTGCCCGGGCGACAGGGCGAGCGCGCGACGGCAAAGGCGGCCGCCACCCCGTTGCCGGCCAACGACTGACCAGCACGCCCCCCTGCTCCCACCCCACCCCACTTCCCCCACTCCCCCCGCCCCCCACCCCGCGCGCCCCGCATGAACCGCGCCGCTCCCCCACCCCTCGGATCACGGTCCACACCGTTTTAGTTGCGTGCGCGCACGCTCGTATGTCACAGTTGGTGCAGCGGCGGAGCTGTGCCCCTCGGCAGGCCGCACAAGGGCTCGCCGCGTCCCGCCGTTCGTACGCTCCTCAACGCTGCCCCGAGGTGACCCGGCATGACCACACCCACCCCACCGAGCACCTTCCCCGACGTCGAGGCCCTGGTCGTCGACGTCCTGAAGGACGACCCGCGCATGTCCGCCGCGCTCGTCGACGTACAGGCACCTGCCGATTTCAACGGCACGGCCGCCGCCGTCCTCGTCAACCGGCGCGGCGGCGCCTGGGTCGGTGAGCGCCACGTCGACCAGCCGCTGATCGAGCTGGAGGTGTACGGCCCGAGCAAGCACGCCGCACACCTGCTGGCCAACGACGCCCGTCAGGCCGTACTGGCCATGGCGGGCAAGCGGTACGGCACGAACCTCGTCACGGAGTCCGAGGAACAGGACGGCCCGCGCTGGCTGCCCGACTACCTCTACTCCGCGGCCAACCGCTACGTCACCGTCATCAGGCTCTACGTGGACGTCTACTGACGGACGACCGCGCCGCGCGAGAACCGCGCCCCACAGACCGAAGGCCCCGCCCACCCGGCGGGGCCTTCGTCGTACCCGGATCCCCGGGTACGACACCGCCACCCCATCAACGAACACTCAAGGAGACCCAGACATGGCAGGAACCAACAGCTCCGAGATCCGCATCGCCGGCGTCGGCCGCCTCTACGTCGCCGCCGCCGACACCCCCGTCCCGTCGACCTTCTCCGACGACACCGTCACCGACTGGACGGGCTGGACCAACCTCGGCTTCACCTCCGGCGACGGCGTCACCTTCAGCAAGAAGGACAAGCTGGAGCCGGTCGACGTGTGGCAGGCCGTCAGCCCGGTGCACTTCGTGTACTCGGACCGCGATCTGACCCTGAAGTTCTCGCTGATGCAGTTCAACAAGGACAACCTGAAGTTCTTCATGGGCGGCGGCGACGTCAAGGCAGTGGGCTCGTCGACGGACGTCTTCCAGTACGACATCACCGACCGGCCGTACGCCGAAACGCGCGCTCTCGGCCTGGAGTTCACGGACGTCAAGGCGGGCGGCGCCGAGGCCGTCACGTACCGCTTCTGCATCGGCCGGGGCCAGGTCACGGCGTCGGACGACATCAAGCTGGCCCGCAAGGCCCCGGCGCAGCTGGGCATCACGTTCACCGCGATGGCCCCGAAGGACGGTGCGGCGCTGGCCAGCTTCGTCATGAAGGACTCCGCGTACAAGACCGCGGCGGCCTGACGGTCCGGGTGGGGCGGGCCGCCACGCCCGCCCCACCCGCTCTCTTCCTCCCTCACCCCGAGCACCCGAGCACCCGAGCCCAAGGAGCCTTCCTCACCATGACCCGTTTCGACGTCAACGCCGCTCGCGCGCAGCGCCTGGAAGCACTCGGCCGCACCTGGTCGTTCGAGCTCGACAACGAGAGCTACACCCTGCCGACGGAGCTGACCCGCGCCACCGCCAAGGCGCTGCGCAAGCTCGACGACAACGACGTGGACGGACTGCTGCGCCTGCTCCTGGGCGAGAAGCAGTTCGCCCGCTTCGAGCAGCACGAGATCACCATGCAGGACATCGCCGCCATCCTGGAGGCGTACGGCAAGGAGACCGGGCTCGGCCTGGGGGAAGCCTGAGCCTCGTCGGGTTCGTCGATGAACACGCCGAGGCCCTCGAAGCGGACCTGCTCCGCTACTACGGCATCGACCTGCTCGACTGGCACCGCGAGGCGCTGTCCACGCGGCGGCTCGCGGTGCTCGTCAAGCACCTGCCGCGGGACAGCGCGCTCAACCGGGAGCTGCACGGCGAGGCCGCCGAGTGGTCCGTGAGCGACCATCTGCTGGCCGCCGTCGTGGACCATCTGGCCGCCTCGAACTGGATGTTCGCCTGCGTCAACTCCGACGACGGCGATCAGCCGGAGCCGCCTGCGCCAGTGCCGCGTCCTTCGTACGGGGATGAGAGCGGGGACGGTGTCCCCGAGGGTCGATCGCCGGACCAGGAGGGGGAGTCGGAGTCCGGCTCCGGCCTGTCCCCGCAGGCTCCGTCCGCCGCGCAGCTCGCGCACTTCTTCGGCTGAGCGGTGGGGTCAGCGCGGCCTGGCCGATTCGCTGTGCTGGCCCTCGTGCTGGCCCTCGGGTCGATCGGGGCCTTCGCGGCCCTCCAGTTCGTCCGCCAGCGCCCGGGCCTTGTCGGAGAGCCGGCCGCGGGCCGCGTCGTCCGGCGCCGCGCGCTGTTCCGCCCGGGGAGACCTGTCCCGGCCGCCCGTCACGTCGGGCTGCCGGGCCAGAGGCGGCACGCTGGGGCGGCCATTGCGTCGTACCACGGTGCGGCGCCCGGCCGGGGCCCGGCGCCGGCCGGATATCTCGCGGGCCGACGGCAGGGCGTCGCCTTCGGTCCCGTCGTCGGGGCGCTCGTGCGCGGTGCGCCCCTCGTCCGGGTCGTCGGCGGACGACGCGGGTCCGTCTGCCAGCGACCGCTCCTGCTCGCCGCGCCGCTCCACGCGCGTCAACTCGGCCGGCGGGTGCAGGAGTTGCATGTACGGCAGCGGGATCACGTCACCGCCCGCACCGCCGTCGCCGTCACCACCGTGCTCCGGCTCCGCCTCGGCCCTGCGCACCGGGCGCGGCCTGCGACCGGAGCGGACATCTTCCTGCCCCTGGAGATAGGCGGCGGTGATCCGCTGCTCGTACGCCCGCCGCACCGACGGGAGTTGCTCGTCGACCACATCGGCCCAGCCCGCGCTGTAGGCGGACAGCTCGCGCCGGTCGAGCTCGGCGCGCGGCAGGATCACCAGGTCTTCGGGCTCATGCCCCAGGCTCAGGACCAACTCCGAGACACGAGCGATGAGATGTGGCAGATCAGTGGCTTGTTCGAGCCAGTCGACCGGCTGCCCATGCCGCGCTCTGCTCGCGTCTGCATCCACCCCAAAGGCCTTGCTCTCGTCCTTGGCTCATGGCGCCCCCCGCGCCAGGACGGCATTCCGGTCGCCGCCCACCGTCGGGTGACGGACCCTCACACCCCCTTGTCAAAGCGGCCGTTTACGTTCCATTCACCGACGGGAGAACGGCCGGATCCTACTCCACGGCCTCACATCCCCGCAGATCGGACCTCGTTGAGAGCTGGCTGACCAGCGCGGAGTGCGCGGCAATCCCGGACCGGGCCCCTCCCGTTCTCGTACACTAGTTCGAACAGACGCTTCGAACGCCCCAGGGAGCGCCACCCGCACCACCAGCCCGACGTACAGACCGGAAAGCAGGAAGACATGGCGACTGGCACGAGCAACTCCCCGCACCAGCCGATCGACACCTACACCCACCTCGCCCACCTCCTGCACTCCCCCGCACCCGACAGCGAGGCACTGCTCGACCGGCTGTACGAGGAACTGCTCGTCCGCGAGTCCCGTGCGTATGCGGCGGGGTGGCGGGACGCGCTGACGGAGGCGCGGCGCTCGGGGCCGCGGGGCTGACGCGTCGACTCCCACCCCTACTGGAAGCCCGCCGGGTTCAACCCGGCGGGCTTTCTACGGTCTCCATCCATAGAAAAGGAGCATGAGGCAAATTGCCGCCACTCCCCCAGAGAATGACGCCAGGAATTTTATGAACGACTTCTGCTCCTTGTCCTGCCGCCAGTAGAAAAACATCAGAATAGAAAAGAAGAAGAGCAGCACGGCAAGGACCATGAAGCCAGTGCCGATGCACCAGAGCAGGAGACCCATTTATTCCCCCCAAATTTATACACTGAGATCGATGAGGTTACCGGGAATTCACAGAGCTAGCAAGACCCGGAATCGACAATCAGGAGCAGCCGCATGGGACAGCACACCACCGACGACGTCTACGGCCAGCTGAAAGAAGTGCAGGAGCAGCTGGACAAAAACGCCGCACAAGCAGTCATCAAGCCCCACTTCGATTCCAAAATAGCTGAACTGAAAACAGCGATCGAGAAGGCCGGAAAGAAAGAAAAGGAGGACGAGAAAAAATCCGGCTGGGACGTAATAAAAGAACAGGAACCCATCAAGTCTCTGCTGGGCGTCATCAAGGGATTCACGGAGATCGCCAAGGGCGAGGGCATCTTGGCGAAGGTTGTGATGGGCCTTATTGCCGTCAGCGGCGCCGTAGCGGTGTTCGGCAAGGTCCGGACCATGGTCACTGACATGATCGCCAGAATCAAAGGCGCCCTGAATACGTTCAAGAACTTCACGCTGGCCGCCACCAGTCGTCTCCGAGGAGAACGTCAGTACCTTGGCCGGGACGACACCGGCCGGTTCGGGCTGCGGCCGGAACAGACCGCCGGGGAGAGGCAGCAGGCCGTGCAGGCCGGTCAGCGCCAGGCCCGTCGTAGCGGACGCAGCCGCGGTGCCTCAAGGCTGCCGAACGCGGGAGACGGCGTGCACGACCTGGGGCGAGACCTCGAGAAGGTCAACAGCGAGCTCGAGACCTTCGGCAGGCTCAAGTCGAAACTCCCCAAGGCCCGGACCCTGAAAGGCATCTCGGACGCGGCCAAGGACCTGCACCGTAACGGCGACAACCTGAAGACCATGTTCCGGGAGCTGGCTTCGGCGTCCACCGGCGCCGCCGACGCCATCGGCGGTGGTGGGCGATGAGCCTCGTCAGTTCCCTCAAGCAGGCGTCCAGTTCGCTCGACGCCTTCAAGTCCAAGGCGTCCGGCGCCGCCACCGCGGCCAAGAACATCGGCAGCGCCGGCCAGCAGGGCGCCGGTCAGCTCAAGGCGCTCAAGACCGCCGCCGACGGTTCCGGCAAGGAGCTCAAGGACCTCAAGTCGGCGTCCGACAAGGCCGAGAAGTCGCTCGCCAAGGCCGGCAGGACCGGTACCACCGCCGGGAAGAACCTCGGGAAGTACGAGTCCGGGGCGAAGAAGGCGGCCAAGGGCCAGGACAAGATGAACAAGTCGATGAAGGGCAACTTCTTCGGCATGCTCATGCAGTTGCTGCAGCCGCTGATCGAGAAGGTCGTCGACATGGCGACCCGCTCCAAGACGATGCAGAAGATCCTCAAGCAGGCCTTCACCGTCATCAAGTCCGTGATCAGCAGCGTCATGAAGGCCATTGGGCCGATCATGAAGAACGCCGGCAAGCTCATCAAGTCGGTCTGGAACGGCATCAAGTCGGCCGTCAGCAACGTGGTCAAGGCCGTCGCGAAGATCATCAAGACCTACGTCACCATCTGGAAGACGGTCATCACCAGCGTCCTCAAGGCGATCCGCACCGCCGTCTCCGGCGCCTGGAAGGGCATCAAGGCCGTCATCTCGCCGGTCGTCAACTGGGTCAAGTCCGCTATCCCCAGTGCCTTCCAGGCCGTCAAGAACAAGCTGTCCAGCATCTGGGGCGGCCTCAAGGGCATCGCGAGCCGCGCCTTCGACGGCATCAAGAGCGCGGTCCGCGGCCCGATCAACGGCGTCATCGGCATCATCAACTCCGCGATCGGCGCCCTCAACCGCATCCACGTCTCCATCCCCGGCTGGGTCCCGATGGTCGGCGGCAAGAGCTTCGGCGTCCATCTGCCGAGGATCCCCGCGCTGGCCACCGGCGGTGTCGTCATGCCCCGCTCCGGCGGTGTCCCGGCGCTCCTCGCCGAGGCCGGTGAGGCCGAGGCCGTGCTGCCGCTGAGCAAGCTGGACCGGCTGCTGAGGGCGGCGGCCACGCGCGGCCGGGCGTATGCGGGCGTCGCCGGCGGCGACGGCGGCGCGCTGCACATCGAGCACTACTACGCCGCGCAGACGAGCAGCCCGCAGCGCACCGCCGACGCGCTGATGTTCCTGGCCAAGGCGCGAGGATGAGCAGCACGACCCTGGTCGATCCGTTCAAGGGGGCGATGCCCACCCTGCGGTCCTTGCGGACCAGGGGCGGACAGGCGCAGTCCGGGCTGCGGTCCTTCACCCAGCGCGTCAAGAGCGCCGCGACCGGTCTCGGCCGGATGCGTTCGCCGATCGGCCAGGGTGCCACGGCGGTACAGCGGGTCAGGACGGGCGCCGACACCGCCGCCCGCTCCGTAACCAGAACCGCCCGCACCGCCACCCGCACCGCCACCACCCTCAAATCCGCAGCCGCCCGCGGCAGAAGCGCCGGCGGGACCCTGCGCAAGCTCGGCACCGGACTGGGCAGCGTCTTCGCGATCGTCGCGGCCCTGATCGACGCCTCCGGCGTCTTCGGCACCCTCCTCGACACCTTCGGCACCGCCATGACCATCGGCGCCGGCGTCATGCTCCTCATCAACATCCTGACCCGCGCCAACCCCATCGGCTTCGTCACCGGACTGCTGCTGCCGGTGGCGAGCTGGCTGCTGGACATCGCGATGAACTCCGAGACCGGTCAGCGGCTGATGGAGCAACTGGCCAAGCTGGTCCTGAAATACGTCGAGGGCTACCTCGCCGTCCTCACCCCGATCCTGAAAGCGATCGCGCAGGGCGTCAGTACGTACGTCACCGCCTGGCTGACCATCGCCACCGGCGTCCTGACCGCGCTCACCACCCTGGTCCGCGGCGGCTTCACCGTCATGCAGGCCCTCACCAGCGGCGACACCCGCGCCCTGCGCGCCGGGGCGGCGTCGGTCTGGCGCGGGTTCAAGGACGCCGTACGACCCCTGCTGAACTGGATCTCCAAGGACATCCCCAAGGGCTTCGGCCGGATCAAGGACGCGACCTCGCACGCCCTGGGCGCGATGGGGAAGTTCGTGACCACCGGCGCGCAGACCGTGGCCGGGGTGATCAAGGGCCCGTTCCAGGGCCTGGTCGCCTTCGCGAACTGGGTGATCGACGGGCTGAACAAGCTCAGCTTCAACTTCTTCGGCAAGAAGTTCGGCGTGCACCTGAGCAAGATCCCGATGCTGGCCCAGGGCGGCATCGCCGTGCCCGGCGCGCACCGCACCGGCCGGGTCCTCGCCCTCACCGCCCTGGAGCGGCAGCGGGCGCTCGCCCTGCGCGGCCGTGCCCGGGCCACCGCTCAACAGCCGCACCGCATCGAGGCGTTCCACGAGTCCCGCGCCGCCGGCGCCCACGGCACCGCGCAGGACCTGCTCTTCCTGGCCGCGGCCCACACCCGTACCTAAGAGCTCGACTGGCGAAAGCGAGGTGACGGCCCGATGGCCGACCTGAGCACCACCGCATACACCGACGACGTTCCCCCCGGCTCACTCATCACCCGCGACGGGCAGATGCAGTGGGCCGGACTGCTGCTCGGCCCCGGCACCCCGTACGAGATCGGCAGCGACGGGCTGACCGGCTGGGAGGACCTGCCGGAGTACGACACCACCGACGCCGATCACCCCACGTCCCACGGCGCCTGGCCCGGCGCCCGCTACGCCAAGCCCCGCAAGGTCGGCGCCACGGTGTGGACGCTGCCCGCGGCCGACGACAGCGACTCCATGCTCGGCGCGATCCGCGCGCTGCGCCAGGCCCTGCTCCTCGGCGACCAGGAGCGCTGGCTCGCGGTGCGGCTGCACGGCGAGACGCTGGCCGTGCGGGCGCGGGTCGGCCAGCGCGTCCTCGCCGCCGACCGGACGTACACGACGCAGGGCGTCTCCAAGGCGTCCGTGCAGTGGTACGCCACCGATCCGCGCCGCTACGCCGTGGACGAGCAGACGGCCGTCACCGGCGCCCCGCAGCCGGAGAGCGGCCTGACCTGGCCGCTGGTCTGGCCGCTGTACTGGGGAGAGACCGCCGTCACGGGCGACGTCGGCGCCGACAACCTCGGCTCCGCACCCACCCACCCCCAGCTCACCGTGACCGGTCCGTGCACCAACCCCACGGTCACGGAACGCGGTTCGGGTCGCCGGCTGCGCTATGAGATCCGGCTCGCGACCGGCGACGAACTGGTCGTGGACACCGCGGCCGGGACCGTCACCCTCAACGGCACCGCTTCCCGCCGCCACACCGCGGCGGCCGACAGCAGCCCCGAGGAGCTGTTCGCCTTCGAACCGGGCCGCGCCCAGCTGGCCTTCCGGCCCGACACGTACGACACCGGCGCCCGGCTCACGGTCCGCTGGCGCTCGGCCGACTGGTGAACCCCCCGACGAAGGAGACCCGTAGATGAACCTGCGCAGCGCATGGGTGGCCGCCGCCGGCCAGACCCGCGAGGACACCCGACTCACCCAGACCGGCGCCACCACGCCCCTCAACCCGCTGGAGGTACGCTCCGGCATCCTGCCCGGGTCCTACGACGGCCTGTACCGGCTGTCCGGCTTCTGGCTGGAGGGCACCGCGGGCAGGATGACGGCCACCGTCCACGAGGGGCGGGCCGTGATCGCGGGCGGTGCCACCCGGGGCGCCTACCCGGTCACCCTGCCCGAACCGGCGCCGCTCGCCTTCGCCGACGGCGACGCGGCCAATCCCCGTATCGACCTGGTCGTGCTGCGGATCTACGACTCCCAGTACGACAACTCGCAGGAGACCAAGGCCGCCCTGGAG
The DNA here is from genome assembly GCF_044765445.1 of Streptomyces sp. NPDC102467. Taxonomy (NCBI): domain Bacteria; kingdom Bacillati; phylum Actinomycetota; class Actinomycetes; order Kitasatosporales; family Streptomycetaceae; genus Streptomyces; species Streptomyces sp. NPDC102467. The sequence goes on along the minus strand of NZ_JBIWKA010000003.1, from coordinate 372,516 downwards.
GTCGTCCGGGGCACCCCGGCGCCGAACCCGGTCCCGCCCGCGGCCCCGTCGGTCTGCCTGCCGATCTGGCAGGTCGCGGTCCGCGCCGGGACCGCCACCGGGACCGGCGGCGTCAACTGGAGCGCCGACGTCACCGATCTGCGCACCCCGACCGTCGCGCTCGGCGGCATCCTGCCCGCGTACGGCGAGAGCGCGGGCGGCGCCTACCCGGGCCAGTACCGCGACTCCGGCGGCGCCCTGGAGCGCTGGGACGGCTCGGCGTGGGTGCCCTTCCCGAGCGCGCTCGGCGGGATCGCCCCGGCGGGCACGATCGGCGCGGCCAGCTACACGGGCCAGTACCGGGACTCGTCGCAGGGGCTGCAACGCTGGAACGGCACCCGGTGGGTCACCTACCAGCAGGTCCCCAGCTGGGTCGACTACAAGCCGACGTGGGGCGCCGAGAACGGCGCCGCGCCGTCCATCGGCAACGGGACGCTGACCGGCTCGTACACGAAGCTGGGCACGGTCGTGCACGTCCGGATCTATCTCAAGATCGGTTCGACGACCAACCTCGCCGCCCAGTCCACCAACGGGAACTGGACGTTCTCGCTGCCCGTCCCGCCGCTCTCCACGGCCTGGAAGCTGGACGGCCGGACGCTGACCGCCGTGGCGTTCGACTCCGACTCCTCGACTCAGCTGTTCCACCAGGGCACCGCCCTGGTGGCGACGGCGGGCGGCGGTACCGCGCGCTCCCTGCGCGACGGCTACGCGGGCAACGCCGGCATCTGGGACAAGGGGCTGCCCTTCACCTGGGCCGCGGGCGACGTGCTCTCCGTCTACGGCACCTACGAATCCGCATCCTGACAGGAGGACCCATGACCGTACGCACCGCATGGCTGTCCCCGAGCGGCCAGAGCCGCGAGGACACCCGTACCAACCAGGTCGGCGCGCTCACCCCCGTCACCGAGAGCGAGGCGCGCTCCGGCGTGCTGCCGGGTTCCGCGGGCGGGCGGTACCGGGCGACCGGGCTCCAGCTGTCCGGCACCGCGGGCACCATGAGCGCCCAGCTCGGTGTCGGCCGGGCCGTCGTCCAGTCGGGCCTCGACCGCGGCGCCTACCCGGTGGCCGTCACCGAGCCGGTCCCCCTCGCCTTCACCGACGGCGACGCCCAGTACGGCCGGATCGACCTCGTCGTGCTGCGGATCCACGACGACACGTTCGACGCCTCCGGGCGCGCCGAGGCCGCCGTCGAGATCGTCCCGGGCACACCCGCCGCGTCGCCGGCGGCGCCCGCGGCCCCCGACACCTCGCTCACCCTGTTCAGCGTGAACGTGCCGGCGGGCGCCGGCACGGGCTCCGGCGGTCTCGCCTGGAGCACCGTCGTCACCGATCTGCGGCCCACCACCGTCGCCCTCGGCGGCATCCTGCCGACCCGCGCCGACGACACCGTGCCCGGCGGCTACCCGGGCCACTACCGCGACACCGACGCCACGCTCCAGCGCTGGAACGGCGGCGCCTGGGTCGACTACCCCAAGCAGCTCGGCGGCATCGCCCCCAACGGGGCGCTCGCCACCGGCAGTTACACCGGTCAGTACCGGGACGCGCCGAACGGGGTGCTCCAGCGGTGGAACGGCACGGCCTGGCAGAGCGCCATCACCCCGTCGTTGTACACGGGCTCCCTGACCGGGGGCACCACCACATCGACGGCGTACACGAGCACACTCACCGGCACCAGCACGCTGAAGCTCAACTTCACCGCGCCGTCCACAGGCGCGGTCCTGCTCCACTTCGGCGCCCGCATATGGACCGACAAGTCCACGACGTCCGCGGCCTTCATGACCGCGCAGATCACCCAAGGCGCGACCGTGACTTTCGCCGCGGACGACGACCACGCCGCCATGTCCGGCGGGCCGGTCAGCTCCTCGGTCTCCACCCTGTGGCGGATGTACGGGCTCACGCCGGGCGTGACCTACACCATGACACCGATGTACCGGTCCAACGTCGCGGGCGTCACCTGCGGGTTCGACACCATGTTCCTGCGCATCGACCCGGCCAACTGAAAGACATCAGAAAGGAGTTGAGCATGCCCCTGCGTTCCGGCTGGCTCTCCCCCGACGGCCAGAGCCGCGAGGACACCCGACTCGCACCGCTCGGTACCCTCACCCCGACCTCGCCCCTGGCCACCCGCTCCGGCGTGCTGCCGGGCTCCACCGACGGGAAGTGGCGGATCTCCGGCTTCACCGTCACGGGCACGCCCGGCGCCATGACCGCCAGCGTCAGCCCCGGCCGCGCCGTCATCCAGGGCACCGAGACCCAGGGCGCCTATCCGGTCGCCCTGGACGACTATCTGCCCCTGACCTTCGCCGACGGCGACGCCCAGTACGACCGCGTCGACCTCGTCGTGCTGCGGATCCTCGACGACACCTACGACGCCTCCGGACGCGCCGAGGCCGCCGTCGAGATCATCCCGGGCACCCCCGCCGCCACCCCGGCGATCCCGGCCACCCCCGCCCTCGCCATGCCGCTGTACCAGGTGAGCGTGGCCAAGGGGACGAGCGCGGGCAGCGGCGGCCTCGCCTGGGACACCGTCCTGGTCGGGCTGCGCAACGCCACGGTCGCCCTCGGCGGCATCCTGCCGGTCACCAGCGACACCACGAACGGCGCCTACCCGGGCCAGTACCGCGACGCGGGCAGCACCCTCCAGCGCTGGAACGGCAGCGCCTGGGCGGACTATCAGCCGCCGCAGCCGGCCGCCGAGACCACCACCGCCGGGGCGAGCGCCACCGGCAACTGGACGCTCGCCGGGTATCGCGCCCGGCGCGTCGGCGGGGTCTGCTCGTTCACGCTGACCCTGACCCGGACGACGAACAACCTCACCGCCACGGCGGCCGGCACCACCAACCCAGGAAACGTCGGCGACGAGACCATCGGCTCGCTGCCCGTCGGCTGGCGCCCGGCCTTCGACATCTACGCGATCGCGTCCGACGGCTACGCGAACGGCTGCGTCCGCGTCGACAGCGACGGTTCGCTCACGCTGCTGTCCTGGTCGACCAGCGGGGTCATCCAGGTCGGCAACAGCGTGCGGGTCTCCGCCTGCTTCGTGCTGTGACCCCCGCCCGGCGAAGGAGCTGACGGCCCCATGGCCACCACCCTCAACACCCCGTACCGCGCGATCTTCTGCGATCTGCGCACCGACCGCACCATCGACATCCTGCCGCTGCGCGACGTCACCGTCGACGACTACATCGGCAAGGCCGGCTCCCTGTCCGGCACCATCCCGGTGCCGAACGCCGAGATCGCCGCCCGGGTGCGCCGCATCGAGGAGGGCCGCACCTCGGTCTACCTCCAGCGCGGCGGCGACCTGTGGTGGGGCGGCATCGTGTGGACCAGCACCCTGCAGAGCGACGACAAGGGCGTGCTCACCCTCGGCATCCAGGCGGCGACCTTCGACTCGTACGCGGGCCGACGGCTGATCCGCGCGAAGACGCCCGCCTACGACGCCGGTTATCAACTCGCTCTCAGCGGCGACCAGTTGGACATCGCCCGGGCCCTGTGGCGGGATCTGCAGACCGGGCTGCCCGGCGGCGACATCGGCGTCAGCTACGGCACCGAGACCTCCGGTACCCGCCGCTCGGTGACGTACCGCGACGGCGACGAGACCGGCTACCTCGACGCCCTGGACGCGCTCGCCGCACTGGAGGGCGGCTTCGAGCACCACATCACCGTCTACGCCGATCCGGCCACCGGCGCCCGGGTGCGCAGACTGCGGCTCGGCAGCCCGCGCATCATCACCGGCAGCACCGATCTGGTCCTCGACCGGCCGGGCACCGTCCTGTCGTACGCCTTCCCCCGCGACGCCACCCGCGGCGGCACCACGGCGCGGGCCCGCGGCGCCTCCACCAACAGCGACCAGGCGAGCGAGTCCCGGCCGCTGGCCTCCACGGTCGCCGTCGCCACCGATCTGATCGAGCGGGCCGGGCACCCCCGCATCGACCTGACGTCGGACCACAACGAGATCTCCGACGCGGCGACCCTGACCGCGCTGGCCCGCACCGAACTGGCCGCCGCCACCGGGGCGGTGGTGATCCCCGAGATCAGCGTGCGCCTCGACGACCTGGTGCCGCCCGCCCTGCTCGGCCGCACAGCCCGGGTCCGGATCACCGACGAGTGGTTCACCGAAGGCCTCGACGCCCGCTACCGGATCATCGGCGTCAAGGTCGAACCCGCCCAGCGCGGCCGCCCCGACACGGCCGAGCTCTATGTGGAGGAGGCCTGATGCCCCAACTGCCCGAAGACATCATCGACCGCCTGGCCCAGATGGAACGCCGCATCCAGCAGCTGTCCACCGCGGTCAACACCCGGCCCGCCCTCAACACCATCTCCGGCGGCGGCATCACCATCACCGACGGCGGCTCTCTCTCCGTGAGGCCGCCCGCGGGCGGGCCCGCCGTCTTCGCCGTCGGCCGCTGGAGCGGCGACGAGTACGGTCTCGCGATCCGCCGCCAGACCGGCAAGCTGGCCCTGGCCGTGCACAACGGCGACGGCTCGGGGACCTCGCAGCAGGCCATGCGGATCTACGACTCCGCCGAGCGCGAGATCATCTCCGACGACGTACCCAACGGCGGCCTCGCCCGGCCCTGGCTGGCCATGCTGCCGCCGCAGGACTCCAGCACCGCGCGCTGGCCGCAGACGACGGCGACCGCGTTCACCACCATCGCGATGTCGTACAACGTCGTGTGGCAGCCCAAGATGCGCCTCCTGATGCAGACCCGCGCCTCCTCGGGCGCCACCGGCTCGGTCCAGGTGCTCGTCAACGGTGCGCCGTGGGGCTCCGCCGTCGCCGCCGGTTCCGACTTCGACAGGTCGGACCTGATCAGCGACGACTTCGCCTCCGTGTACGGCACGTTGGTGAAGGTCGAGGTCCAGGCCAGGGTCACCAGCGCCACCGGCACCGTCTTCGTCAACCCCGTGCTGATGCACGGCCGCCAGACCTGAGATCCGAGAAGGGACCTCGCCCATGGACATCGACCCCACCCAGCCCTGGGGCCTCGCCATCGACTTCGCAGGCCGCGCCACCCTCGCCGAGGCCGGCCACACCGTCTACGTCAACGTCTCCGACACCAGCCTGAACAGCGTCATCGCGCCGGACTCCATCACCGGCACGTACTCCCCGGTCAACATCACCGCCCAGCTGACCGAGTCCGGCGCGAACGGCGCGGTCCTGCGCGGTGTCGGCCGGGTCTCGGTGCCGCCCGTCGGCACCGACCCGGTGGCCCCGGACCAGACCGCGATCCAGCGCGCGGTCGCGGACGCCCTCGCCGACTTCGCGCAGAACACCCAGGCGTACGCCGCCCTGTGCGCCCAGTGGACGAGCAGCCCCAGCCCCGAGTAGCGGCCCCCTCGCCCCGTACGCCCCGAGCCCTTCCGCGGCCGGGGCCTTTTTCATGTCCGCGTTCCCCAGGAAGGCATCCCATGGCCGCACCCCTGACCGCCGACGCCCTCGTCTCCGCCCTGCGGGCCGAGGGCGTCACCGTCGTCGAACACCCCGGCTGGCGCACCAACAACCGTAATCAAAAGGGCAGTTGGGGACCGGTGAACGGCGTGATCATCCACCACACCGTCTCCTCGGGCACCAGCTCATCCGTCGGACTGTGCTTCAACGGCCACAGCGCTCTGCCCGGCCCCCTGTGTCACGGCGTCATCGCCAAGGACGGCACCGTCCACCTCGTCGGCAACGGCCGCGCCAACCACGCGGGCGGCGGCGACCCCTCCGTCCTCCAGGCCGTGATCACCGAGACGTACGGGGACCGGCCCCCGGCCCCGCACCAGCACGAGGGCAGCGCGGGCGCCGTCGACGGCAACTCCCGCTTCTATGGCTTCGAGTGCGTCAACCTCGGCGACGGCCACGACCCCTGGCCGGACGCCCAACTCGACGCCGTGGAGCGGGTCTCGGCCGCCCTGTGCCGAGCCCACGGCTGGGGCGCCAAGTCCGTCATCGGGCACCTGGAATGGTCGGACTGGAAGAGCGACCCGCGCGGCTTCGCCATGACCGGCATGCGCCGCCGCGTGCAGAGCCGGCTCTCCTCGTCGCACGGCGGCGCACAGCCGAGCGAGCCCCCGCGTCCGCCCCGCTACCAGCCGTTCCCCGGCGCCTCCTTCTTCAAGGGCGCCCCGAACTCGCCGCTGGTCACCGCGATGGGGCGCCGTCTGGTCGCCGAGGGCTGCGGCCGTTACCGCGTGGGCCCCTCCGCGCACTGGTCCGAGACGGACCGGCAGTCCTACGCCGCCTGGCAACGCAAGCTCGGCTACCGCGGCGCGGACGCCGACGGCTGGCCCGGCGCCGCGTCCTGGGCGGCGCTCAAGGTCCCGTACACCGCTTGAGGAACAAGGAGGCGCACCATGTCACAGGCCGCCAAGCACACCCTGCGCACCGTCCTGCAGACCGCCCTCGGCCTGTGTGTCCTGCTTCCGACGGTCGTCGAGGCCGCAGGCCTGCCCGGAACGCTGCCCTGGGTGGCGGGCACCCTGGCCGTCGCCGCGGCGGTGACCCGGGTGATGGCCCTGCCCGGCGTCCAGGCCCTGCTCCCTGCCTGGCTGCGCACGACGGGGCCCGACACCACGGACCAGGGGGACGCGTGAACGAAGCCGGACCGTCACCGCTGTCCGACCCGACCGTCGTCGCCGTGGAACTGGAGCGGCTGCGCGGCACCGTGGAGGCCGGGTTCGCCCGCGCCGACGGCTCGCTGGCGCTGCTCGTCCAGCGCAGCGACCAGACCGACAGGCAGCTCTCCGACCACGAGCAGCGCCTGGACGCCCTGGAGCGCTCCCGCTGGCCGCTGGCCAGCATCGGCGCCCTGGCCACCATCGCGACCGTCGTCGTCACGACGCTGCAAGTGGCCGGACACTGACGGACACTGAACAACGCCGAAGGGCGGCCACCCCGTACGCAACGGGGTGGCCGCCCTTCGGTTCAACTCAAGCGACTCGCTTACTGGTTGTACGGACCGTAGTCGTAGTCCTCCAGCGGAACGGCCTGGCCGGAGCCGGTGCCGAACGGCGAGTAGTCGATGTCGTCGTAGCCGACGGCCGAGTACATCGCGGCCTTGGCCTCCTCGGTGGGCTCCACCCGGATGTTGCGGTAGCGGGACAGACCCGTACCGGCCGGGATGAGCTTACCGATGATGACGTTCTCCTTGAGGCCGATGAGGCTGTCGGACTTGGCGTTGATCGCCGCATCCGTCAGGACTCGGGTCGTCTCCTGGAAGGAGGCGGCCGACAGCCAGGATTCCGTCGCCAGCGAAGCCTTGGTGATACCCATCAGCTGCGGACGGCCGGAGGCGGGGTGACCGCCCTCGGTGACCACACGACGGTTCTCGGTCTCGAACTTCGAGCGCTCGACGAGCTCGCCCGGCAGCAGCTCCGCGTCGCCGGACTCGATGATCGTCACGCGGCGCAGCATCTGCCGGATGATGATCTCGATGTGCTTGTCGTGGATCGACACACCCTGCGAGTTGTAGACCTTCTGGACCTCGCCGACCAGGTGGACCTGGACGGCACGCTGGCCCAGAATGCGCAGCACGTCGTGCGGGTTGGTGGCACCCACGGTGAGCTTCTGGCCCACCTCGACGTGGTCGCCCTCGCCCACGAGCAGACGGGCACGCTTGGAGATCGGGAACGGGATCTCGTCGCTGCCGTCGTCGGGGGTGACAACGAGCTTCTTGGTCTTCTCGGTCTCCTCGATGCGGACACGGCCCGCGGACTCGGAGATCGGGGCGACACCCTTCGGCGTACGAGCCTCGAAGAGCTCGACGACACGGGGCAGACCCTGGGTGATGTCGTCACCGGCCACACCACCGGTGTGGAAGGTACGCATCGTCAGCTGGGTACCGGGCTCACCGATGGACTGGGCGGCGATGATGCCGACCGCCTCACCGATGTCGACCAGCTTGCCGGTGGCCAGCGAGCGGCCGTAGCAGTAGGCACAGGTGCCGACCGCGGACTCGCAGGTGAGCACCGAGCGGGTCTTGACGACCTCGACGCCGTGCGCGACCAGCTGGTCGATGAGCACGTCACCCAGGTCGACGTTGGCCGGCGCGATGACCTTGCCGTCGACGACGATGTCCTCGGCGAGCATGCGGGCGTACACGCTGGTCTCGACGTCGTCCGTCTTGCGCAGGACGCCGTCGGCGCCGCGCTCGGCGATCGCGAGCTTGAGACCACGGTCGGTGCCGCAGTCCTCCTCGCGAATGATGACGTCCTGGGAGACGTCGACCAGACGACGGGTGAGGTAACCCGAGTCGGCGGTACGCAGAGCCGTGTCCGCCAGACCCTTACGAGCACCGTGAGTCGAGATGAAGTACTCGAGCACCGACAGGCCTTCACGGAAGGAAGCCTTGATCGGGCGCGGGATCGTCTCGTTCTTGGCGTTCGACACCAGACCACGCATACCGGCGATCTGACGCATCTGCATCATGTTTCCTCGGGCACCCGAGTCAACCATCATGAAGATGGGGTTGGTCTTCGGGAAGTTCGCGTTCATCGCCTCGGAGACCTCGTTGGTCGCCTTGGTCCAGATCGCGATGAGCTCCTGAGTGCGCTCTTCCTTCGTGATGAGACCGCGCTCGTACTGCTTCTGGACCTTCTCGTCCTGGGCCTCGTAACCCTTGACGATCTCGACCTTCGCCTCAGGGACGACGATGTCGGAGATGGCCACGGTGACGCCGGAACGGGTCGCCCAGTGGAAGCCGGCCGCCTTCAGGTTGTCGAGCGTCGCCGCCACGATGACCTTGGGGTAGCGCTCGGCCAGGTCGTTGACGATCTCGGAGAGCTGCTTCTTGCCCACCGAGTAGTCGACGAACGGGTAGTCCTCGGGCAGCAGCTCGTTGAAGAGCGCGCGCCCCAGGGACGTACGCAGCCGGAAGCTGTCGCCCGCCTGGTACTCCGGCTCGCCTTCCTCGGCGGCCGGCGGCGTCCAGCCACGCGGCGGGATGGTGCCCACCGGGAAGCGGATGTCGACCTGCGACTGCAGCGCGAGATCACCGGCGTCGAACGCCATGATCGCCTCGGCCGTGGAACCGAACGAACGGCCCTCGCCCTTGGTGTCGCGCAGCTCGCCGTCCGTGGTGAGGAAGAACAGGCCGAGGACCATGTCCTGGGTCGGCATCGTCACCGGGCGGCCGTCGGCGGGCTTCAGGATGTTGTTGGAGGACAGCATCAGGATGCGGGCCTCGGCCTGCGCCTCCGCGGAGAGCGGCAGGTGCACGGCCATCTGGTCACCGTCGAAGTCCGCGTTGAACGCGGTGCAGACGAGCGGGTGGATCTGGATGGCCTTGCCCTCGACCAGCTGCGGCTCGAAGGCCTGGATGCCGAGGCGGTGCAGCGTCGGCGCACGGTTCAGCAGAACCGGGTGCTCGGCGATGACCTCTTCCAGGACGTCGTACACGACCGTGCGGCCGCGCTCGACCATGCGCTTCGCCGACTTGATGTTCTGCGCGTGGTTGAGGTCCACCAGGCGCTTCATCACGAACGGCTTGAAGAGCTCCAGCGCCATGGCCTTCGGCAGACCACACTGGTGCAGCTTCAGCTGCGGGCCGACGACGATCACGGAACGCGCGGAGTAGTCCACACGCTTACCGAGAAGGTTCTGACGGAAACGACCCTGCTTGCCCTTGAGCATGTCGCTCAGGGACTTCAGCGGGCGGTTACCGGGACCGGTGACCGGGCGACCACGACGACCGTTGTCGAAGAGGGCGTCCACGGCCTCCTGGAGCATGCGCTTCTCGTTGTTCACGATGATCTCGGGAGCACCGAGGTCGAGAAGCCGCTTCAGGCGGTTGTTGCGGTTGATGACGCGGCGGTACAGGTCGTTCAGGTCGGAGGTCGCGAAGCGGCCACCGTCCAGCTGCACCATCGGACGCAGGTCCGGCGGGATGACCGGCACGCAGTCGAGCACCATGCCCTTGGGGCTGTTGCTGGTCTGCAGGAACGCGGAGACGACCTTGAGGCGCTTGAGCGCACGGGTCTTCTTCTGGCCCTTGCCGGTACGGATGATCTCGCGCAGGCGCTCGGCCTCTTCGTCGAGGTCGAAGGACTCGAGGCGCTTCTGCAGCGCCGCGGCACCCATCGAGCCGTCGAAGTACGTGCCGAAACGGTCACGCAGCTCGCGGTAGAGCAGCTCGTCGCCCTCGAGGTCCTGGACCTTGAGGTTCTTGAAGCGGTTCCACACCTCGTCGAGACGGTCGATCTCGCGCTGCGCACGGTCGCGCAGCTGCTTCATCTCACGCTCGGCACCCTCGCGCACCTTGCGGCGCACGTCGGCCTTGGCACCCTCGGCCTCGAGCTCGGCCAGGTCGGTCTCGAGCTTCTTGGCGCGGGCCTCCAGGTCGGAGTCGCGACGGTTCTCGACCTGCTGACGCTCGACCTGGACGTGCGCCTCGAGGGAGGGCAGGTCACGGGTACGGCGCTCTTCGTCGACGAACGTGATCATGTACGCCGCGAAGTAGATGACCTTCTCAAGGTCCTTCGGGGCGAGGTCGAGCAGGTAGCCAAGGCGCGACGGAACACCCTTGAAGTACCAGATGTGCGTGACGGGAGCGGCGAGCTCGATGTGGCCCATCCGCTCACGGCGCACCTTGGCGCGGGTGACCTCGACGCCACAGCGCTCGCAGATGATGCCCTTGAAGCGGACACGCTTGTACTTGCCGCAGTAGCACTCCCAGTCCCGGGTGGGGCCGAAGATCTTCTCGCAGAAGAGCCCGTCCTTTTCCGGCTTGAGGGTGCGGTAGTTGATGGTCTCGGGCTTCTTGACCTCGCCGTGGCTCCACTGACGGATGTCGTCAGCGGTGGCCAGACCGATCCGGAGCTCATCGAAGAAGTTGACGTCGAGCACTATGCGTCAATCCCTCTCAGGGTTGTAAGTCTGTGGTCTGAAACGGGGGTCGCGGGGTCGGTGCGGGGGCTCATCCCTGAGCCCCCGCACCGGACTCCCGTCAGACCTCTTCGACGCTGCTCGGCTCGCGCCGGGACAGGTCGATGCCGAGCTCCTCCGCTGCGCGGAAGACGTCCTCGTCGGTGTCGCGCATCTCGATGGACATGCCGTCCGAGGACAGCACCTCCACGTTGAGGCACAGAGACTGCATTTCCTTGATGAGCACCTTGAAGGACTCAGGAATGCCGGGCTCGGGGATGTTCTCGCCCTTGACGATGGCCTCGTAGACCTTCACGCGGCCGGTCACGTCGTCGGACTTGATCGTCAGCAGCTCCTGGAGGGCGTACGCGGCGCCGTATGCCTCCAGCGCCCACACCTCCATCTCACCGAAGCGCTGGCCACCGAACTGGGCCTTACCACCCAGCGGCTGCTGGGTGATCATCGAGTACGGACCGGTCGACCGGGCGTGGAGCTTGTCGTCGACCAGGTGGTGGAGCTTGAGGATGTACATGTACCCGACCGAGATCGGGTCCGGGAACGGCTCGCCGGAACGGCCGTCGAACATCCGCGCCTTGCCGGACGGGAGCACCATGCGCTCGCCGTCACGGTTCGGGATCGTGTGCTGCAGCAGACCCGCGAGCTCGTCCTCACGCGCACCGTCGAAGACGGGGGTGGCGACGTTGGTGCCCGGGGCGACCTGGTCGGCGCCGATGACCTGCAGGCGCTGTGCCCAGTCGTCCGCGAGGCCGGAGACGTCCCAGCCGCGGCTGGCGAGCCAGCCGAGGTGGATCTCCAGGACCTGTCCCGGGTTCATTCGGGACGGCACACCCAGCGGGTTCAGGATGATGTCGACCGGAGTTCCGTCCTCGAGGAACGGCATGTCCTCGATGGGCAGGATCTTCGAAATAACACCCTTGTTGCCGTGGCGGCCTGCGAGCTTGTCGCCGTCCGTGATCTTGCGCTTCTGCGCCACGTAGACACGAACCAGCTGGTTCACGCCCGGCGGCAGCTCGTCGCCCTCTTCACGGTCGAAGACGCGGACGCCGATGACCTTGCCGATCTCACCGTGCGGCACCTTCAGCGAGGTGTCGCGCACCTCGCGCGCCTTCTCACCGAAGATCGCGCGGAGCAGGCGCTCCTCCGGCGTCAGCTCGGTCTCACCCTTGGGCGTGACCTTGCCGACGAGGATGTCGCCGGCGACGACCTCGGCACCGATACGGATGATGCCGCGCTCGTCGAGGTCGGCGAGGACCTCCTCGGAGACGTTCGGGATGTCCCGGGTGATCTCCTCCGGGCCCAGCTTGGTGTCACGGGCGTCGACCTCGTGCTCCTCGATGTGGATCGAGGAGAGGACGTCGTCCTGCACGAGGCGCTGCGACAGGATGATCGCGTCCTCGTAGTTGTGACCCTCCCAGGGCATGAACGCCACGAGCAGGTTCTTGCCGAGGGCCATCTCGCCCTCTTCGGTGGCGGGACCGTCGGCCAGGACCTGGCCCTCGATCACACGCGCGCCCTCGTCCACGACAACCTTCTGGTTGACCGAGGTGCCCTGGTTCGAGCGGGAGAACTTGTGCAGGCGGTACGTGGTGTACGTGCCGTCGTCGTTGGTGATGGTGATGTAGTCCGCGGAGACCTCCTGGACCACACCGTCCTTCTCCGCCTTGAGCACGTCACCGGCGTCGGTGGCGCAGCGGTACTCCATGCCGGTGCCGACGAGCGGCGCCTCGCTCTTGATGAGCGGGACGGCCTGACGCATCATGTTCGCGCCCATGAGGGCACGGTTGGCGTCGTCGTGCTCGAGGAACGGGATCATGGCGGTCGCGACCGACACCATCTGGCGCGGCGAGACGTCCATGTAGTCGACGTCGTCACCGGGGACGTAGTCGACCTCTCCGCCACGACGGCGGACCAGGACGCGGGCCTCCTCGAACCGGAACTCGTCGCTCAGCGGCGCGTTGGCCTGAGCGATGACGAACCGGTCCTCCTCGTCGGCGGTGAGGTAGTCCACCTCGTCGCCGACGACGCCACCCGTGACCTTGCGGTACGGCGTCTCGATGAAGCCGAACGCGTTGATCCGGCCGTACGAGGCGAGCGAACCGATCAGGCCGATGTTCGGGCCTTCAGGGGTCTCGATCGGGCACATGCGTCCGTAGTGGGACGGGTGCACGTCGCGGACCTCGAAGCCGGCCCGCTCACGGGAGAGACCACCCGGGCCCAGGGCGTTGAGACGACGCTTGTGCGTCAGGCCCGAGAGCGGGTTGTTCTGGTCCATGAACTGGGACAGCTGCGACGTACCGAAGAACTCCTTGATCGACGCCACGACCGGGCGAATGTTGATCAGGGTCTGCGGCGTGATCGCCTCGACGTCCTGGGTGGTCATGCGCTCACGCACGACGCGCTCCATACGGGCGAGACCCGTACGGACCTGGTTCTGGATGAGCTCGCCCACGTTACGGATACGGCGGTTGCCGAAGTGGTCGATGTCGTCGGTCTCGACGATGATCGAACGACCGGACTCGCCGACCGTCTCCGTCTCACCGGCGTGCAGCTTCACCAGGTACTTGATCGAGGCGATGATGTCGTCGGTGGTGAGCACACCGGCGTCCAGCGGCTCGTCCGCGCCGAGCTTCTTGTTCACCTTGTAGCGGCCGACCTTCGCGAGGTCGTAGCGCTTCGGGTTGAAGTAGAGGTTCTCGAGCAGCGTCTGAGCAGCCTCACGCGTGGGCGGCTCGCCCGGGCGCAGCTTGCGGTAGATGTCGAGCAGCGCGTCGTCCTGGCCCTGGGTGTGGTCCTTCTCCAGGGTGGCGCGCATGGACTCGTACTCGCCGAACTCCTCCAGGATCCGCTCGGTCGTCCAACCGAGGGCCTTGAGCAGGACGGTGACGGACTGCTTGCGCTTGCGGTCGATGCGGACACCGACCATGTCGCGCTTGTCGATCTCCATCTCCAGCCAGGCACCCCGGGACGGGATGACCTTGGCCGAGAAGATGTCCTTGTCGGACGTCTTGTCGATGGAGGAGTCGAAGTAGACACCCGGCGAACGGACCAGCTGCGACACGACGACACGCTCGGTGCCGTTGATGACGAAGGTGCCCTTGTTGGTCATGAGCGGGAAGTCGCCCATGAAGACCGTCTGGGACTTGATCTCGCCGGTCTCGTTGTTGGTGAACTCGGCCGTGACGAAGAGCGGGGCGGCGAACGTGAAGTCGCGCTCCTTGCACTCGTCGATCGAGTTCTTGGGAGGCTCGAAGCGGTGGTCGCGGAACGTCAGAGACATCGACCCGGAGAAGTCCTCGATCGGAGAGATCTCCTCGAAGATCTCCTCCAGACCGGACTTGGTGGGGACGTTCTGTCCGCTTTCGATTGCCGCCTCGACACGAGCCTTCCACGCGTCATTGCCGAGCAGCCAGTCAAAGCTTTCGGTCTGCAGCGCAAGAAGGTTCGGAACCTCGAGGGGCTCCTTGATCTTTGCAAAGGAGATGCGCAGCGGGGCGGTGCTGGCGCCGTTGTTCGTATTCGCGGTCGAGGCGTTGCGCGAGGCGGCCAAGAGGGGGTCCTTCCGAGGGCTCGGACTCACTACGCGCGTACCGGTCCCCAGCGGGGCAGAGGGACAGAGCCCGCTCCGGCTCGGCCGATTGGCCAGGTCAGGGCTGATTCAGTCCACTGTGCTCAAGCGAGGGCATGCCCCTGGTGACGGGCAGGGAGCAGCTAACAGGCAGCGCAAAGGGACAGTGTAGCCAGAAGGCTCACTGATGTCCAGTGCGGGTTTTTTGACACCCTCGTTGTTCTCAACCGTCCACCGTCTGCGGCATGCCTTGTGCGCTGAGCGCACATCTTTACTGCCCTCTTCGTCGTCGATCCATGCCTCGGATCCGGATCGTTGTGACGACGCGTCCTGAGAATTGCGCGCTGCGTGCGGTTCGTCAAGGCCCCCTCGTGACCGAACAGGACCCCGACAGGAAGGGCCCCAGGCACAACGAAGATCACCATACTCTGCGGGACCGACAGTGCAAGGCACCGTTGACGCGCGAGCCAGCGAACGCCGAAGGGCGACCACCCAGTTGGGTGATCGCCCTTCGGTGCGTCGGCGTTACAGCCCCCGAAGGAGCAGTTTCGCCGAGCGGGAGTCAGCAGACTCGCAAGGTCACTTGACCTCGACGGAGGCGCCGGCGGCCTTGAGGGACTCGGCGGCCTTCTCGGCGGCGTCCTTGGCGACCTTCTCGAGGACCGGCTTCGGGGTGCCGTCGACGAGGTCCTTGGCCTCCTTCAGGCCCAGCGAGGTCAGCTCACGCACGACCTTGATGACCTGGATCTTCTTCTCGCCGGCACCCGTGAGGATGACGTCGAACTCGTCCTGCTCGGCCTCGGCCTCGACCGGGGCACCGGCGGCGGGGCCGGCAACGGCGACGGCCGCGGCGGCGGTGACGTCGAACTTCTCCTCGAACGCCTTCACGAACTCGGAGAGCTCGATGAGGGTCATCTCCTCGAACTGGGCGAGCAGGTCTTCCTGGCTGAGCTTCGCCATGATGGGCGATCCTTCCACTAATTCGGCTGGTGCCGGATGTACATGTGAAGCGGGCGTACATTCGGCCCGCTACGACCTCCGCCGCCTATGCGGCGAGGGTCAATGTGCGAGCCGAATTACTCGGCACCGCCCTGCTCGGCCTGCTTGGCACGAAGCGCCTCCGCGGTGCGGACGAACTTCGTGGGCAGCGCCTGGAAGAGCTGAGCAGTCTGCGTCTGCTTACCCTTGAAGGCACCGGCCAGCTTGCTGAGCAGAACCTCGCGGGACTCGAGGTCCGCGAGCTTCTTGATCTCGTCGGCGGACAGCGCCTTGCCGTCAAGGACACCGCCCTTGATGACGAGGTTGGGGTTGTCCTTGGCGAAGTCACGAAGACCCTTCGCCGACACCACCGGGTCACCGGTGACGAAGGCAACCGCCGTCGGACCCGTGAAGAGGTCGTCCAGCGTGTCGATCCCGGCCTCATTGGCCGCGATCTTGGTCAGCGTGTTCTTCACCACGGCGTACTCGGAGTTCTCACCGAGGGAGCGGCGCAGCTGCTTGAGCTGCGCCACGGTGAGACCCCGGTACTCGGTCAGCACGGCGGCGTTCGAGCTGCGGAACTTGTCCGTGAGCTCGGCTACCGCGGCAGCCTTGTCGGGCGTCGGCATAGAGCGTCGGCCTCCTTCCGGGTGATGAGGACCGCTCAGAAGGAGACTGGGAAAACGAAACGCCCCGGCGCAGGCGCCAGGGCGTGAACTCGACCGGAATCCATGAGATCCCAGGAGTACTTCCACAGTCACCTACGCGGGTCGTCCGCAATTTCAGCGGATCCTTCGGCCACCGCACACTCTGACGAGCACACGGCAACGACCAGCGGTCTTTGGCTTCTGTGGAAGATTACGTGAAAGGAGCGACGTCAAGCAAATCCGCTCGGATGCCGCCCTCAGACGCTGCTGTCCAGCCCCGAATCGGTCGCGTCCGAGCCGGTGCCGGAGCCGGAAGTGGCGCCGGAGCCCGCCGCCCCGCTGATCTCCTTCAGCATGTCCATGAAGTCGAAGGTCTGGCCCGCGGGCGGCACGTCGACCTTCACCGCGGCGCCGTAGTCCGAGTACCGCATCGACATGTCGACGGCGCCCTGGGTGCTGTCCATGGTGACGTCCATACGGACCGGCAGATCGTCGTCGTTGATCCACAGCTCGGTGTCGTAGTCGTCGATACCGGCCTTCTTGACGTTCTTCAGAAGTTGGCTGCGCTCGGACTTGCTGAGGACCTTCAGCGAGTCGTTCTTCGCCATCATCTCGTCGACGGTCAGCTTGCCCTTGTAGTGCTGCGTCTGTACGCCGTCGATCTCGGCGGAGCCGATGTGCTTGAGGTTCGGCGAATCGAGCAGGACCGCGATCTGCTGGGCCGGGTCCTGGTTCATGCTGTCCACGCCGCCGGTCAGCTGGCTGGTGAGCTTCTCGTCGCCGGACTGCTTCGCGGCGGCGGCGAGGTCCATCTTCATCCAGCGCTTGCCGTCCATGTCCTTGGCCGCGGCAGCGCCCAGGTCCATGTACATCACGTTGTCCTGCCAGACCATGCGGACGTTCTTCGGCGCGTCCGGGTCGGCGGCGGTGAAGGCGGAGCCGCTCATCGTCATATCCATGACGGTCGGGTCCCAGCCCATGGTGCCGGACATCTTCATGGTGCCGCCGCCACCGAGCGCGGACGGCGTCTTCATCGTCATCTCGACCTTGGCGGACTTGGCCTCGGCGGTCTTCTTGTACGCGGCCGTCAGCGCCTGCGTCACCTGAGAGTGCGACTGCGGCGCCTTCTCGCCCGCCTTGTCGGACCCGCCCCCGCAGGCCACGGCCCCGGTACACAGCAGCGCGGTCGCGGCGGCAGCGCCGACCGTGCGTCGTACGACAACAGTCATCTCAATCCCACCCCTAGGAACACCTGTACTGATCGCACGATAACCGACGCCTCCGACAACGGGCCGGGGATATACGTGCCGAGGCGGTAGAGGCGGGGGCATACGGGCCGGGGTTCAACCGTCCTGCGCCACGTCCTTGAAGTCGACGGTGTCGTGCAGGGGCGGGCGCTCGGCGGCCGCGGCGCTGCCGTAGTCGCGGTAGTGGACGGTGCTGGTGAAGTCGCCCGCACGCTGGGTGCGCCGCACCAGAAGATGGCGGGCGTCGATCCAGACGTCGATGCGCTGCCCTCCGGAGTTGCCCCGGTAGTGCCGGGCCCGGGTACCGCGCACGGTCTCCTCCCCCACCCTGCGAAGGTCTCGCGCGGCGACGAGCGCCGTGAGCGAGTCGGCCGGGGTGAGGTCGCTGTCGGCGTCGTACGGGCGGCGGATCCAGTGCCGGCCGCCCTGGAGAGCGGCGAACGCGTCGGTCATCCGCGTGTAGTAGGCGTCCCGCAGAAAACGCGTCTGGGACGGGTCGCCGCCGAACTTGACGGTGTCGGCCGCCAGCTCACCGCCGGTGACGCGCACCGTGAGCGTGCCCTCGACGCCGTCGGACCAGCTGAGCGTGCCCGCGCTGCGTGAGGCGAGCCGGTCGCCGGTGTCCATCGTCGCCTCGACACGTGCCGAGCCCGCCGCGGCCACCTTCTTCTGGGCCGCACGCAACTCGTCGACGGCGCCCGGGTCCGCCGTCGGCCCGGCGGTCGGCCCACCGCAGGCCACGAGCAGCGCGCACATCGCCGTGACGCCCAGGACCTGTCGTACGTACGTCATCGGCTCCCCCGATCGGTCACGGCGACGCTAGCGCAGTGCCGGTCCCGTACGGGGTGGAAAAGGGGAACGGGCCCCGCACCTCGAAAGGTGCGGGGCCCGTCGCCTACTTCAGCGAGCTGTGGCAGCTCAGACCCCAGCGGGGTCTTCCTCGGTGAGGAGGTTGCGCGTGCGGTTCGGGTCGACCGGAATGCCGGCGCCGATCGTGGTGCTGATCGCGGCCTTCTTGATGTAGCGACCCTTGGCGGCGGACGGCTTCAGACGAAGGATCTCGTCCAGTGCCGCGCCGTAGTTCTCCACCAGCTGCGTGTCGTCGAAGGACGCCTTGCCGATGATGAAGTGCAGGTTCGAGTGCTTGTCGACGCGGAACTCGATCTTGCCACCCTTGATCTCGTTCACGGCCTTGGCCACGTCCGGGGTCACGGTGCCGGTCTTCGGGTTCGGCATGAGGCCACGGGGACCGAGCACGCGGCCGAGGCGGCCGACCTTGCCCATGAGGTCCGGAGTGGCGACGACGGCGTCGAACTCGTTCAGGCGGTTGCCCTTGGAGATCTCGTCGATGAGCTCGTCGGAGCCGACGATGTCGGCGCCGGCGGCTTCCGCGGCCGCTGCACGGTCACCGGTCGCGAAGACCAGGACCCGGGCGGTCTTGCCGGTGCCGTGCGGGAGGTTCACGGTGCCACGGACCATCTGGTCGGCCTTGCGCGGGTCAACGCCCAGGCGGAAGGCGACCTCGACGGTGCCGTCGAACTTCGACGTGGAGGTCTCCTTGGCGAGACGGACGGCCTCGAGCGGGGCGTAGAGCTTGTCCGCGTCGATCTTGGCGTCCGCAGCGCGGAGATTCTTGCTGCGCTTGCTCACTACTGCTCCTGTGTGTTCTGAGGAGTCGTGGTCCGGGCCGAGCAGGCCCTTCCACGGTTGGCCTTACGGGGGTGAGGTCAGCCCTCGACCGTGATGCCCATGGAACGGGCGGTGCCGGCAATGATCTTGGACGCGGCGTCCAGGTCATTGGCGTTCAGGTCGGTCATCTTGGTCGTGGCGATCTCACGGACCTGCGCCTCGGTGATCTTGGCGACCTTGGTCTTGTGCGGCTCGCCCGAGCCCTTCTCGACACCAGCGGCCTTGAGGATCATCTTCGCGGCCGGCGGGGTCTTGGTGATGAAGGTGAAGGAGCGGTCTTCGTAGACCGTGATCTCCACCGGGATGACCCAACCGCGCTGCGACTCGGTCGCGGCGTTGTAGGCCTTGCAGAACTCCATGATGTTGACGCCGTGCTGGCCCAGCGCGGGGCCGACCGGCGGAGCCGGGTTGGCAGCGCCGGCCTGGATCTGGAGCTTGATGAGCCCCGTGACCTTCTTCTTCTTGGGAGGCATGTGCTCTCTCTCCGGGTCTTAGTGAGAGTGTTCAGCCACCATCGTGGTGAATGATCGTCCGGATCATCCGGATGGAGGCATACCGCACAACGATAACGGGTATCCATGCGCGGCTAAAAACCGAGCAGGTCAGACAGGCTTTTGAGAGCCCATCTGACCTGTTCGGAAGCGGTGTGTCCAGAAGGTGCTGAGAGGTACTAGTTCTTCTGGATCTGGTCGAAGCTGAGCTCGACCGGAGTCTCGCGGCCGAAGATCTCGACGAGGCCCTTGACCTTCTTCGAGTCGGCGTTGATCTCGTTGATCGTGGCCTGCAGCGTCGCGAACGGGCCGTCGGTGACGGTGACCGAGTCGCCGACCTCGAAGTCCAGGACCTGGACCTCGACCTTGCGGGACGGAGCGGGCTTGCCCTCGGCCTCCGCGGCCTCACGGGCGGCCTTCTCCTCGGCCTCCGGGGCGAGCATCTTGACGATCTCATCCAGGGTCAGCGGGTACGGGTCGTAGGCGTTGCCCACGAAGCCGGTGACGCCCGGGGTGTTGCGGACGACGCCCCAGGACTCGTTCGTCAGATCCATGCGGACGAGAACGTAACCGGGCAGCTTGTTCTGCCGGACGTTCTTGCGCTCGCCGTTCTTGATCTGGACGATCTCTTCCTCGGGGACCTCGGCCTGGTAGATGAACTCCTCGACGTTCAGCGAGACGGCACGCTGTTCGAGGTTGGCCTTCACGCGCTTCTCGTAGCCCGCGTAGGTGTGGATCACGTACCACTCGCCGGGCAGGCCGCGCAGCTCGTCACGGAGGGCGGTGACGGGGTCGACCTGCTCCTCGACGGCTTCTTCGGCCTCGGCCTCGGCTTCGGTCTCGGCCTCGACGGCCGAGTCCTCGGCGCCTTCGACGTCCTCTGTGTCTTCGGCGGCTTCGGCGTCTTCGGAGACCTCGGCGTCGGTGCCGCCGTCGGACTCGACCTCGAGGGCCGCTTCCTCGGCGGGCTCACCGGCGGCGATGTCGGCAGCCTCGGCCTGGTCCGGCTCCTCGGCGTCCGCCGCCTCGACGATGTCGGTCTCGTCCTCAACGGACTCGACCGGCTCGATCGCCTCGTTCAGGTTCGGGTCAGACACTGTGGCTGCTTCTTCCTGGATACATAGGGGTGGAACATGCGAAAGGGACGCCGTGGTCCGGCGCCCTCCGCTGTCGGCTCAGCCGAAAACGTACTTGACGAGATGGTTGAACCCATAGTCAATCACGGTCACCAGGCCGATCATGATGACGACGAACACAATCACCACGGTGGTGTACGTGGTGAGCTGGTTGCGAGTCGGCCAGACGACCTTGCGGAGCTCCGCGACGATCTGGCGGTAGAAGAGAGCGAGGCGGCCGAAGGGGCCCTTCTTGCCGCGCTTGCCACCCTTGCGGGCCTTCTTCTTGGACTCCGGCGCCTCATCCTGGGCATCAGGCACGTCGATGGAGCCCACGGCGTCCGTCACTCAACTCACCTGATTCCGGGTCGTGGCCGTGCCGCGCCCGGTTGAGCCGCACGGCGGTGCAATGCAGTACGTACATCCGCACACATCCTGGCGAAGGAGTGTGAGCAGGGCCGGAGGGACTTGAACCCCCAACCGCTGGTTTTGGAGACCAGTGCTCTACCAATTGAGCTACGACCCTTTGTTCCCCCAACGTACCGCATCCGCCCGGCTGCACGGAGTGCGCTGGGAAAGTGCGGCCGGTGAAGGCCAACGAGCAGTGAGTGTACGTGCTCCGCGGCCCTCCGTCGAACAGATCAGGAGCACCAGTGGATCAAGCAGTGGATCAAGAGGGGATGCGGTGGTCTTGGAAACCCGTGTGCCCGGCGGGTTTCGGGTCTGGAACGATGGGGTTATGAGCGCTGCAACTCCTTCTCCGTCTGCTGGTTCCTCTCCTACTGAGCGTCGGGTCTCGGCCCGCGTCGGCTCCATCTCCGAGTCCGCCACCCTCGCCGTCGACGCCAAGGCCAAGGCCCTCAAGGCCGCAGGGCGCCCGGTGATCGGCTTCGGCGCCGGTGAACCCGACTTCCCGACGCCCGACTACGTGGTCGAGGCGGCCATCGAGGCCTGCAAGAACCCGAAGTTCCACCGCTACACGCCGGCCGGCGGTCTTCCCGAGCTGAAGGCCGCGATCGCCGCGAAGACGCTGCGCGACTCCGGCTACGAGATCGACGCCTCCCAGGTCCTGGTGACCAACGGTGGCAAGCAGGCCATCTACCAGGCGTTCGCCGCGATCCTCGACCCGGGCGACGAGGTCATCGTCCCGGCGCCGTACTGGACCACGTACCCGGAGTCGATCCGGCTCGCGGGCGGTGTGCCGGTGGACGTCGTGGCCGACGAGACGACCGGATACCGCGTCTCCGTCGAGCAGTTGGAGGCCGCGCGCACCGAGCGCACGAAGGTCGTGCTCTTCGTCTCGCCGTCGAACCCGACGGGTGCCGTGTACAGCGAGGCCGACGCCGAGGCCATCGGGCGCTGGGCCCTGGAGCACGGCCTGTGGGTCATGACGGACGAGATCTACGAGCACCTCGTATACGGGGACGCGAAGTTCACGTCGCTGCCGGCGATCCTTCCCGAGCTGCGCGACAAGTGCATCGTGGTCAACGGCGTCGCGAAGACGTACGCGATGACCGGCTGGCGCGTGGGCTGGATCGTCGGCCCGAAGGACGTCGTGAAGGCGGCGACGAACCTGCAGTCGCACGCCACCTCGAACGTCTCCAATGTCTCGCAGGCGGCCGCGCTCGCCGCCGTGTCCGGCGATCTGACCGCCGTGGACACGATGCGCGAGGCCTTCGACCGGCGCCGTAAGACGATCGTGCGGATGCTCAACGAGATCGACGGCGTCGTCTGCCCTGAGCCGGAGGGCGCCTTCTACGCGTACCCGTCGGTGAAGGGGCTGCTCGGCAAGGAGATCCGCGGCAAGCGCCCGCAGGACTCCGTCGAGCTGGCCGCGCTCATCCTGGAGGAGGCCGAGGTCGCGGTGGTTCCGGGCGAGGCCTTCGGTACGCCGGGCTATCTGCGGCTTTCCTACGCGCTGGGCGACCAGGACCTCGTCGAGGGTGTCTCCCGCGTCCAGAAGCTGCTGGCCGAGGCGCGGGACTGAGTTCTCGCTCCCTTGTAGTCACTTGCTCGAAGAAACGGGCCGCCTCCCTACAGAGGCGGCCCGTTTCTTCGTTCGGAAGGCACCCCGAAAGGGCAAAGGCGCTACCGGTACTACAGGTGCATACGGCAGGATCTTGGGATGGAGCGTGTACACCGTGACGTCCGTCAGCTGCCGAAGGCCCACCTGCATCTGCATTTCACCGGGTCGATGCGGCCCACGACACTGCTCGAACTCGCCGACAAGTACGGCGTACGTCTGCCCGACGCGCTGACCGGCGCGGAGCCGCCCAAGCTGCGGGCCACGGACGAGCGCGGCTGGTTCCGGTTCCAGCGTCTCTACGATGCGGCGCGGTCCTGCCTGCGGGGCCCGGAGGACATCCAGCGACTCGTCCGGGAGGCCGCGGAGGAGGACATCGCGGACGGGTCCGGGTGGCTGGAGATCCAGGTCGACCCGACGTCCTACGCGCCCCGGCTCGGCGGCCTGATCGCCGCCATGGAGGTCATCCTCGACGCCGTCGAGCGGGCCTCGCGGGACACCGGGCTCGGGATGCGCGTGCTCGTCGCCGCCAACCGCATGAAGCACCCTCTGGACGCCCGCACGCTGGCGCGGCTCGCGGTGCGGTATGCGGACCGGGGCGTCGTCGGGTTCGGCCTCTCCAACGACGAGCGGCGCGGGATGGCGCGCGACTTCGACCGGGCCTTCCACATCGCGCGGGAGGGCGGCCTGCTGTCGGCGCCGCACGGCGGCGAGCTGACCGGTCCCGCGTCCGTACGGGACTGCCTCGACGACCTGGACGCCACCCGGATCGGGCACGGGGTGCGGGCCGCCGAGGACCCGCGACTGTTGAAGCGGCTCGCGGACCGGGGGGTGACGTGCGAGGTGTGCCCGGCCTCGAATGTCGCGCTCGGTGTCTACGAGAAGCCCGAGGACGTGCCGCTGCGCACGCTCTTCGAGGCCGGGGTGCCGCTGGCGCTGGGCGCGGACGACCCGCTCCTGTTCGGCTCGCGCCTGGCCGCGCAGTACGACATCGCGCGCCGCCACCATGACTTCTCCGACGCCGAACTGGCCGAGCTGGCCCGGCAGTCCGTGCGGGGCTCGGCCGCCCCCGTGGACATCAAGGAGAAGCTGCTGAGCGGCATCGGGGAGTGGCTGGCCTGAGCCTCATCCCTGTAGGGCGATACCGCCCAGGAGGGTACGGGCGACTCCGGCGGCGAACACGTCCACCGGCTGCGGTGGCTTGCGGTCCGGGGTCATCTCGTAAGCGAAGGCGCGCTGCGCGCAGGCTCCCAGGAGGAGGGACGCGGCCGCATACGTGTCGGCGTCGGGGCTGATGCGGCCCGCCTCCTGTTCGGCCCTCAAGTAGGCGTCGAGGCCCTGGATCGGCCGGTGCGGCCCTGAGCCCATCTCGCGCAGGACCTCTTCATGGCGGCGCTTGAGCTGGGGCTCCGCATACAGGGATGCGGCCATCGGGAACGTCTGCTCGTAGAAGAGCGCCGCTTCATGGGCGATGTCGGTGAGGTTCTCCTCGACCGTGCGGTCGGGGTCGCCCGCCCCTTGTGTAAGGAGGCGGCCGAGGAGGGAACCCAGCTTCGGGAGGCGCTCGTTGAGCACCGTCACGAAGAGTTCCTCCTTGTTGGCGAAGTACTTGTAGAGCGCTGCCTCGGAGCACTCCGCCGCTTTGGCGATCTGCTTGGTGGTGGTGCGGGCCAGGCCGATGGTCAGCATGAGGTCGTGGGCCGCATCGACGATGCGGACCCGGGCCGGTTTCTGGTCCATGCAGGCTCCAACCAAGCTTGACGCGGAGGTGAGTACTCACTCACTCTAAGGGCGAGCAGGGGTGAGTGAGCACTCACCCACCACGTGCAGCGCACCTGGAGGTACGCCATGAAGCTCACGGTTTTCGGTGCCACAGGAGGCATCGGGCAGGAGATCGTCCGGCAGGCCCTGGGATCCGGTCACGAGGTGACGGCCGTGGTACGGGACCCGGCCCGGTTCGCGGTCACGGGCGAGCGCCTCGAAGTGTTCCGCGGCGACCTCTCGGACCCGGGGTCGCTGCGTCCCGCGGTCGCGGGCCGCGACGCCGTCCTCTCCGGACTCGGTGCCCGCAAGCGCGCGGACGCGGGAATCGCGGCGGAGCTGACCCGTTCGGTCCTGAAGGCGATGGACGCGGAGAGCGTGCGCCGGCTCCTGGTGGTCAGCGCGGGCCCGGTGGGTCCGCAGCCGGCGGACTCGCCCTTGGCCGACCGCACGATGATGAAGGTGATCGGCGCGATCCTGAAGGCCGTCTACGACGATCTGGCCGCCATGGAGGCCGAGTTGGCGCGCAGCGCGACGGACTGGACCTCGGTGCGGCCCCCGCGCTTGCAGGACAAGCCGCTGACGGGCTCGTACCGGAAGGTCGTGGGCGGCTTCCCGCGCTCGGGCCGCTTCATCTCCCGCGCGGACGTCGCCCACGCGATGCTGGCGATGGTGGACGACCCGGCGACGGTGAAACAGGGGGTCGGGGTGGCCTACTAGTGCCTTAGACAACAACCCCTGGTGTGGCGGGGCGCAGGGTCGCTCGACGTAGTTCCCGGGCGGCCTGCGCGGAGGTCTCACGGCCGACGGAACCGCCACTGGTCATCACGACACCCATGCTGCCCTTGTCGACCCAGGCACAGGCCGTCAGCGAGGCGGCGAACTGCTCGTAGGTCATGCATTCCAGTCGCCCACCGAGCGGCCCCGGATCGGCGGTCCACGTGGTCCTCACGCTGCCACCCCCTTCCTCCACCCCTTCCCGTATGCCCTCATACAGGTCGTCCGGATCCTCGCTGTGCAGATCACCGGTGGCTCCGAAGACCGCGATCCCGCGGCCGGAATCCTCGTCCCTGTAGACACCTGAGAACGTGTCGGCACCCTGGGGCAAGGAGGCTGACGCCAGGGAGGAGTCGAGGAAGTCAGCCATGGGGTTCCCGGTCTCCAGCGGCATGCCACGGAAGGAGCTCGGTACGGCCGCCGCATAGTGCGGATAGTCGGCCGCCCGTACGTACTGCCATCCGAAGGACCCGGTGCACGCTCCCGCCACGATGACGAACGCGAGCAGCAACGCCGCCCGCTCGCGCGGTGTCGGGAGCGGAACGTCGGGCGCACCGGGCGCGGGCAGCGCGTATCCGGCGGGCATGCGTCGCTCCGCACGCCGGCGCGCGCCCCGCAGGACCGTCTGCTCACGCAGCGGAGGAACCAGCGCCAGGAGGGCCCACAGGCACTGGTGTCCGGGGAGACCCAGCGCAGGTACGGCGAGCAGCCATGCCGCCACCAGGGCGCACAGCACGAGCACGGCCCGGTACGGCGCGCGCAGCGTCAGACAGACGAGACCCTCCGACGACAGGGCCGCGAGGGTCTCCGCGCGCACCGCAAGGCGCCGGTCGTACGGCCACGCCTCGGCCGCCTGCCCCGCTTGCCGGGCCGCGTCGCGAAGGTCCACTCCACCGGTCAGGGCGACCCTGGCGTCGTGGCGCTGGACGTACGCCAGGGACGGCAGCCGCGGCCCCGGGCGCTCGCCGTCGATCCGCAGCGCCTGGGGCGAGTCCGGCGCCAGCTCCCGGAGCCGGTCGGCCGCCTTGCGCCCCCGTGAAAAGCGTCCCGGCTGCTCCATGACGTCAGCGGCCAGTCCGAACTCGGCGTACGCGGCGAGCAGGTCGAGGTCGTCGGGGAAGGCGTCCAGCCCGGCCCGGTAGGCGCGCTCCGCGGCGGCGTCGTGGTCGTCGTCGTCCTCGGCCACGTGGGCGCGACCGAGGACCGCGTAGAGGCCCGCGTGCGGCCCGTGCGCGTCCAGACCCGCCTGCGCCTCGTCGCGCGCCTGCGGCAACTCCCCGGCGCGCAAGCACAATTGAGCGCGCTCGTAGGCGGGCAGCACGAACTGCCCGTCGTTCTCCTGCATCTGTGGTCCCCACCCTGAGGTACGTGTCGCACGGTCCGACACCGTCACTATCAGGGGCAAGGCCCTTGAAGGTCAACGAAAAAACGCAGCTCAGAGGCGTACGCCGACGGTGACCGGCTCATTGACCAGCGTCACCCCGAAGGCCTCGCGGACACCCGACACGACCTCGCGGGCCAGGGCGAGGAGGTCCTCGGTGGTGGCGTCGCCCCGGTTGGTGAGGGCGAGGGTGTGCTTCGTGCTGATGCGGGCCGGGCCGGTGCCGTACCCCTTGGTGAAGCCCGCCTTGTCGATGAGCCAGGCCGCCGATGTCTTCGTCAGCCCCTCCCCCGCGGGGAAAGCGGGCGCCTTCGCGTCGGGGCCCAGACGCTCGGCCACGCGCGCGTGGAAGGCGGCGAACTCCGCATCCGTAAGGATGGGGTTGGTGAAGAACGACCCGGCCGACCATGTGTCGTGGTCCTCGGGGTCGAGCACCATGCCCTTCCCGGAGCGCAGCTTCAGAACGGTCTCGCGCGCGGTCGCGGCGGGGACCCGGTCGCCTGCCTCGACACCGAGGGTGCGGGCGGTCTCGGGGTACTTGATGGGAGCGCTCAGGCCGCCCGCGTCCTCCAGCTCGAAGCGCACCCTCAGCACTACGTAGCGGTCGGGTTCGGCCTTGAAACGGCTGTGCCGGTACGAGAAGCCGCACTCGGCGTTGGGGATCGTGACCGTCCCGCCCGCCCTGCGGTCGTAGGCGACCACCTCGGTGATCGTGGCGGAGACCTCCTGGCCGTACGCCCCCACGTTCTGGATCGGCGTCGCGCCCGCGGAGCCGGGGATCCCGGCGAGGCACTCGATACCCGCGAGACCCGCCTCGACGGTGCGCCCCACAGCGTCGGTCCACACCTCGCCGGCCGCCAACTCCAGCTTTGTACCGTCGAGTTCGAAGCCCTTGGTGGCGAGGCGCAGGGCGGTTCCTTCGAAACCCTGGTCGCCGATGACGAGGTTGCTGCCGCCGCCGATGATCAGCAGCGGGGTGCCGGCGGCATCGGCCTCGCGCACCGCGTCGATCACCTCGGCGTCGGTGGTCGCGGTGAGCAGCCGGGTGGCGGGCCCGCCGAGCCGGAAGGTGGTCAGGGGGGCGAGGGGGGCGTCGTGGAGTTCCTGCACGCCGTCCAGGGTACGAGAACGGCCCCGCCACTCGGGCGGGGCCGTCGCCGTACCGCGTGTCAGGCGCTTTCCAGGACGGGCGCGGCGGGCTCGGGGTCGCGGGCCACGGTCGGCGTGGACGGTGACCGCGGGATGAACATGGCGGCGACACCGCCCACGGCGACCACCGCGGCGCCGACCCACAGCGCGGGCTCGATGCCGCTCACGAAGTGCTGCGCGGTGTCGTAGCCGCCCTGCGCCGAGAAGATCGACGCCATGATGGCGATGCCGAGCGCACCGCCGACCTCGCGCAGCGCGTTGTTGGAGCCGGAGGCGATGCCCTGTTCCTCCGGCCGGACGCTGGACATGACCAGGTTGGAGGCCGGGGCGAAGTACAGGGCCATGCCGATCCCGCTGACGATCAGGGCCGGCAGCTGAGCCGCGTACGAGACGTCTGTGGAGATCACAGTGGCGAACCAGCCGAGCCCGATCGCTTGCAGGAACAGGCCGGCGGCGGCGATCGTACGGCCGCTGATCCGGTCGGAGAGGTATCCGGCGATCGGCGCGACCAGCATCGGCATACCCGTCCAGGGCAGCATCCGCAGCCCCGCCTCGGTGGGCGAGTAGCCGAGTACGCCTTGCAGGAACTGACTGAGCAGGAAGATCGAGCCGAACATCCCGAGGAACATCAGCAGGCTCGCGGCATTGATCCCGGCGAAGGCGGGGGAACGGAAGAGTCGCATGGGGAGCATGGGGTTCTTGCTGCGGATGCCGTGGTGCACGAACCCGACGAGCAGCGCCGCACCGGCGAACAGTCCGGTCAGGACGACCGCGTCCGTCCAGCCGACGATGGGCGCGCGGACCAGCCCGTACACGATGCCGAAGAGGCCGCCGCTGGCGAGCAGGGTGCCCACGATGTCGAGCGGGGCGCCGGTGCCGTGGGACTCCTTGAGGCGCAGGCGGGCGAGCGGCAGCAGGGCGAGGCCCACCGGGACGTTCAGCCAGAAGATCCAGTGCCAGGAGACGTGCTCGGTGAGGGTGCCGCCGATGAGCGGCCCGGAGGCGACCGCGAGCCCGTTGGCCGCACCCCAGATGCCGAACGCCATACCGCGCTTGGCGGCCGGGACCGCGGCGCTGAGCAGGGTCAGCGTGAGGGGCATCATGATCGCTCCACCGGCGCCCTGCACCGCGCGGGCAGCGATCAGGGAGCCGATTCCGGAGGACATGGCGGCCGCGGCCGAGGCCCCGGTGAAGATCGTTATGCCGACCAGGAAGAGACGCCGGCGGCCGAACCGGTCACCGAGCGCCGCGCCGAACATCAGCAGCACGGCGAAGGTGAGCGTGTAGGCGCTGACCGTCCATTCCAGGTCGTCGAGGGCGCCGCCGAGATCCTGCCGGATGGACGGCAGGGCCGTGGTGACGACGAGATTGTCGAGAGCCGCCATGAATCCGGCGACGCTGGTGATGACGAGGGCCCATACGGCTCCCCCGCGCTGCGTTGCCGCTGTTTTCTGTGACATCTCTTCCCCTTGAGATCGTTAGGTTAGTTATTGATGACTAACTTTCGCGGGTACAAAGATGCGCACCCCCGTGAAATACGTGCTGCACTGCTCGGCCCGTTCGGCTTCGCGGGCCTGCCCGGCTTACTTGGCCTGCTCGGCCCGCTCAGCCTGCCTGGCCTGCTTGGCCTGCGGCGACGCGAAGCAGCCGGTCCAGACCCGGTGATCGGACGGGAAGCCCATCGACACCAGGACGTTGATCAGCATCCCCTCCGCGAGGAACTTGCTCGTATCGTCGACGTCCGCCCCCATGGCCAACAGGATCGTGTCGTACATCTCCATCCACAGGCCGCGGACCTCTTCACCGAACGCCGCGTCACCTGACGCTTCGGCGGCGGCCACCGCCACGTAGATCTGCATCTGCATGAGCAGCATGTCGGGCTCGTCGGCGATGAGGGACAGATAGGCCCCACCCAGGGCCTCCTCGACCTCGACCCCCTCCAGCCCCTCGGACGCCTTCCGGAACACCTCGGTGGTCCGCTCGCAGCAACGGCGGGCCGCCGCGAGGAAGATGGCCTCCTTGCCCGGGAAGAGCCGGAAGAGGTACGGCTGCGAGACACCCACCCGCTTGGCGATCGCCTCGGTGGACGTCCCCTTGTAGCCGCCGCGGGCGAACTCGATCATCGCCGCGCGAACGACGCTCTCACGCCGCTCCTCCGCACTCATCCTGACCATGCGGATAAGTTAGTGGCCAATCACTACCTACGTCAACCGCGGCTGTGCCGGAGAACACAGTAAGGGGCGCCCTCGAGAGAGGGCGCCCTCGAGAGAGGGCGCCCCTTACTCACAGCTACGTATGCGGCGACGAATGCAGCGCCGGAGATGCCTGTCAGGCGAGCTGAACGACCGCCCGGGACATCCCGAGCACCTTCTGTCCCGCACTCATGGCGATCAGGTCGACCCTCACCCGGTTATCGTCGAGCTTGGCCGCCACCTTGGCGCTGACCTGGATCTCGGCGCCCTTGTCGTCGTTCGGGACGATCACCGGCTTGGTGAAGCGCACGCCGTACTCGACGACAGCGGCCGGGTCGACGGTCCAGTCGGTGACGACGCGGATCGCCTCGGCCATGGTGAACATGCCGTGCGCGATCACGTCCGGCAGGCCCACCTCGACCGCGAACTTCTCGTTCCAGTGGATCGGGTTGAAGTCACCGGAGGCGCCCGCGTACTGGACGAGTATGGCGCGCGTCACGGGGAAGGTCTGGGCCGGCAGCTCGGTGCCGACCTCGACCTCCGCGTACTTGATGGTCGTGGCCATGATCAGGCCTCCTCTGCGGCGCGCGAGACGAGCTTCGTCCAGGCGGTCACGACGTGCTCGCCTGCCTCGTCGTGGACCTCACCGCGGACATCGATGATGTCGTTGCCCGCGAGGGACTTGATGCCCTCGATCGTCGAGCTGATGGTCAACCTGTCGCCCGCGCGCACCGGGCGCGTGTAGGCGAACCTCTGGTCACCGTGCACCACTCGGCTGTAGTCGAGCCCCAGATCCGGGTCGTGAACGACCACACCGGCGGCCTTGAAAGTGATCGCGAACACAAAGGTGGGCGGGGCGATCACATCGGAATGGCCCAGCTGCCGAGCGGCCTCACGGTCGACGTAGGCGGGGTTGGTCTCCCCCACCGCCTCGGCGAACTCGCGGATCTTCTCCCTGCCGACTTCGTACGGGGCGGTGGACGGGTAGGTCCGTCCCACGAAGGACTGGTCGAGCGCCATGGACTCGGCACCTCCTGGGTGTGTCAACGACTCGAGGCCGCCCCCTTACGGGGACGGCCTCGAGTACAAGCCTGATTTATCGCGTTTCGCGGTGCGCGGTGTGCGCGTTGCAACGCGGGCAGTGCTTCTTCATCTCCAGTCGGTCCGGGTCGTTACGCCGGTTCTTCTTGGTGATGTAGTTCCGCTCCTTGCACTCCACGCAGGCCAGCGTGATCTTCGGGCGGACGTCTGTGGCAGCCACGTGAGTGCTCCTTGACGAACGGATGGGACGAGTTCAACACATAAAAGAGTAGCCGATCGGAGGACAGACCCCGCAATCGGCTACTGTCAGTAGCGGTGACCGGACTTGAACCGGTGACACAGCGATTATGAGCCGCTTGCTCTACCGACTGAGCTACACCGCTGTGATGCAATGACCCCTCACCCGAAGGTGAGGGAACTTCACACCAGAGCCCCAATGCGGAATCGAACCGCAGACCTTCTCCTTACCATGGAGACGCTCTACCGACTGAGCTATTGGGGCGAGCGATGAAGACATTACACGGTTGCGCGCCCTCGCCCAAATCCGTTTCAGGTGATCAGCGCAGGTGCCCCACGGACCCCATCTGTACGACTATTTCGGGGTCCTCGAAGGTCTCCTGCCGTCGTCCTAGGCTCGACCCATCCTGCGCGATCTTGTCCGTGACCTGACCGCAGTACGAGCCCTCGACGAGCCCTCTGGAGCGCGATGCCCGACAGCCCGCCTCAGCAGCCCCCCTCCCCCGGCTCCCCGGACGACGCGCCCGACGGCTCCGGCCTGTTGCTGTGCGGGGCCCGGCTCACCGACGGCAGGGTCGTGGACGTGCGGCTGGGCGGCGGGCGCATCGAGGCGGTCGGTACGGTCGGCAGCCTCACCGCCCACACCGCGCGCGTGGACCTCGCCGGATACCTCCTGCTGCCCGCCCCGGCGGAGCCGCACGCACACGGCGCCACGGCCCTGTCCGCCGACTGCGACGGCCCCGTCTGCCACGACGCAGAGGACGTCCAGCGCCGCGCCACCGAGTCCGCACTGCTGCAACTCGGCCACGGGGCCACCGCGTTGCGCTCCCATGTGCGGATCGGCGACATGGAGGGGCTCGGTTCGATGGAGGCCGCTCTGCAGGCACGACGTTCGCTGGTGGGGCTCGCGGATCTGCGGACGGTGGCGATGCCCCGGCTGCTGACCGGACTCGCCGGCGCGGACGGGCTCGCGATGCTGCGGGACGCGGTGAAAATGGGCGCATCCGTAGTAGGCGGCTGTCCCGATCTGGACCCCGACCCGACGGGCTACGTGGAGGCGGTACTCGAAGTCGCCGCCGAGCACGGCTGCCCGGTGGACCTCCATACGGAGGGGACCGACCCGGCGCGGCTCGGCAGGCTCGCGGCGGCCGCGGGCGGGCTGAGCTCCGGCGTCGTCGTGGGGCCGCTCGGCGGACTCGCGCGGGTGCCGGGCGAGGCGGCACGGCGGGCCGTGGACCGGCTCGCGGCGGCCGGCGTGACGGTGGCGTGCCTGCCGCAGGGCGGGTGCGCCGGGGTGGACAGCCGTGACGTGGCGCCGGTCCGGCTGCTGCGCGCGGCCGGCGTGCGGGTGACGGCGGGCAGCGGCGCGCTGCGGGACGTCTCGAACCCGGTGGGCCGGGGCGACCCGCTGGAGGCCGCGTACCTGCTGGCCTCGCGCTACGGGATGCGGCCCGAGGACGCGTACGAGGCGGTGAGTTCGACGGCCAGGGCCGCGCTGGGGCTGCCGGAGGTGCGCCTGGAGGCGGGCTTTCCCGCGGAGTTGCTCGCGGTACGGGGCGAGAAGCTGGCGGCGGCGCTCTCGCTCGCGTACAGCCGGATCGTCGTGCACCGGGGGCGGGTGGTGGCGCGGACCAGTGCGGTGCGGGAGTACTGCGACTCGGCGGCGGCGGTGGCGCTCGACCTGCCACGGCAGGGCCGGGCCGCCAAGCACAAGGGCAGCGGCCCTGCTTGAGGCGCCTCTACGCGTGCGTGGCCGCCTCAGGGACCCCCACGCGCGGGGGACGCGGACTTGGTTGCGCGGCGAACATCCGCAGCCCGGCGTACGGTCGGAAGCATGCGCATTGTCATTGCTGGGGGTCATGGTCAGATCGCACTACGGCTCGAGCGGGTTCTCTCCGCGCGCGGCGACGAGGTGGCGGGCATCATCCGCAACGCCGAGCAGGGTGACGACCTGCGTGCGGCCGGTGCGGAACCGGTCCTGTGCGACCTGGAGTCGGCGTCGGTGGAGGAGGTCGCCGCGCATCTTCAGGGCGCGGACGCTGCCGTGTTCGCGGCGGGCGCGGGTCCCGGCAGCACCACGGCCCGCAAGGACACCGTGGACCGGGGCGCCGCCGTGCTGTTCGCGGACGCGGCGGAGCGGGCCGGGGTGCGACGGTACGTCGTGGTGTCGTCGATGGGCGCGGACTCCGCGCATCAGGGCGACGAGGTTTTCGACGCGTATCTGCGGGCCAAGGGCGCGGCCGACGACGACGTACGCCGGCGTACCGGCCTGGACTGGACGATCCTGCGGCCCGGGTCGCTGACGAACGACGCCGGCACCGGCCTCGTCCGCCTGGAGGCCTCGACCGGGCGCGGGACGGTACCGCGCGACGACGTGGCCGTGGTCCTCGCCGAGCTGGTGGACACACCCGCCACGGCCGGGCTGACGCTCGAACTGATCTCCGGGACCGCGCCGGTGACGGTGGCCGTGAAGTCGGTCGCCGGGAACTGATCTGCGGAGGCGGACTGGTCTCCGGAGGACGAGCTGATCTCTCGAGGGTGAGCTGACCTCTCGAGGTTGAGCTGACCTCCGTAGGGCGAACCGGTCTCCGTAGGCGAGCGGGAGAGCGCGTACCGGGAGCCGTACTCAGAAGAGTGGCAGTTGCCCCGGTACGCGCGGGACCGTGTATCCGTCGAGCGCGTCCTGCACCGCGCCGAGCTGGGCCCGGCGGCGGGAGCCCGGGCACGAGACGAGTTCTCCCGCGTCGCGCGCGCCGGGAGGGTCGTGGCGGGCGAAGCGGCCCCCGACGACGGCGATGTCGCGGCGGCACTCGGGGCAGTTGCGGCGGCGGGACGCTGAAGACCCTGAAGACACGGTCGACGTGGATGACATGGGTCAAGTCTGCGCCGTGAACGTCACTGGCACGCGGTGCGACCCCCTCAGGAGCGTTCCTGAGGGGGTCTCCCGGGCACATGGGGTGCTGCGGGCGCTTGCGGGTGCCGGGGTGGGGTGAGGGACTCCGCGGCCCCGCTCACGGGCGCCCACAGCGTCGCCGCGGAGACGAGTGCGACCGCCGCGGAGCCCAGCAGGACGGGTACGTTGCCGAGCCAGGCGGCCAGCGCGCCACCGCCGAGCGCCCCGACCGGCACGGTCGTCAGGAGCACGGACTGCACGAGCCCGGCGACACGGCCCTGAAGGTCCTCCGAAGTGGCCTGTTGCTGCGTCGTCGTCATGGAGATCATCCAGACGGTTCCGGAGAGCCCGTACGTCACTTGGTATGCGAGCAACAGCGCGAAGGCCGGACCGAACGAGGCGGCCGGGATCAGGAACGCCGCGGCGCCCGCCACCAGGCCGCACACCTGGGTGGCCCGCCACAGGCCCGTGGTGCGGGCGAACCGGCCTGCGAGGAGTGCGCCCGCGACCGTGGCCGCACTGTAGACGGCGTAAGTGGCACCCAACTGCCAAGCGCTGAGCGCCAGTTCCCGGGTGGCATAGAAGACGTAAAGGGCTGTGGCGGCGCCGCTTCCAAGATTGAGGCCCGCGCCGGACAGGACCATGCGGCGCAGTCGCGGCTGGCCGCGGACGACGGCGAGGCCGGAGCGCAGCGCGTCCAGCGGGGACCGGGCGCCTTGCTTCCTACGTATGTTGAGCGCGGCCGGGAGCGCGAGAACGAGCAGCGCCTCCACGACGTAGGCCGCGCCGCCCGCGAGCAGGGCCCGGGCGGGGCCGACGAGTCCGACCAGGACGCCGCCGAGCGCGGGGCCGCCGATCTGCCCGCTCGTACGGGCCGCTGTCAGCGCGGAGTTGGCGCCGAGCAGCCGGCCGGACGGGACGACGCGGGGCAGCGCCCCCTGGAGCGCCACCGAGAGCGTGAAGGTCAGGGCGCCGGAGACGACGGCGACGACGTACAGGTGCCCGCGCGTCAGGTGCCCGGCCGCATCCGCGAGCGGGATCGAGCCGACGACGAGGGCCTGGGCTGCGGTGACCGTGACGAGCAGGTTCCGCAGCCGCACCCGGTCGACGAGGACCCCGGCGAGGGGGCTCAGCACGGCTCCGGGCAGGTAGGTCAGCGCGAGCACCGCGGCCGCCCCGAACGGCCCCGCGCCCAGCCCCGTCACCGCCAGCAGAGCCAGGGCGAGGGCTGTGATCTGCCGCCCCAGGGAACTGGCGATCTGCTCGCCGCACAGCAGGACGAACGGGCGGTGTCGCCACAGTGAGGTGTCGGCCGGGGCCGTGGCCACCCGTCAGATCCCCGTGCAGGGCACCGGCCAGCGGCGCAGGCGCGGCGGCAGCGCCACCGCCCATCCGTCGACGATCAGCGCGAGCCGTTCGTCCGCCAGCAGTTCGGCGGCTTCCCTGCGCGCAGGGGCGAGTGCGTTCAGGGATGTGGCCTCGTGCAGCGCGTCGAAGGCGGCCAGCAGATCGGGGTGGTCGAGGGTGAACCGGGCCGATGCCGGGCGTTCCCTGCGGTCCATGACGGTGATGAAGCCGGGGCCTCGGCGGTGATAGAGCATCCCGTACGAGTGGCCGGTCCGCCAGCGCGTCAACTCGGCTGGCTCTTCAGGATGTTCGGCGGGCGGAGGCAGGTGGCGCAGAGCGCGAAAGTACGGGTCATACGTAGGAGGTTCGGAGGTAGAAAGTTCGGACGTAGGAGGTTCGGACGTACGACGTCCGGACGTAGGAGGTACAGAGCCGGTGGCAGGGTGCGTGACGTCATACGTGACGCGCAGTCCGTAACTCAGGCACTCACGCAGGAACTGGACCGCCTGTGTGGTGGTGCGGCCGTCGCCGCGCAGGGGCAGCGGTTCGTGCACGTGGACGTCGGCGCCGGTGAGGCGGTGGTCCACGGTGGGCGGCAGGACGGCGGGGAGAACGGTGGAGCGGGCTCCGGGCCGAGTGGGGGGCCGAGTGGTCATCATCCGGCCACCGCCTGCTGTGCGGGCTCGCCGTCTGGCGCGGCGTCGGCTTCGCGGTCGATGCGGATCGGTACGGTCCGGGTCGGCAGGGAGACGTACGTACGGCCGTCACGGAAGAGCAGGCCGAGCGCGACGGCCTCGGTGAGCCACTGCCCCACCTCCTCGGCGGAGACCGGGTGCCCGTCGGCGGCCAGTCTGCGGTGGAGGGCGGGTTCGGTGCGGCCGTCCTCCAGGTGGCGCAGGGCGGCCGCCTGCCAGCCGTTGAACCAGTAGGTGCGCGGGGGCCAGCCGAGGCGCCGGTCGTGCACCAGAAGGGCGTCCGCGTCCTCGCCCGCCGCCTCCATGACGAGGGTCGAGGTGGCGTGCCCCGCCCGCCACTGCGCGACGGCCTGGATGAGCCGGTTCTCGACGGCGCCACCGATGCCCGCGTCCTCGGTGTCGAACAGGTAGACCAGGTCGGCCAGTTCGCTCTCGGGCAACTCGTAGACGTGGCCGTACATCTCGGCGGGTCGGCGCTTGCCGAAGCCGAGGCCCGGATCGGTGAAGTGCGGGCTGAACCGCTCCAGTTGGATGCGGTGGGCGCCGCCGGGCGGCTGGAGGTGGACGAGGGCCGGCATCTGGTCGAGTACGCGCGCGTAGTCCTCGGTGGTCTCGCCCGGAAAGCCGTACAGGTAGTTCCACGTGCAGGTGATCGCGTGGTTGTCGAACTCGCGCAGCGTACGGATGTTGCGGGCGCCGGTGACGCCCTTGTCCATGAGGTCCAGGACGCGGTCGCTGAGGCTTTCGATGCCGGGTTGGAGCAGGACGGCTCCGGCCTCGCTCAACAGGGCGATCTGCTCCCGGCTGAGATTGGACTTCACTTCGTAGTGCATCCGTAGGTCCCAGCCGCTCTCGGCGGCGCGCGGCAGGAAGTCCTTGAAGTACGCCATGTCGATGATGTTGTCGACGGTGACGACGTCGAGGATGCGGTGGCGGCGCACGAGCCGCTCGACCTCGCTCCACAGCCGCTCGCCGGGCTTGGCGCGGAAGGCCATGGCGGTGCCGTTGAGGCCGCAGAAGGTGCAGTGGTGCTTCTCGCCCCACCAGCAGCCGCGGGCCCCTTCGACGACCAGCTTCGGGTACACGTACTCGATGACCGGGGACGCCTCGATCTCCGCGTGCCACTGGTCGTAGTCGGGCGAAGGTATGTCGGCGGGGGCCACGGTCCGGCGTGTCTCGGTGTTGGCGCGGGAGACCCGGGCCGCCTGGGAACCGTCCCACCAGCACAGTCCCGGTACGTCGTCGGGGGGTGTGCCCGCGTCGAGGTGGGCAAGGAGCGCCGGGAGGGCGTACTCCCCCTCGCCGCGCACCACGAGGTCGACGTAGGGGTGGTTGCGGTGCAGGGCGTGGCCCATGGGGCCGTCGCAGTTGCTGCCCCCGAAGACGACGGTCAACTGCGGTCTGCGGCGCTTGAGTTCGCGGGCCAGGGCGAGCGACGGCACGTTCTGCATGAAGGTGCTGGTGAACCCGACGACATCCGGAGCGTGGGCGAGCACCTCGTCGGCGCACCGCTCGATGTACTCGGCGGCGTGCAGCCGCATCTCGGAGACGGTGTCGAGGGTGTCGGCGCACAACTGGCGCCCGCGCGCGTACGCGTGGAGCTTCGCGACGCCCCAGTTCTCGTCCTCGTAGAGCACGCCGGAGAAAACCCAGTCGCCGAGTCCGTGGAAGATCGAGTCGCTGCCGATCGCCTCGTAGTCGCCGGGTCGCAGCCTGCCGTCGGAGCGTTCGAGCAGGAACTCCGCCCAGCGCAGCGAGCCGTGGAACTCGCCCACCTCGTCGCCCGGGCGGACCTGCCGCAACAACTGGTGCAACAGGCCCACCTGGAGGGAGGGCAGATCGATCGGGTGCCAGGGCATGGTCACCAACTGAACGCGCATGCCGCCCTTTTCCTCGTAGTTCAGCGAGTCGGCCGCTTCTCCATGATGGCCGGCCGACGATTGGTGCGCTCTTCCTCACGGATCACGGTTTTCTTGATCTCCATGCCTCCCCCTCGGACTCATCTGAGCTCGAACACCCGTATGCAATAGGGCGGTTCACCCTAGAGCCGCACCATGCGTCACACAAGTGCTCTGCTTGCTCAGGAATGACCCGGCAAAGGGTGTGGACGGGGCGCGGGCCCGCCGGTAGACCCGTACGGCATGAATGATCACGCGCCGCTGACCGGCCGCTCCAGCTCCCCGGTCACAGCCACGGCCGCCGCCGCTTCCCCCGAGCTGTCCGCCCAGGCCTTGCGGCTGCTCGCGGACCGCTACCCGCACGCCCTGGGCGCCGTGCTCGGGGGCTCGGCCGCCCGGGGCCGGGCACGGCCGACCAGCGACCTGGACCTGGCGGTCCTGCTGCCCGACACCGACACGAGCCGCCGCGAGGTGCTCCGCCACGAGGGGCGCCCGGCCGAACTGTTCCTGCACACCCTCGGCGACCTTCCCGGCCGCTTCGAGCGGGACCGCTCACTGCGCCGGGGCACGATCCTGTTCCTCTACGACCAGGGCATCCCGCTGCTCGACCCACACGGACACGTCACCCACGCGCGGGCGCGGGCGCGGGAGCTCCTCGCGGCAGGTCCTGTCCCGCTGACCCGGGCCGAGCGGGAGCGCAGCCGCTACGTCCTGACCTGCTTCATGGACGACCTGCTCGACACCCCGCCTACCGAGCGGTACGAGCAACTGGCGATCGCCGACGTCACTCTCCGTGAGGCAGCTCACCTCCTCACCGCGCTCCACGGCGCCTGGACGGGCATCGGCCGCTGGCTCCCGCGCCGCCTGCTCACCGCGGACCCCGAACGCGGAGCCGCCCTCCTCGCCGGCCACCGCACGGTCGCGGAACACGCCGACCCGGCTCCACTGGCCGCCGCGGCGGAGGACGTGCTGCAGCTGGACGGAGGGCCGCTGCGAGAGGGGTACGTGCAGCGCTGAGCGGCCCGGGGCACGGCGGAGCCTCTGGGGTCGCGTCCATCTGCCCGTGCCGCCCCTGGGCCCGCTCCACGGGCTGCTGAGCGCAGGCACGGCCCGGGCATGACGAAGCCCCCTCCGGAATCCGGAGGGGGCTTCCCCCAAGTGTGGCGGCGCCAGGATTCGAACCTGGGAAGGCTGAGCCGGCAGATTTACAGTCTGCTCCCTTTGGCCGCTCGGGCACACCGCCTTGGGTTTGCTGCCTTGTGCCCCGCTGTGTGGCGGTGCTCGCTGGCAACGTCGTAAACAATACCTGATGCACGGGGGTGCTTCGCCACCCGATTGATCGCCGGTGGGGGCCGGGGCGGTGACTAGGCTTTGCATGCGGCGCAACGCCTCGGCGCGCCCGACCAGAAGCCGATCGGAGCCCGATCGGTGCCCGACGCAACCCCGATACAAGGAGCCACAGGACATGGCCGACTCCAGTTTCGACATCGTCTCGAAGGTCGAGCGGCAGGAGGTCGACAACGCCCTCAACCAGGCCGCCAAGGAAATCTCGCAGCGCTACGACTTCAAGAACGTGGGCGCATCCATCTCCTGGTCCGGCGAGAAGATCCTGATGGAGGCCAACTCCGAGGAGCGGGTCAACGCCATCCTCGACGTCTTCCAGTCCAAGCTGATCAAGCGGGGCATCTCGCTGAAGGCCCTGGACGCCGGCGAGCCGCAGCTCTCCGGCAAGGAGTACAAGATCTTCGCCTCCATCGAGGAGGGCATCTCCCAGGAGAACGCCAAGAAGGTTGCGAAGATCATTCGCGACGAAGGCCCCAAGGGCGTCAAGGCTCAGGTGCAGGGCGAGGAGCTGCGGGTCAGCTCCAAGAGCCGTGACGACCTGCAGGCCGTGCAGGCGCTGCTCAAGGGTCAGGACTTCGACTTCGCGCTGCAGTACGTGAACTACCGGTAGAGCACTGGTAGTCGCCTACGTGGATGAAGGGGCGGTACCCGGCCGGGTACCGCCCCTTCTTGCTGCCGGCTGTCGGCTGCTGCTCAGCGGCGACTACGGGAGTCGCCGAAGAAGACGCGGTAGACGATCAGGAGGACGAGGGCGCCACCGATCGCGGAGACCCATGTAGCGGTGTCGTAGAAGTCCTTGCTGATCGGGCGGTCGAGCCAACGGGACGATATCCAGCCACCGATGAAGGCTCCCGCGACACCTATGAGCGTGGTGCCGATCAGACCGCCCGGGTCGCGGCCCGGGAGCAGGAACTTGGCGATGGCACCGGCGAGCAGTCCAAGGATGATCCAGCTGATGATGCTCATGCCGTGTTCTGCCCCTCTGCTGTGCTGAGTTGCGCGATATTGCCTCGCTGCACTGTTGCCCAGAAGGACGATACGTAGGCGCCGGACGGTTGCGGTGACCTGGAAGGTGCGGCGCACGACACAGGCCGGGACACCCCGGCGCGGGGGCTGCGCTCAGCGCGCCGCGAACGGCTGGTCCGTGCTGACGATCTCGCGGCCCAGCGGCATCAACGACACAGGGATCAGCTTGAAGTTGGCGATGCCGAACGGGATGCCGATGATCGTGACGCACAGGGCGATGCCGGTGAAGATGTGCGCCAGAGCCAGCCACCAGCCCGCGAGAACCAGCCACAGCACGTTGCCCACGCAGGACGGCGCGCCCGCGTCCCTGCGCTCGACTGTCGTGTACCCGAAGGGCCACAGGGCGTAGACGGCGATCCTGAAGGCCGCGATGCCGAACGGAATGCCGATGATCGTGATGCACAGCAGCAGGCCCGCGAACACGTAGCCGAGGAACAGCCAGAAGCCGCTCAGGACCAGCCAGATGACGTTCAGGATTGTCTTCACTGTTGGCGACCTGCCATCTGCTCGAGCCGGGTGATCCGCTCCGCCATGGGCGGGTGCGTGGAGAACATCTTCGACATTCCCTGGCCGGGGCGGAAGGGGTTGGCGATCATCATGTGGCTCGCCGTCTCGATGCGCGGCTCGGGTGGCAGCGGGAGCTGCTTCGTACCGGCGTCGAGCTTGCGCAGGGCGCTGGCCAGGGCCAGCGGGTCCCCGGTCAGCTGGGCGCCCGAGGCGTCCGCCTCGTACTCCCGCGAGCGGCTGATGGCGAGCTGGATGAGAGAGGCGGCGAGGGGGCCCAGGATCATGACCAGGAGCATCCCGAAGATGCCGGGGCCGTCGTCGTCATTGGAGCGGCCGACCGGGATCAGCCACGCGAAGTTGACCAGAAACATGATCACGGAGGCGAGGGCTCCGGCGACCGACGAGATCAGGATGTCGCGGTTGTACACATGGCTGAGCTCGTGCCCGATGACGCCGCGCAGCTCGCGCTCGTCCAGGATGCGCAGGATTCCCTCGGTGCAGCACACCGCCGCGTTGCGCGGGTTGCGGCCCGTCGCGAACGCGTTCGGTGCCTCTGTCGGTGAGATGTACAGGCGGGGCATGGGCTGACGGGCCTGCGTGGAGAGCTCGCGGACCATGCGGTAGAGGGCGGGCGCCTCGAACTCGCTGACCGGGCGGGCCCGCATCGCGCGCAGGGCCAGCTTGTCGCTGTTCCAGTACGCGTACGCGTTCGTCCCGATCGCGATGACGAGTCCGATGACGAGCCCCATACGGCCGAAAAAGCTGCCGATGACGAGGATGAGGGCGGACAGGCCCCCAAGGAGTACGGCTGTCTTCAACCCGTTGTGCCGGCGGTGCACGGTACGCCCTCCTGATGGTGCGGCAGGGGAACCCGCTGCTTGCTTTCTCACTGCTTCCACTGGACCCGCGAGTCGCTGCGGGTGGCTGCTGTGCCCAGGTCCAGTGGACCCTCCCGTACTGGTCAACGCCAGACGGGCGGGACGAGTTCCCTTGTGCACGCTCGGTGAGCGGGGCGCGTATGTAGGCCGTACGGGTCAGCGCGGCTCGGGCAACAGGCCCGCGATCTCCATGGCCGCCTCGTCGGCCTTGATCTCACTGGTGCAGTGCGGGCAGCGGGTCGCGATGCCGGGAATCTGGCTGAAGCAGCGGGGGCAGT
Organism: Streptomyces sp. NPDC102467; assembly: GCF_044765445.1. Classification (NCBI taxonomy): domain Bacteria; kingdom Bacillati; phylum Actinomycetota; class Actinomycetes; order Kitasatosporales; family Streptomycetaceae; genus Streptomyces; species Streptomyces sp. NPDC102467. The sequence goes on along the minus strand of NZ_JBIWKA010000003.1, from coordinate 330,451 downwards.
CGCGCAGGGCGGCCTTGATGTCGATCGGCTTGTTGCGGTCGGCGCGGGCCGTGATCTTCATCATCGGCAGCACGATCACGAAGTAGAGCACCGCGGCGGTGATCATGAAGGCGATGCCGGCGTTGATGAGCTTGCCGTAGGGGAACCTGACGTTCTCGAGCGTGAAATAGGCGTCCGAGTAGTTGCCGATGGAGCCCGTCGCCCAGCCCAGGAGCGGAGTGATGAACGCGGCGGTGAAGGCGGTCACCAGGGCCGTGAAGGCCGACCCGATGGCGAGGCCGACAGCCATGGTGACGATGTTGCCGCGAAGGATGAAGTCTTTGAAACCGCTCAGCACGCTGCTGCTCCTGGGAAGGGTGATCGTGGGGGGAGTATCTGTTTGAGGCGACCCAGAAACGTACCAAATAGGGGCTTTGACAATCTGCCGCGTCACGAGAACAGCCCACTGTCCACAAAGTGAAGGATCAATTGTGGAGCTCCGGACAGGGCCACTCCGATGACGGCTGTGACGGCGATCGCGGCCGTGAGCGGCAAGGAGGCGCGGTATGCGGCCGGCTCGCCTTCAGGGGTGCGGAAGAGGGCCGCGGTCCACTGGAGGTAGTAGAAGAGCGCGATGACGACGTTCACGGCCATGACGACCGCGAGCCAGCCCAGGCCCGCGTCGACGGCCGCCGAGAATACCGTGACCTTCGCGAAGAGGCCGATGATGCCCGGCGGCAGGCCGGCCAGGCACAGCAGGAAGAAGCCCAGGACGAGCGCGGCGAGCGGGCGTGAGGCGTACAGGCCGCGGTAGTCGCTCAGCCGGTTCAGCGGCTTCGTGCGGGCGACGAGGGCGGCCACGGCGAAGGCGCCGAGGTTCACTGCGGCGTACATGAGGGCGTACGCGAGGGTGGAGCCGATCGACTTCTGGGGGTCGTCGGAGTACGCGGCCGCGGCGATCGGCACCAGGAGGTAGCCGGCCTGGCCGACGGAGGACCAGGCCAGGAGGCGCACGGCGCTGTACGCGCGCGTGGCTTGCTGGCGCAGGGCGGCGACGTTGCCGATGGTCATCGTCAGCGCGGCGAGGACGGCGAGTGCCGGGCCCCATACGTCGGCGTACGAGGGGAACGCGATGACGGTGACGAGGATGAGCCCGGAGAAGCCGACCGCCTTGCCGATGACCGACAAGTAGGCAGCGATCGGCAGCGGCGCGCCTACGTAGGTGTCGGGCACCCAGAAGTGGAACGGTACGGCGGCCGTCTTGAAGGCGAAGCCGATGAGCGTGAGGGCGACACCCGCCTGGGCGAGGGTGTGGAACTGGCCGTTCACGTGGGTGAGTTCGGAGGCGACCTTCGTGAGGTGCAGGGTGCCCGTGGTCGCGTAGACGAAGCTCACGCCGAGGAGGGTGACGGCGGTCGCGGTGACCGACGACAGGAAGAACTTCAGGGCCGCGTCGGAGGACCGCCTGTCGTCGCGCTTGATGCCAACGAGGGCGAAGGCGGGCAGCGAGGCGACTTCCAGGGCGACGACGAGCGTGGCGAGGTCGCGGGAGGCGGGCAGGAGCGCGGCGCCCGCGGCGGAGGACAGGAGCAGGAACCAGAACTCCCCTTCGGGAAGCGGCTTGTTCGCGTTCTTCGCGTCTTTAAGAGTGCTGATCGAGAGCAGGGCCGTGAGCAGGGCGCCGGCCAGCACCAGGAACTGGACGACGAGTGTGAAGCGGTCCGCCGTGTAACTGCACGCTTCCTGGGAGGACGCGAGGCAGAACGTGGAGCGTTCGTCACCGATCAGCGGGATCAGCGCGAGTGCGGCGGCGGCCAGGCCCGCCACGGAGATCCAGCCGAGGACCGGCTTGCGCCGTTCGCTCACGAACAGGTCCGCGACCAGGACGACGAGGGCGACGACCGCCGCGATCGTCGGCGGGGCGATCGCGAGCCAGTCGACGGACTGGACGAGGGACGCCACGGAGGGCGCGGCGACGGCGGTCACTGGAGGCCTCCTGCGAGGAGCTTCTGCACGGCCGGGTTCGTGAGGCCGAGCAGGGCGGCGGGCCACAGACCCGCGAGAACGGTGAGGGCGACGAGCGGGGTCCAGGCGGCGATCTCGTATCCCCGCACATCGGCGAGGTCCGGCGCCTCGCGTGTGCGCGGGCCCATGCAGATGCGGCGGACCACGATGAGCATGTACGCGGCAGTGAGCAGGGTGCCGAGCGCGGCGATCGCCATGAACACGAGGAAGGCCGGGCGGCCGAGGTCGTCGGCGGGCCTGAACGCGCCGAACAGCGCGAGCATCTCGCCCCAGAACCCGGCGAGTCCCGGCAGTCCGAGCGAGGCGACGGCGGCGAACGCGAGCAGGCCGCCCAACCGCGGTGCCTTGCCGTACAGCGCCATGCCGCCCTGCTCGGCGAGGGTGTCGAGGTCGCTGGTGCCGGCCCGGTCCTTCAGCGCGCCGACCAGGAAGAAGAGGAGGCCGGTGATGAGGCCGTGGGCGATGTTGGCGAAGAGCGCGCCGTTCACGCCGGTCGGGCTCATCGTCGCGATGCCGAGCAGGACGAAGCCCATGTGGCCGACGGAGGAGTACGCGATGAGGCGCTTGAGATCACCCTTCGCGCCCTGCTTCGCGAGGTTCAGACAGGCCAGGGAGCCGTAGATGATCCCGACGACGGCGAGCGCGGCGAGGTACGGCGCGAACGTCCGCATTCCGTCGGGGGCGATGGGGAGCAGGATCCGGACGAACCCGTACGTACCCATCTTCAGCATGACCCCGGCGAGGAGGACGGAACCAACGGTCGGGGCGGCGGTGTGCGCGTCCGGCAGCCAGCTGTGCAGCGGCCACATCGGGGTCTTCACCGCGAGCCCGATACCGATCGCCAGAACGGCGATGACCTGCACGGACGAGGTCAGGCCCCGGCCGTTGTCAGTGGCGAGTGCCATCATGTCGAACGTGCCCGACTTAACGCCGATAAGGAGAATCCCGAGCAGCATCACGACCGAGCCGAGCAAGGTGAAAAGGATGAACTTCCAGGCGGCGGCTGTGCGTTCCGCGCCGCCCCAGCGCGCGATGAGGAAGTACATGGGGATGAGGACGATCTCGAACGCGAGGAAGAAGAGGAGGAGGTCGAGCACCGCGAAGGTGGCGAGCGTGCCTGATTCCAGGACGAGGATCAGGGCCACAAACGCCTTGGGGGAAGGCCCACTTGGCATCTTGAAGTAGGAGTACAGCGCGCAGAGGAACGTCAGCAGCGCCGTGAGCACCAGGAGGGGGAGGGAAATGCCGTCGATGCCGAGGTGGATACGCACGTCGAGCGCGGGGATCCAGCTGATGTCGGTCGTGGCCTGCATCTTCGACGGATGGTCGTGGTCGAAGCCGAGCGCGAGGACGATCGCCGCGATGAGGATCACGCCGGTCACGGTCACGCCGTGGCGGAGCACGGCCTGGTCCGGAGAGTTTCCCTTCAGCCCCGGCGGGGCGGGGAGAAGAGCGGCCACGGCCCCGATGAGCGGTCCGACGACGATCAATGCGAGAAGGAACTGCATCACGGATTCGCTGATATCGATCACGGCTGCTCACGCTCCGGCGGTGGCGACGAGGACGACGGCGACCACCAGGACGACGGTGCCTGCGAGCAGTGCGCTGAGGTAGGTCTGCACGTTTCCGGTCTGTGCGCGGCGCACGGCCCAGCCAAGCGCCTTGGGGGCTTCAGCGGCCGCGCGTACATAGGTGTCGACGACCGTGCGGTCGAGGAAGCCGACGAGCGCTGCCGCGCCCTGGACCGGGCGGACGAAGAGCGTCGCGTAGACGGCGTCGAGGTGGAAGCCGACGGCGGCGTGCCGGTGCAGCGGGCCGAGCAGGAGACGGCCCGGGTCGGCCGGGTCGGGGGCACCCGCGATGTCTCCGTACGCGGCCGTGTGCGTGGCGATGGCCTCGGCCTCGACCAGGCCGCCGTCTCCGGACTCGGTGTCGACGGCGACCGCACCGATCGGGGTCCGGCGCGCGGCCATCGCGGTGGTGTGGCGCCACGCCGCGTAGGTGACCAGGCCGCCGACGAGCGCGAAGCCGGTGCCGAGGACGGAGGTGGTCAGGGTCGGGGTGAGCGAGCGGCCGTCGAACCAGTCGGGCAGGACGCCCGTGGCCAGACCGAAAGCGAGGGAGGGGATCGCCAGGACCCACAGGACGATGTTCATCACGGCCGGCTGCCTGCCGTGGTCGGGGGCCTGCGTGCCCCGGCCGTTGAAGGCGAGGAGCCACAGACGGGTCGCGTAGGCGGCGGTGAAAAGCGCCGTGACCAGGCCCGCTACGAGGACGATCCAGCCGGACGCGGCCGGGATGCCCTGCTCATGTCCTGTGGCCGTGTGTTCGGCGGCGCCGAGGACGGCTTCCTTGGAGAAGAAGCCGCTGAAGGGCGGGATCGCGGCGAGCGCGAGCAGCGCCACGGTCATCGTCCAGAAGGCGTCGGGGACGCGGTCGCGCAGGTTGCCCATGCGGGACATCGCGGCGAGTGAGTTGGTGCCGGCGGCGTGGATGATCACGCCCGCCGCGAGGAACAGCAGCGCCTTGAAGGCGCCGTGTGTGAGGAGGTGGAAGACGGCGGCGTCACGGTCGCCGACGGCGAGGGCGCCCGTCATGTAGCCGAGCTGGCCGATCGTCGAGTAGGCGAGGACGCGCTTGATGTCGTCCTGGGCGAGCGCGGCGAGGGCCGAGCCGGCCATGGTCACGGCGGCCATGACGGCCAGCACGATCAGGGCTGCCCGCGAGGCGGCGAAGACCGGGAGGAGGCGGGCCACGAAGTAGACGCCGGCGGCGACCATCGTCGCGGCGTGGATCAGCGCGGAGACGGGCGTGGGGCCCGCCATCGCGTCGGGCAGCCAGGTGTGCAGCGGGAACTGCGCGGACTTGCCCGCCACACCGGCCAGGAGCAGCAGTGCGATCAGGGTCGGGTGGTCGAGGCCGCCCTCGCTCGTGACCTTGCCCAGGATCGTCGTGATGCGGAAGGAACCCGCGTCCGTGGCGAGCGCGAACAGACCGATCAGGAAGGGGACGTCACCGAGTTTCGTGACGAGGAAGGCCTTGAGGGAGGCGGCCCGCGCCTCGGGGGTCTCCCAGTAGTGGCCGACGAGGAAGTACGAGCAGATGCCCATGACTTCCCAGCCGACCAGCAGCACCATCAGGTCGCCCGAGTAGACGACGAGGAGCATCGCGGAGGTGAAGAGCGAGACGAGAGCGGCGTACGAGGAGTAGCGCGGGTCGTCGCGGAGGTAGCCCGTCGAGTAGAGCTGGACGCAGGTCGCGACCAGGCCGACCAGGACGGCGGTCAGGGCGGCGAAGCCGTCGATGTGCAGGGCGAGTTCGATCGGTACGGAACCGGTCGGGGTGAGCTCGGTGTGGGCGTCGAGGGCCGCGGTGCGGCTGCCCGTGCCACCGCCCTGCTGGACGGCGACGACGACGGCGAGGACCAGTGCGGCCAGCGTCGGCAGCACGGCCAGCGGCCGGACGAAGGCGGGAGCGGTGCGGCCGAGCAGGAGAGCGGCGACGGCGCCGAGGAACGGCAGGAGGGGGACGAGTACGGCGAGGGTCGTGGTGGTCACGCGGTGGCCTCGGCCTTCTTGTCCGCCGTCTTCTTGTCCGCCGTCTGCTTGCCCGCCGACTTCTTGTCCGCCGGATCGGCCGGGGTGCCGGCTGTCGCCGTGGCGTCCGACGGGTCGTGCGGGTCGTCGTCCGGGTCGTGGGGCTCGGCGGAGTCGCGGAGCTTGTCGATGTCCGCCGTGCCGCGGTTGCGGTGGACGGCCAGGACGATCGCCAGGCCGATGCCGATCTCGGCGGCGGCGATGGCGATGGTGAACAGGGTCAGGGCCTGCCCGGAGTGCAGGGCGTCGCGCAGCCAGACGTCGAAGGCGACGAGGTTGAGGTTGACGGCGTTGAGCATGAGCTCGACCGACATCAGGACGAGGATCGCGTTGCGGCGGGCCAGGACTCCGTACAGGCCCGTGCAGAAAAGGAGGGCCGAGAGGACGGCGGGATAAGCGAGGTGCATCAGCGGTTGCCCTCCCGGCCGGCGGAAGCGTCGGTGACGTTGTCTGCACGGGTGTCTGCACGGGTGTCTGCACGGGTGTCTGCACGGGTGTCTGCACGGGTGTCTGCACGGGTATCGGTACCGGCCCGGACGTCGGCCTCGGTCTCGGTCTCGGCCGCGTTCTTCTTGCGGGACAGGACGATCGCGCCGACCAGGGCCGCGAGGAGGAGGACCGAGAGCGCTTCGAAGGGCAGCACCCAATGCCGGAACAGGATCGATCCGGTCACGGCCGTGTTGCCCTGGGCGGCCACGTCCAGATCGATCCACGTCGCACGGAAGGCGTCGACGACGACCCAGACCAGGGCGGCCGCGGAGGCGACGGCCACGGTCAGTGCGGCCCAGCGGTTGGGGCCGTCCGCGTCCGGTGACCGGCCGATGGGCGCGCGGGTCAGCATCAGCCCGAACAGGAGGAGGACCACGACGGAACCGACGTAGATGAGGACCTGCACCCAGGCGATGAACTCGGCGGTGAGCAGGAGGTATTCGACGGCGAGGCCACCGAGGGCGACGACCAGCCACAGCGCGGCGTGCACCAGCTGCTTCGTGGTGACGGTGACGACCGCGGCGCCGAAGGTGACCAGGCCGACGAGGAGGAAGGCGATCTCGACGCCCGTCGGGGAGAGAAACCCGTGGCTCTCGGCGGCCGTGGTGACGGCGGCCGATGCCGCCGATGCGGCGGGGGTCATGCGGGCGTCCCCTCTCCGGGGTCGTCGGACGGGGCGGCCTCCGCTGCCTGCGCGGCCTCGGAGGCCCGCGCTGCCTCGGCTACCCGTGCTGCCTCGGCTGCCTCCAGTTTGTCCGCTGCCTTGCGGGCTGCCGCCAACTCCTTCGGCTCCTCGGCTGCCGGGTCCAGGGCGGGCGGGGACGGGACCGTCCACATCCATTCGCGGAGCTTGTCGCGCTCGTGGGTGAGTTCGCGGATGTCCGTCTCGGCGTACTCGAACTCGGGGGACCAGAAGAGCGCGTCGAAGGGGCAGACCTCGATGCAGATACCGCAGTACATGCAGAGGGAGAAGTCGATGGCGAAGCGGTCGAGGACGTTGCGGCTGCGCTCGCGGCCGCCCTCGACGGCGGCGGGGACCGTCTCCTTGTGGGAGTCGATGTAGATGCACCAGTCGGGGCACTCGCGGGCGCACAGCATGCAGACCGTGCAGTTCTCGTCGAACAGGCCGATCACGCCGCGGGTGCGGGGCGGGAGTTCGGGCTGGGCGTCCGGGTACTGCTCGGTGACGGTCTTCTTCGTCATCGTGCGGAGGGTGACGGCGAGGCCCTTGGCCAGGCCGGACCCGGGGATCGGAGGCACTAGTTGATCGCCACCTTCACGATTCCGGTGAGCGCGATCTGCGCGAGGGCGAGGGGGATGAGCGTGGTCCAGGCGAGTTTCTGGAGCTGGTCCTCACGCAGCCGGGGGTAGGACACGCGCAGCCAGATGACGACGAAGGCGAGGATCGCCGTCTTGAGGAGGGTCCAGATCCAGCCCAGGCCGTCGGCACCCCACGGACCGTGCCAGCCGCCGAGGAAGAGGACCGTGGTCAGACCGCACAGGACGACGATGCCCGCGTACTCGGCGAGGAGGAAGAGTGCGAAACGCAGCCCGGTGTACTCGGTGTACGCGCCGAAGATGATCTCGGAGTCGGCGACCGGCATGTCGAAGGGCGGGCGTTGCAGCTCGGCGAGGCCCGCCACGAAGAAGACCAGGGCGCCCACGATCTGCCAGGGCAGCCACCACCACGCGAAGGCGTCGACGATGCCGGGCAGCGAGACCGTGCCCGCCGCCATCGCCACCGAGGCCGCCGCGAGCAGCATGGGGAGTTCGTAGGCGAGCAGTTGTGCGGCGGTGCGCAGGCCGCCGAGGAGGGAGAACTTGTTGGCGCTGGCCCAGCCCGCCATCAGCGAGCCGAGCACGCCGACGCCCATCACCGCGAGCACGAAGAAGATGCCCGCGTCGATGACCTGGCCGACCGCGCCGTCGCCGGGCCCGACCGGGATCGCCAGCAGGACAATGAGGTAGGGCAACAGGGCTACGGCGGGGGCGAGTTGAAAGACGCGGCGGTCGGCGTCGGCCGGGACCACATCCTCCTTCTGGGCGAACTTGACGCCGTCTGCGACGAGTTGGGCCCAGCCGTGGAAGCCGCCCGCGTACATGGGGCCGAGGCGGCCCTGCATGTGGGCCATGACCTTGTGCTCGGTCTGGCCCACGACCAGGGGCAGCACCAGGAAGGCGACGAAGACGACGACGAGGCGCAGGGCGACGTCGAGAGCGTCGTTCACTGCGTGCCTCCGTCGGTCGTGCCGTTGCCGGGTGTGTCCTTGCCGGGCGTGTCATTGCCGGGCGTGTCCTTGCCGGGCGTGTCCTTGCCGGGCGTGTCATTGCCCGTCGTGTCGTTGCCGGTCGGGTCGCCCTCGGGCTCGGTCGGCGTCTCTGCGGGGTCCGGTTGCGAGCCCGACTCCGGGTCCGGGTCCGGTTGCGAGCCCGACTCCAGGTCCGGCCTCTGCGGCGCGTCGTCGAACGCGGGCTTGGCGTGGTGCCAGGGCGCATCGGATGACCGGGGCTTGGACGGTGCCTCGGCCGGGGCCGGGCCGTTCCCCGGCGCATCACCCGGCTCATCAGCCGACGCGGGTCGCTGGCTCGCCGAGCCCTCGGACACGCTGCGGGCACGCCGGGCCGGGCGCGCCGGACGCGCCTCCCCCGCCGGGGCATCCGAAGCAGCCGGGGCCCCCGGAACAGCCGGGGCAGAGGGAACAGTCCCGCCCCCCGGAACAGCCGGGTCATCCACAGCCGCCCCCTGACTCACCGAGCCCTCGCTCGCCGGCCGCGCCCGCCGGGCCGGACGCTCACCCGGGCCACCCGGGCCACCCGTTCCGGCCCCCGCCGCCGCCGTGGCTCCGGCACCCCGCGCGGGACGCGCCGCGCGGGACGGGCGGGCCGGGGCGGGCGGCAGCTGGCCCTTCAGCGGGCCCCATTCGTTCGGGTCGGGGACGCCGGGCGGCAGCATCTGGCGCCGCTTCGGCCCGCTGTGTCCCGCTCCTGCCGCGGACTCACCCGGCTCCTTCGCGCCGGGCCACGCCTTCGCGACGCGCGCCGCGAGCACGAAGTCCTTGCGCAGCGGGTGCCCTTCGAAGCTGTCGGGCAGGAGGAGCGGGACCAGATGCGGATGGCCTTCGAAGGCGATGCCGAACATCTCGTGCGTCTCGCGCTCGTGCCAGGACGCGCCCGCGTACACGTCGATCGCCGACGCGAGCACCGGCGCGGAGTGCGGCACGGTCGTGCGCAGCAGCAGGCGGCGTACGGACCGGGGGGCGACGGCCGCGACGTGCGCGCACACGCGGAACCCGTCGCCGGGTTCATCGACGGCGCTCAGCCAGTCGAAGTACGTGCACCCCAGTGTCGTACGGGCCGTCTGGAGAGCCTCGATCCATGACGCGGCGGGGACGTCGACCGTCAGCAGGTCGTACGCCTCCTCGACGGTGGCGTCGGCGCCGAACAGTTCCTCGACGGGGCCAGGCAGCCAGCTCATCGGTCACCCTCCGCAGAACCGGCGGGCTTCGGCGGCTGTACAAGGTCGCTGCTCAGCGCCGCCACGGAGGGCCGGCCTGCCGCGGCGTCGGCGGAGGCGTACCGCTCGCCGAGCGACTCGCGGGCGATCTTCTCCTGCAGCTTGAGGATGCCCTGGAGCAGCGCCTCGGGACGGGGCGGGCACCCGGGCACGTACACATCGACGGGGATGATCTGGTCGACGCCCTTGGTCACCGAGTACGAGTCCCAGTACGGGCCGCCGCAGTTGGAGCAGGCGCCGAAGGAGATGACGTACTTCGGCTCGGGCATCTGCTCGTACAGGCGCTTCACGGCCGGGGCCATCTTGTCCGTGACCGTGCCCGAGACGACCATCAGGTCGGCCTGGCGCGGGCCCGGCGCGAAGGGGATGACGCCGAGCCGGATGAAGTCGTGCCGCGCCATGGACGCGGCGATGAACTCGATGGCGCAGCAGGCGAGACCGAAGTTGAAGACCCACAAGCTGTAGCGGCGGCCCCAGTTGAGGACCACCTTCATCGGTTCGGGGGCCAGCCGCGAGAGCACGCCGAGCCGCTTCGGCTCGGGCAGGTACACCGGTTCCGAGGGGGTCACGTCACTCACGCCCATGTAAGGACGCCCTTCTTGTATGCGTAGAGCAGGCCCACGGCGAGGAAGCCGAGGAAGATGAACATCTCGACGAGGGTCGTCGCGCCGTATCCCGGCGCGGCGAAGACCGTGGCCCAGGGGAAGAGGAAGATCGAGTCGACCGCGAAGATCACGTAGAGGAACGCGTACACGTAGTAGCGGACCTGGGTGTGTGCCCAGCCCTCGCCGACGGGGTCGACGCCGCATTCGTACGTGAGGAGTTTCTCCGGGGTGGGGACCACCGGGCGGAGCAGTCGTCCCGCGCCGAAGGCCACGGCGACGAACAGCACGCCGACGACGGCGAGCAGTCCGACCACCGCATACGACTGGAAGTAATCATGGGCGTATGTATCGGCGTAGGTCTGGACGTAGCCGTGGGCACGGCCGTCGGAGGTGTCCGCCGCGATGACGGTCACGGTGGGTCCCGTCACGTCTGTCGCCCCTCGCGTGTTCGTGTTCGACGATCTGTACGCACGGGAGTCTAGGGCCTGTTAAAGGGACGGTAAGCCTCGCGGGCCCGGCCGTCGCACTCGGCGGGGTGGGGTTATCCCCCGTTCCTCCCGGCCGGTCCGCCTCATGGCGCCGCCCGTCGCGCGCAAGGCACTCTTTCGCTATGACCGACCCACTGCACCCGCCCGGGGCCGCGGACGACGAGCGCCCGGTGCTGCCGTCGCCGCGTTTCGCCTACGACAGACACACCTGGAAGGAGATCTCGTTTCTCCTGACCAGCTTTCCGCTCGCCGTCCTCGGGTTCATCTACGCGCTCACGATGCTGGCGCTCGGGGCCGGCCTGACCGTCACCGTGATCGGGCTGCCGCTGATCGCGGGGGGCCTGGCCGGTGCGCGGCTGCTCGGCAAGGCGGAGCGGGGGCGGGCGCGGAAGCTGCTCGGGGTGCGGATCGAGGAGCCGAGCCCGTTGCCGCGCCGGCGCGAGGACGGTTTCTTCGGCTGGCTGTGGAACGGGCTGAAGGACCCGGTGGGCTGGCGCGCGGTGCTGTACGAGCTGATCCGGCTGCCGTGGGGCATCCTGACGTTCACCGTGACGCTGGTCGGCCTGTTCGTGCTGTGGCCCGTGCTGCCGTTCGTCGCCCGCGGCCTCACCAACGCGGACCGGGCCATGGTGCGCGCCCTGCTGTCGCCCTCCGACGAGCTGGAGCGGCGGATCGCGGAGCTGGAGTCGGACCGGGGTGTCGTGGTCGACACGGCGGCCGCGGATCTACGACGTATCGAGCGCGATCTGCACGACGGCGCACAGGCCCGCCTGGTCAATCTGGCCATGGGGCTCGGCCTCGCCAAGGAGAAGCTGCTCGAGGACCCGGAGGCGGCGGCCGAGATGGTCGGCGAGGCGCACGGTGAAGTGAAGCTCGCGCTGCGGGAGTTGCGGGATCTGGCCCGCGGCATCCACCCGGCGGTCCTCACCGACCGCGGCCTCGACGCGGCGCTCTCCTCGATCGCCTCGCGCTGCACGGTCCCGGTGAAGGTGACGGCCGAGCTGCCGGCGCGGCCCGCGGAGGCGATCGAGGGCATCGCGTACTTCACGGTCTCCGAGCTCCTGCAGAACGTCAGCAAGCACAGCCGCGCCACCAAGGCCTCGGTCGATGTGTGGCGGTCGGACGAGCGGCTGCTGATCCAGGTGCAGGACGACGGTCAGGGCGGCGCCAGCCTCGACAAGGGCACCGGCATGTCCGGGCTCGCGGAGCGGCTCGGCGCGGTCGACGGACTCTTCGTCGTGGACTCGCCCGACGGCGGCGGAACGACGGTCACGGCCGAGCTGCCCTGGCGCGACCGGTCGTAGCGCCAGGGCCGTCGGGCGGCGGGGGTAGGGAAAACCCCCGGTCGAAGACGCCGACCCGCCGCATGGCCCGGGGCCCCGCTCCGGAGGAACCTGGACATCAGAGCAGCGGACACGAGCAGAAACGGACGGCGCCCATGGCCACGCAGCAGTACGGATACCGCGGCGAGTACTCGTACGACGACGAGCCCCGCCCACAGCGGCGCGGGCTCGGCCGTCTGCCGGCCGGGCTGCGTGCCCCGATCGAGGGACGTGCCTGGCGGGAGTTCGCCTACCTGCTGCTGAGTCTGCCGATCGCCATCGTCGCGTTCGTCTGGTCGGTGACGATGATGTCGCTCGGCGCCGGGCTGCTCGTCACGTTCATCGGGGTGCCGGTGCTCGCGGCGGCCCTGGCCGGGGCGCGCGGGTTCGGCGCCGTGGAACGGGCGCGGGCGCGGGGGCTGCTCGGCCTGGAGATCGGTTCGCCGGAGCCGGTGCGGCCGCGCACGGGCGGCCCGCTGGCGTGGATGGGCGCGACGCTCAAGAGCGGCGTCTCGTGGCGTCATCTGCTCTACACGGTGCTGCACTTCCCGTGGGCGGTGTTCTCGTTCTCCGTGGCGATCGCGTTCTTCACGACGGGCTGGTCGCTGCTCACGTACCCGCTGTGGCAGTGGGTCTTCCCGATGTACGCGGGCCAGGCGGGTCTGCAGTTGTACGGCGACGAGGCGCACTCCGTGTACCTGAACAACCCCTTCGAGATCACGCTGACCGCGGCGGTCGGCCTGCTCGTCACGCTGGCGACGCCGTGGATCGTGCGGGCGCTCACGACGGTGGACCGACTGCTGGTGTCCGGGCTGCTCGGTCCTTCGCGGCTCGCGTCGCGTGTGGTGGAGCTGGAGTCGGACCGGGGCGTCGTGGTCGACACGGCGGCCGCGGATCTACGGCGTATCGAGCGCGATCTGCACGACGGCGCACAGGCCCGTCTGGTCAATCTGGCCATGGACCTGGGTCTAGCGAAGGAGAAGCTGAGCGAGGACCCGCAGACGGCGGCCCGCATGGTCGACGAGGCGCACGGCGAGGTGAAGACGGCGCTGCAGGAGCTGCGGGATCTGGCGCGCGGCATCCACCCGGCGGTGCTCACCGACCGCGGCCTGGACGCGGCGCTGTCCTCGGTCTCCTCGCGGTGCACGGTGCCGGTGACGGTCGAGGTCGACCTGAAGGAGCGTCCGGCGCCCGCCATCGAGGGCATCGCCTACTTCACGGTCTCCGAGCTCCTGCAGAACGTCAGCAAGCACAGCCGGGCCACCCGGGCGACGGTCGACGTGTGGCGCACCCGCGACCGCCTCATGCTCCAGGTCTCCGACAACGGGGTGGGCGGAGCGGACGCCGCCGCCGGTTCGGGCCTCGCGGGGCTGGCCGAGCGCCTCGACGCGGTCGACGGCATCCTCCTGGTCGACTCGCCGACGGCCGGCCCGACCCGGATCACGGCGGAGCTGCCGTGGCGCCGGGCGTGACGGCTGCCGGACCCGCCTGACCGACCGGCCTTTCCCGACGTACAACAACCTGCCACTCCCACCCATTTCGGGCCCCCACCCGGAGGAATCCGCCCCTCTTCCCGCAGCGTGGGCGCACCCCGGTCCGGATGCTGAAATGCTGGACCTGTTCAGAACTGGCCTCTGTGACAGGTGCACAGGGGCGCTGGGGGGCCGAAAAACGTGGAGGACAGGGTGCGGGTGGTCATCGCCGAGGATTCAGTGCTGCTCAGGGAGGGCCTGACCCGGTTGCTGACCGACCGCGGGCACGAGGTCGTCGCCGGTGTCGGTGACGGGGACGCGCTGGTCAAGACCATCACCGATCTGGGGGCGCAGGACCAGCTTCCCGACGTGGTCGTCGCGGACGTACGGATGCCGCCCACGCACACGGACGAGGGCGTGCGCGCGGCGGTGCAGCTGCGCGGGAAGTTCCCCGGGCTCGGGGTTCTGGTGCTTTCGCAGTACGTGGAGGAGCAGTACGCCACCGAGCTGCTCGCCGGATCGAGCCGCGGCGTGGGCTATCTGCTCAAGGACCGGGTGGCCGAGGTGCGGGAGTTCGTGGACGCGGTCGTCCGCGTCGCCGAGGGGGGCACGGCGCTCGACCCGGAGGTGGTCGCGCAGTTGCTCGGGCGCAGCCGCAAGCAGGATGTGCTCGCCCATCTCACCCCGCGCGAGCGCGAGGTCCTCGGCCTGATGGCGGAGGGCCGGACGAACTCGGCGATCGCCCGGCAGCTCGTAGTGAGCGACGGCGCGGTGGAGAAGCACGTGAGCAACATCTTCCTGAAGCTGGGCCTGTCCCCGAGTGACGGGGATCACCGTCGCGTTCTGGCCGTTCTGACCTACCTGAAGAACTGAGTACCTGACACCCTGTCAGGTATCGCGACGGGCCGGGGACCGGACCCAGAACCGAAGGACGGGCACGAGGCGTCTTCCAGAGCGCTTCGAGTGCGGCTATGGGGGGCTGGCAGATGATGGCAAAAGAGGACGATACGCCGTCTCAAAATCAAGTCCGTCCTGCGAACGCTCAGAGGAAGGCACCCCTTACAGACGTAGGGTGGGCCTGTGGTAGGCCAGTGGGACAGGTCTGCCCGCACAGCCGCCTCGAGGGAGGTCCAGTTCAGTGACCAACCAGGTCAGTAGCCCAGCCGAGCAGGCCGACGGGACCGACGGTGCAGTGGTCGGAGAACAGCGCACAGCGGGTGAATCGAGCAAGGACGTACGGCGCCTGGACCGGGTGATCATCCGGTTCGCGGGTGACTCCGGTGACGGTATGCAGCTCACGGGTGACCGGTTCACCTCGGAGACGGCCACGTTCGGCAATGATCTGTCGACGTTGCCGAACTTCCCGGCCGAGATCCGGGCGCCCGCCGGGACGCTGCCGGGGGTGTCCTCGTTCCAGTTGCACTTCGCCGACCACGACATCCTCACGCCGGGGGACGCGCCGAACGTGCTGGTGGCGATGAACCCGGCGGCGCTGAAGGCGAACATCGGTGATGTGCCGCGCGGCGCCGAGATCATCGTCAACACGGACGAGTTCACCAAACGGGCGATGGCCAAGGTCGGCTACGAGACGTCGCCGCTGGAGGACGGGTCGCTGGACGGGTTCTCGGTGCATCCGGTGCCGCTGACCACGCTGACCGTGCAGGCGCTGAAGGAGTTCGAGCTGTCCCGCAAGGAGGCCGAGCGCTCCAAGAACATGTTCGCGCTGGGCTTGTTGTCGTGGATGTATCACCGGCCCACCGAGGGCACCGAGAAGTTCCTGAAGACCAAGTTCGCGAAGAAGCCCGAGATCATGCGGGCGAATCTGGCGGCGTTCCACGCGGGCTGGAACTTCGGTGAGACCACCGAGGACTTCGCGGTCTCCTACGAGATCGCGCCGGCCACGACGGCGTTCCCGACCGGCACGTACCGCAACATCTCGGGGAACCTGGCCCTCTCGTACGGGTTGATCGCGGCGTCCCGGCAGGCGGATCTGCCGTTGTACCTGGGCTCGTACCCGATCACTCCGGCCTCCGACATCCTGCACGAGCTGTCCCGGCACAAGAACTTCGGTGTGCGTACGTTCCAGGCGGAGGACGAGATCGCCGGGATCGGGGCCGCTCTGGGCGCAGCCTTCGGCGGCTCCCTCGCGGTGACGACGACATCGGGGCCGGGAGTGGCGCTGAAGTCGGAGACCATCGGCCTCGCGGTCTCCCTGGAGCTGCCGCTGCTGGTGGTCGACATCCAGCGCGGCGGGCCCTCGACGGGGTTGCCGACCAAGACCGAGCAGGCCGACCTGTTGCAGGCGATGTACGGGCGCAATGGCGAGGCGCCGGTGCCGATCGTCGCCCCGATGACCCCGGCCGACTGCTTCGACGCCGCCCTGGAGGCGGCCCGGATCGCGGTCACCTACCGCACCCCGGTCCTCCTCTTGAGCGACGGCTATCTGGCCAACGGATCCGAGCCGTGGCGCATCCCCGAGGTGGATGAACTCCCCGATCTGCGCACCCAGTTCGCGACCGGGCCCAACCACACGCTGGACGACGGCAGCGAAGTCTTCTGGCCCTACAAGCGGGATCCGCAGACGCTGGCGCGGCCCTGGGCGATTCCGGGCACGCCGGGCCTCGAGCACCGGATCGGCGGGATCGAGAAGCAGGACGGCACCGGGAACATCTCCTACGACCCGGCCAACCACGACTTCATGGTCCGCACCCGCCAGGCCAAGATCGACGGGATCGAGGTCCCCGACCTGGAGGTCGACGACCCGGACGGCCAGGCCAGGACGCTGGTACTGGGCTGGGGCTCGACGTACGGGCCGATCACCGCGGCGGTACGCCGGCTGCGCGGAGCGGGCGAGGCGATCGCGCAGGCCCATCTGCGCCACCTCAACCCCTTCCCGCGGAATCTGGGCGAGGTCCTGAGGCGTTACGACAAGGTGGTGATCCCCGAGATGAACCTCGGTCAGCTCGCCACTCTGATCCGGGCCAAGTACCTGGTGGACGCCCACAGTTACAACCAGGTCAACGGAATGCCGTTCAAGGCTGAGCAGCTCGCCACGGCTCTCAAGGAGGCCATCGATGGCTGATACGCAGACCAGGGAGTCCACGGAAGGGACCGGAACCGGCACCGAGACGCTTCTCTCGCTGGTCCCCAAGGCCGAGGCCAAGCAATCCATGAAGGACTTCAAGTCCGATCAGGAAGTGCGCTGGTGCCCCGGCTGCGGTGACTACGCGGTCCTCGCCGCCGTCCAGGGCTTCATGCCCGAACTCGGCCTGGCCAAAGAGAACATCGTCTTCGTCTCCGGCATCGGCTGCTCCTCCCGCTTCCCGTACTACATGAACACCTACGGGATGCACTCCATCCACGGCCGCGCCCCCGCCATCGCCACCGGACTCGCCTCCTCCCGCCGCGACTTGAGCGTGTGGGTCGTCACCGGTGACGGCGACGCCCTGTCCATCGGCGGCAACCACCTCATCCACGCCCTGCGCCGCAACGTCAACCTGAAGATCCTGCTGTTCAACAACCGGATCTATGGCCTGACCAAGGGGCAGTACAGCCCGACCTCAGAGGTCGGCAAGATCACCAAGTCCACGCCGATGGGCTCCCTGGACGCCCCCTTCAACCCGGTCTCGCTGGCCATCGGCGCCGAGGCCTCCTTCGTCGCCCGCACCGTCGACTCCGACCGCAAACACCTCACCGAGGTCCTGCGCCAGGCCGCCGACCACCCCGGCACCGCCCTGGTCGAGATCTACCAGAACTGCAACATCTTCAACGACGGCGCCTTCGAAGTGCTCAAGGACAAGCAGCAGGCCGAAGAAGCCGTCATCCGCCTGGAACACGGCCGGCCGATCACCTTTGGTGCCGACGATTCCAAGGGTGTCGTGCGGGACGCGCAGACCGGCGATCTGAAGATCGTCCCCGTCACCGCGGAGAACCGGGACCGGATCCTGGTCCACGACGCGCACGCCGCGTCCCCGACCACCGCCTTCGCCCTGTCCCGCCTCGCCGACCCCGACACCCTGCACCACACCCCCATCGGCGTGCTCCGCAACGTCGAACGGCCCGTCTACGACACGCAGATGGCCGACCAGCTCGACACCGCCGTCGAACAGAACGGCAAGGGCGACCTCGCCGCGCTCCTCGCCGGCGGCGACACCTGGACCGTCGTCGGCTGACAGGCGTCATGGACGTGGGCAGGGCCCGGACGCGATGTGATGTGGCGTCCGGGCCCTGCCCATGCCATGTCGTGGTCGACTGTGTTTCGCGGGTTGAGGTCCGTGGGGCGCGGTTTCGGGGTCGGCTAGGCGTCCGGAAGGTCCCGCTTGGCGCTGACCAGCGTCGCGCGAGTGATCACGACGACTCGCTCGCCGGGAGCGAGTGTGACGCCTCGCGGAAGCCGCCCTCGTAGGGACTCGGTCGCATCGGTGCCCACCACCGCGAAGTTGCTGTCGCTCAGCTCGAAAATGTCCGGGCAGGTCTCGCCCGAACCGCAGCCCCTCAGACGTGGTGCGTCGCCCATGCGACGAACGATCTTCACTTGAGGAATCCTCCGGCCTGCGCGACGACTGGGTGCTGACCTTCCCCGACCCGGCCACGCACCGCAAAACGGCCGCTGGGCCATACGGCAGAGGAGGACGGCTTCCCCCATCCTTCTGCCGCCCCACCTCCGCGGACAGCCGAACAGCGGAACATGACCGTAGCGCGACCTTTTTTGGCTCTTCGGACACTGCGGGCATGCGCCGACATTCACCGGTTCGAGTGGACGGGGCGTGCGCTCCGGTCAGTCCGCGGCCACGTCCGGGCCCACGACCCACCACTCCTCCGGGTCGGCGGCCAGCTCCTCGATGATGCCGTTCAGCGTGTCTCTGACGCGCGCGTCCAGCGTGTCCGGGGCCAGGCTGCGCCGGTGATCCACTGTGCGCGTCCAGTACACCTGAAAGACCTCGTTGCGGCACAGGACGCGCAGATGGCCGATGAGCTCGTCCCAGCAGAACGCGCCGACCCGGTGGGCGAGCAGCAGCACGGCGTACTCCCGGTTCACCCACAGCATCAGCCGCCGCTCCCGGTCCGACAGATCCGGCAGCGTGCTCAGCGCCGCCGCCAGGTCGGGGTCGTCGATCGCGCGGTCCAACTGGTCGAGGAAAAGGGAGTGTTGACGGAGTACGTTCGCCCGGCTCATTTCCACGACGAGCCGCTCGAGGAGTTCGTCCCGGCGGCGACGGCGGCCGAATCCGGCCCGCAGGCGGGAGCCGACCCCTCGCAGGGGCGATGTCAGTGTGGCCATGGCGAAGAGACCCCCCGGTCGGCGCAGCAGGCGGAGCATTCCACCTCCCAGGGTGCCGAGCGGAGCCGGGCAGCACGGGAGGCGGACAGGGGGCGCACGGGTGGATGGCGGGTTTGGTGTGGACCGACGCCCTACCGGGTGTGTGCCCCCGTGTGCCGTGGGCATGCCGGGCCGAACGGCCCTGCGTGGCCTGAAACCCATGCCCGGACGGCCAGTTACGTCAGGCGGACGACCCGGGCGCCCGGATCTCGTCGTACATCGCCCGCGCCGCGTCCACGTCGGCCATCCGCCGCTCCGTCCACTCCGCGAGCGCGCGCACCTGGACCGCCGCCTCCCGGCCGAGGGCAGTGAGCGAATAATCGACGCGCGGCGGGATCACCGGTTTGGCGTCGCGGTGCACCATGCCGTCGCGCTCCAGGGTCTGCAGCGTCTGCGTGAGCATCTTCTCGCTGACCCCGCCGATCTCCCGGCGCAGCTCGCTGAACCGGAACGACCGCTCCTCCAGAGCGAGCAGCACCAGGACGCCCCACCGGCTCGTGACGTGCTCGAGGACCAGGCGCTGGGGGCACATCCCTTCGCCGGCCGTCCACCCCCGTACCGTGCTGACCTTACTTACTCCCATGCCAGTACCTTACTTCAAAGTGGGTACTTACGAAACCACAGCGCTACCCCTACGGTGGAGGAAGAACCGCCCACTCAAGGAGTTTTCCGTCATGAGCCTCGTCATCACCGGAGCCACCGGGCACCTCGGCCGCCTCGTCGTCGAAGGGTTGCTCGCCGCGGGCGTGCCCGCCGGGGAGATCGCCGCCGTCGTGCGCGACAAGGAGAAGGCCGCCGAGCTGTCCGCCCGCGGCGTCGAGCTGCGCATCGCCGACTACAGCGCCCCCGAGACCCTGAACGGCGCCTTCCGCTCCGGCGACAAGGTGCTGCTGATCTCCGGCAGCGAGGTCGGGCAGCGCGTGGCGCAGCACCAGGCCGTGATCGACGCCGCGAAGGCCGCGGGCGTGGCCTCGCTCGCGTACACCGGCGTGCTCGGCGGCCCGGACGCCGACTTCGCCCTCGCCGACGAGCACAAGGTCACCGAGCAGGCGATCCTCGACTCCGGCCTGCCGTACACGTTCCTGCGCAACGGCTGGTACCACGAGAACTACACCGAGAACCTGGCCCCGGTCCTGGAGCACGGCGCCGTCCTCGCGTCCGCGGGCGAGGGCCGGGTCGCCTCCGCCTCGCGCGCCGACTACGCCGCGGCCGCCGTCGCCGTACTGACCGGCGAGGGCCACGAAGGCAAGGCGTACGAGCTCAGCGGGGATGTCGCCTGGTCACTCGCCGAGTACGCCGCCGAGGTCGCGAAGCAGTCCGGCAAGGAGATCGTCTACCGGGCCGTGACGCCCGAGGAGAACCGGGAAGTACTGCTCGGCGCCGGCCTGCCCGCTCCGTTCGCCGACATCCTCGTCGGCGTCGACACCGCCATCGAGCAAGGACTGCTCGCCCGGCGGAACGGGGACCTCGCCCGTCTCATCGGGCGGCCTACGACTCCGCTCGCCGAGGCCGTCGCGGAAGCGGTCCCCCAGGCCTCCCCGGGGCGCTGAAGTAGGCCGGTTCGGCGTCAGGACCGTATGGCGATACGGGCATGACACGCACCGTCCCGTGGCGCTACCTTCCTAGGTGGCCGCCGCGGGGCTGCCGGGTGTGGGTGTCATGAGGAGGGTCCGTGCAGGACGGGGCGACAGGGACGTCGGAGCGCAACGAGGGGCGCGTCGGGCTCCTCAACGGTTTCGCGGCATACGGAATGTGGGGCCTCGTGCCCCTGTTCTGGCCGCTGCTCAAGCCCGCCGGATCAGTGGAGATCCTGGCCAACCGCATGGTGTGGTCACTCGCCTTCGTAGGCGTCGCCATGCTCTTCGTCCGCGAGTGGGGCTGGGCCCGGGAACTGTTGCGTCAGCCCAAGCGGCTCGGGCTCGTCGCTGTCGGCGCCGCCGTCATCACCGTCAACTGGGGCGTCTACATCTGGTCCGTGAACTCCGGCCACGTCGTCGAGGCGTCGCTGGGGTACTTCATCAATCCCCTCGTCTCCATCGCCCTCGGCGTGCTGCTGCTCAAGGAACGACTGCGGCTCGCGCAGTGGATCGCCGTCGGGGTCGGGCTGCTCGCCGTGCTCGTGCTCGCCATCGGATACGGGCAGCCGCCGTGGATCTCGCTCGTCCTCGCGTTCTCCTTCGGCACGTACGGGCTCGTGAAGAAGAAGGTGAACCTCAGCGGCCTCGAATCGCTCGCCGCCGAGACCGCCATCCAGTTCCTGCCCGCGCTCGCCTATCTGCTGTGGCTCGGCTCCCAAGGGCGCTCGACATTCGCCTCCGAAGGCGCCGGCCACGCGGTGCTTCTCGCGTCGACCGGGCTGGTCACCGCCGTGCCGCTCGTCTGCTTCGGGGCCGCCGCGATCCGGGTGCCGCTCTCCACTCTCGGGCTGCTGCAGTACCTCGCGCCCGTCTTCCAGTTCATCCTCGGGATCGTCTACTTCCACGAAGCCATGCCGCCTGAGCGGTGGGCCGGGTTCGCCCTGGTGTGGCTCGCGCTCGTCCTGCTGACCTGGGACGCGTTGCGCTCCGCTCGGGCCGGGCGGCTTGCGTTGGTCCGGGCGGAGGTTGCCGCTGCCGGGGTTGGAGCTGGAGCTGGAGGTGGAGTTGTTGGGGTTGAGGCTGAGGTTGAGGCTGTTGAGGTGCCGGGCGGACGTATAAGTGGGGGATGACCGTGACCTTTGACTGGAAGCTCGTCGTCGATGCCGCCGATCCGCATGCGCAGGCCGAGTTCTGGGCCGCCGCGCTCGGATACGAGATCGAGGACAACGCCGCGTTGATCGGAGGGCTCCTCGGGGCCGGCGCGGTGACCGAGGCCGAGACCATCGAGCGGTGGGGGCGGCGGGCCTTCCGGGACCTGGTCGCCGTTCGGCACCCCGGTGACCCGGTCGACGAGCGGACCGGGACCGGGCTGGGGCGGCGGATTCTGTTCCAGCGGGTGCCCGAGGCCAAGACCGGCAAGAACCGGCTGCACATCGATGTTCACGCCGGGCCCGAGCGCCGTGCCGAAGAGACTGCGCGGCTTGTCGGGCTCGGGGCGCGTGTGGTGCGGTCCGTGGATACGCAAGGGGGGCAGTGGGTCGTCATGGGTGATCCCGAGGGGAACGAGTTCTGCGTGCAGTGATCGGGCTCCTCGGCCCCCATAGGCGGTCCTCCGCTGCGCTTTGCGCCCTGTTTCGTGGGTGGGGCGGGGCCGTGTCGGGGTGCCTCCTCGGCCGGATCGGTCTCCAACCCTGATTGCGCCATGGGCGGTCATCCGGCGCTGGGTTCCCGCGGTGTCCTGCGGGGGCACCCCGACACGTCCCCTCCCGTCGTCTTGCGAGTGCCGGCCGGTGGAGCGTCTGGCATTTCGAGTGCCGACCGGTGGAGCGCCAGGGATCGCGAGTGCACCACCGTCGGCTGCCGCCCCGGTGACGGCCAGGGCGCGCCGCCGTCGGCTGCCGCCCCGGTGACGGCCAGGGCGCGCCGCCGTCGGCTGCCGCCCCGGTGACGACCCGGGTGCGCCGCCGTCGGCTGCCGCCCCGGTGACGACCCGGGTGCGCCGCCGTCGGCTGCCGCCCCCGCCGCCTCATCGCCCCCGCCTTGGGCAATCTGCCTCCCCCAGACTCCGTCCGGGGGGACCCCCAGGGCGGCAGGGTGGGCAAGGCGGCACCTCAGCGCCGGGTACGCCATGCAAGGAGGCCCTCGCGGAAACGCCGAGACGATGGTCCCAGCGCCGGGGCACCGTGCACGTAGGCCCGCGCGAAAGCACCGATGTGGCGCCCCAGTGCCGGCGCACCGCGTAAACAAGCCCGCACAAGAACCCCGGTACGGCATCCCCAGCGCCGCGGCACCACGCAAACAAGCCCGCACGCAAAGCCCGGTACCGCGCCGGACGCACCGCATAAACAGGCCCCCGCGAACACCCGTTCCGGACACGTACGCGCCGCGGCTCATCCCGTCCTGCGACCTCAGAAGCAGGCTGCCCGGATTTCGAACACGGGTGTCCTGAATACGCTCTTGACGGTGTGTCAGCACGCCAGGAACATCAGGCCACCTCAATCCCTGCACCCACCGAGGAACCAGGAGCCCCCCACATGCCCCTGCAACCCATACGCGTGCGGCTCGCAGCCGCGTCTCTGCTCACCGCCGCCACCCTCGTCACCGCCGCCGCCACACCAGTCGGCGCCGCGCCGGAGGCCACCGCCGCGCCGCAGGCCCTCGCCGCGCCCGACATACCCGTGGCCTCCGTCAAGGCCCACCTCGCCCAGCTCCAGTCCATCGCCACGGCCAACGGCGGCAACAGAGCCCACGGCCGCCCGGGTTACAAGGCCTCCCTCGACTACGTGAAGAGCAAGCTGGACGCGGCCGGATTCACCACCTCCGTCAAGCAGTTCACGTCCGGCGGCCGCACCGGGTACAACTTGGTCGCCGACTGGCCCGGCGGCGACACGAACCAGGTCGTCATGGCCGGCGCCCACCTCGACAGCGTCACCGCGGGGCCCGGCATCAACGACAACGGGTCCGGGTCCGCCGCGATCCTGGAGACCGCGCTCGCCGTCTCCCGTGCCCAGTTCAAGCCGGCCAAGCATCTGCGGTTCGCCTGGTGGGGCGCCGAGGAGCTCGGCATGGTCGGCTCCCGGAACTACGTGAACTCCCTTGCCACCAGCGACCGTTCGCGAATCTCCGGGTATCTGAACTTCGACATGGTCGGCTCGCCCAACCCGGGCTACTTCGTGTACGACGACGATCCCGCCCTGGAGAAGGTCTTCAAGAACTTCTACGCAGGGCTCGGCATCCCCACCGAGATCGAGACCGAGGGCGACGGCCGCTCGGACCACGCCCCCTTCAAGAGCGCGGGCATTCCGGTCGGCGGGCTGTTCAGCGGCGCCGACTACAAGAAGACCACCGCTCAGGCCCAGAAGTGGGGCGGCACTGCGGGCAAGGCGTTCGACGCCTGCTATCACGCGTCCTGCGACACCGCCACGAACATCGACAGCACCGCCCTCGATCACAACAGTGACGCCATCGCCTACGCGGTGTGGGAGCTCGCCCAGTAGCCGCAGCCGTAGCCGTAGCCCCCGCAGTCGGGCGTCCCGTAGTCATGGCCCCGTAGTCGTGCGTACCGCGACGCTTTGCCTTTCGCTACTTACTTGCGCGTGCATATACTGCATGCGCAAGTAAGTAGCGTCCGTGATTCAGGGGGCCACCATGACCAGCCGCAACTTCCTGTTCGTACTCGGCAGCAGCCGATCCGGCGGCAACACCGAGATCCTCGTCCGCAAGGCCGCCGAGCAGCTGCCGCCGGACGTCGGGCAGCGCTGGCTCGATCTGGCCGAGCATCCGCTCCCCGACTTCGAGGATCTGCGGCACGACAGCGACCACCTGCGCCCGGAGGGCGATGACGTGGCGCTGCTGCTCGACGCCACCCTCGCCGCCACCGACATCGTCATCGCGTCGCCGCTCTACTGGTATTCGGTCTCCGCCTCCACCAAGCGCTACCTCGATCACTGGTCCGGCTGGCTGCGCACCCCGGGCATCGACTTCAAAGCCACCCTCGCCGGGCGCACCCTGTGGGGCGTCACCGCCCTCGCGCACGAGGAGCAGGTCGTCGCGGACCCGCTGGTCGGCACCCTGCGCAACTCGGCCGCGTACATGGGCATGCACTTCGGCGGTGTGCTCCTCGGCAACGGCAGCAAGCCCGGCGACGTACAGAAGGACGAGGAGGCCCTTGTCCGCGCCAAGACGTTCTTCGCGCAGGCCGCGCCGCTCGCCACATTCCCGTACGAGCAGGGGTAGTTACGCCGTGATGTCCTTCGCCGTGAAGCGGGCCCAGGCCGCCGAGCCGAAGACCGCCGCGTACAGCGCCTGGAGTTCGAGGTTCTTCGTCAGGTCGTCCCAGTAGATCGGCTCGCGCATCAGATCGGCGAAGGACAGCCAGTAGTGGGAGAAGAAGTACGGTTGCAGTGCGTGCAGTTGGGGGATCTGGTCCAGGATCTGGATCGTGATCAGCAGGCCCACTGTCGTCGCCATGGCCGCGATGCCGCTGTTCGTGAGCGTGGAGACGAACAGGCCGAGCGCTGCCAGGCCGATGAGGGACGCCGCCACGGTGAGGGCGATGAGCAACGCGCGCCACAGGCCCTCGCCGAAGCTGATCGGCGTACCGGAGATGGTGACGACGTCGCCGAGCGGGAAGAGGACCGCTCCCGTGATCAGCGCCGAGACGGCCACCACGAGCGTGGCCACCACGCAGAACGCCATCGTCGTCGCGTACTTGGTCAGGAGGAGACGGGTGCGGCCCGCCGGGGCCACCAGGAGGTAGCGGAGCGTTCCCGCGCTCGCCTCGCCGGCCACCGCGTCGCCCGCGATGACGCCGACCGCCATGGGGAGGAAGAACGGGAGCGTCGCCGCCAGTGCGGTGAAGACCAGGAACAGGCCGTTGTTCGTGATCTGCGCGATGAATGCCGGGCCGCCGCCGCCCTCGGGGCCGCCCCCGCCGAGCGATGAGCCGTCGCCCGTCTCGATCTTCACCGCTACGCCGATCAGGATCGGGACACCCGCGAGGACCGCGAGCAGCGCGAGCGTGCGCCAGCGGCGGAACGTCGTGGTCAGCTCGCTGCGCAGCAGGCCCAGGGTCCAGAGGGGGTTCGCCCGCGATGGGGCGGCGGTCCGGTGTACTGCTTCAGCCTGCGACATCGAAGCCCTCTCCGGTCAGGGCGACGAACGCGTCCTCCAGTGATGCCCGTTCCACGCCGAAGCCTCGGACACGTACGCCCGCGGTGACGAGCGCCGTGTTCAGGTCCGCCAAGTCCGTTTCGGGAGGAGGGGGTTCGGCCGTCACGCGGTCGTCGGTCGTTTCCACGATGGTGATGCCGTGTTCCTTGAGTACGCGGGCCGCGTCGGTCGGGTCGGGGGTGGTGACGGTCAGCTTTCCCCGTGTTCCCGCGGCCAGTTCGGCGACCGGGCCCTGCGTGATCAGGTGGCCCTGCGCCATCACCGCAGCGTGCGTACAGACCTGCTCGATCTCGTCGAGGAGGTGGGAGGAGAGGAAGATGGTGGTGCCGTCCGATGCCAACTCTCGGATGAGGGTTCTGATTTCTCTCATGCCCTGTGGGTCCAGGCCGTTCGTCGGCTCGTCCAGGACCAGGAGGCGGCGTGGCTGGAGCAGCGCCGAAGCGAGGCCGAGGCGCTGTTTCATGCCGAGCGAGTACGCCTTCGCCTTCTTGGCCGCCGCGGCCGTCAGACCCACCCGGTCCAGCGCCTCCGCGACCCGCGCCTTGCGGGTGCGCGGGTCGGCGGTCGGGTCGGCGGAGTCGTAGCGCAGCAGGTTGTCGCGGCCGTTCAGGAAGCCGTACAGGGCCGGGCCCTCGATGAGCGTGCCGACGTGCGGCAGGACGGCGCGGGTGGCTCGGGGCATCGGGTGGCCGAGGACCTGGGCGGTGCCCGCGGTCGGCTCGATCAGGCCCATCAGCATGCGGATGGTGGTGGTCTTGCCCGATCCGTTCGGCCCGAGGAAGCCGAAGACGGCGCCTTCCGGGACGGTCAGACTCAGCCGGTCGACGGCCAACTGGCCGCCGCGGTACCGCTTGGTGAGCTCCCGGGTCTCGATGACCGGCGTTACCGGCGCCATGCCCCTCCCTCGTCCCTCGTCGCACGAACAGCGAGGGGGCGGTGCGCACCGCCCCCTCGCCCTCGCCCTCGTCCACCAGTGCGTCAGGCCGCGTCGGCCGCCTTCACCAGCGCGTCCTTGGTGACCGCTCCCGCGTAGACCTTCCCGTCCTGGGTGATCAGTACGTTCACCAGGCGGGTCGAGTACACGGTGCCGGACCCGAACTTCCCCGTCACCTTGGAGCCCAGGGAGTCGAGGAACTTCTGCGCGTCCGCCGGCATGTCGCCCGACGCGGAGCCCGATGCCAGGCCCGCGGCGCCGGAGTCACCCGGCAGCTTCAGCTCGGCGACCGAGGTCCAGCCCTTGCCGATCACGTTGAGCCCGTCCAGGGCCGCGGCGCCCTTCGGCGCCTTCTCCGCCCGGTCCTTGCCCTGCGCGGGCAGCTTGTCGGCCTCGGTGACCTTGGTGCCCTTCGACGGCTTGAAGTCGAAGGTGGACGCGGCCGGCCTGCCGAAGTCGACCTTGGTGAAGCCCGCGTCGACGACGGCCGCGCCGCCGCTCGCCGGGGTCAGCGTGAACTTCAGCGGCGTACCGGTCTTCGCGTCCACGGAGACCGTGACCGCGCCGACCGTCGAACCGGACTGCTTGGGCTTGATCTGCAGCCGGTACGCGTCGCGGCCCGCGACCTGCGCCGTGCCGTCCACGGTGAACGACGTGCTGTCGCCGGACGCCTTGAGGATCTCGTCCGTGAGCTGCTTCGGCGTGGCGGGCACCTCGGGCGACTGCTTCTTCGCGCGGTCGCCGGACGCCTGGGCGCCCTTCGCGTGGTACGCCTCGTCCGACTTGCTGTCGTACGCCCACATGTCCGTGCCGTTGTGGATCAGGCTGTACTCGGACGCGTCGCCCAGGATCGACAGCTTCTGCCGGTCCTGGCCGTCCGCCGCGACGCGCAGCGTGTGCGTGCCGGAGGCGAGCTCGGTCAGCTTCGCCTGCGGGTCGGCCGACGAGGAGCCCGCGTCCCCGCCGGTGAGGCCGGAGGCCGCGCCGCCGAGCGACGGCAGGCCCAGATCCGTGTGGATCTTCACGGTGCCGGACAACTGCTCGGTGTCCGACGTGGCGATCTTCTCGATGAGCTGCTGAGCGGTGATCTGCGGGAGATCCGGGTCGCCCGAATCGGCGAGCGCCGGGACGAGCCCGATCGTCGCGGCGGCCACCCCCACCACGGCCACGGGGACCGCGTAGCGAGCCACTTTGCGGCGCCCGGCGCCCTGGCTGTCTTCGGATTCGTACGGTGCCATGCTGTTGCCCTACCTCCGTGTTCGGCGGCGGCTTACCGTCCTGTGCACTCGTCGTCTGTCTGTCGGATGCTCGTCCACCCCAAGCCGCCATTCTCACCCGAATTGGTCAGGAGTGGTGTACTCAATCTGACCAAACCGGCCACACGGAAGCGTCAGACCCCAGGATCAACTCCGTGTACACCTACGGGATGACACAGCGCAGCGGCGCCTGCCCCGACCCGTAAGGGTGCGGGAGAGGCGCCGCCGATGATCGCCGGGGAGCGCGTCACTTCCCCGTGTGGACCCGGTGGAGCTGGCCGCGGACGGCGCCGCCGGGGAATTCGGCCGTGTGCAGATTGGCGTAGAACCCGCCCGGATCTGCGGCGATCCGGCGCAGCAGGGCCCGGTCCCGGACCGTGACGGTGCCGGTGACGCGGTGCTGGTGGGCCGTGCGGAGGAGCTTGGTGAAGTCGACCTTGATGGCGCCGTTGACGCCCTTGGCGCCCTGGTGGATGTGGAGCATGATCGGCTTGCCGACGCGGTCCCACCTCGCGGTGACGGACACCTTGTCCCCCTTGAGCCGGACGAACTCCAGGGCCATGCCGTCCTTGTCGCCGACGGCGGGGCCGCCCTTGACGGGGACCTCGTTGGCCCCCTTGAGACTCGCCACGAGGACGGTCTCGCGCGCGCCGGTCTCGGGCCGGCCCCGGTCCGCGACGGCCGCGGGAACGGTGAGCGCCGCGGTGGTGAAGGCTGCCGCGCCGATGCTCGCCGCGGCCAGCAGAATCCGTGTACCCATGGTCGGTTCCCCCCTGTCGGGCCGACGCCCCCTGCGCCGGCCTCCGGGTAGAGCGAACTGGTGCCACATCTGCCGTACGGAGCGCGAGAAGTGGGTCCGCTCCCTATCCCAGGGTGGCAGCACGCGCCGCGCGCGACGCGCACCAAGCTCGCCAATGCGGATCCGACCGGTTTCGCGGGGCCGGGGGCGGCCGGTCCGGGCGGGGTCAGCCCGCCCGGTGCACCACCGCGTCGCAGAGTTCCACCAGCGCCGCCTTCGCCTCGCACTCCGGGAGGGGCGCAAGGGCGGAACGGGCCTCCTCCGCGTAGCGCACCGTGTCGCGGCGGGCCTGCTCCAGGGCGGGGTGGGCGCGCAGCCGGGAGATCGCCTCGGCGAGCCGGGCGTCGTCGGCGAGGTCGGAGTCGAGCAGCTCGACCAGGGCCTGGTCCTCGGGCAGTCCGAGGAGCCCCGCGCGCTCGCGCAGGCGCAGCACCGGCAGGGTGGGGATGCCCTCGCGCAGGTCGGTGCCCGGGGTCTTGCCGGACTCGTGCGAGTCGGAGGCGATGTCGAGCACGTCGTCGGCGAGCTGGAAGGCGACGCCGAGCCGCTCCCCGTACTGGGTGAGGACGTCGACGACCGTCTCGTCCGCGCCGGACATCATCGCGCCGAACCGGCAGGCCACCGCGATGAGGGAGCCGGTCTTGCCGCTGAGCACGTCCAGGTAGTGGTCGACCGGGTCGCGCCCGTCGGCCGGGCCCGCGGTCTCCAGGATCTGGCCGGTGACCAGGCGCTCGAACGCCTCCGCCTGGATGCGGACGGCGTCCGGGCCGAGGTCGGCCAGGATGTGCGAGGCGCGGGCGAAGAGGAAGTCTCCGGTGAGGACCGCGACGGAGTTGCCCCAGTGCTGGTTGGCGCTCTCCACGCCCCGGCGCACGTCGGCCTCGTCCATCACGTCGTCGTGGTAGAGCGTCGCGAGGTGGGTGAGCTCGACGACGACGGCTGAGGGCACGATGCCCGGCGCGTACGGGTCGCCGAACTGGGCGGCGAGCGTCACGAGCAGTGGCCTGAAGCGTTTGCCGCCGGCCCGCACCAGGTGCTGGGCGGCCTCCGTGATGAAGGGGACCTCGCTCTTGGTCGCTTCGAGCAGCCCCTCCTCGACAGCCACCAAACCAGCCTGGACGTCGGCTTCGAGAGCCTGGTCCCGAACGCTAAGACCGAAAGTCCCGACGACGGTCACGAGAGGTTCTCCTGTCTGCTGACGATCACGACATTCACATGGCGAACTCGGTCGATCATTCGGTCGATGACCCGGTTTGTCGATGTGTCGCTGCCATCACTCAAGTCAGCGTATCCGGTCGCGTTTCGATCACAGAGAGCGCCCGCCCGCACAACCCAGCCCAGGCGACCCAGGAGCACCCCCGGTATGTTGCTGATCAGCCCATACGACCGGGAGTACACGCTTTGTCCCGCACCACTACCGACCCCGAACCTGCGGCCGAGCCGCCGCCGGGCGACGACTCCGCCTTCTTCGGGCAGCCACGCGGCCTGCTGACGCTGTCGGGCCTTGAGGTCTGGGAACGTTTCTCGTTCCTGGGCATGCAGGCCATCCTCGTGCTGTTCTTCGCCGACACCGTCGCACACGGCGGCATGGGCATGGACCCCGGCACGGCGGCGTCGGTCTCTGCCGCGTACGGAACCCTCGTCTACCTGGTCTCCGTCGCGGGCGGCTGGCTCGCCGACCGGATCCTCGGCTCGTACCGCGCCGTCCTGTGGGGCGGCATCCTCATCGCCTGCGGCCACTACTCGATGGCGGTGCCCACGCCGACGATGACCTGGGTCGGACTCGGCCTGATCAGCGCCGGTACCGGGCTGCTCAAGCCGAACGTCGCCTCCATGGTCGGCAAGCTCTACCGCACCGACGACGAGCGCCGCGACGCCGGGTTCGCGCTGTACTACATGGGCATCAACATCGGCGCGTTCGCCGGACCGCTGATCACCGGCTGGCTCGGCGACCACAAGGGCTGGCACTGGGGCTTCTCCGCGGCCGCGATCGGTATGACCTTCGGCCTGATCCAGTACGTCGCCGGGCGGCGTCACCTGGCCGGGCGCAAGCACGCCGCCGAGTACGCGCTGCCGCCCGAGGGGATGCGCCGCGCGGTGCGGACGATCGTCGTCGGCGTGGTCGTGGTGGCCGTGCTCGCCGTGCTGCTGGCCTCCGTCGGCTGGCTGACCATGGACCGCTTCGTCGACTGCCTCACCGTCATCTCGGTGATCGCGCCGATCGTGTACTTCACGGTGATGTTCCGCAGCCCGCGGGTCACGGCCGAGGAGCGCGGCCGCCTGCGCCCCTACCTGGTCCTGTTCGTCGGCTCTGTCGCCTTCAACTTCATCCTCTTCCAGGCCTACTCGACGATGATCCTGCTGGCCTCGACCAACGCCGAGACGACCATCTTCGGGCTGCACTTCCCCGCCAGCTGGTACGCCTCCGCGCTCGGCGCCTTCGAGGTCGCCCTGGCGCCCGTGGTGGCGGGCGTGTGGGCGCGGATGGGCCCGCGCCAGCCGCACGCCTCCAACAAGATCGCGTTCGGTGTGATCCTGGGCGGCCTGTCGTTCCTGCTGATGGTCCTGCCGACGTCCGGGCACAGCGACGACACGTACAAGATGGCCGTCTGGTGGATCGTCGGCTCGTACCTGCTGCTCGGGCTCGGCGACATCCTCGTGGAGACGTCGGGCATGTCGGCGACGACCAAGCTCGCCCCGAAGGCCTTCGCCAGCCAGACCATGTCGCTCTGGTTCCTCTCGCTCGCCCTCGCGAACGGCATCCAGGCACAGACCGTGAAGCTCTACGGCGAGGTCTCCAACTCCGCTTACTTCGGCGTCAACGGCGCCATCGCCGTCGCCGTCGGCGTCGCCGTGATCGCCCTGGCGCCGTGGCTGCGCCGCACCATGCACCCCGTTCACTGAGGCCGAGGCCATCGAGGTTTTCCCATGAGCACTCCGAAGATCGAGACGACATTCCCCTACGGGACGACCCGCGAGGACATCCGCGTACCCCTCTCGGACGGGACGACGCTCTTCGCGCGCGTCTGGCGCCCGGTGACCGACGAGCCGGTGCCCGTCCTCCTCGAATATCTCCCGTACCGCCTCTCCGACTGGACGGCGCCGCGCGACTGGCAGCGCCACCCCTGGTACGCGGGCCACGGCTACGCCTCCGTCCGCGTCGACGTGCGCGGACACGGAAACTCCGAGGGCAGGCCCGGCGACGAGTACGACGCGCAGGAGCTCGCCGACGGCGTCGAGGTCGTCAACTGGCTCGCCGCACAGCCCTGGTCGAGCGGCAAGGTCGGCATGTTCGGCATCTCCTGGGGCGGCTTCAACTCCCTGCAGATCGCGGCCCTCGCGCCCGAGCCGCTCAAGGCGATCGTCACCGTCTGCTCCACGGACGACCGCTATGACAACGACGTGCACTACATGGGTGGTTCCGTGCTCGCCGTCGACATGCACGCGTGGGCGGCGACCATGCTCGCCTTCGTGTCGCGCCCGCCGGACCCGCAGTACGTGGGCGAGGTCTGGCGCGACATGTGGACCGAGCGCCTGGAGGCCGTCGAGCCCTTCATCCACACCTGGCTGAAGCACCAGACCCGCGACGAGTACTGGCGCCACGGCAGCGTCTGCGAGGACTACTCCGCGATCAAGGCCGGTATCCTCGCCGTGGGCGGCTGGCACGACCCGTACCGCGACACCGTGCTCCGCCTCGTGGAGGCGCTCCCCGACGAGCAGGTGCGCGGCCTCATCGGGCCGTGGTCGCACCAGTACCCGGACCGCGGCCTGCCGCCGGGCCCGGCGATCGGCTTCCTCCAGGAGACGCTGCGCTGGTGGGACCACTGGCTCAAGGGCGACGACACCACGGGCGTGATGGCCGAGCCCAAGCTCCGCTCCTGGATCAGCGACTCGCACCCGCCCGCGACCGTCTACGAGGAGCTGCCCGGCCGCTGGGTCGGCGACCCCTCCTGGCCCTCCCCGAACGTCTCCCCCGTCTCCTACGCGCTTCAGGGCAGCCCCGTCCTGGTCCGCTCCCCGCAGCAGACGGGCCTCGACGCGGGCCGCTTCTTCCCGTTCGGCAACGACGCGGATCTGCCGCCCGACCAGCGGGACGAGGACGCCAAGTCGGCCTGCTTCGAGTTCGAGGTGCCCTCGGACGTATGGGTGCTGGGCCGGCCGCGCGTGACGGCGCGGATCACTTCCACGGTGCCGCGCGGCCAGGTCATCGCCCGTCTCTGCGATGTCGCGCCGGACGGTTCCTCCACGCTGGTCACCCGCGGCGTGCTCAATCTGTCCTCGCGGCACGGCCGGGCGGCGTCGCTGCCCTGGGTGCCGGGCACCACCGAGGACGTCACGTTCGACCTGAACGGCATCGGGCACGTCTTCCCCGCCGGGCACCGCATCCGCCTCGCGGTCTCCTCCACGTACTGGCCCTGGATCTGGCCCCAGCCGGGCTCGGCCACCGGTTTCACCCTGGACCCGGTCGGTACCTCCCTCGAACTGCCGGTGCGGTCCGAGGAGTTGGGCGGGACGATCTCCTTCGGTGATCCCGAGCAGTCGGAGCCGCTCGGGGTCGTGTACCCCGCGTCGCTGGACGAGCAGCGGCCCGAGCGTCTGGTCGTCCGCGATGTCGCCAAGGGCGAGTGGCGCCTGGAGGTCGACCCGCGGTACGGCGGTACGCGGGTGTACCCGGACGGCCTGGAGTTCACCGAGGACGCCGTGGAGACGTACGTCATCGACGAGGACGACCCGCTGTCGGCCCGCACCCGCTCGGACTGGTCGATCCGGCTGCACCGGCCCGAGCTCGGGTGGGACGCGACGGTGCAGACCCGGTCCGAAATCGCTTGCACGGAAATGGAGTTCGTCACGTCGAGTGAGGTGGTGTGCCGGGACCGGGGCGAGGTGGTGTTCCACCGGACGTGGGAGGAACGGATTCCGCGGACGGCCGGCTGAGCCCGGCCGGGGGGCGCAGGCTCCCGTCCCCCTACCCCCTATCCGTAGAGACGCTCCAGCACCGCGGCCACCCCGTCGTCCTCGTTCGACGAGGTCACCTCGGCGGCCACGGCCATGAGTTGGGGGTGCGCGTTGGCCATGGCCACCCCGCGGGCCGCCCACCCGAACATCGGCACATCGTTCGGCATGTCACCGAAGGCGACGGTGTCGGCGGCCCCGGCGCCGAGCCGCTCGGCCGCCAGGCTCAGGCCCGTCGCCTTCGTGACGCCGTACGGCTGGAGTTCGACCGTGCCGGGCCCCGACATGGTGACGGAGGCCAGCGGGCCGACCGCGGCGCGGGCCACCGCAGCCAACTCGTCGTCCGTCAGGGCCGGGTGACGCAGCAGCACCTTGCTGATGGGCTCCGCCCACAGGTCGGCGCGGCGGTGCACCCGGACGGCCGGGAGCGTGGGGTGCGGCATCAGATACTGCGGCTCGATGAGGGTGAGGCCGTCGACGCCGTCCTGGTCGACGGCCGCGTACACCTGCCCGACCTCCGCCTCGATCTTCCCCAGCGCCTGCTCGGCCAGTTCCCGGTCGAGGGTCAGCGACCAGACCAGCCGGTCGCTCGCGACGTCGTACAGCTGCGCCCCTTGCGCGCACACGGCGAGCCCGGCGGAGCCGCCCAGGTCGTCGAGGAGCGACTTGACGCGCGGCGCGGGCCGGCCCGTCACCACTATGTGCCGGGCACCGGCCGCGGCGGCTGTCGCGAGAGCGGCCCGGGTGCGGTCGGAGACCGTGTCGTCGCCGCGCAGCAGCGTTCCGTCCAAGTCCGTTGCGATGAGGGCATATGCGGGTGCGGGCATGATCCGAAGAATACGGACCGGCCGCCCGTGCGGGCCGTCGAGTACCGGCCGTGTGGTGCGGGTGTGGTAATGCGTCACGGGGAGCGGTCCCGGGGCGCCCCGGGACCTCCTCGTACCGGTGGGCCCTCAGGTCACGAGCCCGCGGTCCGCCACCGTCGCACCACGTCCCCTCGCACCGTGAGCCACGTCCCGTCGCCAAGGGCGAGCGGATCGGAAGAGCTCGTGCCCGGGTAGTCGAGTTCACCGACCGGCCGCAGGGTGTGGGCGTCCAGGACCAGGTGGCGGCCGGTGAAGTCGAGGACATCGTCCGGCCGGCCCGGATCGTGTGAGGTTGATGGGGAAACGGCCCTCGCGGCCGGCCGGGCGGAGAACCCGCCCGTGCACGGCCGCCAGGGCTGGGGGACTCACCCGTGCGCGGCCGCCAGATGCCGGGCCAGCCGCGGCGACGCGAACTCCGTCCCGCACACGAACCGCATCACCGGGCCGTACGAGGACCCGCCGAGCATGCCGGTGAAGTACAGGCCGGGAACGGACGAGACGTACCCGGCGCCGAGCCGCGGTGTGCCCCGACTGACGGCGATCCGCGTGCGCAGGCCGTCTCCCAGGAACGGCATCGCCGCGAGGTCCACGCGGTACCCCGTCGCCGCGATCACATGGTCGGCGGAGAGCTCCTGGCGGCGGCCCCCGTGCGTGCGCACGGACACGACGGGCGCCCCGTCCGACACCGAGGCACGCTCGACGGCGGCGACGTCCCGCACCGTCACCTTCCCCTCGAACCGCTCGCGCAGCCACCACGCGCCCAGCGGCCCGAGCACCCGCTTGACGAGGAAGTGCCGTGCTTGCGGCGGAAGTTGACGGTACTGGTGCGGGTAGTACGTGAGTGCGTACAACGACCACGCCCGCCCGAACGGTGTCTCCGGGCGAAGCTTCGGCTGCTCCCACGGCGGCGCGCCGAACCGCACCCGGCCCCGGCCGCGCGCCACCACTTTCACGCTCGCTCCGGCCTCCGCCGCGAGCGCCGCCGTCTCCAGGGCGGACTGGCCCGCCCCGACCACGATCAGATCCTTGCCCGCGAACCGGGACAGGTCGTGATGCTGGGCGCTGTGCGAGAGCGGGCCGGTGGGGGCGGGTCCGTCGGGCACGGCCGCGGCGAGTTCGCGCGGCAGATGCTCCAGGCCGGACAGGCCGGTGGCGACGACCACGGCCCGCGCCGTGAACTGCTCGCCCGAGTCGAGCTTCACCTCGAAGCCCGCACGGCCCCGCCGGTCCACCGACACGACACGGACGCGCTCCAGGTCGGGCAGCAGCTTCTGCTGGAACCAGTCCCCGTACGCGACGAACGCCTCGGCGGAGACCAGGTCCTCGTCGGTGACGAGACGCTTGATACCGGCCGCGTCGCAGTAGTCGACCAGGTCGTGCCCGCGCTGCGGCGCGTCGATGTTCGACGCGGACGGGACAGACTTCAAAATCATGCCTTCGGGCATGTGCGAGCGCCAGCTCACCATGGGTTCGCCGAAGACTCTGACGGGGATACCACGCGCCCGCAGATGAGCGGCGGTGGACAGGCCATAAGGGCCGGCCCCGATGACAGCTACCGGATGGATCACGAAGTCCCTCCAGGACGTCGCAGCGTCACTTGCTTCGTGTCCGGTCCCCCGCGGGTCGGGCGGATGGACCGGTCGCGCCCGGCCTCCGCGCTTCAGGCGGGTGAACCGGTCGCGCTGCCGCGGCGGTTGGTCCGCCACAGCTGGTAAAGATGCCGCGCCCCTGGTCGTACCAAGCGGGCGAGCATCGTGAAGAACGGCCGCGGATCGTCGGCCGCCCACCACGCCAGCTCCGTACCGCTCGCGCGGGACGGGGCGTGCGGGGTCGTATATCCACTGCGCCGGTAAGCGAGCAGGGCGGGCAGGTCGATGTTCTCGACCACGTACTGATGGCCCGCCCGCTGTTCCCCCTCCGGGACGTCGCGGCCGGTCAGCGAAAGGTGCATGGCGCGGACGACGTCGACGCCCGCCTCGTTCTCGAACAGGCGGAACTGGGCGCCCATCCGCGGATTGAAGTCGAGCAGCTTGTACTGTCCGTCGCGCCGGTCGAAGCGCAGGTCGAGGTCGACGATGCCGGTGAAGCCGATCTGCTTGATGAAACGCGCGGCGATGTCCGCGAGTTCCGGATTGTCGACGACGTACGCGTTCGCCGTCATGCCCGCGTGCGGCGGCCACGAGCGGACCTTCACTCCGGTGAACATGGCCTGTGGCGTGGAGTCCTGGTCGAAGTAGGCGTGCACGATCCAGTCCTCGGCGTCCTCGCGCGGCAGGTACTCCTGAAGGATCACGCCGGGCCGCTCGCCCCAGTCACGGGCGAGTACCCGCAGCCCCTCGGGGGACGCGATCTTCGTCGTCCCGTTCACCGCCGGGCTGCTGCGGCGTGTGAACGCCTCCCGGTTCTTCGCGACGACCGGGAAGCGCGCCTTCTCCGCGAACTCCTCGATCTCGGCGTGACTCGCCGGGAACACCGCCGCCGGGGACGGGATCCCGTGCTCCGCGCACAGCTCGTGCAGCCCTTGCTTGCTGGCCAGACGGCGCGGCAACTCCCGCTCCACGCGCGGGAAAAGGTACCCCGCGCCGGCGAGCGGATCCTGGTGCTCGGCGATGAGGACGGCCGCTTCCTCATCCGTCGGGATCAGCACCGAGGGCCGCCCGATGCGACGCGCGATGCGCAGCAGCCCCTCGACGAGGCGCCCCGACTCCTCCGCCCCGCTGGTCCGCCAGGGAAAGGCCCGGTGCAGATAGCGCGAGGCCGCCGCGGGCGTGAACCGGTCCTCGGTGATCGCGTACATGGGCACGCCGAGACGGCCCAGACTGCGGATGGCCCCCACACCACCGTGGTGCAACGGGTAGTCGCCGAACTTGACGATGAGACCCGGTACGTCCCGGTCCACGGCGAGCGGCACACCTCTGGCGCCGCCGCGAGCACTACCGGCACCGGTACTCCTGGCCACGGGTCCCCCCACGTGTCCTGTTCCCCCCTTAGGACATGGACCCACCCCGTCCGCGTCCACCGGACATAGACGCTAAGCCGGAACCGACCACTCCATCAACGGGTCATTCGGACATTGCGAACTCTTTAGGCACTGCCCGAACCCGCGTCTCCCACGTAACGTGAACCGCAATCGATGGAATGTGAGGCAGGTAGGTATGGCTGGCACGCCCGAGCACACCCCGCTCGACCTCCCCGAAGGCGACCCCTTCGGACCGCACAACCTTCCCTACGGGGTCTTCTCCCACGGCACCGACGGTGCGGAGCGCACGGACGGCGCCGACGGCGCGCGCCGGGTCGGTGTACGCCTCGGCGACCACGTCCTCGACGCGGGCGCGGCGGCCGCGGCCCTCGGCTCCCCCTACGTCTCGCTCCTGGCCCGGCCGAGCCTCAACCCCCTGCTGGCGGCGGGTCGTACGACCTGGTCCGACGTGCGCCGCGCGCTGACCGCCTGGGTGACGGTGCCCGCCCACCGCGAGACCGTCCTGCCTTTCCTGCACCCCCTCTCCTCGGTCACGCTGCACCTCCCCTTCGACGTCGCGGACTACGTCGACTTCTACGCATCCGAGAACCACGCCTCGAATCTCGGCCGGCTCTTCCGGCCCGACGAGGAGCCGCTGAAGCCCAACTGGAAGCATCTGCCCGTCGGTTACCACGGCCGGGCCGGCACCGTTGTGGTCTCCGGAACCGACGTGGTACGCCCGTCGGGCCAGCGCAAGGCCCCCGCCGACCCCGCCCCGGTCTTCGGCCCGTCGGTCCGCCTCGACATCGAGACGGAGGTCGGCTACGTGGTCGGAGCCCCCTCCGCGCAGGGCACCTCGGTGCCGCTGTCCGCCTACCGCGACCACGTTTTCGGCCTCTGCCTCCTCAACGACTGGTCGGCGCGCGACATCCAGTCCTGGGAGACGGTGCCGCTCGGCCCGCACCTCGGCAAGTCCTTCGCCACGTCGATCTCCGCGTGGATCACGCCGCTCGACGCGCTGGACGCTGCGCGCGTGCCCGCACCGCCACGCACGGTCCCGCTGCTCCCCTATCTGGACGACGCCGAGCCGGCCCTGGACCCCGCGGGCTACGACCTGCGCATCACGGTCTCCCTCAACGGCCATGTCATCTCCGAGCCCCCCTTCTCCGGCATGTACTGGACGGGCGCCCAGATGCTGGCCCATATGACGGTGGGCGGCGCCTCGCTGCGCCCCGGCGACCTCTACGGGTCCGGCACCATCAGCGGCACCGAGGAGAACGAGCGCGGCTCGCTCATCGAGATCACCTGGAACGGGCAGCGGCCCCTCGAACTCCCCGACGGCAAGCGGGGCTTCCTGGAGGACGGCGACGTGGTCACCCTCTCGGCATGGGCCCCGGGCCCGGACGGCACCCGGGTGGGCCTCGGAGACGTCACCGGCAGGATCGTCGCCGCGCCCCACTGACAACCCACCGGCCCCGCACGCACAGACGGACCAGCGCCCCGTAAGGGGCGCGGGGAACTGCGCGAGCAACCACGACGGCGCCGCACCCGCCAACGAATCAGCAACCGGCAACGGCGCCGAGGCGCCCGTCGGCCGGAGGACGCGTCACCAGTCGATGTCCTCGGGCTCGGGCTCGGGCTCGGGCCCGAAGTCCGGCTCCGACTCCGACGCCGGAGCCTGGGCCTGGGTCTGGGTCTGGGTCTGGGCCTGGGCCTGGGCCTGGGCCTGGGCCTGGGCCTGGGCCTGGGCCTGGGCCTGGGTCTGGGTCTGGGCCTGCCCCAGGGGCTGGGACTGAGCCGGCACACCATGGCCGGCACCGCCCCCGTCAAGCGCGGCGGCCAACGCCGCAAGCGCACCGTCGCCCCACGTAGCCAGCTTCTTCTCGCCGACCCCGCCGATCGTGCCCAACTGGGCGAGCGACGTGGGCTGTTGAACGGCGATCTCCTTGAGCGTCGCGTCATGGAAGATGACGTACGCCGGAACCCCGTTCTCCTTCGCCTGCGCCCCGCGCCACGACCGCAGCGCCTCGAAGACGGGCAGCAGCTCCTCGGGCAGATCGGCGGCGGGCGACTTGGCCTTGCGGTCGCGCGCGGTGGCCCGCGTCGCCGCCTTCGGGGCCTCCTTGCGCAGCCGCACCTCGCGCTCCCGCCCGAGGACGCTCGCGCTCTCCTCCGTGAGCACCAGCGTCCCGTACTCGCCCTCGACCGCGATGAGCGACTGGGCCAGCAACTGCCGCACCACGCCCCGCCATTCGGTCTCGCTCAGCTCCTCGCCGATACCGAAGACGGAGAGCTGGTCGTGGTCGAACTGGATGATCTTGGCGGTGCGCCTGCCCAGCAGGATGTCGATGATCTGGCCCGCGCCGAACTTCTGCCCGCGCTCGCGCTGCAGCCGCACCACGGTGGAGAGGATCTTCTGCGCGGCGACGGTGCCGTCCATGGTCTCGGGCGGGGTCAGACAGGTGTCGCAGTTGCCGCAGGCCTCGGGCGCGTCCTGGCCGAAGTAGGTCAGGAGCTGGGTGCGGCGGCACTGCGCCGTCTCGCACAGCGCCAGCATCGAGTCGAGGTGGGCGGAGGCGCGGCGGCGGAACGCCTCGTCCCCCTCCCCCATGTTGATCAACTTCCGCTGCTGGACGACGTCCTGCAGCCCGTACGCCATCCAGGCCGTGGACGGCAGCCCGTCCCGCCCGGCGCGGCCGGTCTCCTGGTAGTACCCCTCGACGGACTTCGGCAGGTCGAGGTGGGCGACGAACCGGACGTCGGGCTTGTCGATGCCCATGCCGAACGCGATGGTCGCGCAGACGACCAGGCCCTCCTCGCGCAGGAACCGGGACTGGTGCCTCGCACGCGTGCCCGCGTCGAGTCCCGCGTGGTACGGCACCGCCTCGATCCCGTTCCGACAGAGGAACTCGGCCGTGGCCTCCACCGACTTGCGCGACAGGCAGTACACGATGCCCGCGTCGCCCTCGTGCTCCTGCTTGAGGAAGGTGAGCAGCTGCTTCTTCGGGTCGGCCTTGCCGACGATCCGGTACTGGATGTTGGGCCGGTCGAAGCTCGCCACGAAGTGCTTGGCGTCCGGCATGCCCAGGCGCTGGGTGATCTCCTGGTGCGTGGCATGCGTCGCCGTCGCCGTCAGGGCGATGCGCGGGACGTCCGGCCAGCGCTGCCCGAGCACCGACAGGGTCAGATAGTCCGGGCGGAAGTCGTGGCCCCACTGTGCGACACAGTGCGCCTCGTCGATGGCGAAGACGGAGATCTTGCCGCGGGAGAGCAGATCGAGCGAGGAGTCGAGCCGCAGCCGCTCCGGCGCCAGGTAGAGCAGGTCGAGCTCGCCCGCGAGGAACTCGGCCTCGACGGTGCGCCGCTCGTCGAAGTCCTGCGTCGAGTTCATGAACCCGGCGCGCACACCGGCCGCCCGCAACGCGTCCACCTGGTCCTGCATCAGCGCGATCAGCGGCGAGACGACGACCCCGGTGCCGGGCCTGACCAGGGCCGGGATCTGGTAGCAGAGCGACTTGCCGCCGCCGGTCGGCATGAGGACGACGGCGTCCCCGCCGCTCACCACGTGCTCGATGACCGCTTCCTGCTCGCCGCGGAAGGCGTCGTACCCGAAGACTCGGTGGAGCGTGCTCAGCGCCTCACTGCCCACGCCCTCGCCGCGGAAGCTCTCGCCGCCGATGCCTTCGCCGCCGATGCTTCCGGCACGCTCGACGTCCTCGCGCTCCGTCACCTCGCTCATACTCACAGTCCCATTCATCGCCTGTCCCCCGCGCGCCGTGGCTCGACGTCTCCAGCAACGATAGGGGTCCAGACCGACAACCCCCGAAGTTATCCACAGGTGCCTTGACAGCGAAGTGCCCGACACCCCTTTCCAGGGGCGCCGGGCACCGGAACGCTCGTACGAACGCGGCAGCGGCTACCGCACGAAGACGCTCGCCTGACTCGCCAGGTCCAGGAAGTACTGCGGCGCGAGGCCGAGCACGACCGTGACCGCTACGCCCACCGCGATCGTCGTCATCGTCAGCGGCGACGGCACGGCGACGGTCGGCCCGTCCGCCTTCGGCTCGCTGAAGAACATGACGACGATCACTCGGATGTAGAAGAACGCGGCGATCGCCGACGACACCACACCGACCACGACGAGCGCACCCGCGCCGCCCTCGGCCGCGGCCTTGAACACCGCGAACTTCCCCGCGAACCCGGAGGTCAGCGGGATACCGGCGAAGGCGAGCAGGAAGATCGCGAAGACCGCGGCCACCAGCGGCGAGCGCCGGCCGAGCCCCGCCCACTTCGACAGGTGCGTCGCCTCGCCACCCGCGTCGCGCACCAGGGTCACCACGGCGAAGGCGCCGATCGTGACGAAGGAGTACGCGCCCAGGTAGAAGAGGACCGACGAGATCCCGTCGGGGCTCGTGGCGATGACACCGGCCAGGATGAAGCCGGCGTGCGCGATGGACGAGTACGCGAGGAGCCGCTTGATGTCGGTCTGCGTGATCGCGACGATCGCGCCCGCGAGCATCGTGACGATGGCGATGGCCCACATGACCGGCCGCCAGTCCCAGCGCAGACCGGGCAGGACGACGTAGAGCAGGCGCAGCAGCGCACCGAACGCCGCGACCTTCGTGGCGGCCGCCATGAATCCGGTGACCGGCGTCGGGGCGCCCTGGTAGACGTCCGGGGTCCACATGTGGAAGGGGACCGCGCCGACCTTGAACAGCAGGCCCATGACGACGAGCGCCATGCCGATGAGCAGCAGCGCGTCGTTGCCCATGGTGCCGGCGAGGGCCGGGTCGATGTTCTGCACGGAGCCGTCGGCGACGCTCGCGATGGTGGCGTACGAGACGGAGCCCGCGTAGCCGTACAGCAGCGCGATCCCGAACAGGGTGAAGGCCGAGGCGAACGCGCCGAGCAGGAAGTACTTGACCGCGGCTTCCTGCGACAGGATCCGCTTGCGGCGGGCCACGGCGCACAGCAGGTAGAGCGGGAGGGAGAAGACCTCCAGGGCGACGAAGAGCGTCAGCAGGTCGTTCGCCGCGGGGAAGACCAGC
This sequence comes from Streptomyces sp. NPDC102467, assembly GCF_044765445.1. Lineage (NCBI taxonomy): Bacteria > Bacillati > Actinomycetota > Actinomycetes > Kitasatosporales > Streptomycetaceae > Streptomyces > Streptomyces sp. NPDC102467. The sequence goes on along the minus strand of NZ_JBIWKA010000003.1, from coordinate 288,077 downwards.
ATTCCGCCGATCGCGAAGAGGACGAGCGGGAACACCTCGGTGGTGGTGAACCCGGCCTTCACGGCGGCTTTTTCGCTGTCGCTGCCGGGTACGGAAGCGGCCTGCGCGGCGAACGAGTCGACGCGGTTGCCGTGCGCCTCCGGGTCGAGCCGCCGCTCCGCGAATGTGAAGATCGCGACGATGCCTGCCAGCAGGATCGTCCCCTGGAGGAAGAGCGCGGGTCCGTCGACGGCGATCGCGCCCATGGCCGCGATGTGTGCCTTCGTGGTGCCGTAGCCGCCGGCCGCCAGCGCCACGACCGCCGCGAAGGCGGCGGCGAGCGCGACGACCGCCAGGAACACCTGTACGTAGTAACGGGACTTTCGGGGCACGAACGCCTCGACCAGGACCCCCAGGACGGCGGCACCGATAACGATCAAGGTCGGGGACAATTGCCCGTATTCGATCTTCGGTGCGTCGATCTTGGAGATCGGATCGGCGGCAGTTGTCCACAGGCTGTGGACGGCTGAAGCGCTCACTTGTGGGCCGCCTCCACTTCCGGCTTCGGGTCCTTCTTATGGACGTCGGACATGGTGTGCTTGACCGCCGGGTTCACCAGCTCGGTGAGCGGCTTCGGGTACACGCCCAGGAAGATCAGTACGGCGATCAGCGGGACGACGACGGCGAGCTCACGCACCCGCAGGTCGGTGATGCCTTCGGTGGAGGGCTTCACCGGGCCCGTCATAGTGCGCTGGTAGAGGACCAGCGTGTAGAGCGCGGCGAGGACGATGCCGAAGGTGGCGATGATGCCGATCACCGGGTAGCGCGTGAACGTGCCGACCAGGACCAGGAATTCACTCACGAACGGGGCGAGCCCCGGCAGCGAGAGCGTCGCGAGTCCGCCGATCAGGAACGCGCCGGCGAGCACCGGGGCGACCTTCTGCACACCCCCGTAGTCCGCGATGAGCCGCGAGCCGCGCCGCGAGATCAGGAACCCGGCGACGAGCATCAACGCGGCGGTGGAAATACCGTGGTTGACCATGTAGAGCGTGGCGCCGGACTGGCCCTGGCTGGTCATCGCGAAGATGCCCATGATGATGAAGCCGAAGTGCGAGATCGACGCGTACGCCACAAGGCGCTTGATGTCGCGCTGGCCGACGGCGAGCAGCGCTCCGTAGACGATGCTGATCAGGGCGAGCACCAGGATCACCGGTGTCGCCCACTTGCTCGCCTCCGGGAAGAGCTGGAGGCAGAAGCGGAGCATCGCGAACGTGCCGACCTTGTCGACAACTGCCGTGATCAGTACGGCGACCGGGGTCGTGGCCTCGCCCATCGCGTTCGGCAGCCAGGTGTGCAGCGGCCACAGCGGGGCCTTCACCGCGAAGGCGAAGAAGAAGCCGAGGAAGAGCCACCGCTCGGTGTTGGTCGCCATGTCGAGCGAGCCGCTCGCGCGTGCCTGCGCGATTTCCTGGAGCGAGAAGTTCCCCGCCACCACGTAGAGGCCGATGACGGCCGCCAGCATGATGAGGCCGCCGACGAGGTTGTAGAGGAGGAACTTGACGGCCGCGTACGAACGCTGGGTGGCCGCCTCCTTCTCGCCGTGCGGGCCCGCGCGGTCACCGAAGCCGCCGATGAGGAAGTACATCGGGATGAGCATGGCTTCGAAGAAGATGTAGAAGAGGAAGACGTCGGTGGCCTCGAAGGAGATGATCACCATCGCCTCGACCAGCAGGATCAGGGCGAAGAAGCCCTGCGTCGGACGCCAGCGGCCCGCAGCGAAGCTGCCAAGAGATTCAGCGCCGGTCTCCTGCGGGTCCGCGTCGTGCCACCCGGCGAGGATCACGAACGGGATCAGCAGCGCGGTCAGCGCGACGAGCGCGACCCCGATGCCGTCCACACCCAGTTCGTACCGGACTCCGAAGTCCGCGATCCACGCGTGGGATTCGGTGAGTTGGTAGCGGCTGCCGCCCGGGTCGAAGCGGATCGCGACCACCGCCGCGAGGACGAGCGTCCCGACCGAGACGAGGAGCGCGAGCCACTTGGCCGCGGTGCGCTGTTTCGCCGGCACGGCGGCCGTGGCGATCGCGCCCACGGCGGGGAGCACCGCTGTCGCTGTCAGCAGAGGAAAGGACATCGGTATCAGACCGCCCTCATCAGCAGGGTCACGGCGGTGATGAGCGCCGCACCGCCGAACATCGAGACGGCGTACGAGCGCACGTAGCCGTTCTGGAGCTTGCGCAGCCGGCCGGAGAGACCGCCCACGGAAGCCGCCGTCCCGTTGACCACACCGTCGACCAGGGTGTGGTCGACGTAGACCAGCGAGCGCGTGAGGTGCTCGCCGCCGCGTACGAGGACGACGTGGTTGAAGTCGTCCTGGAGCAGGTCGCGCCGGGCGGCGCGGGTGAGCAGCGAGCCGCGCGGGGCGAGCACCGGGACCTCTCGGCGCCCGTACTGGAGCCAGGCAATGCCGACACCGATCACCAGGCACACCATGGTGGCCCCGGTGACCACGCCGGCGCTGATCGGAGCGTGGCCGTGGCTGTGACCGGTGACCGGCTCCAGCCAGTTCAGGAAGCGGTCGCCGATGGAGAAGAAGCCGCCCGCGAACACCGAGCCGATGGCGAGCACGATCATCGGGATCGTCATGGACGACGGCGACTCGTGCGGATGCGGCTCGTGGCCGTCCGCGTCGGGCTGCCAGCGCTTCTCACCGAAGAACGTCATGATCATCACGCGGGTCATGTAGAACGCGGTGATGGCCGCGCCGAGCAGGGCCACGGAGCCGAGGATCCAGCCTTCCGTGCCGCCCTTGGCGAACGCCGCCTCGATGATCTTGTCCTTGGAGAAGAAGCCGGACAGGCCGGGGAAGCCGATGATGGCGAGGTACCCGAGGCCGAACGTCACGAAGGTGACCGGCATGTACGTGCGCAGCGCGCCGTACTTCCTCATGTCCACCTCGTCGTTCATGCCGTGCATGACCGAACCGGCGCCGAGGAAGAGCCCGGCCTTGAAGAAGCCGTGCGTCACCAGGTGCATGATCGCGAAGACGTAGCCGATCGGGCCGAGGCCGGCGGCCAGGACCATGTAGCCGATCTGCGACATCGTCGAGCCCGCGAGGGCCTTCTTGATGTCGTCCTTCGCGCAACCGACGATCGCACCGAACAGCAGCGTGACCGCGCCGACGATCGTGACGACCAGCTGCGCGTCGGGGGCGGCGTTGAAGATCGCCCCGGACCGCACGATCAGGTACACGCCGGCGGTCACCATGGTCGCGGCGTGGATGAGGGCCGAGACCGGGGTCGGGCCCTCCATCGCGTCCCCGAGCCAGGACTGCAGCGGGACCTGCGCCGACTTGCCGCACGCGGCGAGCAGCAGCATCAGGCCGATCGCGGTGAGCTTGCCCTCGGACGCGTCACCGACGCTGTCGAGCACCGGCTTGAAGGCGAACGTCCCGAAGGTGGTGAACATCAGCATGATCGCGATCGACAGGCCCATGTCGCCGACCCGGTTGACCAGGAACGCCTTCTTCGCGGCCGTGGCCGCGCTGGGCTTGTGCTGCCAGAAGCCGATGAGGAGGTACGAGGCGAGGCCCACGCCCTCCCAACCCACGTACAGCAGCAGGTAGTTGTCGGCGATGACCAGCAGCAGCATCGCCGCGACGAACAGGTTCAGGTAGCCGAAGAAGCGGCGGCGCCGCTCGTCGTGCTCCATGTACCCGATCGAGTAGATGTGGATCAGCGTGCCCACACCGGAGATCAGCAGCACGAACGTCATCGACAGCTGGTCCAGCTGGAAGGAGACGTCCGCCTGGAAGCCCTCGACGGGGATCCAGCTGAACAGGTGCTGGCTGAACGTGCGGTCCTCCGGGCCCTTGCCGAGCATGTCGGAGAAGAGCACGACGGCGATCACGAAGGAGACGGCCGCGAGCAGCGTGCCGAGCAGGTGACCCACCCGGTCCAACGCCCGCCCGCCGCACAGCAGTACGGCCGCTCCGAGCAGGGGCGCCGCTACCAGCAGCGCAATCAGGTTCTCTGCATTCATGTGGTTCGCGGCCCCTTACAGCTTCATCAGGCTGGCGTCGTCGACCGAGGCCGAGTGGCGGGAACGGAACAGCGACACGATGATCGCGAGTCCGACCACGACCTCCGCGGCGGCGACGACCATCGTGAAGAACGCGATGATCTGGCCGTCGAGATTGCCGTGCATCCGGGAGAACGCGACGAACGCGAGGTTGCACGCGTTCAGCATCAGCTCGATGCACATGAAGACCACGATCGCGTTCCGCCTGATAAGCACGCCGGTGGCGCCGATCGTGAACAACAGGGCGGCGAGATACAGGTAGTTGACCGGATTCACTTCGACGTCTCCTCCGAACGCTCCAGACGGTCGGCCGAGCGCTGCTCCAGGGCCTTGAGGTCGCTCAGCGCCTCACCGGAGACGTCCCGGATCTGGCCGCGCTGGCGCAGCGTCTGCATGACCGTGAGCTCCGAGGGGGTGCCGTCGGGCAGCAGGCCCGCGATGTCCACCGCGTTGTGCCGGGCGTAGACACCGGGGGCGGGCAGCGGCGGCAGGTGCTTGCCCTCGCGCACCCGCTCCTCGGACAGCTCCCGCTGCGTCTTGGCCCGCTCGGTGCGCTCGCGGTGCGTGAGCACCATGGCGCCGATGGTGGCCGTGATCAGCAGGGCGCCGGTGATCTCGAAGGCGAAGACGTACTTGGTGAAGATGAGGGTGGCCAGGCCCTCCACGTTCCCGTTCGCGTTCGCCTTGCCGAGTCCGTTGAACTGCTTCAGCGAGGCGTTTCCGATCCCCACGATCAGCAGGACACCGAAGCCGAGCCCGCACAGGGCGGCCAGCCAGCGCTGCCCCTTGATGGTCTCCGTCAGGGAGTCCGCCGCGGTGACACCGACGAGCATGACCACGAAGAGGAACAGCATCATGATCGCGCCGGTGTAGACGACGATCTGCACGATGCCCAGGAAGTACGCCCCGTTGGCCAGGTAGAACACCGCGAGGATGATCATGGTCCCGGCGAGGCAGAGGGCGCTGTGCACGGCCTTCTTCATCAGGATCGTGCACAGCGCGCCGATGACGGCGACCGTGCCGAGGACCCAGAACTGGAAGGCCTCGCCCGTAGAGGTCGAGTAGGCGGCGAGCTGCATCATGCCTCGGCCCCCTCGGGGTCGGGCTTCTCGCCCTTGCTGACGGCCACTTGCGGCTCGGTGCCCGGCGCCGCCTCGGTGACCAGACCCCGGTAGTAGTCCTGCTCGTCCATGCCGGGGAAGATCGAGTGCGGCGACTCGACCATGCCCTCGTCGAGTCCGGCGAGCAGCTGCTCCTTGGTGTAGATCAGGCTGGCGCGGCTGCTGTCGGCCAGCTCGAACTCGTTCGTCATCGTGAGCGCGCGCGTGGGGCACGCCTCGATGCACAGGCCGCACAGAATGCAGCGCGCGTAGTTGATCTGGTAGACGCGGCCGTACCGCTCACCCGGGGAGTAGCGCTCCTCCTCGGTGTTGTCCGCGCCCTCCACATAGATGGCGTCCGCCGGGCAGGCCCACGCGCACAGCTCGCAGCCGACGCACTTCTCCAGGCCGTCCGGATGGCGGTTGAGCTGGTGCCTGCCGTGGAAGCGCGGAGCAGTGGTCTTCGGCTGCTCCGGGTACTGCTCGGTCAGCCGCTTCTTGAACATGGCCTTGAAGGTCACACCGAAGCCGGCAACGGGGTTCATGAACCCGGGCGCGGTGTCCTTCTCGTTCTCGTCAGCCATCGGACGCCTCCTTTCCGTCACGAGATCCGCCAAGTGATTCGTCACTCGCAGTATCGGGGCCACCACTGACAATCAACTCCCGCTCATGGCGCGGGCGTCGGCGCGGCACGGGCGGCAGGGTCTGTCCGGGCAGCGGAGGCACCGGGAAACCGCCCGCCATCGGGTCGAAGGCGGCCGGCTCCTCGACCTCCGCACGCTGCTTGGCTCCCCGGTCGCGGAAGATGTCCACGACGAACGACAGCAGCAGGATCACGAGGATGGCGCCGCCGATGTACAGGGCGATATCGGCGAAGTCGTAGTTCTCGTTGTGCAGGGTCCGCACGGTCGCGACGAGCATCAGCCACACCACGGAGACCGGGATGAGCACCTTCCAGCCGAGCTTCATCAGCTGGTCGTAGCGCACGCGTGGCAGCGTGCCGCGCAGCCAGATGAAGAAGAACAGCAGGAGCTGGACCTTGATGACGAACCAGAGCAGCGGCCACCAGCCGTGGTTCGCGCCCTCCCAGAACGTGGAGATCGGCCACGGTGCGCGCCAGCCGCCCAGGAAGAGCGTCACGGACACGGCCGAGACCGTCACCATGTTCACGTACTCGGCGAGCATGAACATCGCGAACTTGATGGACGAGTACTCGGTGTTGAAGCCGCCGACGAGGTCGCCCTCGGACTCCGGCATGTCGAACGGGGCGCGGTTCGTCTCGCCGACCATCGTCACGATGTAGATCAGGAACGAGACCGGCAGCAGGACGATGTACCAGCGGTCGTGCTGCTGGGCGACGATCTCCGAGGTCGACATCGACCCCGAGTACAGGAACACCGACGCGAACGCGGCGCCCATCGCGATCTCGTAGGAGATCATCTGCGCGCAGGAGCGCAGACCGCCGAGGAGCGGGTACGTGGATCCGGAGGACCAGCCGGCGAGGACGATGCCGTAGATGCCGACGGAGGCGACCGCGAGGATGTAGAGCATCGCGATCGGCAGGTCGGTGAGTTGCATCGCCGTACGGTGACCGAAGATCGAGACCTCGCCCCCGGACGGACCGAAGGGGATCACCGCGATCGCCATGAAGGCGGGGATCGCCGCGATGATCGGCGCAAGGATGTAGACCACCTTGTCCGCGCGCTTGACGATCACGTCTTCCTTGAGCATCAGCTTGATGCCGTCGGCGAGCGACTGGAGCATGCCCCAGGGACCGTGCCGGTTCGGGCCGATGCGCAGCTGCATCCAGGCGACGACCTTGCGCTCCCACACGATGGAGAACAGCACGGTCACCATCAGGAAGGCGAAGCAGAACACCGCCTTGACGACGACCAGCCACCACGGATCGGTGCCGAACATCGACAGGTCTTCGAGTGCCATCGGGCTCAGTGCCGTGGGGCTCATGACTGCACCTCCGGGGCCGCGGCGGGCGCCGGGCCGATCTTCACCAGGTCGCCGGGGACGGCACCGGTGTCCGAAGCGACGCCGCCGCCGACGGAGTTGAGCGGCAGCCACACCACACGGTCCGGCATCTCCGTGACCTGGAGAGGCAGAGCGACCGCGCCCGCGGGCCCGGTGACGGCCAGCGCGTCGCCGTGCCGCAGACCGATCTCGGCGGCCGTGGCGGCGGACACGCGCGCGTGGGCGGCATGCCGCGTACCGGCGAGCGCGTCGTCGCCGTCCTGCAGACGGCCCTGGTCGAGCAGCAGCCGGTGCCCGGCGAGAACGGCCTCACCGGAGGCCGGATGCGGCAACTGGGCGCCGGTGTCCAGCGGTTCGGTCGCGTGCGGCCCGTCCCAGTTGCCCAGACGGTCCAGCTCCCCGCGCGCGGCGCGCAGATCGGGCAGCCCCAGGTGTACGTCCATGGCGTCGGCCAGCATCTGCAGCACGCGCGCGTCCGTGGGCGCGACGCGGCGCGTCATCTGCTCGGGCTTGAGCGCGGCCTCGAACATCCGGGCCCGGCCCTCCCAGTTGAGGAACGTGCCCGCCTTCTCGGCGACCGCGGCCACCGGGAACACGACGTCCGCGTGGTCGGTGACCTCGCTGGGCCGCTGTTCGAGGGAGACCAGGAAACCCACCTCGTGAAGCGCTTCACGCGCGCGTACCGGGCTCGGCAGGTCGGCGACCTCGACTCCCGCCACGACGAGGGCCAGCAGTTCGCCGGTGACGGCGGACTCCACGATCTGGCCGGTGTCCCGCCCGAAGCGGTGCGGCAGTTCGGCCACACCCCAGGCGGCGGCGACCTCGCCCCGCGCGCGCGGGTCGGTCGCCGGACGGCCGCCCGGCAGCAGCGACGGCAGCGCGCCCGCCTCGACGGCGCCGCGCTCACCTGCGCGCCGCGGGACCCACACCAGCTCGGCGCCGGTCGCGGCCGCGGCCCGCACGGCGGCGGTGAGTCCGCCCGCGACGGCCGCGAGCCGCTCGCCGACGACGAGCACGGCGCCTTCGGTGCGCAGCGCCGTCGCGGCGGCCTCTCCGCCGTCCTCCAGGCCGACGCCGGAGGCGAGCGCGTCCAGCCACTCGGTCTCGGTGCCCGGCGCGGCGGGCAGCAGCGTGCCGCCCGCCTTCTCCAGGCCACGCGTCGCATACGTAGCGATCGAGAAGACCTTCTGCCCGTGGTTGCGCCAGGCCTTGCGGAGCTTGAGGAAGACGCCGGGCGCCTCCTCCTCCGATTCGAAGCCCACGAGAAGCACCGCGGGGGCCTTCTCCAGCTTCTTGTACGTGACTCCGCTGCCGTCCAGATCACGGCCGCGGCCCGCGACCCGCGCGGCGAGGAAGTCCGCCTCCTCGCTGCTGTGCACGCGCGCGCGGAAGTCGATGTCGTTCGTGTCGAGGGCGACGCGCGTGAACTTGCTGTACGCGTAGGCGTCCTCGACCGTCAGCCGGCCCCCGGTGAGGACACCGGTCCTGCCGCGCGCCGCGACGAGCCCGCGGGCGGCGGCCTCCAGCGCCTCCGGCCAGGAGGCGGCCCGCAGCTCACCGGAGTCGGCGTCACGGACCAAGGGAGTCGTCAGCCGGTCCGGCTTCTGCGCGTACCGGAAGCCGAACCTGCCCTTGTCGCAGATCCACTCCTCGTTGACCTCGGGCTCGTTGGCAGCGAGGCGGCGCATGACCTTGCCGCGCCGGTGGTCGGTGCGGGTCGCGCAGCCACCGGCACAGTGCTCGCACACCGACGGCGACGACACCAGGTCGAAGGGCCGGGAGCGGAATCGGTACGCCGCCGAGGTCAGCGCCCCGACCGGGCAGATCTGGATGGTGTTCCCGGAGAAGTACGACTCGAAGGGGTCGCCCTCGCCCGTGCCGACCTGCTGGAGCGCGCCGCGCTCGATCAGCTCGATCATCGGGTCGCCCGCGATCTGGTTCGAGAACCGGGTGCAGCGGGCGCACAGCACGCACCGCTCGCGGTCGAGCAGTACCTGCGTGGAGATCGGGACCGGCTTCTCGTAGGTGCGCTTCTTGCCCTCGAAGCGCGATTCCGACTGGCCGTGCGACATAGCCTGGTTCTGCAGCGGACACTCGCCGCCCTTGTCGCAGACCGGGCAGTCCAGCGGGTGGTTGATGAGCAGCAGCTCCATCACGCCGTGCTGCGCCTTCTCGGCGACGGGCGAGGAGAGCTGGCTCTTGACCACCATGCCGTCGGTGCAGGTGATGGTGCAGGATGCCATCGGCTTGCGCTGGCCCTCCACCTCCACGATGCACTGGCGGCAGGCGCCGGCCGGGTCGAGGAGCGGGTGGTCGCAGAACCGGGGGATCTCGATGCCGAGCAGCTCGGCGGCCCGGATGACCAGGGTGCCCTTGGGCACGCTGATCTCGATGCCGTCGATCGTCAGCGAGACGAGGTCCTCCGGCGGAACGGCCGCCTCGCCGCCCCCGGAGGGAGCGCTTGTGGTCACAGTCACGCGTTCACCTCCGTGCGGTGCTTGTCGGTCCCGTCCGCCCAGAGCGTCGAGCGGGCCGGGTCGAAGGGGCAGCCCTTGCCCGTGATGTGCTGCTCGTACTCCTCGCGGAAGTATTTGAGCGAGGAGAAGATCGGCGAGGCGGCGCCGTCGCCGAGGGCGCAGAACGACTTGCCGTTGATGTTGTCGGCGATGTCGTTCAGCTTGTCGAGGTCGTCCAGGGAGCCCTTGCCGGCCTCGATGTCGCGGAGCAACTGGACGAGCCAGTAGGTCCCTTCGCGGCACGGCGTGCACTTGCCGCAGGACTCGTGGGCGTAGAACTCGGTCCACCGGGTGACCGCGCGCACCACGCACGTCGTCTCGTCGAAGCACTGCAGCGCCTTGGTGCCGAGCATCGATCCGGCGGCGCCGACACCCTCGTAGTCGAGGGGGACGTCGAGGTGTTCCTCGGTGAACATCGGGGTCGAACTGCCGCCCGGTGTCCAGAACTTGAGGCGGTGCCCCGGCCGGATGCCGCCGCTCATGTCGAGGAGCTGGCGCAGCGTGATGCCGAGCGGGGCCTCGTACTGGCCGGGCGAGACCACGTGGCCGCTGAGCGAGTAGAGCGTGAAGCCCGGGGACTTCTCGCTGCCCATCGACTTGAACCAGTCTTTTCCGCGATTGATGATCGCGGGAACCGACGCGATGGACTCGACGTTGTTCACCACAGTGGGGCACGCGTAGAGGCCCGCGACCGCAGGGAAAGGAGGGCGGAGTCGCGGCTGACCACGGCGGCCTTCGAGCGAGTCCAGGAGTGCGGTCTCCTCACCACAGATGTACGCGCCTGCGCCGGCGTGCACGGTGAGTTCAAGGTTGAGGCCGCTGCCCAGGACGTTCTGCCCGAGATACCCCGCGGCGTAGGCCTCGCGCACGGCCTCGTGCAACCGCCGCAGTACGGGGACCACTTCACCGCGCAAGTAGATGAACGCGTGCTCGGAACGGATCGCGTAACAGGCGATCACGATGCCCTCGATGAGGCTGTGCGGGTTCGCGAAGAGGAGCGGGATGTCCTTGCAGGTCCCCGGCTCCGATTCGTCGGCGTTGACAACTAGATAGTGCGGTTTGCCGTCTCCCTGCGGGATGAACTGCCACTTCATCCCGGTCGGGAAACCGGCGCCACCACGTCCGCGGAGCCCCGCGTCCTTCACGTAAGCGATGAGATCGTCCGGCGACATGGCGAGGGCCTTGCGCAGCCCCTCGTAGCCGTCATGGCGGCGATACACATCCAAAGACCAGGACTTGTCCTCGTCCCAGAAGGCCGACAGGACCGGTGCGAGCAGCTTCTCCGGACTGGTGTCGTTGTTGTCGATCTCGGCTGCCAAGGTCATCACTCCCCCTCCTCGGCGGCGGGACCCGCCGGGTGGGACGGGTCGGAGGCCGATGTGTCCTGCGGCGCGTCGTGCGAGCTCAAGTGCTCGGCGGGCGACGGTTCATGGGGCTGTCCGCTCTCCGTGGCCTCACCGCGCGGGTGGACCACGCGCGCGGGCGACGCCTCGCCCTTGGCCAGGCGCAGGCCCGTCAGCGAGGCATGGCCCGCGCTGCCGCTCGCCTCGACGGCGCCGGGGCGCTCGTCGGGGAAGCCGGCCAGGATGCGCGCCGTCTCCTTGAAGGTGCACAAGGGGGCGCCGCGCGTCGGTGACACCTGCGCTCCCGCGCGCAGGTCGTCGACGAGCCGCTTGGCGGACTCGGGCGTCTGGTTGTCGAAGAACTCCCAGTTGACCATCACCACGGGGGCGAAGTCGCAGGCCGCGTTGCACTCGATGTGCTCGAGCGTGATCTTGCCGTCGTCCGTGGTGCCGCCGTTGCCGACGGCGAGGTGCTCCTGGAGCGACTCGAAGATGGCGTCGCCGCCCATGACGGCACACAGGGTGTTGGTGCAGACGCCGACCTGATAGTCGCCGCTGGGGGCCCGCCGGTACATCGAGTAGAAGGTCGCGACGGCCGTGACCTCGGCGGTGGTCAGGTCGAGCAGGTCCGCGCAGAACCGCATGCCGGTGCGCGTGACGTGGCCCTCCTCCGCCTGGACGAGGTGGAGCATCGGGAGCAGCGCCGAGCGGGAACCGGGGTAGCGGGAGATGATCTCCTTCGCGTCCGTCTCCAGCCGGGCTCGGACGTCGTCCGGGTAGGCGGGCGCGGGCAGTTGGGGCATGCCCAGACTGACGCCCTGCTCCGAAGAACTGGTGGTCACCGGTCGACGCCTCCCATCACGGGGTCGATGGAGGCGACGGCGACGATGACGTCGGCGACCTGGCCGCCCTCGCACATCGCCGCCATCGCCTGAAGGTTGGTGAAGGACGGGTCGCGGAAGTGGACCCGGAAGGGGCGGGTGCCGCCGTCGGAGACGACGTGCACGCCCAGTTCGCCCTTGGGTGACTCCACGGCGGTGTACGCCTGCCCCGGCGGGACGCGGAAGCCCTCGGTCACCAGCTTGAAGTGGTGGATGAGGGCCTCCATGGAGGTACCCATGATGTTCTTGATGTGGTCGAGCGAGTTGCCGAGACCGTCGGGGCCGAGAGCCAGCTGAGCGGGCCAGGCGATCTTCTTGTCGCCGACCATGACCGGGCCGGGGGCGAGCCGGTCCAGGCACTGCTCGACGATGCGCAGCGACTGGCGCATCTCCTCCAGGCGGACCAGGAAGCGTCCGTAGGAGTCGCAGGAGTCCGCGGTCGGGATCTCGAAGTCGTAGTTCTCGTATCCGCAGTACGGGTCCGTCTTGCGCAGGTCGTGCGGCAGACCGGCGGAGCGCAGAATCGGTCCGGTGGCGCCGAGGGCCATGCAGCCCGAGAGGTCCAGGTAACCGACGTCCTGCATACGGGCCTTGAAGATGGGGTTCCCGGTGGCGAGCTTGTCGTACTCGGGAAGGTTCTTCTTCATCTTCTTCACGAACTCGCGGAGCTGGTCCACCGCGCCGGGCGGCAGGTCCTGGGCGAGTCCGCCGGGCCGGATGTACGCGTGGTTCATGCGCAGGCCGGTGATGAGCTCGTAGAGGTCGAGAATGAGTTCACGATCACGGAAGCCGTAGATCATGATCGTGGTCGCGCCGAGTTCCATGCCGCCGGTGGCGATACAGACCAGGTGCGAGGACAACCGGTTCAGCTCCATGAGCAGGACCCGGATGATGCTCGCGCGGTCGGGGATCTCGTCCTCGATGCCGAGGAGCTTCTCGACGGCGAGGCAGTACGCCGTCTCGTTGAAGAACGGCGTCAGGTAGTCCATGCGCGTCACGAACGTGGTGCCCTGCGTCCACGTGCGGTACTCGAGGTTCTTCTCGATGCCCGTGTGCAGGTAGCCGATGCCGCAGCGGGCCTCGGTGACCGTCTCGCCGTCGATCTCCAGGATGAGTCGCAGCACACCGTGCGTGGACGGGTGCTGGGGCCCCATGTTGACGATGATGCGCTCGTCGTCGGACTTGACGGCGGACTGGGCGACCTCGTCCCAGTCGCCACCGGTGACCGTATATACGGTGCCCTCGGTGGTCGCGCGCGGAGTTGCGTGGGGAGTAGTCATCAGCTGTACGACCTCCGCTGGTCCGGAGCCGGGATCTGGGCGCCCTTGTACTCGACGGGGATGCCGCCGAGCGGGTAGTCCTTGCGCTGCGGGAAGCCCTGCCAGTCGTCCGGCATCATGATCCGCGTCAGCGCCGGGTGGCCGTCGAAGAGGATGCCGAAGAAGTCGTACGCCTCGCGCTCGTGCCAGTCGTTCGTCGGATACACCGGGACCAGGGACGGAACGTGCGGGTCCGCGTCGGGCATGGACACTTCGAGGCGGATCAGCCGGCCGTGGGTGAGCGAGCGCAGGTGGTAGACGGCGTGCAGCTCGCGGCCCTTGTCGTGGGGGTAGTTCACCCCGGAGACGCCGGTGCACAGCTCGAAGCGGAGCGCCGGGTCGTCGCGCAGCGTCTGCGCCACGCGGAGCAAGTACTCGCGCTCGATGTGGAAGGTGAGCTCGCCGCGGTCGACGACCGTCTTGTCGATGACGGTGCCGGGCACGAGGTCCTGCTCCTCCAGGGCGCCCTCCAGCTCGTCGGCGACCTCGTCGAACCAGCCGCCGTAGGGGCGGGCGGTCTCGCCGGGCAGCCGGACCGAGCGGACAAGTCCGCCGTATCCAGAGGTATCGCCACCATTGTTGGCGCCGAACATGCCGCGCTGGACGCGGATCTCCTCGCCCTGGTCGCCGCGCTGCCCCGGGAGGTTGGCGGCACTCAGGTCCTTCTCGGGGTTGACCCCGTCGTTCTGCGCGTCACTCACCGCAGCAGCCCCTTCATCTCGATCGTCGGGAGCGCCTTGAGCGCGGCTTCCTCCGCCTCACGGGCCGCCTCCTCGGCGTTCACGCCGAGCTTGGAGGACTGGATCTTCTGGTGGAGCTTGAGGATCGCGTCCATCAGCATCTCGGGCCGGGGCGGGCAGCCGGGCAGATAGATGTCGACCGGCACGATGTGGTCGACGCCCTGCACGATCGCGTAGTTGTTGAACATCCCGCCGGACGAGGCGCAGACACCCATGGAGATGACCCACTTGGGGTTGGGCATCTGGTCGTAGACCTGGCGCAGGACGGGCGCCATCTTCTGGCTCACCCGGCCCGCGACGATCATCAGGTCCGCCTGGCGGGGCGATCCGCGGAACACTTCCATGCCGAACCGCGCCAGGTCGTAGCGCCCCGCGCCCGTCGTCATCATCTCGATGGCGCAGCACGCGAGCCCGAACGTGGCAGGGAAGACGGATGACTTGCGCACCCATCCCGCGGCCTGCTCGACGGTGGTCAGGACGAATCCGCTCGGCAGCTTTTCTTCGAGTCCCATTGGTCTGTGGCTCCTGGTCTCCCCTATACGGGGCTCAGTCCCATTCCAGGCCGCCGCGCCGCCATACGTACGCGTACGCGACGAAGACGGTGAGCACGAAGAGCAGCATCTCTACGAGCCCGAACACCCCCAGGGCGTCGAAGGTGACGGCCCAGGGGTAAAGGAAGACGATCTCGATGTCGAAGACGATGAAGAGCATCGCCGTCAGGTAGTACTTGATGGGGAAGCGCCCGCCACCGGCCGGCGTGGGGGTCGGTTCGATCCCGCACTCATAGGCCTCAAGCTTGGCCCGGTTGTACCGCTTTGGGCCGATAAGCGTGGCCATGAGCACGGAGAAGATCGCAAAGCCTGCCCCGAGGGCTCCCAGTACGAGGATGGGCGCATACGCGTTCACCGCTCCTCGCTCCTCTCAGTCGGCACTGACTGCTGGCGGATGTTGCACGGGTCCGTGACCTCGTAAACGGTCGAAGATCGCTTACATGTGAAGCAGGTCACAAGCCCCAACTTGCCCCGCATCCTATGCCCGGCACTCTGTGATCTGCGACACGGGGTGCGCCAACTACTTTGTGATCTCTGCCACCTGACGAAGGATCATGAAGTCGGATGAGCGGTGATCTTCACACTCGAAGCGCCTGAGTGATCACCAGAGGTGACAACTTGCCTCGTCGTCGCTGGTGAGAGGCGTGCCGCAATATCAAGCGGCGGGATCCGTAGGCAAATTGGCGCTGGACGGCGGTGGCTGATAGTGGACGCCGTTCACGCATTCGAGGGAGAGGTGTGGACGGAAGTGGAC
Organism: Streptomyces sp. NPDC102467; assembly: GCF_044765445.1. Classification (NCBI taxonomy): domain Bacteria; kingdom Bacillati; phylum Actinomycetota; class Actinomycetes; order Kitasatosporales; family Streptomycetaceae; genus Streptomyces; species Streptomyces sp. NPDC102467. The sequence goes on along the minus strand of NZ_JBIWKA010000003.1, from coordinate 272,831 downwards.
GCGAGGGGCTACCCCTAGGGGTCCCATGTGACCTGTGTCACGCGCTGGAGGGTGTCCCGAAAACCGGGCTTGGCCAACGGTGTCAACGAGTGGTAAGCGTCGGGCAATTCGGACGTATTGCGGAAACAGCGTGATCACAGCCTCGATCATGGCTGTCCAAATTGCCCTTTACGGCGTCAATAAGGGCCGTCGCACCCGGGATTCACGCCGCGGCTTCACAACTGTGGCGCACCACACGTTTCTTGATGGGAACCGTGAACCCCTGATAGCGGTTGTACTCATGTCCCACACCGCTCACATACCCAGCCACCGCAAGCCCCGCCGCAGCGCCTCGAAAATGGCCCTGCGTGCCGGAGTTACCGGTGGCGTCCTCAGCACCCTGGCAGTGGCTGGTGCGTCCGGTGCGGCGAGCGCGGCCGAGCCGGTCACGCAGACCATCGAGCTGCCGACGCTCACCACCGACCTGTCCTCCCAGGTAGCCCAGTCCGCGGACGCCACCCAGCAGGCCGCGGCCAACTACCAGCTCCAGGCCGAGCGCGACGAGGCCTTCGCGAACGCCGCAAAGCAGGCCAAGAAGGACCAGGCCACCGCCGAGAAGAAGGCGGAGGCCAAGAAGAAGGCCGAGGCCGCCGCCAAGGCGAAGGCCGAGCGCGAGGCCGCCGAGCAGGCCTCCTCCCGCTCCAGCGTGCGCACGACGCTCTCCACCGCCTCCACGAACGCGGTCGCCCCGGCCAGCGGTTCCGTCGGCGGCGTCCTGAGCTTCCTGCAGTCCCAGGTCGGCGACGCGTATGTGATGGGTGGCACGGGCCCCAACTCGTGGGACTGCTCGGGCCTCGTCCAGGCCGCGTTCAAGCAGGCCGGCGTGGACCTGCCGCGCACCTCGCAGGAGCAGTCGACCGCCGGCACGTCGATCCCCCTGTCCAGCATCCAGGCCGGCGACATCCTGTACTGGGGCGGCGCGGGCTCGGCGTACCACGTCGGCGTCTACATCGGTAACGGCCAGTACCTGGACGCCGCCAACCCCTCCAAGGGCGTCGTCATCCAGGACCTGTCCGGTTACCCGGCGAGCGGCGCGGTCCGCGTCCTCTGAGGTCTCTGCGTCCCCTGTAGGCCCCTGCGTCCCCTGAGGGCCTCTGTACGTACGGCGAAGGCCGCCGCACCCCATTCCGGGTGCGGCGGCCTTCGCGCGTCGTGTGCGCGGCGTCAGGCGGCTCTGCGGCGCATCACGAGGACGACCGCGGCGCCGAGGCCCAGGACGACGACAGCGGCGCCGCCGATGAGCAGTACGCCACCGGCGCCGGTCAGCGCGAGTCCGCCGCCCGAGCCCGAGCCCTGCTCGCCGGAATTACCGCCGGACGAGCCGGAGTTACCGGACGTACCGGAGGAAGCAGAAGAACCGGACGTATCGCCGCTCGCGCTCGGGGACGGGCTCGCGGAGGAACCGCCGTCGGACGAGCCACCCGCGGACTGCCCGGCGTCGGTGCCGTTGAGGACGATCCAGGCGGTGTTGTTGGACTGCTCCGGCTCTCTCGGGTTGTCCCAGGCCGGCAGCGCCACCTTGCCCTTGGCGCCCTTCACGACCTTGTCGATGCGCAACTCGAAGGGGAACGTCAGCTTCGCGTCCTCCAGGAGCGGGGTGTCCACCCAGCACATGTAGCCCTTCACACCCTCCTCGATCGTGGTGAGGTTGCAACGGTCCGGAGCCTTCGTGACCTTTGCGCCCTTGGGCACCTCGACCGTGAAGACGATCGGCTCGCCGCCTGAGCGCAGCGCGCTGAGCCAGCCCGGTCCGTCGTTGCGGAAGCCGATCTCCGCCTTCACCGTGTCGCCCACCGCGCCCTTCGCGGCGGCGCCGGTCAGCACCAGGTCATAGGTGTTGGTGCTGGGCAGGTCCAGCTCGGCGTAGCGCGTGTAGTCGGCCGGGGCGGTGCCCGAAGCCTCCTTGAGCGTCAGGGGCGCGCCGGTGCCGGGCGTGTAGCCGTCACCGTCGAGGAGCGCCTTCGCCCTGGCCGGGGCGACCGCGGAGAAGCCGTAGTTCACGATGTCGTAGAGCGCGAAGTCGGCCGTCTTCACCTTCAGCGGCTCGGCGAGGGCGTAGGCCGTGCCCGCCTTGTAGGTGCCGGGGAAGGTGCAGATCGCGTCCGTGCCCTGGCGCAGCAGCGGGCCGTCGGTGGTCGCCTTGTACGCGCAGTTGCCGTAGCTGTCGGGGAAGCTCAGACCGCGCGAGCCGTGGAAGCGGAGCACCGCGCCCTCGGCCGCCATGCCGCCCGCGTTGCGGAAGCCGACCGGCGCCTCGTACGTGTCACCGGCCTTGAAGCCCGTCGGCTCGGTCAGCTTGTGGCCGAGGAACTCCGGGCCGCCCACCAGGACGTCGATGCTCAGCGGCGTGAAGTCGACGCCCTCGCCCTCACCGGTGACCTTGATGGAGCCGAAGTCCCCCGCCGCGCTCTCGCTGTTGATGTCGAGGCGGATGCCGCCGAGCCGGTTGTAGTCCTCGCCCGCGTTGATCTCGTTGCCCGCGCACTCGGCGGTCAGGCCGCTCGCCTCGCAGGGCAGCTTGACGGCGGCGACGCCCTTGAGCCCCGTGGCGTCGATCTTGATCTTGTAGTCGCCGTGGTGGACGACGGGTATCACGCCGTCGTCGCCCGGCTCGTCGCTGCCCGGTGCCGCGAGCCGCAGGGTGACCTGGGGCTCCGTCGCGTCGCCGTTGTCGCCCTGCAAGGACAGGTCGACCCGGTTCTCGCCGGTGATGGCCACGGTCAGCGGGGCGTCGGCGGCGAGCGCGGGCGCGGCGGCCGCGAGCCCGCCGCCGGACAGAGCCACGGCCGCGGCGAGCCCGAGGGCCGCGCGGAAGGCGGAGCGGCGCATGTGACGTCTCATCAACGCTCTCTCATCGAAGTCGAAAAAAAGGGGGGTGCCGGTTCGCGGCACACCCCTTTTCGACTCCGCGCGCGGGCTGATCGTTGCCCACAGACGCGTCACAGGAACATCACGGGTCGGGCTCAGCCCTGCGGAGCCAGCTCCCCCATCGCGCCCCAACCCTCGTTCGGGATATCGGCGTTGATGATCTCGGGAGTGGCGGCGATGAGCGGCGCCATGGCCGCGAGGCCGTCCTTGAAGTGGGCGGAGGAGACGTGCGCCGCGCCCGCGTCGCCGTCCCGGAAGCCCTCCAGGAGGACGTACTGGTGCGGATCATCGACGCTGCGGGACCAGTCGAAGAAGAGGTTGCCCTCCTCGGCGCGGGTCGCGGCGGTGAACGCGGCGGTCTTCTCCAGCCAGGAGTCGGCGTGCTCGGGGCGGGCGGTGAACTTCACGGCGATGAAAATCATGGTTCCACCCTGCCCCTGCACCGCAACGCCGCCAAATCGGCGTACCTCTCACGCCTTCGGCGACGTACGGACGGCCTACGCCTTCGGTGCCACCTTGCTCAGCCCGTTGATGATGCGGTCCATGGCGTCGCCGCCCGTCGGGTCCGTCAGGTTCGCGAGCATCTTCAGCGTGAACTTCATCAGGATCGGGTGGGTCAGGCCACGCTGCGTCGCGATCTTCATGATCTTCGGGTTGCCGATCACCTTCACGAAGGCGCGGCCCAGCGTGTAGTAACCCCCGTAGGTGTCCTTCAGCACCTTCGGGTAGCGCTGGAGGGCGAGTTCGCGCTGGGCGGGGGTGGCGCGGGCGTGGGCCTGCACGATGACATCGGCGGCGATCTGTCCCGATTCCATGGCGTACGCGATGCCCTCGCCGTTGAACGGGTTGACCAGGCCGCCCGCGTCACCGACCAGGAGCAGACCCTTGGTGTAGTGCGGCTGGCGGTTGAAGGCCATCGGCAGGGCGGCGCCGCGGATCGGCATCGTCATGTTCTCCGGGGTGTACCCCCAGTCCGCCGGCATCGACGCGCACCAGGCCTTGAGGACCTCGCGCCAGTCCAGCTCCTTGAACGCCTTGGAGGAGTTGAGGATGCCGAGGCCCACATTGGAGGTCCCGTCGCCCATGCCGAAGATCCAGCCGTAGCCGGGCAGGAGGCGGTCCTCGCCCGGGCCGCGCCGGTCCCACAGCTCCAGCCAGGACTCCAGGTAGTCGTCGTCGTGGCGGGGCGATTCAAAGTACGTACGCACCGCGACGCCCATCGGCCGGTCCTCGCGCCGGTGCAGGCCCATCGCGAGGGAAAGCCGCGTGGAGTTGCCGTCGGCGGCGACGACGAGCGGCGCGTGGAAGGTGACCGCGGTCTTCTCGTCGCCGAGCTTGGCGTGCACGCCCGTGATGTGGCCGGTGCGGTCGTCGACGATCGGCGCCCCGACGTTGCACCGCTCGTACAGCCGGGCGCCCGCCTTCTGCGCCTGCCGGGCGAGCTGCTCGTCGAAGTCGTCGCGCTTGCGGACCAGGCCGTAGTCCGGGTAGCTGGCCAGGTCGGGCCAGTCCAGCTGGAGGCGGACGCCGCCGCCGATGATGCGCAGGCCCTTGTTGCGCAGCCAGCCCGCCTCTTCGGAGATGTCGATGCCCATGGAGACGAGCTGCTTGGTGGCACGGGGCGTCAGACCGTCACCGCAGACCTTCTCGCGCGGAAACGCGGTCTTCTCCAGGAGCAGGACGTCGAGCCCCGCCTTCGCGAGGTAGTAGGCGGTCGTCGAACCGGCAGGACCGGCTCCGACGACGATCACGTCTGCGCTGTATTCGGAGAGGGTCTTGGGTTCGGTCACTGCGGGTTCTCCCCAAGGCTCGAAAAGAGTGTGCCGTGCGGCACGGACATGGGCAGTCTATTCAGCGGCATCGATCACCCAGCCGAAGGGCCAGCCCATGAGTCGAGTCCTGCCCGCCGTGGATCTGCGCGTCCCCACCCACGAGGACGCCTTCGCCTGGCACCGGGTGTTCGACGACCCCGACGTCATGGAGTTCCACGGGGGCGCCTCGGCCGAGCTGTCCGTGTACGAGGAGCTGACCGCGCGCCAGCGCCGGCACGACGCCGAGCACGGGGTCTGCCTGTGGACGATGACCGACGGATCCCGCCAGGTCATCGGGTTCACGGGCGCCCAGCCGTGGCCCCACGCGTGGGGTCCGGCCGGCGAGATCGAGATCGGCTGGCGGCTCGGCCGCGCGTACTGGGGCCAGGGGTACGCCACGGCTGCCGCGCTCGCCACCCTGGAGCGGGTCCGGGCGTCGGGCATCGGCAGTGTCGTCGCGATGGTCGACGCGCTCAACGAGCGCTCGATCGCGGTGACCCGCCGGCTCGGTATGGAGCGGACGGAGACGTTCGTGACCCCGTCCGGCCGGCAGGGCCACTGCTTCCGCCTGGAGTTGTGAGCCCTGGCACCTGGTCGCCAGGCGGCGGGAGTTGCGACGGTCGCGTCGTTACGGGCCGTTTCGCGCGGCGCTCCGCGGGGCTACCCTTCCGGTACCTCCTGGGGGTGACCTCTGTGCACACACCACCCGAGAACCCACCGGAAGTCCGGGTTCCGAAACTGGTCGGTCTGATGGCAGTCGACGCGCGCAGCACGGCCGAGGGCCATGGCGTGCGGCTCGCGACCCCTGACCGGCCCGACTTCCCGATGACGACCGTCGACTACGTGGTGCGGCAGTATCCGCCGCCCGGCGTCGAGGTCCCCCGGGACGCGGCGGTCACGATCTGGTTCGACCTGGGCGAGGGCGGCGGGGGCGGGGGCGCGGGCGTGCGCGTGCCCCGCGAGCCGGGCCCGCGGGGCGGTGGCATCCGCCGTGAACTGAGCGAACCGGCCGAGCCGTTCACTCCGTGTCCGTGAGCCGCCAGGAGTCGAGTCCGATCTGGTAGGTGCCCGCCAGGTCTGACCACATGTCGTCCTTGCCCGTGAGGAAGATCGTGTACTCGGTGCCGTCGGCGACGATGTACGACTGGTCGACGCCGTGGACAGTCTGCCCGGCCTCGTTCTCGTACGTGTACTCCCACCGGGCGCCGTCCACGCCCTGGAAGGTGTTCGTGTCCAGGAGGATGCGTCGGTAGTTCGTCTTGTTCTTGTCCTCCTTGAGGTGCTTCTCCATGGCGAGGAGATTGCCGTACGACGTGTAGTCCGCGTTCGGGATGACGCCGACGACGTACTTCTCCATGCCGGTGCTGCCCGCGTACGTGATCTGGCTGTCCCTCTCGACGCCGAGGCGGTCCCACACGTCCGGGATGACGAAGGAGAAGCCCTTCTCGTCGACGACCTGGTGGTAGCCGGCCGGGATCTCGGCCACCCCGGTGGGCGCGGCGACGTCGGTCGACGCCGTCGAGGTGGGTGCGGGTGTCGGAGTCGGTGACGCGGCCGGGTCGCCGGAGTCCTGCGTCCTGGTCGCGACCGGCCCGTTGCCCTTCGCGTCCTTCTTGCCGGCGCCGCCGTTGCCGTCGTCACCGCCGTCGTCCTGGAGCAGCAGGACACCGGCCGCGGCACCGCCGCCGATGACGAACGTGCCCACGATGGTGCCGACCCAGATGCCGACGTTCCGCTTCGGCCGCGGGCCGCCCGCGGGCGGTGGGGCGAGGTGGACGGCGCCCGGATCGTACGGGTCCGTGGCCTGCTCCGGTGGGTATCCGTACGCCGCCGGGGCCTGACCCGGGAGCGGCGGAGGGGCCTGGCCGGGCATCGTGGCCTGCCCCTCCACCGGCGTCCGACCGGGCATCGCCGGGACCGGCGCCGGTACGATCCCGGTCCCGACCCCCGCCATCTGCATCAGGTACGGCGCGAGGAACGCGGCGCCGCCGACCCACAGCAGCCCGAACAGCAGCGCGTCCGGCACGCTCAGGCCCAGCTCGATCCGGCCCGCCCCGCTGCCGAGGTAGTCGAGGTCCCCGGTGAATTCCGCGGCCAGGCCACCGACGCCGGCGAGCAGCAGGAACAGGCCGAAGAAGAGCCCCGCGGACAGGAGTTGCTCCCGCCGGTCGAGGGAGCGCCGGGCGGTCAGGACACCCATGACCAGGGCACAGATCAGGCCGACGGCGAGGGCGTAGGCCAGCGCCCCCGAGCCGAGCTGGTCGCCGAGCCGGGACAGGCCGAACGACTCCTTCTCGTAGCCGCCGCTGCCGAACGACGACGAGCCGCGGCCCTCGACCTCCAGCGGCGCGCCCCAGCAGAGGCCGAGCACGCCGAGAGCGAGGTTGGGCAGCATCATCAGGACGGCGCCGAGCGCCGCCGCGGTCGAGCCGTCGTCGGAGGAGTCGGCGAGGTCGGACGGGTTCGAGCCGCCGTCCTCGCCGAAGATCGCGAGCCCGATCCAGCCGAGTACCAGGGCGATCAGCAGCACCCACCCCATGGCGCGCACGGCCGTGCCGAAGGCCCGCACCGCCATCCGCACGCCCGGCCGGGCCGCCGCGACCCGGTACTTCAGGTCGTCGCCGTGGAGCACGCCCCCGGCGACCCCGAGGGCGAGCAGCAGCGTCCACAGCGCGGTCAGGAACGGCGCCGTGGACAGGGAGACGCCCTGGATGTCCGGCTGCCCGATCAGCGCGAGCACCAGTGTCGCGCCGGTCACCAGCAGGGCGACGCGGACGGCCGCTTCGAGGCCCGCGCTCGCTCCGTCGGGTGCTCCCGGCACGATCCGCGCGTACAGGCGAGTACGCAGCATCCGTACGCCGATGACGAGCGCCACGATCCACACCACGGTCACCAGGAGCGGGATCACGGAGCCCGAGGCGCTGCCGGACGAGCCGGAGTCGTAGCCACTGTCGTACAGCGACCCGCCGGAGCTGCCGCCGGAGACCTCCAGGCTGCCGCCGAGGCCTTGGAGCAGGGCGGCCAGCGCGATGCGCATCCGGTCCGCGAAGCCGACGACGACGTGGTCGGAATCCTGCCCGTACGAGGGGATGGCGAGGGCGAACGCGGCGATCAGCAGCAGCCCGACCGGCCACAGCGCGGCCTGCGCCGCCCCGGCCCAGTCGCCGCGCAGCGCCCGGCCGAGGAACTGCCCGAAGGCCGAGGGCTGAGCGGGGCCCGGGGCGTAGGCAGGCGGTGGTGGTGTGGGGGCACCACTGGTGGGGGCCGCGACAGGGACGGGCGGGGCGCCCGGCGGGGCGCCAGGTGGGGCGGCGGGCGGTGGCGGGGGCGTGGCCGGGGATCGTTCGCGCCCGCATCTCATGCAGAAGCGGGCCTCTTCAGGAGCCTCGGCTCCACAGTGCGGGCAGAACGACGCCATCGGGAAGCTCCCTGATGATCCGGGGACGACCGGGTGACGCACCGTCACCGGACGTCACCACGTAATCAACGGACACATCTTTCCCGCGCGGTGGTTCCCGTCAACTGCATTGCACAGAACGCGACTTACTTGATACCGCGGTGCAATGCGACGATGCCGCCGGTGAGGTCGCGCCAGGCCACCCGGGACCAGCCCGCGCCCTGGAGCCGGGCGGCCAGCTCGGGCTGCGTGGGCCAGTTGCGGATCGACTCGGCGAGATAGACGTACGCGTCCGGGTTCGAGGAGACGGCGCGCGCGACCGGCGGCAGGGCCCGCATCAGGTACTCGGTGTAGACCGTGCGGAACGGGGCCCACGTCGGGTGGCTGAACTCGCAGATGACGACGCGGCCGCCCGGCTTGGTGACGCGGTACAGCTCGCGCAGCGCCTGGTCGGTGTCCTGGATGTTGCGCAGCCCGAAGGAGATGGTCACCGCGTCGAACGTGTCGTCCTTGAACGGCAGCTTCGCACCGTCGCCCGCGGTGAACGGCATCCACGGGTGGCGCCGCTTGCCGACCTTGAGCATGCCGAGCGAGAAGTCGCAGGGCACGACGTACGCACCGGCCCGCGCGAACGGCTGCGAGGACGTGGCGGTGCCGGCGGCCAGGTCGAGGACCTTCTGCGCCGGGCGCGCGTCGACCGCCCTCGCGACCTCCTTGCGCCACAGCCGCGCCTGCCCGAGGGAGAGCACGTCGTTCGTGAGGTCGTACTTCTCCGCCACGTCGTCGAACATCGAAGCGACTTCGTGCGGCTGCTTGTCCAGGGATGCGCGGGTCACCCGCCCATTGTGGCAGGAAGGGCTCTGACCCTGGGCGACCGGTACCTGTCTAGGATGCGGGTCGGTCGAACCGATCATGGGGGTGGGCGAGTTGGCGACGCGAAGACAGGTACGGGTCCGGGTGGCCGGGGTCTGGGTGGTGCTGGTGGCGGGCGGCTGGGTGGCGACGCAGGCGCTGGGCGGCGGGGTCGAGCCGACGAGCGGTTCGCAGCCGTCACGGCCCACACCGTCGGCGTCTCCGACCGGGCGGCCCGCGGACTGCACGACACCGAGCCCGCTGCCGAGTCCTGCGGCCGACGGCAAGGTCGTCATCGCCTGCTCGCGGATCGAGACGTGGGCCGACGTCGCGACGGCCGACACCACGTGCACCGCCCCGCGACCCGGCGAGGCCCGGGACTGCCTGTCCTTCGAGCGCCACCGCTGACCGGCGGTTCAGCGCGCCCGGAACACCAGCCGCCCGCCGATCACGGTCGCCACGCAGGTAGCGGCTCCGCGCCGGACCAGGTCCTCCCGGTCCGCCACGTCGAACACCGCGAACCGGGCCGGGCCGCCCACGGCGAGACCGGGCAGCAGCACCAGCGGCTTCGGCGACAGGGAGACGGGTCCGCGCAGCCGGTCGGGGCGTGCGGCGAAGACGAGGCCGGAGCGCTTCGCCACGTCCAGGGCCGCCTTGGCCCGCACCTCACCCGCCAGGGCCACCGTGCCGTGCGCGAACAAGCGCTGCACTCCGCGCCGGGCACTGGCACCCAGCGCGGCCGGGTGCGCCCGGAAGATCTCCCGCGCCCGCTCCCCGCCGATCGGCAGGGTGCCGTACGTGTCGGCCTCGCGCGGATCGGGGTGGTAGGTGTGCTCCAGGATCTCCGGGCCGTACGGGTTGAGCAGGCCCGGCGTGAGGATGCCGGGCCAGCGCCTGACCCGGGCCCCCGGCTCGGCGGCGGCGAGTTCCTCGTACGGGCCGACCGCCTTGATCTGCGCCCCGTCCACCAGGACGGAGGTCTCGGCGGTGACGTGAAGTGTCAGCACGTAGTTACGTAGGCCCTAGTTCGTGGCGACGAGCTTCAGCTCGGGGTGAGCCGTGCCTCCGTCGATCGCGGTGGAGGAGATGTGCGACATGACGCGCTCGTCGACCGGGTCGTTCGCCGGGTCGTCGTGCACGACGAGGTGCTCGTAGGTGGTGGCGCGCTGCGCGGGGACCCGGCCGGCCTTGCGGATCAGGTCGATGATCTCCATGCGGTTGGAGCGGTGCTTGGCACCGGCCGAGGAGACGACGTTCTCCTCCAGCATGATCGAGCCGAGGTCGTCGGCGCCGTAGTGCAGGGAGAGCTGGCCGACCTCCTTGCCGGTCGTCAGCCAGGAGCCCTGGATGTGCTGGACGTTGTCGAGGAAGATCCGGGCGATCGCGATCATCCGCAGGTACTCGAAGAGCGTGGCCTGCGTGCGGCCCTTGAGGTGGTTGTTCTCCGGCTGGTACGTGTACGGGATGAAGGCGCGGAAGCCGCCCGTCCGGTCCTGTACGTCGCGGATCATGCGCAGGTGCTCGATGCGCTCGGCGTTCGTCTCGCCGGTGCCCATGAGCATGGTGGAGGTGGATTCGACGCCCAGGTTGTGGGCGGCCTCCATGATCTCCAGCCAGCGCTCGCCGGACTCCTTCAGCGGGGCGATGGCCTTGCGGGGACGCTCGGGCAGCAGCTCGGCACCGGCGCCGGCGAAGGAGTCGAGGCCGGCGGTGTGGATGCGCTGGATCGCTTCCTCGACCGACACCTTCGAGATCCGCGCCATGTGCTCGACTTCCGAAGCGCCCAGGCTGTGGATGACGAGCTGCGGGAAGTCCTTCTTGATGGCCGCGAAGTGCTCTTCGTAGTACTCGACGCCGTAGTCGGGGTGGTGCCCGCCCTGGAACATGATCTGCGTGCCGCCGAGCTCGATCGTCTCCGCGCAGCGGCGCAGGATGTCGTCGAGGTCCCGGGACCAGCCCTTCTTGGTGTCCTTCGGGGCGGCGTAGAAGGCACAGAACTTGCACGCGGTGACGCACACGTTCGTGTAGTTGATGTTGCGCTCGATGATGTACGTCGCGATGTGCTCGATCCCCGCGTACTTGCGGCGGCGGATCGTGTCGGCGGCGGCGCCGAGCGCGTGCAGCGGGGCGTCGCGGTAGAGGTCGACGGCCTCTTCGGGGGTGATCCGCCCACCGGCGGCGGCACGGTCGAGGACAGACTGAAGAGCGGCCTTCTCGGTCACCGGGTGTGCCCCTTTCGGAGGTTCTGAACAGGGTCAGGGCGGACCGTCTCAGCGTACGTCAGGCGGCCAGTGCACCCAGCAGAACCCCCACGTAGGCCCCCATGATCATGAAGGGCCCGAAGGGAATCTCCGACTTGCGGCCCGCGCGCCGGGACACGACCAGGACCCCCGCGTACAGGGAGTTGAACAGCACTCCCGCGAAGGCTCCGATGAACAGCACGCCCCACCCGTACCAGCCGAGGGCGGCCCCGAGTCCGAGCGCCAGCTTCACGTCCCCGAAGCCCATGCCCTTCGGGTAGATGAGGAGCAGGAGCAGGTAACCGCCGCAGAGCCCCGCGGCGCCGAACAGCGCGCCGCGCCACGAACCGCCCGGTTCGGGCAGTGCGGCGGCGGCCCCGAGGGCGAGCAGCGTGAGGGCGGCGAGCGGCAGCGTGAGCACGTCCGGCAGGCGGTGCACGGCGAAGTCGACGGTGGCCAGCAGCACGCAGAGGGGGGCGAGCAGCAGCCAGGCGCCGAGTTCGGGCCGGGTGCCGGTGGCCGCGGCGAGCAGGGCACAGGCGAGAGCCGCACAGAACGAGAGGACCAGGGTGCTCGGCCCGTAGCGCGCGGTGCCGAGCCAGCCGCGGATCGGCCGCCCCGCGGGGTCCTCGGCACGCCACGGCTCCTCCGGCTCCACGGAGAGGCGGTACGCGGGCCGCGGCAGCAGCACTCCGATGGCGGCGCCCCACAGGGCGGCGAGGATGCTCAGCACGTCTGGCGTCAGCCGATCCGGTCGAGGTCCGCTGTGGGGTCGCCCGCCTGCGGATACCGCGAGGTGTACTTCAGGGCGGCGCCGTCGCGCGTGAGGTGCACGGTGTGGGTTCCTTTGGCGCAGGTTCCGGGGTTGTCCGGCGCGGCCCGGCCCCCGGCCACCAGCTCCTTGTCGGTGGCGGACTTCAGCGTCAGTACGTCGACGCACCGGATGCCCAGCGGGTCGGTCGACGTCACCTTGCCGACCTGTTCGCCGACGGCCGCCTGCTTGAGGTCGACCCGGAACGTGCCGAAGGGGATGCCCGCCTGTACGGCCGGGCCGTCCCACGCGCCGAGGTAGGACGCGGGCACGGCCGTCGGCTTCGCCGGTCCCGGGGCCGACGTCGAGGGGGCCGCACTGTCGGCCGACCCGGCGCCCTGATGTCCGGGGTGGTTGTCCGGCAGCATGTTCGCCACGAACACCCCGCCGACCGTGACCAGTGCCAGCGCGCCCGCGACCGCGAGCGCCACCGAGCAACTCAGCCTGCGGCCCCGGCCGTTGCCGGGCGTGGGCGAGGAGGTCGCCGACACCGAGACGGAGAACCGGCCCGGCGCGGCGTCCCGCGGCTCCTCCGGCGGCGCCCCGGTACGTGGCACCGGCACCGCCGCGTACGCCGGGTCCGGCGGTCCGAAGACGCCCGGCGCGGCCGAACTCCCGGTCACCGAGGCGCTGGTGAAGCCGACCGGGCCCGATGACGGGGCCGCCGCCGGGGCGCCTTCGAGGTCCAAGAGCTGCACCGCGCTGCGCGACACCTGCTCCACCAGCGCGCCGGGCAGCCAGCCCGCCGCGACGAGCCGGGCCGCCCCCTCGGGCGCGAGGCGCCGCGCGACCTCCTCCGGCGCGGGCCGCGCGGCGGCGTCCTTGGCCAGGCAGGCCGCCGCGACCTCCCGCAACTCGCCTGTCAGCGGGCCGAGTTCGGGCTCTTCGTGGACGACCTTGTAGAGCAGCGCGGCGGACGAGTCACCGGGGAAAGGGGATGCTCCCTTCGCCGCGTACACCAGGACCGCGCCGAGCGAGAAGACGTCCGCCGCGCCCGTGACCGCCTTGCCGAGGATCTGCTCGGGCGACATGTAGCCGGGCGAGCCGATGGAGACGCCGGTCGAGGTGAGGGAGGCGGTGCCGTCCGTGGCGCGGGCGATGCCGAAGTCGATGAGGCGCGGCCCGTCCACGGTGAGCAGCACGTTGGAGGGCTTCACGTCCCGGTGCACGAGCCCCAGTCCGTGCACGGCCGCCAGCGCTTCCGCGAGGCCCGCGCCGAGGACCCGTACGGAGTGCTCGGGCAGCGTCCTGCCGTCACCGGCCGCCTGCGCGAGCGAGGGGCCCGCGACATACCCCGTCGCGACCCACGGCACCCGCGCCCCCGGGTCCGCGTCGAGCACCGGCGCGGTCCACGCCCCGCCGACCCGCCGCGCCGCGTCCACCTCGCGCCGGAACCGCTCCCGGAACTCCTCGTCGAGCGCGAAGTGCGGATGCACCACCTTCACGGCGACGGTCCGGCCGCCCGCGCTGCGGCCCAGATACACCCGGCCCATACCGCCGTGCCCGAGCCTGCCGAGGAGACGGTAAGGACCCACAGTCGTCGGTTCGTCGGCCTCAAGCGGCTGCATCCCGTGAACCTCCCCCGGCCTCTGCCCCACTACGCGCCCATCTACGCGCGCGTGCCCCAGCAGCGTAGTCGCGCGGCACGAATACCGTGCGTTCACCGTGATTTCATACCGGGCCCACTGAATTCGGTAGCGGCGTTCATAGGAATTCCATGGAACGGGCTACCGAATTCAGTGCGAGTCCGACAAAGGGATCACGGCACGGCGTGCGCGTTCACGGCGCGAGGAGTTCCACCGACACGTCCGCGGGAAATCCGGTGGTCGGGCCGACCCGCCGCGCAAACTCCGTGACGCCTTCCAGCTGCGCCGTACCGAACCGGAAGTCGAGGGTCGTGAAGTACTCCTCCAGAACGGCCTCGTCGAAGACCTCCCAGCGCGCCGCCTGCTCGGCGACCTTGGTGACCTCCTCCAGCGACACGTCCCGCGACGACAGGAACGCCTCGTGCACCTGGCGCGTGATGGCCGGCTCGCGCGCGGCGTACTCCTTGCGCGCGGCCCACACGGCGAAGACGAACGGCAGCCCCGTCCACTCCTTCCACATGGCGCCCAGATCGTGCACCTGGAGCCCGAGCCGCGGAGCATCGTGGAGGTTGGCCCGCAGCGCCGCGTCCCCGATGAGGACGGCCGCCTCCGCGTCCTGCATCATCAGGCCCAGATCGGGCGGACACGTGTAGTACTCGGGCTGTACGCCCACCCGCTCGGCGAGCAGCAACTGCGCCAGCCTGACCGACGTACGCGACGTGGAGCCGAGGGCCACGCGCCGCCCGTCGAGCTGGTCGAGGGGCACCTGCGACACGATCACGCAGGACATCACGGGCCCGTCGCAGCCGACGGCCAGATCGGGGAAGGCGACCAGCTGGTCGGCGGCCTTCAGGAACTCGACGAGGGTGATCGGACCGATGTCCAGATCGCCCTGCACCAGCTTCTCGCTGAGCTTCTCCGGGGTGTCCTTCGTGAGCTCGAAGTCGAGGAGCGATCCGGTCCTGGCGAGGCCCCAGTACAGAGGCATGCAGTTCAGGAACTGGATGTGGCCGACGCGCGGCCGGGTGGGCCGAGCGGTCTGAGGAGTCTCGGGAGAATTGTCCACATCGGCGAGGCTAGACCCCATGAGATACGGTGCGCGCTCCGGGTCACGCGCGACACCGGACGACCCACTTCGGGCCACTTCGGGCCTCCGTCAAACCTCCGGGTGACGTGATCTTGCCCCCTATTGCTTTCCACTCCCTGCGTGCTAAGCTCGCCGCAAGTTGCAGTTTGGTTTCCCTTGCAGTACAGAGCCTGCGGAGCATGTAACCGCAGGCTCTCGTCGTTTTCAGACTTTTGCATTGTTCGCAAGTGCATTTGCAGGTTCTGGAGCAGGGCGACCCTTTGGCCCATAGGAGGGCTTATGGCTACCGGAACCGTGAAGTGGTTCAACGCTGAAAAGGGCTTTGGCTTCATCGCCCAGGAAGGCGGCGGCCCGGACGTCTT
Organism: Streptomyces sp. NPDC102467; assembly: GCF_044765445.1. Lineage (NCBI taxonomy): Bacteria > Bacillati > Actinomycetota > Actinomycetes > Kitasatosporales > Streptomycetaceae > Streptomyces > Streptomyces sp. NPDC102467. The sequence goes on along the minus strand of NZ_JBIWKA010000003.1, from coordinate 257,778 downwards.
CGTCCACTACTCCGCGATCAACGCGAACGGCTTCCGTTCCCTTGAGGAGAACCAGGCCGTGACCTTCGACGTCACGCAGGGCCCGAAGGGCCCGCAGGCGGAGAACGTCACCCCCGCCTAACCCTTCGCGATCCCACGGCTGTAGTCGTGATCTGATCCGGAACCTAGCGCAGTACCCAAGGAGCCCCGCTCCTCCGCCGACTTGTCGGCGGGGTGAGACGGGGCTCCTGCCTTTGCCTCCTGCCTTTGCCTCCTGCCTTTGCCTCCTGCCTTTTGCCCTACGAGCGTCAGGGTTCGCGCTCGTTACGTCAGCGCCGCCTCGACCGGCCGGGTGCGCCGCCCGGCCCAGCGTGCCGCCGGGCCCATCGCCGCGCCCGCCCCCACGAACACCGCCCCGAGCACCAGCCAGCCGGGCACGCCCCACGTCACCAGGAGCGCCGTCAGGACGAGCGGGCCGACCGTACGGGCGAGCGGCACACCCGTACCGAAGAAGCCCTGATATTGGCCCACTTGGCCGGCCGGAGCCAGCACGAACGCCAGATGCCACGAACCGGCCGACTGCTGCATCTCCCCTATTAGTTGGAGGATCGAGGCGAGGACGAGTACCGCCGCCGCGCCCCAGGGGCTCAGGCCGCCCGACGCCGACGCGGCGAACACCGCGCACGAGGCCAGCATCACGATGCCGGAGCGGCGCACCGTGCGGGCCGCGGACCGCACCCCGTCGGCCGGGGCCCCGGCTCCCACGCCCCGCGCCATCCGCACCTGGAAAGCCATCACCCCGGCGGTGTTGAGCACGAACAGCGCCGACACCAGCCAGCTCGGCGCGTCCGTGTGCCGCACGATCCACAGCGGCACGGCGAGCGAGAGCAACGGCATACGCAGCAGGAGCACGGCGTTGAGCAGCGTCACCGCGGCGTACGGGCGGTCGCGCAGCACCGCAAGGCGCGGCTCCTTCGCCGTCCTCGCCGGCGCGGGCGCCACGACGGGCAGCCGGCCCAGGATCAGCGCGCAGGCGACGAAACCCGCGCCGTCGAGCGCGAACACCGCGAGATAACCGGCCGGTGTGTCGTGCCGCAGAGCCAGGCCGCCGATCGCCGCCCCTACTGCCAGCCCCGCGTTGAGAGTCGACTGCAGGCGGGCGATGACGCCGGTCCGCGACTCGGGCCCGACCAGACCCGCGAGCAGCGCCTGCCGTGCCGCCGCGAGGCCGCACTGCGCGACGGCGTACGCGACCACCGCGAGCAGGAACCCCGAGTAGGACCGGATCACCAGAAAAGACAGCACCGCCGCCGCCGTGGCCAGGGCCAGCAGCACGGACGCGCCACGCGGGCCGCGCCGGTCCGCGAGCGCGCCCAGCGGTACCCCGGCGACGGCCCCGATCGCCCACGCCAGAGTGAGGGCCAGGCCGATCTGGGTTGCCGAGAGGCCGACGATGCGCGTGAAATAGAGCGCTGACGTCACGTAATAGGCGCCGTCCCCAACCGAGTTGGCGAGCTGGGCCGCTGCGAGTGCTCGTACGCGCGATCTGTTCGGCATGCGTTCAACGTAGGCAGGAATGGCCCAGCGCGGTTAGGCAACTCTGACCGCTCCGCACTGGGCCAATCGGCGCGAGCGCCGCCGGGACGGGACGGGCGATGTCAGGTGTGCATTCGCGCGCCCTTCAGAACCTTGTCCACGGCGTTGCGCGGCCCGTACACCGCGATCCCCACCAGGTCCAGATCGGCGCCCGCGACAGCGCGTACCGCCGCCCTGTTGTCCGTGTCATTGCCCGTCGCGAACAGGTCCGACGTGAACACCGCCCGTGGCAGCGCCCGCTGCAGCGCCCTGTCGTGCGCCTTGGTGAGCATCTCCTTGCCGCCCTCGAAGACAAGCACCGGCTGCCGGAACATCGGCAGGTACGCGGCGCCGTCGGCGTCGGCGTACGGCTCCCCGACCACCTCGGGGACCTGCGTACCGAGCCCGCTCACCAGGAACGCCGTCACGTTGAGCCGCTGCCAGGTCTCCAGGTCGTCCCGGAGCAGTACGGCGATCTTGGTGTCGAAACGTGTCTCTGTGCTCATGCCTTGAGACTGCCGACCGGGCCGTGGTCCCGTCTTGTACGTTTTTTGCATGGTGGCCGGCGGTGCGCGGACCGGAGAGTCCGAGAAAATCAGCGCGTGGCGTCCCGACGTGAAGGGCGTCACGGAAGTCTTCCACGCCCACTTCACCCGGCACGCCTACCCGATGCACGTGCACGACACCTGGACGCTGCTCATCGTCGACGAGGGCGCCGTCCGCTACGACCTGGACCGGCACGAACACGGCACCCCGCTCGGCACCGTCTCCCTCCTGCCCCCGCAGGTCCCGCACAACGGCTCCGCCGCGACCCCGCACGGCTTCCGTAAGCGGGTGCTGTACCTGGAGGCGTCGTCGGGCGGGCCGCTGGACGCGTCGTTCATCGGGGCCGCGGTGGACAGCCCCGACCTCGTGGATCCGCTGCTGCGCAATCGCATCAGCCGGCTGCACGCCTGCCTTGCGCGGCCCGGCGACGAGCTGGAGGCGGCCGCGCGGCTCGCGCTCGTCGGGGAGCGGTTGCGGGAGCGGCTCCGCCCCCGGCTGGCCGACGTGCCGCGGCCCGGGCCCGACCGGCGGGTGGCGGGGGCGCTGCGCGAACTGCTCGACGCGCGCGTCGTCGAAGGCGTCGAGCTGAGCGAGGCCGCGGGGCTGGTCCATGCGCACCCGGCGCATCTGGTGCGCTCGTTCGGGGCGGCGTACGGGATCGCTCCGCACCAGTACCTGATGGCGCGCCGGGTGGACCGGGCGCGGCGGCTGCTGCTCGACGGCCTCTCCCCGGGTGAGGTGGCCGCGGAGTGCGGCTTCTACGACCAGTCGCATCTGGCCCGGCACTTCAAGCGGGTGGTCGGGGTACCACCGGGCCGGTACGCGCGCGGGCTCTGAGGGGCTGGGCTTTGCGCCCTGTTTCGTGGGTGGGGCGGGGCCGTGTCGGGGTGCCTCCTCGGCCGGATCGGTCTCCACCCCTGATTGCGCCATGGGCGGTCATCCGGCGCTGAGTTCCCGCGGTGTCCTGCGGGGGCACCCCGACACGTCCCCTCCCGTCGCGATGCGAGTGCCGGCCGGTGGAGCGTCTGGCATTTCGAGTGCCGACCGGTGGAGCGCCAGGGATCTCGGGTGCCGACCGGTGGAACGTCTGGCATTTCGAGTGCCGACCGGTGGAGCATCTGGCATTTCGAGTGCCGACCGGTGGAGCGCCAGGGATCTCGGGTGCACCACCGTCGACTGTCACCCGGTGACGACCAGGGCGCGCCGCCGTCGGCTGTCGCCCCGGTGACGACCCGGGTGCGCCGCCGTCGGCTGTCGCCCCGGTGACGACCCGGGTGCGCCGCCGTCGGCTGCCGCCCCCGCCGCCTCGTCGCCCCCGCCTTGGGCAATCTGCCTCCCCCAGACTCCGTCCGGGGGGACCCCCAGGGCGGCAGGGTGGGCAAGGCGGCACCTCAGCGCCGGGGCACCGTGAAAGCAGGCCCCCACAGAAACGCCGGCCCCCGCCATGTCACCGCCCCGCCCGCGGCAACAACCACCCCGCAAGCGCAGCGGTCCCGCACAGCAGACCCCCGGCCACCACCAGACTCACTCGCATCCCGGCCAGGGAGAACACCCCCTCCCCACCGTCGGCGACAAGCGTGCCGAACAGTGCCACCGCCAGCGCCCCGCCGGTCTGCCGGAACGCGTTCAGCAATCCGGATGCCGTACCCACCCGCTGGCCAGGGACGGAGTCCATCAGCATGGCCGTGACCGCCGGGATCGCGAACGCCCCGCCGAGGCCGGTCGGCACGAGCAGCAGGATCACCAGCCACATCGGCGTACCGTCGTCCAGCGGCAGCAGTACGAACATGGCCAGCGCCAGCACGAGTTGGCCGATCACGATGACCGGCCGGCGGCCGAAGCGTTCGGCCATCCGCGGCGAGACCAGGTTCGTCGCCGTGATGATCGCCGCGAGCGGCACGAACACCAGGCCCGCCGTCAGCGCCGACATCCCGCGTCCCTGCTGAAGGTAGAGGCCGAGCATGAACACGAGCCCGTAGAACGCCACGTTGATCGCGAAACCGACCGCGAGCGACACGGACACGGTGCGCCGGCGCAGCATCGGCAGCGGCACCATGGGAGCACGGTGACGCCTCTCGGTGACGTAGAACGCGATCGCGCCGACCACGGCGAGCGCCGCGGACGTCAGGGCCGGCGCGGACGTCCAGCCCGCGTGCCCGCCCTCGATGACGGCGAAGGTGAGCCCGGCGAGCGTGAGCACCGCCGTGATCTGGCCGGGCACGTCGAGCGGTGCAGGCCTGCGCGGCGAGGGCGCCACCCTGAGGAGGAGCGTCAGGATGGCCGCGCCGACAGGGAGGTTGAGGAAGAAGACCGCCCGCCACCCGACCGTTTCTGTCAGGACTCCGCCCAGGACCGGGCCCGCCGCCATCGCCACCGAACCGCCCACGGTCCACAGGGCGATGGCCCGCGCTCTGCGCCGCGCGTCGTCGTAGGCCTGCCTGATCAGCGCCAGGGACGCGGGCATCAGGATGGCCGCGGCCCCGCCCTGCACGACCCGTGCGCCGATCAGCGCACCGATGCCGGGGGCGAGGGCGCAGGCCAGCGAGGCGAGTGTGAACAGGCCCGTGCCCCAGGCGTAGGCACGGCGGGCCCCGGCGCGGTCGGAGAGTGCCCCGGCGGACAGCATCAGCCCCGCGAACATCAGCGTGTACGCGTCCACCACCCACTGCAGCCCCGTCATGCCGCCGTGCAGCGAGGCCCGGATGTCGGGCAGCGCGATGTTCACCGCCGACACGTCGACCGTGATGACGGTGAAGCCCAGCAGCGCCGCGACCAGCGCGGTGCCCCCGGAGGATGCGCAGGCGTCGACCGGTGGGGTCGTACGTGCGGCGACGGCAGGTGTACCTGTGATGGTCACTCGAACCTCCGGGCAGGTGAGGTGATGGGGAGGAGATGTGCGGGTGGACGGGCCTCCGGCCGCGGCCCGGTGACGTGCACCCCCTGGGCCCGGTGGCCCCGGCCACCCGCAACGGGACCCACTCTCCCGGCGGCCCGCGCGAAGTGGCAGGCCGCGCTCCACCGGGGTGCCGCGTTCCAGGCCCTGACACGGCCCCCCGCCGAAAGCACCGACCGGGGACAATGGGCGTATGGCTGACAGCAACGGCGGTACGGGCGGTGGCACCACCGGCACCGAACTCGGCACGTACCTGCGCGCCCGCCGCGCCCAGGTCACCCCCGCCGAGGCGGGCCTGCCCACGGGCATGGGGCTGCGCCGCACCCCGGGCCTGCGCCGCGAGGAGCTGGCGACCCTCGCCGGGGTGAGCGTCGACTACTACACGCGCCTGGAGCGGGGCCGCGAGACCAACCCGTCGACCCCTGTCATCGACGCCCTCAGCCGCGCCCTGCGCCTGCGCGGCGACGCCCACGAACGCCTCCACGAACTGGCCGAGCTGGCCTCCGGCCGGCTCACCGTGCCGCACCCCACGACCGACGACACGGTCCGTGACTCGGTGCTGCAGATGCTGGAGGCGCTGCGCCCGATGCCCGCCTACGTGGTCAGCCGCCACAGCTACATGCTGGCCGCGAACCCGGCGGGCCGCCGCCTGCTGCCCGGCATGTGGGACCTGCCGCCCGAGCAGCGCAACGTGACCCGCTATCTCTTCCTGCACCCCGTCGGCCGGACGCTCTACGTGCCGTGGGAGGACACCGTCGCCAAGTCGGTGGCGCACCTGCGCGCGGTGGGCGGCACCGACCCGGACGATCCGCGAATGACCCGCCTGGTGGGTGAACTGCTGTTGAAGTCACCGGAGTTCGCGAGTATGTGGGGCCGGTACGACGTGCAGGAGCGAGGCGGCGGCACGAAGACGTTCGACCACCCGAAGGTGGGCGGGATGACCCTCACGTATGAAGTGATGCAACTGGCGCGAACGGGCGGCCAGCGCCTGGTGGCCTACCAGGCACCGGCCGGATCTCCGGACGAGGCGGCGATGTTGGGGCTCGACCCGTTGTCCAGCCCCGGCAGACCAAGCCCCTCCGGCGATTGAGGAGCGGGGTCCGGGGCAGCGCCCCGTGGCCTCAGGCCCGTTCCAGGATCGCCGTCACACCCTGGCCTCCGGCCGCGCAGACGGAGATCAGCCCGCGCCCCGAACTCCCGCGTTCGGAGAGCAACTTGGCCAGGGTCGCGACGATCCGCGCCCCCGTCGCCGCGAAGGGGTGCCCCGTCGCCAGCGAGGATCCGGCGACATTGAGCCGCTCCCGGTCGACCGGCGCGAGCCCCCGCTTCTCCCACGCGGCGAGTGTCGCCAGAACCTGGGACGCGAATGCCTCGTGCACCTCGACCAGGTCGAAGTCCTCGATCCCGAGCCCGGCCCGCTCCAGCATCCGCGGCACGGCGTACGCGGGCGCCATCAGCAGTCCGTCGCCGCCGCCACCCGTGACGTCCCCGCCCACGAAGTCCACGGCCGCGGTCTCGTACGCGGTCAGATACGCCAACGGTTCGAGCCCGCGCGCCTCGGCCCACTCCTCGCTCGCGAGCAGCACCACGGCCGCGCCGTCCGTCAGCGGAGTCGAATTACCGGCTGTCATGGTGGGGTTGGGGTCCTTGACTCCGAACACCGTCTTCAACGTGGCGAGTTTGTCGACGGTCGAGCCGGGCCGCAGGTTCTGATCACGCTCAAGTCCCCTGTAAGGGACCACGAGTTCGTCGAAGAGTCCGCGGTCGTACGCTGCCGCGAGCCGCTGATGGCTGGTGGCGGCGAGTTCGTCCTGGTCCTCCCGCGCCACGTCCCACTCGCGGGCGGTGACGGCGGCGTGCTCGCCCATGGACAGGCCGGTGCGCGGCTCGGCGTTGCGCGGGATGTCGGGCACGAGGTGGCCGGGCCTGATCCGGGACAGCGCCTTCATGCGGGCCCCCGCCGACTTGGCGCGGCGCGCGGCCAGGAGGATCTTGCGCAGGTCGTCGTTGACTCCCAGCGGGGCGTCGCTCGCGGTGTCGGAACCTCCCGCGACGGCGCTCTCGGTCTGGCCGAGCGCGATCTTGTTGGCGGCGGCGATCACCGCTTGCAGGCCCGTGCCGCAGGCCTGCTGAATGTCGTAGGCGGGCGTGCGCGCGTCCAGCATGGAACCGAGCACGGTCTCGCGCGCGAGGTTGAAGTCCCGGCTGTGCTTGAGCACGGCGCCGGCCACGAACTCGCCCACCGCTCCGGGCTCGTGGAGCTTGAAGCGGCCGGCCAGGCCGTCCAGGGCCACGGTCAGCATCTCCTGGTTGGAGGCCGTCGCGTACGGGCCGTCGGAACGCGCGAACGGGATGCGGCTGCCGCCGATGACGGCGACTCGGCGGGGCGGTGCCGGGGTTTTGGCGGGGCGTACCATCTCGACAACTCCTGACTCCTGAGTAACCTTACTCCGAAGTAAATTTACGACCGAGCAGGGAGTTGGACAATGGCCGACCGCTATCTGAACTTCACCGGCACGGCCCCCGGCCGCTTCCTCACTCGCAGCCTGGGCCTCCCGCAGCCCGCGCCCCTGCGCCGCTGGTCCACCGCCCACCCCACCTTCGAAGGACAGTTGCTGCACTTCACGGCCGGTCCGTCCGCGTACCGCAAGGAGCTGTCCGAGCTCCTCGCCCGCACCGGCCTCCAGGTGCGCGGCTCGCTCTCCGGCGCCGACCTGGACACGCGGCGCCCCATCGGCGTCATCGTGGACGCGACCGCCGTCACCGACCTGGCGGCGCTCGCCGAGGTGCACGCCGCACTGCATCCCGTCGTCCGCTCGATCGCGGCGAGCGGCCGCGTCATCGTGCTCGGGGCGCCGCCGTCCGCCGACGACCATCACCAGGCGGCGGTGCAACAAGGCCTCGAAGGGTTCGTACGCTCCCTCGGCAAAGAGATCGGACGCGGCCGCACGGTGAACCTGGTGCGGATCGCGGGCCCCGTGGCGGCCGCCGAGTCGACGCTCCGCTTCCTGCTCTCCCCCAGGTCGGCCTACGTCAGCGGCCAGGTCGTCGAAGTCGGCGCTGAGGGCGCCGAGTTGGCCTCCGTCGAGGACTGGGCGCAGCCGCTCGCCGGGCGCACCGCGCTGATCACCGGCGCCGCGCGCGGCATCGGGGAAGCCGTCGCCGAGACCCTCGTACGGGACGGTGCGCAGGTCGTTCTCCTTGATGTGCCGTCCGCCGAGGCCGAGTTGAGCAAGGTCGCAGAGCGGCTGGGCGGGCGCGCGCTGCCGCTGGACATCACCGCCGAGGACGCGGGCGAACACATCGCCGAGTTCACCTCCGGGGCCGGCGGGCTCGACATCCTCGTCCACAACGCGGGCATCACGCGCGACCGGCGGCTGGCCAACATGCCTGCGGAGCGCTGGAGTTCGGTCCTCGACGTGAACCTCGCGAGCGTACTGAGCACCACGGACACCCTGCTCAAAGCGGGGGCGGTGCGCCGCGGCGGCAGCATCGTCACCACCGCGTCCATCGCGGGCCTCGCGGGCAACACCGGGCAGACCAACTACGCCGCGAGCAAGGCCGGCATCGTCGGTCTCGTACGTTCCCTCGCACCGCGCGCCCTCGCCGAGCACGGCGTCACCGTGAACGCGGTCGCCCCCGGCTTCATCGAGACGAAGATGACAGCGGCCGTCCCGCTCTTCATCCGCGAGGCCGGGCGGCGGATGAACTCCCTCGGCCAGGGCGGGCTCCCGGTCGACGTGGCGGAGACGACGGCATGGTTCGCGTCGCCCGGCTCCGGCGCGGTGAACGGGCAGGTGGTCAGGGTCTGCGGCCAGAGCCTGCTCGGAGCCTGACCCAGCACCCCGCCGCCCTGCCGACCCGCCCCGGTCGAACGCCGCTCCCTCCTCCCCCAGGACCCGACATGACCGCACCGCGCACCCCCGCTCCCGCCCCCACGCGCACCGTCACCCTCACCTCCGCACCCTCGCTCCTCCCCCTCATGGCCCGCGGCGCCCTCCTGTCCCCCCTGAAGCGGCCCCGCCCCGACGCCCCGCTGCCCGGCACCCGGCTCGTCCTGCCCGGTCTGCGGGTCTCGCAGTCCCACCTCGCCGCCTACGAACGCGTCTGCGCCTTCCCGACCGGGCGGGACGAGCTGCCCGTCACGTATCCGCACCTCCTCGGGTTCCCGGCGGCCATGCGGCTGATGTCGGAGCGCGCGTTCCCGCTGCCGCTGCTCGGGCTCGTCCACACGTCGATCGACATCACGCAGCGACAGAGCCTGTCCCCCGCGGAGGTGTATGAACTGGGCGTGCAGGTAACGGAGTTGAGGGCGCACCGGCGCGGCACGGAAGCCGTCGTCAGCACCGAACTGCGTACCGGCGACACCCGCGTGTGGCAGTCGACGAGCACCTACCTGGCCCGCCACAAGACGCCCGGGTCCGCGGGCCAGAACCCACCCGCCCCCGAACCGGGCGCCGCCGAACCGCTCCCCCCGCTCACGGAATGGACCCTGGGCGGCGACCTCGGCCGCCGCTACGCCGCCGCGTCCGGCGACCGCAACCCGATCCACCTGCACCCGCTCACCGCCCGCCTCTTCGGCTTCCCGCGCGCCATCGCCCACGGCATGTGGACGGCCGCCCGGTGCCTGGCCCAATTCGGCGCGAGCGGCCCCGTACACGTACACGCGCAGTTCAAGGCGCCGGTGCTGCTCCCGGGCACGGTGACGTACGCGGCGCGGGGCACGGCCTTCGAGCTGCGGGCCACGAAGGGGGACCGGGTGCACCTCACCGGGGACGTACGGGAAGTCGCCCCGCTAGCGGACTGACCAGCCACTCCACCCAACCTCTGGCCAACGATGGGCGCAGCCTGCCCTGATGCGGGGAAATTCTCCGTTCAGGTACGCCACCAGCTCTGACACACCGGCGAGTTCGGCGATCTCGTCCATCGAAGCGGCCCGGTACCCACGCTCCCCGAACACCCGCACCGCGGCATCCGCTTCCGCCCCGCCCGGCCCGCGCGCCCCTGAGGTCCGGGAGCGGGCGCCGAGACAACCTTGGCCCACCTGCGAGTGGAGCTTCAGACTCTGCGCACACGTGAGGCAGCGACTGTCATCCGCCGCTCCCGCGCCGAGACCGATGCGCTGACGACCTGGAAGGACGACAGCATCGAGAATCTTGAGCGCCGCCGAGCCATCGTGGCAACGGCGATCGATCGCGTCGACGTGTTCAGCGTCGGACGCGGACGCCGCAGGCCCCCGGAGTCCACATCGATCAAGATCACGCCAGCCGACGCGTTGGCGAAGCCTTCCTCGTATCGACCGGGCGCGCCTGAAAGTCAGGTCATCGGCCGTTCGATCGCTTGGTGACCCCGTCGCGGTCGATGGCGGGAGCGTGCACAGGCAGGCGCTTCCCCGAATGCCTCAACGAAGCGTGCCCCACACCCATCCGAGGGTTCGGGGCACGTTCCGTACGAACCGGGGGACGTCAGGCAGCGGCAACCACAGCCTGCGGCTCGTCCACAGGAGACGAGGTGGCCGCGTCGTACATGTCACGGTCGAGGATCTTCTCCCGTGAAGCCACGATCAACGGCGTTACAACTTGGCCCGCGACATTCGTCGCCGTCCTCATCATGTCCAGGATCGGGTCGATCGCCAGGAGCAGGCCGACGCCCTCCATGGGGAGGCCGAGCGTGGAGAGGGTCAGGGTCAGCATGACCGTGGCGCCGGTCAGGCCCGCCGTGGCGGCGGAGCCGACCACGGAGACGAAGGCGATGAGCAGGTAGTCACCGATGTTCAGGTCGATGTCGAAGATCTGCGCGACGAAGATCGCGGCGATCGCCGGGTAGATCGCGGCGCAGCCGTCCATCTTGGTCGTGGCGCCGAACGGGACCGAGAAGGAGGCGTACTCCTTCGGGACGCCGAGGCGCTCGGTGACCTTCTGGGTCAGCGGCATGGTGCCGACCGAGGAGCGAGAGACGAAGGCGAGCTGGATCGCGGGCCAGGCGCCCTTGAAGAACTGCAGCGGGTTCAGCTTGGCGACGGTCGCGAGCAGCGTCGGGTAGACGACGAACATGACCAGGGCGCAGCCGACGTAGATGTCGGCGGTGAAGGTCGCGTACTTGCTGATGAGGTCCCAGCCGTACGTGGCGATCGCGTAGCCGATGAGGCCGATGGTGCCGATGGGCGCCAGCTTGATGACCCACCACAGGGCCTTCTGGAGCAGTTCGAGGATCGACTCGGAGAGCGTGAGGATCGGCTTGGCCTTCTCGCCGATCTGGAGGATCGCGATGCCGGCGACCACGGCCATGAAGACGATCTGCAGGACGTTCAGTTCGGTGAACGGCGTGATGACGTCGGTCGGGACGATGCCCGTCAGGAAGTCGATCCAGGAGCCCGCGTGGTCCGGCTTCGCGCCGTCCTTCGGGGTGAGTCCGGTGCCCGCGCCCGGGTTGGTGAGCAGTCCGATGGCGAGGCCGATGGCGACCGCGATCAGCGACGTGATCATGAACCAGAGGAGGGTGCGGGAGGCGAGCCGCGCGGCGTTGTTGACCTTGCGGAGGTTGGTGATGGACACCAGGATCGCGAAGAAGACGAGCGGGGCGACCGCCAGCTTCAGCAGCTGGATGAAGATGCCGCCGACCTTCTCCAACGTGGTGACCAGCCAGGATATGTCCTGGCTGCGGGCGAGCCAGCCGAGCAGCACGCCGAGGACGAGACCGCCCAGGATCTGCGACCAGAACGGGATCTTCGGTATGCGGAAGCCGGACTTCGGCTCGGCCGGCTTGGCGTCGGCAGGGGTGGTGTTCGCGGACACGGAGGCACTCCAGTGAAGGCACGCGGGGACAAGGCGGGGATGCGGGGAAGTACAGGACGTACTGGAGCGGCGACCGTGGGACGAGGTCAGCGGCGCCGCTGCATCGGGATGGTCGCGTCAGGCGCGACAGGCCGCGGACATGCAACGGCAGAGATCGACATGCAGGCGCGCCACGAGCGGGACGCTCATGGCAGTGCGGTGCGCGGCTGATGTCTTCATGTCAGGAACGTTAACACCAGTGCTTTGGGAACATCAAAGGGCTTCTTTGGGGAAATTGAGGGGCACGCATGCCTCTTAACGCGCATTTACCTTGAAATCCCAGGCGAAACGCAGCCGCCCCCGACACCGGATCGGTGTCGGGGGCGGAGTGGTCTGTGAGGAAACTTACGCGCCTTACGCGCCCTGGGCGCGGGCGGCGTCGTCCGCCTCGTCCTCCATGGTGCGGTTCGCGTCCATGTTGGCCTTCGCGCGGTCCACGCGGGCGACGATCTTCTCGGAGGCCCGGTCGCGCTCGCGGCGCAGCAGCACGAAGCTGAGGGGCGCGGAGATGACCAGGGCGAGCAGTGCGATCCACAGGTAGTTGGAGCCACCCAGGCCGCGCGGAACGATGCCGGTGCCGACGAGACCCCAGACGACGAGGAAGCAGCCCACGAAGACCCCGAGGCGCATCAGCGTGTAGCGGAGCATCTCAATCCACTCTTCCGTAGCGATCCGTTGCTAAATGGTCCTCCCAGTGAAGCACGGCCCCGGAGTACCTTGTTGAGCGGACCCGCGTGTAATGGGTACCGTCGAGCTATGCCACTTACCTTCACCCTGGACCCGTCGATCGATCCGGCCCTGCGCGACGGTCTCCTCACCCTGTGGGCGGACGTCTCGAACGCGGGCGGGGCCGTCGGATTCGTCCCGCCGGTCACCCCCGACGACATCCGCCCCGAGCTGGTGAAGCACCTCGCGGGGATCGCCGAGGGCCGCACCAGGCTGCTCATCGCCCGTGACACGGAGGGTTCGGTCGCGGCGACGGCGTTCCTCGCCTACAACCAGCACCGCCTCATGCGGCACCACCTGTGGCTCTACACGGTGATGGTGCACCCCCGCCACCAGGGCAAGGGGTACGGGCGGGCGCTCATGTCCGCCGCCGAGGACGCGGCCCGCGGCTTCGACGGCATAGAGGCGCTGCGGCTGACGTGCCGCGGCGGCACGGGCGCGGACTCCTTCTACGCGGCGTGCGGCTACAAGGAAGTCGGCCGTATCCCCGGGGCGATCCGAGTGGCCCCGGGGGACGACCGCGACGACGTGCACATGATGCTGCCGCTGAACTGAGGGGCCGGGTACGGCCTCAGACGCGCATCGGCTGCGGGGCGTCGCGCCGCGCCGGGTCCGGGCCGTCGTACTCACGGATGATCTCGTACCGCGTGTTGCGCTCGACGGGCTGGAACCCGGCGTCGCGGATGAGGTCGAGCAGGTCCTCGCGGGTCAGCTTGTTCGGCGTGCCGTAGTTGTCCGCGTCGTGCGTGATCTTGTACTCGACGACCGAGCCGTCCATGTCGTCGGCGCCGTGCTGCAGCGCGAGCTGCGTGGTGTGCAGGCCGTGCATGACCCAGAAGCACTTCACGTGCGGCACGTTGTCGAAGAGCAGGCGCGAGACCGCGAAGGTCTTCAGCGCCTCCGCGCCCGTCGCCATCGTGGTGCGGGCCTGGAGGCGGTTGCGTACCTTGCCGTCCTTCATGTCGACGAAGTCGTGCTGGTAGCGCAGCGGGATGAAGACCTGGAAGCCGCCGGTCTCGTCCTGCAGTTCGCGCAGGCGCAGCACGTGGTCGACGCGGTGGCGAGGCTCCTCGATGTGCCCGTACAGCATCGTCGCGGGGGTCTTGAGCCCCTTCTCGTGCGCGAGGCGGTGGATGCGCGACCAGTCCTCCCAGTGGGTGTCGTGGTCGACGATGTGCTGCCGGATCTCCCAGTCGAAGATCTCCGCGCCGCCGCCGGTCAGCGACTCCAGGCCCGCCTCGATCAGCTCGTCGAGGATCTCGGAGGCCGGAAGCCCGGAGATCTTCTCGAAGTGGTGGATCTCGGTGGCCGTGAACGCCTTGAGGCCGACGTCCGGCAGGGCCTCCTTGAGGGCCTTGAGCGAGCGCGGGTAGTAGCGCCAAGGGAGCGTCGGGTGCAGACCGTTGACGATGTGCAGTTCGGTGAGGTTCTCCGACTCCATCGCCTTGGCGAGCTTGACGGCCTCCTCGATGCGCATCGTGTACGCGTCCTTCTCGCCCGGCTTGCGCTGGAACGAGCAGTAGGCGCACGAGGCGGTGCACACGTTGGTCATGTTGAGGTGACGGTTCACGTTGAAGTGCACGACGTCGCCGTTCTTGCGTGTGCGCACCTCGTGGGCGAGGCCGCCGAGCCAGGCCAGGTCGTCCGACTCGTAGAGCGCGACGCCGTCCTCGCGGGACAGCCGCTCGCCGTCCCTGACCTTCTGCTCCAGCTCGCGCTTGAGCCCTGCGTCCATGCCCGTACCTCTCCTCAACAACACGACCCTTAAGTCCGCTCCACCGTACGCCCACGCTCCGACAGCGCCGCGCTCACACCTCTTCGGGCAGCTCCCCCACCCGGTTCTCCCACTTCGTGGAGAGCACGATGGTGGTGCGCGTGCGCGAGACGCCCTTGGTGCCGCTGAGACGGCGGATCGTCTTCTCCAGGCCGTCGACGTCGCCGACGCGCACCTTGAGCATGTAGGAGTCGTCGCCCGCGATGAACCAGGCGTCCTCGATCTCGTGCAGGTCCTTCAGGCGGCGCGCGACGTCCTCGTGGTCGGCGGCGTCGGAGAGGGAGATGCCGACGAGGGCGGTGACGCCGAGGCCGAGCGAGGCGGAGTCGACGGTGGCCCGGTAGCCGGTGATGACCCCGGCCGCCTCGAGGCGGTTGATGCGGTCCGTGACGCTCGGCCCGGACAGGCCGACGAGACGGCCCAACTCCGCATACGAGGCGCGGCCGTTCTCGCGCAGGGCCTGGATGAGCTGCCTGTCCACGGCGTCCATAGGTCCAAAGCCTTTCATTATCCAGCGTTGACGCGAGTTTACGTGTAGAATCTAAGGCACGCGGGGGCAACGCCCCGCAAAATCTAAAGCCCAGTCACCGGATCAGCGAAGAAACGTCGAAGATCCATCGATTTCCAGGAGTGTTGTCACCGTGTTCACGATCGAGATGGCGTACGCCCGCATGCGCGAGATGCAGGCCGAGGCCGTTCGTTCCCGTGTCCACCAGTCCGCCACCACCGAGCGCCGCGCGGCCAAGAAGCCCGCCGCCCGCGCCAAGAAGAGCTAGGCCCCTCCCGGCGGAGGCTGGTCACCCCGAGAGCCTCCCCCCAGCTCTCCCTCCCACCGGCGGTACAGCGTGTGCGGCACTCCTGCCGCGTCCAGCGCCCGCCCCGCGACGAAGTCCACCAGATCCTGGATGTGCGTCGCCCCCGCGTAGAACGCCGGCGAGGCGGGCAGCACGACCGCGCCCGCCTCGTCCAGCGTCACCAGGTGCTTGAGCGTCTGCCCGTTGAGCGGCGTCTCGCGGACCGCGACCACCAGCCTGCGCCGCTCCTTGAGCGTCACGCTCGCCGCGCGCTGCAGCAGATCCTTCGACAGGCCGAGCGCCACACCCGCCACGCACGCCGTCGAAGCGGGCACGATGATCATGCCCTTGACCGGGTACGAGCCGGAGGACGGCCCGGCGGCCAGATCGCCCGCCGCCCAGTGCCGTACGCCGCTCAGATCGATCTCCCCGAACGTGTCCGGCTTGCCGTCCGCGCCCCGCGCCAGCCACTGGGCCAGATCCTCCCGCCAGTGCGCGTCCCGGAACCCGATGCCCGTCTCGTCGAGCAGCGTGAGCCGCGAGGCCCGCGAGACGACCAGGTCCACGGCCTCGCCCGCGTCGATCAGTGCGCGCAGCACGGAAGCGGCGTAGGGCGTTCCGGATGCGCCGGACACCCCGATGATCCAGGGCCTGCGGCCCGGTGCGTTAACGTGCTCCACACCACGAGCCTATCCGGCGTCCTCCCAGGGGAACTTGAGCAGGGGCCGTGGTCGTTCTTCCCGCGACGTCGTTCTTTCCGCGACGGCGGGCCCATGGGGGTGGGGGCGGTAATGACGGACAGCACGAGCACGGTCCGAGGGCCGGCGCGCGGCCGCGCGCTGGCCGCGGGAAAGCTCATGGTGGGGTGGGTCGCCCTGCTGTGGCTGCTCGAAGTGGTCGACACGGCGTCGGGTCACGCGCTCGACCGTTTCGGCATACAGCCGCGTGATCCGGCCGAGCTGGTCGACGTCGTGCCGGCCTCGTTCATCCACTTCGGCTTCGACCACGTCGCGGCGAACTCGATCCCGCTGCTGGTCCTCGGCTTCGTCGCCGCGCTCTCGGGGCTGCGCCGCTTCCTGCTGGCCTGCGCCCTGATCATCGTCGCGGACGGGCTCGGGGTGTGGCTGGTGGCCCCCGCCCACTCGAACACGGCGGGCGCCTCGGGCCTGATCTTCGGCTTGTTCGGCTTCGTCGTGCTCAGCGGCTTCGTCGAGCGCAGACCGCTCGGCATCGTCGCCGGCCTGCTCATCGGCGCGTACTGGGGCACGACGATCCTGGCGGGCCTCTCCCCCGCGAACGAGGGCGTGAGCTGGCAGGGCCATCTGATCGGCCTTCTCGCGGGCGTGACAGCGGCGTTCGTCGTCCGCCGGCGCCCGGAGCCGCCGCGGCCACGGCTGCCGGTCTGAGCTCCGGCTCGGCCGAAGGACCGAGCCCCGGACGGCTGAGTACCCGGCCCCGGGGCGGCTGAGTACGCGGACGCATGCGGTGCGCGCCGCCGCTCGCCACAGTGGGCCCATGAAGGCCCGATACCTGGTGTTCTGCGGGGTGGCCGCCGTCGCCGCCCTCGTCCTGGTCCGCGTGCTCGGCATCGCCGCCGAGACCGTGCTGCTCGCCGTCGGCGGCGCGATCTGCCTGCTGTGGCTCGTGCTCCTGCTGACCGTGCCCTGGAACCTCTACTTCCGTGCCCGCTCCGTGGTCCACGAGGCCCGCGTCAGCCGCGAGAAGGGGCTCGCCGTCCCGGCCGACCGGGATGCGGAGGCCGCCCGGATCGCCGCCGTGATGCTGCGCATGGCGGTCGGCGCGCATCTCGTCACGGGGACCGCCACGGTGTGCGCCGCCTGGGCCACGGGCCGGACGGCGGGCTACTGGATCGCGGGCTGCTATCTGCTCAGCACTCTCTTGCGCCCCGCGGGCGCCTACTTCGGGGCGCTGCGCCGCCGCCTCACCACGCTCCACGGCGAGGTGCGCTTTCCGCGCGACGACGTGGCCGCGGTGCGCGTCGCCGTCGCCGCGCTGCAGAAGGGCGCGGCCGTCCTGGAGGAGAAGGCGGAAGAGACCTACCGGGTCCTTGGCGAGCTGCGGACGTCGGTGGACGCCGTCGGGCTCTCCGCCCACCAGCGCGCTGACCGCGTCGAACTGCACCTCGAAGCGGTCAGCCGCGAGTTCGAGTCGGTGGTGAACCGGCTGACGGACAACCAGGAGGTCATCACCGGCCTCAAAGCGTTCCTGCGGCTGCTCCGCACCGACGAAGGACCGGCGCGGAGCACTGCCTGACGGGCGCTACACGGAGAGGCCGCGCACCAGCAGATCCAGCAGCGCGCACACGAACAGCGCGATCCCGATGAATCCGTTGACCTGGAAGAACGCCCGGTTCAGGCGGGACAGATCATGCGGCTTGACGATCGTGTGCTCGTAGAGGAACGCGCCCGCGACGATCACCAGGCCGACCCAGAAGAAGGTGCCCGCACCGGTGGTCAGCGCGTACCAGACGAACAGGGCCGTCGTGAGGGTGTGGCAGACGCGGGCGCCCCAGATGGCGGCGGGGATGCCGAAGCGGGCCGGTACCGACATGACGCCGACCTCGCGGTCGGTCTCCACGTCCTGGCACGCGTAGATCAGGTCGAAGCCGCCGATCCAGATTCCGACGGCGAGACCGAGGATCACCGCTTCCCACGACCACGAGCCGGTGACCGCGATCCACGCGCCGATCGGGCCCATCGCCTGCGCGAGGCCGAGGATGGCCTGCGGGAAGTTCGTGAACCGCTTGCCGTACGGGTAGACGACCATCGGGATCACGGCGATGGGCGCCAGGGCGAGGCAGAGCGGGTTCAGGAGGGCCGCCGCGCCGAGGAAGATGACCAGCGCGATGAGCGCGCCGGTCCACGCCGACTTCACCGACACCGCGCCCGTGACCAGTTCGCGGTGGGCGGTGCGTGGGTTGCGGGCGTCGATCTCGCGGTCGATGATCCGGTTCGCCGCCATCGCGAAGGTGCGCAGGCCCACCATGCAGATGGTGACCAGGAGCAGCCGGCCCCAGTGGATGTTCTTGTCCAGCTCGAACATCGCGGTCAGCGCCGCGGTGTAGGCGAACGGCAGCGCGAAGACCGAGTGCTCGATCATGACCAGGCGCAGGAACGCCTTGGTGCGGCCCGGCTGCTGCGGGATCGCCGCGGATGCTGAGGTCACTTGAGTCCGTACTCCTTCCAGCGGCGGTCCACCAGAGCCGCCGTTCGGGGGTCGGAGACGACCATCTCGGGCCAGCCGCCGTCCCGCGTGTAGCCCTCCTCGGGCCACTTCTTCGTCGCGTCGATGCCCGCCTTGCCGCCCCAGAACTGCTGGTACGAGGCGTGGTCGAGATGGTCGACGGGCCCCTCGACGACGGTCAGGTCACGGGCGTAGTCCGTGTTCCCGAGCGCGCGCCACGAGACTTCATGAAGATCGTGCACGTCGCAATCGGAGTCGACGACGACGATCAGCTTGGTCAGCGACATCATGTGCGCGCCCCAGATCGCGTGCATGACCTTCTGGGCGTGCTTGGGGTACTTCTTGTCGATCGAGACGATCGCGCAGTTGTGGAAGCCGCCCGACTCCGGCAGGTGGTAGTCGACGATGTCCGGGACGATCACCTTGAGGAGGGGGAGGAAGAAGCGTTCCGTCGCCCGGCCCAGCGGCCCGTCCTCGGTCGGCGGGCGGCCGACGACGATGGACTGGAGCAGCGGGCGCTTGCGCATGGTGACGCAGTCGATGGTCAGCGCGGGGAACGGTTCCTGCGGGGTGTAGAAGCCCGTGTGGTCGCCGAAGGGGCCTTCGGGCAGCATCTCGCCCGGCTCCAGCCAGCCCTCGATGACCACCTCGGCGTTGGCCGGGACCTGGAGCGGGACCGTCTTGCAGTCGACCATCTCGACGCGCTTGCCCTGGATGAACCCGGCCAGCATGTACTCGTCCATGTCGCCGGGCAGCGGGGCCGTCGACGCGTACGTGACCGCGGGCGGGCAGCCGAAGGCGATGGCGACGGGCAGCTTCTCACCCTTGCGGGCCGCCACCTGGTAGTGGTTGCGGCTGTCCTTGTGGATCTGCCAGTGCATGCCGATGGTGCGCTTGTCGTGGCGCTGCAGCCGGTAGAGGCCGAGGTTGCGCACGCCGGACTCGGGGTCCTTGGTGTGGGTCAGGCCCAGGTTGAAGAAGGAGCCGCCGTCCTCGGGCCAGGTGAACAGCGCGGGCAGCTTGTCCAGGTCGACGTCGTCACCGTGCAGCACGACCTCCTGCACGGGCGCGTCCTTGACCTTGCGCGGCGGCACGTGGGTCATCGCGCCGAGCTTGCCGAACGCCTCACGGACACCGACGAAGCCGTGCGGCAGCTCGGGCTTGAGCAGACCGCCGATCTTCTCGCTGATGTCGCTGTACGACTTCAGGCCGAGGGCTTTCAGCAGCCGCCGGTCGGTGCCGTACACGTTCATCGCGAGGGGCATCGCCGAGCCCTTCACGTTCTCGAAGAGCAGGGCCGGGCCGCCGGCCTTCTGTACCCGGTCGACGATCTCACCGACCTCCAGATAGGGGTCGACCTCGGCCTTGATGCGCAGCAGGTCGCCCTCGCGCTCCAGCGCCCGGAGCAGGGAGCGAAGATCGTCATAAGCCATGCGTTCCAGTTTGTCATCCCTGGTGAGGGATCTTGTCGCGGGCCGGTCACTGCCCGGCCCCGGCCGCCCTCAGCGCTCGGCGCGGGCGAGATCCGCGGCGTGCTCCCGCAGGTCGAGCGCGACCGATCCGGCGGCGCGCAGCGAACCCCCGACGGCCGCCAGCGGGGCGCCGATCAGCAGCGCCGTGACCGGGGCCGGCCAGTCGCGCTGCTCCGCGCACAGCGCGATCTTGCGCCGGGCGGTCTCGCCGTCGGGTCCATCGAAGTCGTACAGGCCTTCGCGGTCCGCGACAGCGGGGCCGGAGCAGTGGACGCTCCAGATCCTGGTCTCGTACGGCGTGAACAGCTGGAAGGCGGCGTACCCCCAGCACAGCCCGGCCGCGATCAACAGGCCGATGCCCCAGGCCTTCCGGCGCTCGGCCCGGGTCCGAAAGCGGTCCTCGACCACGGCCGGATGCTGGTCCCCCGTCATGACTGCCCCCGTCTCGCTCCGCGGTTCCCGCGGGAGTTCTCGTGCGATGCGCGCCAGACGCTACCCTGGCCCCGCCTTCGCGTACCCAGCGAAATCTCCACACGTCCCGGGGGGACCGCACCGACATGCTCAGGTATCTGCCGTTCCTACTGGTCCTGGCGCTGTGGATCTACGCGTTCATCGACTGCCTGAACACCCCGGAGGAGGAGGTGCGCGGCCTGCCGAAGGTGGTGTGGGTCATCATCATCCTGCTCTTCGGCGAGGTCCTCGTCGGCCCGGTCGCCTGGCTGGTGGCCGGCAAGCGGCGGCACGCCCCCGCCGGTGGTTCGACGCCGTCCGAGTGGCACCGCGACCGCAGGGCGCGGTTCGTCGCGCCGGACGACAACCCGGAGTTCCTGGACTCCCTCAAGGACTCCGGTGACAAGAAGGACGAGGCGCTCCTCAAGGACTGGGAGGCGGATCTGCGCCGCCGCGAGGAGGAGCTCAAGCGCCGCGAGGACGGTCAGGAGGGCAGGGGTGAGTGACGTCATGGACCCCGGTCTCGCCCGCACCTGGCTCGCCACCGCCGTGGAGGAGGCGCGGGCCGGTCTCGCCGAGGGCGGCATCCCGATCGGCGCCGCCCTGTACTCGGCCGACGGAAAGATCCTCGGCCGCGGCCACAACCGGCGGGTGCAGGACGCGGACCCGTCGGCGCACGGCGAGACCGACGCGTTCCGCGACGCGGGCCGGCAGCGCTCGTACCGGGGCACCACGATGGTGACCACGCTCAGCCCCTGCTGGTACTGCTCGGGCCTGGTGCGCCAGTTCGGCATCTCCCGCGTGGTCGTCGGCGAGGCGCGCACCTTCCACGGCGGGCACGACTGGCTGGCCGAGCACGGCGTCGAGATCGTGCTGCTCGACGATCCCGAGTGCGTCGCCATGATGGAGGAGTTCATCGCGGCCAGGCCGGAGCTGTGGCACGAAGACATCGGGGACATCGGGGGCAGTGGGGAGTAGCGGGGAGTAGCGCCTGAATGCGTGACCACTTGCCGGGTGTTCGCTTGGCGTCGTACAGTCCGAGCCTGAGGTGTTCGTCAATCGACGAACACCGTGGGTTGTGACGGAAGGCGTATGCCATGCGGGCAGTGCGTTTCGACGAGTACGGCGGTCCCGAGGTCCTGACGACGGTGGACGCGGACGTCCCCGAGCCGGGCCCCGGGCAGGTGGCGATCGACATCGCGTACGCCGGGGTGAACTTCGCCGACCTCAAGGCGCGCTCCGAGGGGTACCGGGTGCCGTCGCTTCCCTTCGTCCCGGGGCTGGAGGTCTCGGGCCGGATTCGCGCCCTTGGCACGGGAGTTACGGGCCTGACCGTCGGCCAGGAGGTCGCCGCGCTCACCGAGGGCGGGGCGTACGCGGAGGTGGCCGTGGCCGACGCCGTCACGGTCTTCCCGCTGCCGGCCGGGCTCACCCTGCGCGCGGCCGCGACCCTGCCGACCGTGCTGCCGACGGCGTACGCGCTGCTGCACTCGGTGGGGCGACTGCGGGCCGGGGAGAGCGTGCTGGTGCAGGGCGCGGCGGGCGGGGTCGGCACGGTGGCCGGGCAGTTGGCGCGGGCCGCGGGCGCGGGGGCCGTGTACGGGGTCGTGTCGAGCGCGGCCAAAGCGGAGTACGCCCGCAAGTACGGGTACGACGAAGTGGTCCTGGCCGACGGATTCGGCTCTGCTGTACGGGAGTTGACCGGCGGCCGGGGTGTCGACCTGGCGCTCGACCCGGTCGGCGGTGACACGTTCCGCGAGACGCTCGGCACGCTGGCGGTGTTCGGCCGGGCCGTCTCCTTCGGCAACGCGTCGTCCGCCCCGGCCTGGCAGGTGGGGCAGCCGGAGCTGTACCCGGCGTCGCTCTCGGTGGGCGGCTTCTCGATTCTGAATCTGGCGAAGACGGCGCCTCAGGAGCTGCGCGCTCTCGCCGAGCGGGCCTTCGCCGTACCGGGCGTCGAACTCCCGGTCACCGGCGAGTTCGCCCTGTCGGACGCGGCCGAGGCCCACCGGGTGATGGGCTCGCGGACCAGCACGGGGAAGCTGTTGCTGCGGGTGTCGTCGGTGGCGGGCTGAGGCGCTACGCCCGGCCCCACCGCGAGGCGCTACGCCCGGCCCCACCGCGAGGCGCTACGTCCGGCCCCACCGCTGGGAGGCCTTGCTGGAGGCGCAGGTCTGGGTCGACACTCCGCCACCGTAGGCCAGATCGAGGCAGCCGCCGTTCGACGTACTCCTGAGGGCGCCGCCCGTTCCCCAGCGCCAGAGGCGGGCGGCGCCCTGGGTGCAGTCGCCCACGAAGACGGCCTGGCCGTTCATGTTCGCGACCAGGCAGGACCCGGACCGCTTGTTGACGACCTTGAAGCTGTTGTTCTCGGCGCTCACTGTCTTCCAGGAGGCGCTCGCGTCGGAGCAACTCCCGTCGTCCGCGGACCCGTACACCTGCGTCAGGCAGGAGCTGTTATCGGCGTTCTTCAGGCGGAAGGTGCCGGTGGTGGGGGCTGTGGTCGAGCCACCGCCCGATGAACTGCCGCCGCCTGTCGTCGAGTTGCCCCCGGTGCCGCCCGTGCCCGTGTCGCCTTTGCCTGTGTCGCCTGTGCCCGTGTTGCCTGTGCCCGTGCCGGACGCCTCCTGGCCGCCGGCACCCGCTCCCCCACCGTCGCCGCCGTTCGCACCTCCGGCGGTTCCGGCGGTTCCGGCGCCAGCCGCGGACGCTCCCGCCTCACCTTTGCCCGCGCCGCCGTCCGTCTTCTTCCCCTTCTTACCGCCGTCCTTCTTCTTCGCTCCGCCCGAGCGCTTCGCCGCGGGCAAGGGCGACCCCGTCGGCCCGGTCGACGCGGCGGGGTCGGCGGGCGCGCCGGACGACACGGACGACTGCGGGCCGGCGGCCCCGTCGCGTCCGGCGTCGTACGGCAGATGGCGCAGCGCGAGCGTCGTCCCCGTGGCGACCACGACGACGGGCACGACCGCGAGCAGGACTCTCGTACGCCGTCGCCGCTCGCGCCGCGGGGCACGGGCACCGGCCCCGGTCGCCCCGGTGTCCGGCACGGGCGGCGGCGCGGATGTCCCCTCCGGCACCCGCGCCGCGAACTCCGCCCGCTCGGCCAGCGGAGCCCGTAACGGGCCGGGCCACGCCGGCGCGCCCAAGTCCGCGTACCCGAGGGCCGTTTCAAGAATCTCCGCGACTGCCGGGCGGCCCTCCGGATCCTTGTCCAGGCAGGCCGCGACGGCGTCGGCGAGCCGGGGATCGCGCTCGCGCACCGGCCCGAGGTCGGGCTCGTCGTGCACGATGCGGTAGAGCGGGTCGCCCTCCCCCTCGCCGAACGGCCAGCGCCCGCCGGCCGCGTACGCGACGAGCAGGCCCAGCGCGAACACATCCGATGCGCCGGTCAACCGCCTTGATCCCGAGGCCTGTTCGGGCGACATGTACGCGGGTGTGCCCACGATGAGGCCGGTCCGGGTGAGCCGGCTCTGTTCGGCGGCGCGGGCGATCCCGAAGTCGATGAGGGTGACGCCGCGGGCGGTCAGCATGACGTTCGACGGCTTGAGATCCCGGTGCACCATGCCGAGCGCGTGCACCGGCGCCAGGCCCGCCGCCGCCTCCAGCAGCAGGGACCACAGGCCGGGACCGTCGAGCACACCCCCGTGCCGCTCGACGGTCTCGGCCAGGGTGACCCCGGGGACGAACTCCGTGGCGAGCCACGGCGGTTCGGCGTCACGGTCGCCCGCGAGCAGCGGCGCGGTGGCCCCGGCGGGCAGCCGCGCGAGGTTGTCGAGTTCCTGCCCGAAGCGGCGCACGAAACCCTGATCCTCGGCGACGACGGACGCCAGCAGTTGCTTGACGGCGGCGAACCGGCCGTCCATGACGCCGAGATACACCCGCCCCATGCCTCCGGCCCCGAGCCGTCCCACCAGCGGGATCGCCCCGATCCGGCGGGGTCCTGCGGGCGCAGCGGCTCGGCACCGCTGCCCGCGAGGTCGAGGCCCGATTCCCCGGTGCGCCCGTTCACCGCACGCCCCTTCACCGCGCGTACGATCCGAGGCCGACGAGGCAGTACACGTACTCGTTGATGACCGCGCCATTCATCGTGTACCGGGACGAAAAGGCGTACTGCGTACCGGAGTTGCTGTCGCACTGGCTCAGCTCGGACGTCATGGGGATCGTCTGGATCACCCGGTAGTGCGCGTCGGAGGCGGAGCAGTCCACCTCGTCGACGTCGTCGACGGCCTGCGCGGTGGTCGAGTCCGGCAGCGTCCCGTCGAGGCAGGTGCCCGAGGTGTACGGGCTGGGCGGCGGCTCACTCGTGGGGGTCCCGTACGGATCACTCGACGCGTACGGGTCGAAGGTGTCGCTCACGGCTGGGGGCGAGTACGACGAATACGAGGACGAGGCTGCGTCGTCGGTGGCGTCGCTGTCGTCACTGGCGTCGCCCCCGCTGCCGACCTGGCTCAGCAGGAGCACGACGAAGGCCACGGCCGCGACGGTGACCACCGCGACCAGACAGCCGCGAGTGCTGTTCGGTGATCCGGGGCCCGGCTGCGGCGCAGGAGGTATCTGGTGTTCGGACACGGCGATCAGTGTGGCCCAGAGAACGCCAGAACTGGAGTCATTTTCTAGAAATTCACTTTAGAAAGACGAACGGAAGCCGGTGTTCTACGCTGGTCGTCACCATGAGCCCCAAGCAACAACGCGGCGCGGAGACAGCCGACCGCCTCCTCGACACCGCTCTGCGCGTGTACGCCGACGCGGGCGAACAGGGCGTCACCGTCAGCGCCCTGACGAAGGCGAGCGGAGTCAGCCTCGGCAGCCTGTACCACCACTTCGGCAGCATCGACGGGCTCATGAACGCGCTGCTGATGCGCTGGCTCGGCCGCCTCCTGGGCGAGTTGGGCGCCGCTCTGCTGCCCGCCCGCACGGCCCGCGGCGGCGTCCGCGCGCTCACGGAGGCCTATCTGGGGTTCATCAAGGAGCACCCGGACGCGGCCCGCCTGATGCACTCCTCACGCGCCGACCAGCTGGGCATGGCGCAGGCGCGGCAGCTGCGGGACGCCCAGGAGGCCAGGCTGTCGCCGCTCACCGAGTGGATCCGGCAGCACATCGAGTCGGGCGAGGTCGCCCCGCTGCCCGACGCGCTGATCGAGTCCCTGGTCCTGGGACCGGTCATCGGGGTCGCGCGCAGCTATCTCGCCGGGGTCGGCTCCATCGACCTCGACGAGGCCGCGCGGATCCTCCCCGACAGGATCTGGCGCTCGCTGGCGCCCTGAGAGCCTGTCTTTGAAAGTCCGCCGACGGGGCCTGGGACGCGGCTCCGTCGGGAAGAGTGGACGGTATGACCGCTTCTGACGGTATGACCGCTTCTCCGGGTACGTCCCGCACGTCCCGCATCCCCACCATCGACCTGCGGCCCTGGCGCTCCGGCGACCCCGCGGCCCGCGCCGAGATCGCCTCGACCGTCGACTCCGCCCTGCGGACTGCGGGGTTCCTGCTGGTCACGGGCCACGGCGTGGACCCGGCGCTGCGGGCGCGGATCAGGGATGCGGCCCGCCCCTTCTTCCGGCAGCCCGCATCCGTGAAGGAGCCGTACACGGTACGGGTGGGCGGCCGCGGCTGGCTCGGCCCCGGTGCCGAGGCCAACGGCTACGCCGAGGGCACCGAGACGCCGCCCGACCTGAAGGAGTCCCTCTCCTTCGCCACCGACGCGCCCGCCGCCGCAGGTACGCCTTTCGACGACCCGGCGGTGCGCGCCGAGTGGTCCGGCGAGAACGTCTTCCCCGCCGAGTCGCCCGGCCTGCGCGAGCCCGTCGAGACGTACCTCGGGCAGCTGCGCGCCCTCTCCGACGAGCTGCTCGGACTGCTCGCCGTCGCCCTGGCCGAGCCCGCCGACTTCTTCACCCGGCACACCGCGCACCCCACCTGGGGCTTCAACATCAACTGGTATCCGGGCACGGAGGTCGTCGGCGAGCCGGAGCCCGGCCAGTTCCGCATCGGCCCGCACACCGACTTCGGCACCGTCACCGTGCTCGACCGGCAGGCGGGCAAGGGCGGACTGCAGGTGTACACGGATCCCGCGGACGGGGGCGGCGGCTGGGAGGACGCGCCGTACGACCCGGCCGCGTTCACCATCAACATCGGTGATCTGATGGCCCGTTGGACGGGTGACCGCTGGCGTTCCGGGCGTCACCGGGTACTCCCTCCTCCGGCGGACGTGCCCACCGAGGAGCTGATCTCACTCGTCTACTTCCACGAATGCGATCCGGGCACGACGGTCGAACCGGTGCCCGCGCCGAAGGGACGCGTCGCGTACGAGCCCGTCGACAGCCACGTGTACCTGCGCGGCAAGCTGGACTCCATCACGGTCGGCTGACGTAACCGTCCCTGAGGGTCTGCCAGCGGCCGGGGGTCCATGCAGCCCAGGTCTCCGGGGTCATGGGCCGCCCGTTCAACGCGTCGAGCAGGCACTGGAAGTGGTCGTGCCAGCCGGCCAGGCAGTCCAGGCGCAGCGCGTCGTCGCCCTCGAACTCGTTCGTGAAGCGCAGGGTGGTGGCCGGTTCCAGGTGGCAGCGGATCCGGCCGTGCACGCCTTCGAGGGTGTACTCGGCGACGCGCTGCACGTCCCAGGCGGTGACCCGCCCCCGGTGCGCGCCGCCCCCGTTGAGCCAGCGCAGCGTGACGGCGCCGCCGAGCCGGGGCTCCAGTACGTCGGCGGCCGCCAGCCACCCCTCGAGGCCTTCCGGGGTGGCCACGGCCCGCCAGACCTGTTCGACGGGGTGGGGCAGACGCAGGGTGAAGAACAGGGTGTGGGTGGTGCCGTCGGTGCGGCTGGTGCCCGGTTCGACGAGGGTCTCGGTCATGGGGCCAGCTTGCCCTGCGGGTACCGAAAGGCCGGTTCTCACGACATGGAGTCGCGGGAACCGGCCTCGGGTGTCAGCGCCTTTTGCACTCCGGCGGATCAACTCCGGCGGATCAGACTCCGGCGATCAGACTCCGGCGTAGGAGTGCTTGCCGGTGACGAAGATGTTCACGCCGTAGTAGTTGAAGATCCAGCAGCCGAAGGCGGCCAGTGCCAGGTAGGCGGCCTTGCGGCCCTTCCAGCCCGCGGTCGCCCGCGCGTGCAGGTAGGCGGCGTAGGCGACCCAGGTGATGAACGACCAGGTCTCCTTGGGGTCCCAGCCCCAGTAGCGGCCCCAGGCGTCGCCGGCCCAGATGGAGCCCGCGATGATCGTGAACGTCCACAGCGGGAAGACCGCCGCGTTGACGCGGTAGGAGAACTTGTCGAGGGACTGCGAGGCGGGCAGCCGCTCCATGACCGACGTCGCGAACCGGCCGGGCGCGCCGCCGCCCGCGAGCTTGCTCTCGTAGCTGTCCTTGAAGAGGTACAGGATCGTGCCGACCGCGCCGACGTAGAAGACCGCGCCGCAGAAGATCGCCGTCGAGACGTGGATGTACAGCCAGTACGAGTGAAGAGCGGGAACCAACTGGTCGCTGGCGGTGTACAAGACAGTGACAGCGAGACCGAGGTCGAGGAGGACCGTGGTGACCAGCGGAAGGCCGAGCCAGCGGACGTTCTTCTTCAGCGCGAGCAGCGCGAGGTACACGCCGACGGCGACGGTGGAGAACGTCAGGTTGAACTCGTACATGTTGCCCCACGGCGCGCGCTGCACGGAGAGCGCGCGGGTGAGGACACCGGAGAATTCGACGAGGAACCCGAGAGTGATGAGCGAGATGGCGATACGGCCGTAGAGGTCGCCCTGCTCGTCACCTCCGGAGGCGCCGGGCCCGTCCGGCACGTCACGGGCGCCGGCGGCGGCCCGGGTGACGACCGTCGGCCGCTCCAGTACGGCGGTGCCGCCGTTCTTCTGCTTGACCTGGACCTGCACCGCGGAGGCGGCATCGGCGGTCCCGGTGAGGGCGGCCGCGGTACGGCCGACCTTGCTGCGGCTGCCGAAGATCCACTCGGCCATGTTCGCGAAGAACGCCAGCAGGTAGACGGCCATGGACGAGTAGATGAGGACGTTACTCGTGTGCGCCAGGGTTTCGTTGGTTGCGGCGGCGAGAGTCACTTCTCAGCCCCTTCGGCGGCAGGAACAGCGGTGGTTGGTTCGGTGGTCTCTGAAGGTGCAGAAGGTTGAGAGGGGTCGGGCGCGCTGGGCACCCGTGGGTGCAACCGGCCGACCAGGTCGCCCAGTTCCTCGGGGAGTTTCGCGGATTCGCTGCGGCCGAGGCCGGCCATCTCGACGACGGTCACGCCGTCGGGGCCTTCGACGGCGCGTACCCAGACGCGGCGGCGCTGGATGAACAGGGAGCCGGCCAGACCGGCGATCGCGGCGATGGCGCCGGCGAGTGCCCACTGGTCACCGGGCTGGTGGGAGATCTGGAAGGTGACCCATTCCTTGATGTCCTTGTCGAAGGTGATGGAGCCCGCCCCGTTCGGGAGCTTCATCGTCTCGCCCGGCAGCAGGCGCGACTTCAGCGCCTTGCCCTTGGCGTCCTTGAACGCCTTCATGTGAGAGGTGTCCAGTTGGTACACGTTCTGCGGCAGGCCCGCGTCCACGCCGAGGTCGCCGTGCGTCGCGTTGAGCGCGAGCACGGGATAGTCGAGCGCCGGGAACTGGGAGAACATCGTGCCCTTGCCCGCGCCCGCGAAGGTCGGTACGAACCAGGCGCTGAAGCCGAGCTGCTCCTTCTCACCCTTCGCGTTGCGGTAGCCGTCCATCACCTTGATCGCGCCCTGCGACGAGATGTTGGAGTCGATCGGCAGCATCGGCACGGCCTGCTGCGAGACGACCTTGCCCTTGCCGTCGCGGACGGTGACGTTCACGGCGTAGCCGTGGCCGTTGAGGAAGATCTTGGTGCCGTCGATGTCCAGCGGGTGGTTGGACTCGATGGCGGTCTTCTTCGCCGTGCCGTCGGCGCCCTCGTTGTAACTGACGTTCGCGCGGAAGGTACGGGGGGTGCCCTTCTCCGGGCCCGTGCGCGCGTAGGTCGCGGTGAACTTGTCGAGCTTGAAGCTGAACGGCGACAGGTCCCGGTCGCTGTCGAAGAGGTTGCCGGACTTGAAGTCGTCGTACTGCGGCAGCACGTTGGAGAAGCCGTCGCCCTCGACGACGAGCTTGCCGCCCTCGAACTTGAAGAGCTGCCCCCAGGCGAAGGCGATCAGCATCACGATCAGCGCCATGTGGAAGGCCAGGTTGCCGACCTCGCGCAGATAGCCCTTCTCGGAGGCCACCGCGTTCCCGGCGAGATGCGCGCGGTAGCGGCGCTTCTTCAGCAGAGCGAGCGCTTCGGTGCGCACCTGCTCGGGGGCGGCCTCGGTGCGCCAGGTCGCGTACGCGGGCAGCCGGTCGAGGCGCCTGGGCGCACCCGGCGGGCGGCCGCGCAGCTGGCCGACGAACTGCCAGGTGCGGGGCACGATGCAGCCGATGAGCGAGATGAACAGCAGGATGTAGATCGCGGAGAACCACACCGAGCCGTAGACGTGGAACAGGCCGAGCTTCTCGTAGATCGGCCCGAGCGTGGTGTGCGCCTTCTGGAAGTCGGAGACCTTGAGCGGGTCCGTCCCGGACTGCGGGATCAGCGAGCCGGGGATGGCGCCGAGCGAGAGCAGGAACAGCAGGATCAGGGCGACCCGCATCGAGGTGAGCTGCCGCCAGAACCAGCGGACCCAGCCGATGACGCCCAGCTTGGGCAGGTTGGGGGACTGGTCCTCCACGGGGGCCGTACTGAGCTGGGCCCCGGCCTCCTGCTCCGTGGTCTCCGGTCCCTCAGGGGTGTGTGTGTTGCTCATGGATCAGATTCCCACCTGGAAGCCGGTGGACCAGGTCCGCATCTGTCCTACGAGGCTGTCCCAAGCGCCCGTGAGCAGGAGGAGTCCGGTCAGGATCATCATGATGCCGCCGATGCGCATCACCCATACGTAGTGCCTCTTGACCCAGGCGAAGGCGCCGAGAGCCTTGCGGAAGGCGACCGCGGCGAGCACGAAGGGCACGCCGAGGCCGAGGCAGTACGCGACAGTCAGTATGGCCCCGCGACCGGCGCTGCCCTGCTGCGAGGAGAGCGCGATCACCGAGCCGAGGGTCGGGCCGATGCAGGGCGTCCAGCCGATGCCGAACAGGGCGCCGAGCAGTGGGGCGCCGACCAGCCCGGTGACGGGCTTCTTGTGGATGCGGAACTCGCGCTGGGTCATCCACGGCATCAGCCCCATGAAGAACACGCCCATGAGGATCATGCAGGCGCCGAGCACCTTGTTCAGGACGCCCTGGTACTCCTGCAGCGTCTGCCCGAAGTAGCCGAACAGCGCGCCGCCCGAGACGAACACGGCGGTGAAGCCGAGGACGAAGAGGCTGGCGCCGGCCACCATGCGGCCCCGCCGCTGCTCCATCAGGTCGGTGCCGGTGACGCCGGTGACGTAGGAGAGGTAGCCGGGCACGAGGGGGAGCACGCACGGGGAGAAGAAGGAGACCAGGCCGCCGAGGAGAGCCACGGGGATGGCGAGGAGCAGCGCGCCGCTCAGGATGGTGGCGTTCTCACTGTCGTAGGCGGCGAGAGTGACCAGCGTGGGGGACACCGTCGCTCACTTCTCCGCGACTACCGGATCGAGCATGTCCCGCAGGCTCTCCTCGCTGAGCGGCTTCAGCGAGCGAGCGGCGATCTTGCCCTCCCGGTCCACGATGATCGTGGACGGGATGGCCTGCGGGTTGAGCGTGCCCTTCTCGAATTTGAGGAGCAGCTTGCCCGTGGGGTCGTAGTAGCTCGGGTACGAGACGTCGAAGCTCTTCTCGAACTCCTTGGCCGGGCTGGTGCTGGTGTCACGGGTGTTGATGCCGAGGAACTGCACGTTCTGCTTCGCGGTGGCCTTGGCGACCTTGACGAAGTTGGGCGCTTCGGCGCGGCAGGGCGGGCACCACGAGCCCCAGACGTTCAGCACGACCACTTTGCCCTTGTAGTCGGCGAGGTCGAGGGTCTTGCCCTCCAGGTCGTCACCGGTCAGGTCGGGGGCGTCGTGCCGCTCGCCCTTCTTGACGGTGGCGATACCGCCGGAGCTGGTCACGAAGTTCGTGTTGTTGCCGCCCCCGGACGTGCCGCCGGAGCCGCACGCCGTCAGCGCCAGGGCCGCGACGGCGGCTCCCACGGTCAGCTTGGCGGCGCGGCGCGTGGTCGCGGAGTTGCGCGGGGCGCTGCAGGCGGCACTCATGTGAAAAGTTTCGCATGTCTGTTTAGGGGATCTTCCGCACCCCCCTCATGGACGGAAAAGCCCATTTCAGGAGGGGTTTGTCACCGGCTCCGCAAGGAGCTTGCGCCAGCTTTCGGCGGGCTGCTGACCGACGTCGAGTGTCCGGAGCCGCGCGAGCACCTCGGGGTCCTGCGCGTCCATCCAGTCGACATACTGCCGGAAGGAGACGAGGCGTACGTCGTGGTGCTTCTCGGCGGTGGCGGCGATGTGCTTGAGCGCTTCCTCGACGGCGTCCATGTAGATGCCGCCGTTCCACTCCTCGAAGTGGTTGCCGATGAAGAACGGCGCCCGGTTCGTCTCGTAGGCCCGCTTGAATCCGGCGATGTACGCCTCGGTGGCCTGCTTGCGCCAGCCCGGGTAGTTGTACGCGGGGGCCTTGGTGGAGTTGACGGACTGGTTCGCCAGCATGTTGTAGTCCATCGACAGCACTTCGAAGCTGTGCCCGGGGAACGGGACGGCCTGCAGCGGCAGGTCCCAGACGCCCTGCTCCTTGTCGGGCCAGCGCTGCCGGCCGCCGGGCGAGGACGCGTCGTAGCGCCAGCCGAGCTCGCGGGCGGTGGGCAGCAGATTGTTCTGCCCGAGCAGGCAGGGGGTACGGCCGCCGACGAGTTCCTTGTCGTAGTCGAAGGGCAGCGAGGGCAGGTCGTGCCAGCCCGAGTTGGTCCGCCACTGCTTCACGAACGATTTCGCCTGGTCGACCTCGTTGCGCCACTGCTGGGGCGTCCAGTTGGCCACGGTCCCCGAGCCCGTACAGAAGTGCCCGTTGAAGTGCGTGCCTATCTCGTGCCCGTCGAGCCAGGCCTGGCGCACGTGCTTGAGCGTCGCCTTGATGTGCTCGTCGGTGAGGTAGCCGATGTCGGAGGCGCCCACCGCGTTGTTCGGACCGTGGTAGAGCCGCTTCTTCGACTCCGGGAGCAGGTAGAGGCCCGAGAGGAAGAAGGTCATGTGCGCGCCGTGGTTTTTGGCGAGCTCGAGGAAGCGCGGGAAGAGGCCGTTGCCCACTTCGCCCGCGCCGTCCCAGGAGAAGATCACGAACTGCGGCGGCTTCTGCCCCGGTTCGAGCCGCTCGGGCGCCGCGGGCTGGTGCGGCTGCTTGCCGGTGTACGAGGTCGAGCCGTCCCCGATGGGCTTGGCGGTCGGCCGCCCGGGCTTGCCGGAGTGCCCGGAGCCGCCGTGTCCGCCCGGCGAGACAGTCGGGGATCCACCCGATCCGCACCCGGCGAGCGCCGCCGCGGCCGCCGTCCCGGCACCCAGACCGAGAAGTCCCCTACGACTGACATCGCGCATATCGTCCCCATTCATTGCGCCCCGTCCTCATGCATGGCGGGCACACAGTTAGAGGGTTCAACGAACGCGCGGGTTCCGACAAGTCACGGGTATTTGCGGTGGTTTGACAGGAAATGGCACGGGCCGCCGTGTGACGGCGGCCCGTGGCCGGGGAATCTCCGGGGTGCGAGCGCCAGGGCCCTAGGCGCCGAACGCCTTGCCGCCCTGCGCGCCCTTCACCGGCTTGGCACCCGCCAGCAGATGGGCGGGGACGAGATCACGCGCGGGCTCCGTGTAGCCGACCGAGACGATGCGGTCGCCCTGGTACGTGAACGTGGTGAGCGAGGCGAGCGTGCACTGCCGCTTCCGCGGATCGTGCCACAGCCGGCGCTTCTCGACGAAGCTGCGCACGATCCAGATCGGCAGCTGGTGACTGACGCACACCGCCTCGTGCCCGCGCGCCGCGTCCTTGGCGGCGTCGAGCGCGCCCATCATCCGCACGACCTGCTCGACGTAGGGCTCACCCCACGACGGTTTGAACGGGTTGACGAGGTGCTTCCAGTTGTCCGGGTTCTTCAGCGCGCCGTCGCCGACTCCGAAGGTCTTGCCCTCGAAGACGTTGGCCGCCTCGATGAGCCGGCCGTCACTGTCCAGATCGAGGCCGTGCGCCTTGGCGATCGGCGTCGCCGTCTCCTGCGCCCGCTCCAGCGGGGAGGCGACGACGTGCGTGATGTCGCGGGCGGACAGGTGCTCGGCGACCCGGTCGGCCATCTGCCGGCCCAGCTCGGAGAGGTGGTAGTCGGGCAGCCGCCCGTACAGGACCCCCGAGGGGTTCTCCACTTCACCGTGCCGCATCAGGTGGACGACGGTGATGTCCTCGTCGCTCTTGCCGACTCCGCCCTTGCCGATGCCGCTCTCGCCCATGCCGCTCTCACCCATGCCCTTACCGCTCTTGTCCGTTCTCTCACTCATGCCGTGGCCTCCGCGGCCGCGCGCGCGGCCGCCGGGAGCGCGGTGGCGATGCGCTCGACCGCCCGCTCGTCGTGGGCGGTCGAGACGAACCAGGATTCGAACGCCGACGGCGGGAGGTAGACGCCCTGCTCCAGCATCGAGTGGAAGAACGCGGTGTAGCGGAAGGAGTCCTGCGCCTTCGCATCCTCGTAATCCAGGACCGGTTCGTCGGAGGTCTTCGTGAAGAAGACGGAGAACATGTTGGAGGCGTTCTGCAGCCGGTGCGCGACGCCCTCCTTGGTGAACGCCTCCGTGACCAGCGCGCGCAGCTGCTCGCTGACCGCGTCGACCTTCGCGTACGCGGCGTCGTCGAGAAGGCGCAGCTGGGCGAGGCCCGCCGCGGTGGCGACCGGGTTCCCGGACAGGGTGCCCGCCTGGTAGACCGGGCCGACCGGCGCGAGGTGCGCCATGACGTCGGCGCGACCGCCGAAGGCCGCGGCGGGGAAGCCGCCGCCCATGACCTTGCCGAAGGTCATCAGGTCGGGCACGACACCGTCGACGCCGAACCAGCCGGTCCTCGACGTACGGAAACCGGTCATCACCTCGTCGGAGATGTACAGCGCGCCGTCCTCCTGGCAGGCGGCCTTCAGCCCGGCGTTGAAGCCGTCCCGCGGCGGCACGATGCCCATGTTGCCGGGCGAGGCCTCCGTGATGACGCAGGCGATCTCGCCGGGGTGCGCGGCGAAAGCGGCGCGCACGGCGTCCAGGTCGTTGTAGGGCAGGACGATCGTGTCGCCGGCCTGCGCGCCGGTGACCCCGGGGGTGTCCGGCAGGCCGAGCGTGGCGACGCCCGAGCCCGCGGCGGCGAGCAGCGCGTCCACGTGCCCGTGGTAGCAGCCGGCGAACTTCACGACCTTGGCCCGGCCGGTGAACCCGCGGGCGAGCCGGATCGCGGACATGGTCGCCTCGGTGCCGGAGGAGACCAGGCGGACCTGCTCGACCGGCGCGATCCGGTCGACGATCTCCTCGGCGAGCGCGACCTCGCCCTCCCCCGGCGTACCGAAGGAGGTGCCGCGGGCGACGGCGTCCTGAACAGCCGCGATCACCTCGGGGTGGGAGTGGCCGAGAATCATCGGCCCCCACGAGCACACGAGGTCGACGTACTCGCGGCCGTCGGCGTCCGTCAGGTACGGACCGGTACCGGACACCATGAAACGGGGCGTACCGCCCACGGCCCGGAACGCGCGCACCGGAGAGTTCACGCCGCCGGGCGTGACCACGGCCGCACGGTCGAAGAGCCCCTGTGAAACAGGTGCCTCAAAGGGATAGGGGGTGTTGTTCGCCTCTGCCATGCCTCTCAGCGTACGGCCCGCTTCCTCAGCCCCCTTCGCACGGACCCCGGGCGCCATAGACTCAGGCTGTCAGTGCGCTGCACGGCTTCCGGCTGTGCTGCGTCCGTACTGCTTCTGTACGGCGGCGGGGGCGGCCACTCGCGCAGTTGTTTCACTCGGACGTTTCACCGGGTGACCGTGGGGGAGGTCACTGACACGATCATCGGGTTGCGCGTGGGCGGTCGCGCGGCCTAGAAAAGGGGCCGGGCGCCCTGAGAACAGCAGTCGGGTGGAGATATGCATCGCGGTGGTGGCGGACTGGGTGAGGGGACCGACGACCTGGGTCCCCGGCGTGCCCGGCGGGGAAAGCACCGGCGCGAGGCCTTCGACGACACGGCCGACACGGCCGACACGGCGGGACGGATCCAGAGAGCGACGGGCAGCGGGAATGGTGGCCGGGTGGGGGTGACGTACAAGTACTTCGGCGCGCCCGACGGTGCGACGGCGGCCCGCGTCCCGATCTCCATGCGCCCCGAGGAGCTCGGCGGTGACGAGCTGGGCATGGGCGGCATGTTCACCAAGATCAAGCCGGAGACGGTGGCGGCGATGGTCCTCACCGGCATCGAGGGCATACCCCTGCACAAGGTTCCCCCGCTGGAGCTGGTCGTCCTGCACCCCGACTACGCGGTGGTGAAACTGCCGATGACGGTCGTCGACCCGCTGCGCGGCGTCGGCGAGGAGTCCGTGGGCGCGGCGGCGTTCATCTGGTCGACCGTCCCCGACCGCGGCGGCCCCCGCGACGCCTTCAACGTGTACCAACTCCTGCACGAATGGCAGGATTTCAGCCACCGTCTGCACGACGCGGGGCATCAGGCGTACTGCCTGGTGTGGCCGTGACTCCGGAGTGACCGTGAGCGCTTCCGAAGCACCGCCCGAAGCACGGGACCCGGAGATCCGGGCGCTCCTGTCCGCTCTGCACGGACAGCGCCGGCACGTCCTGGGAATCCTGGAAGGACTCGAAGCCGACGCGCTGCACCGGCCCGTACTGCCGTCCGGCTGGAGCTGTCTGGGGCTCGTCCAGCATCTGGCGCTCGACGTCGAGCGGTTCTGGTTCCAGGCCGTCTTCCGCGGCAATCACGGCGTCATCGCCTCCCTGGCCGGCATCGAGGACGCCTGGCAGGTCGCGCCCGGCACCTCACCCGACGCCGTGCTCGCCCGCTACCGCGCGGAGACGGAGCTGGCGGACGCCGTCGTCACCGCCGCCGCGACCGCGGACGCCCCGCTGGCCTGGTGGCCGCGCGACCTCTTCGGCGAGCCTCATCTGCACACGCTGCGCGACCTCCTGCTGCACGTCGTCACGGAGACCGCGTGCCACGCCGGTCACCTGGACGCGGCACGCGAACTCCTCGACGGGCGGCGCTGGTTGGTCCTGACCTGAGAGCCCGCCTTTGAGCGATCGGGCTCCCCGGGTCACAGCCGCGGCGGCCCCGCCTCGATGCGGCGCAGCACGGCCTCGTACGAGTCGACGGTGCCGCCCGTCTGCAGCTGCCGCTCGTCCCACCAGGTGGCGCCCGCGTCGGCCAGCGGGCCGATGACGTCGAGGGCCCCGGCCTTGTCGGCGGGGCTGAGGCCGCCGACGACGATGTCGAAGGGGTCGTCGGGGAACTCCCTGTGCTGCTGTACGTAGGCGACGACGTCCGCGAGTTCGTCGGGGCGGGGCGGGACCCCGTGCAGGGCGGTCGTGAACAGCGGGGCGGCGCCGTCCCAGCGGGCCGCGCGGCGCATGGGCCGGCGGTGCGGCCAGAAGCCGCCGATCCACACGGGCGGGCGGGGCCGCTGCGTGGTGGCGGGCAGCAGGGCCGTCTCGTGTACGCGGTAGTGGGAGCCGGTGTGCTCGACGCTCTCGCCGGTCCAGTACCGGGTGAGCAACTCCAGTGATTCGTCGAGGCGTTCGGCGTGCACCGCCCGGTCGACGGTGTCGCCGAAGCTGCCGTACTCGTCGTCGGCCGGTCCGCCGAGCCCCGCGCCGAGGATCACCCGGCCGCCGCTGAGCGCGTCCAACGTGGCTACTTGCCGGGCGAGTTGTTCGGGCCGGTAGCGCGGCACTGCGGCGACGAGTGGGCCCACCTTCAGCCGGGACGTGGCGAGCGCGGCGGCGGTGAGCAGCATCCAGGGGTCACCGAACGGTTTGCCGCGCTGTTCCCGCTTGTCGTGCACGACGTGGTCCCAGACGAACAGGCCGTCCCAGCCCGCCTGTTCGGCGGCGACGGCCGTGCGGGCGACGGTGTGGGCGTCGGCGAAGTCACCGAAGTTCGGGATGTTGACGGAGAAGCGCATGTCCGACATCGTGCCGGGCCGGTCGCCGGGCGGCCAGCTGATTGACGGTCCGCGTCAAGCCCGGGCCCTGAGCCGTTTCCCGTACCGGGCCGTATCAAGCACCGTGCCCGGCGGTCCGCGCGGCCCCCTTCACCGTGAACCCGATGACCGCTCCCCCGCCCGCCCGCCGCGCGGCGAACGGCACTCCGTCGTGGCCCGCCGCGACCTCCCGCACGATCGACAGGCCGAGGCCCGAGCCGGGCAGGCTGCGGGCCGCGGGGGCTCGGTAGAAGCGGTCGAAGACGCGGTCGGTGTCGCCCTTGTCGCCCTCGTCGAAGCCGGGGCCGCGGTCCAGGACCTCCACGCGGACGCCGCCCGAGACGCGGCTGACGACGATCTCGATGGGGGCGGTGCCGTCGGCGTCGAACTTGGCGGCGTTCTCCACGAGGTTGGTCAGGGCCCGCTGCAGCTGGGCGGGGCGGCCCGCGATCGTCGTGTCGCCCTCGGAGCGGACGGTGACGGTGCGGCCGGTGCGGCGGCGGGCCGGCGCCGCGACGTCCTCCGCGGTGTCCGCGAGGGCCACCTCGACGACCGGCTCGTCGTCGCCCTTGCCGGCCGCGAGGTCCACCAACTCGTTGACCAGGTCGGTCAGTTCGCGGGACTCCTGGGCCAGATCGGCGACGAGTTCCTCGCGGGCCGCGGGCGGCAGTTCGTCGATGCGGCGCAGCAGGGAGATGTTCGTCCGCAGGGAGGTCAGCGGCGTACGGAGTTCGTGGCCCGCGTCCTGGACCAGGCGCCGCTGGTCCTCCACGGAGCGGGCCAGCCGGCCCAGCATCCGGTCGAAGGAGCGGCCCAGGCTGCCCACCTCGTCGCCGCCCGCGACCGGCACCGCGACATCGAGCCGCCCGGTGGACGCGACGACCTCGGCGGTCTCCGCGAGGCGGACCAGGCGGGAGGTGACGCGGCGCGCCAGCCACCAGCCGACCAGGCCCGCGGTGATCACCACCGCCCCGGCGAGGAGCACCGTCCGCTTCTGCAGCTCCCGCAGCAGGTCCTCGGTGTCGCTGAACTCCTGCGCGACCTGCACGGCGCCGCGCCCGTCGCCGAGCGCGACCGTGGCCATGCGGTAGGCGTCGTCGTCGATCTCCACGTCGTCGTCCTCGCTCACCGTGCCCGCGGCCCTCTCACCGGCGACCCGGCGCGCGGCGGCGTCGACGGGCAGCCGCGGGTTGCCCCGGTCGACGAGCACGCCGCGCGGGCCGAGCACCTGGACATCCGTTCCGGCCGGGCGGGACAGGTCGTCACGGGGGCCGTCGTGGTCCGGGTCGCCGGAGGTGAAGTCGTGCGGCGTGAAGGTCTGCTGCCGCACCTGCCCGCGCAGGCCGTGCACCACCTCGTCGAAGACGGCCTGCTGATCCACCCGGACGAGGCGCGCCGCCGCGTCGTAGGACAGGAACCCGACCAGGGCGGTGACGCCGGCCGCCACGGCGGCGAACGAGAT
This sequence comes from Streptomyces sp. NPDC102467, assembly GCF_044765445.1. Classification (NCBI taxonomy): domain Bacteria; kingdom Bacillati; phylum Actinomycetota; class Actinomycetes; order Kitasatosporales; family Streptomycetaceae; genus Streptomyces; species Streptomyces sp. NPDC102467. The sequence continues at coordinate 218,940 of NZ_JBIWKA010000003.1, read as the reverse complement.
GGCCAGGGTCGTGCGCAGGCTTCTCGCCCGCCGGTTCCTGGAGGGCGGCGTGCGGTCGGCGCTCACCTCACCCCTCCCTCAGCACGTAACCCACGCCCCTGACCGTGTGGATCAGCGGCACCCCGTGCGGCTCGTCCACCTTGCGCCGCAGGTAACCGACGTAGACCGCCAGGTTCTTCGAGCCGGGGCCGAAGTCGTAGCCCCAGATGCGGTCGTAGATCGTGGCGTGGTCGAGGACGATGCCGTGGTTGCGGGCCAGCAGTTCCAGCAGGTCGAACTCGGTGCGGGTCAGCTCCAGCTCGCGCGCCGCGCGCCAGGCCCGCCGGGCCGCCGGGTCGATGCGCAGATCGGCGGCGACGACCTGCCGGCCGGTGGCGGGGCCAGGACCGGGGGCGGGTGCCGCCGCCGTGCGGCGCAGCAGGGCGCGCAGCCGGGCGAAGACCTCCTCCACGTCGAACGGCTTTACCACGTAGTCGTCGGCGCCCGCGTCGAGACCCGCGATCCGGTCCGGGGTCTCCACGAGGGCGGTCAGCATGAGGATCGGCGTGCCGTTGCCCTCGGCGCGCAGCACCCGGCAGACCTGGAGGCCGTCGATGCCCGGCATCATCACGTCGAGGACCAGGATGTCGGGCTTCGTACGGTGCGCGGCGGCGATCGCCTCGACGCCGTCGGCGACGGCCGTGACGGCGTATCCCTCCAGGGTCAGGGCGCGGGCCAGCGCGTTGCGGATCGCGCGGTCGTCCTCGGCGAGCAGCACGGTGGGCGCGGACGGCGAAGAGGTCGGGGCGGAGTACGACACGCAGCCAGTGTGCCCCGCCCACCTGGACACATCGCCTGATCAGACGTCGGCCAGTGGGCTTCTTACCCGCCTCTCACCCGGCGCGGAACGGCGGCTTACCTGCTCACCGCAGGCTGTCCCGGTACATCGAGGGGTGCGCGGGCTCGTACCGATCGCCCGCGGGGGAAGGCACTACGTATGAAGATCGTGTTCCTGCTGCACAACGCCTACGCCGTCGGCGGCACCGTACGCACCACGCTCAACCTCGCCGCCGCGCTCGTGGAGCACGGCGGTCACGAGGTGGAGATCGTGTCGATGTCGCGGCACCGCGAGAAGCCCCGGTTCGCCGTCGACCCGCGGATCACCCTCGTACCGCTGGTGGACACGCGGGCCGGCGGCGCGGACACCCGTGAGCCCGCCTTCGGGCAGCCGTCGCGGGACTACCCGGCCGCCGAGAAGCGGTACAAGCAGTACACGCTCCTGCACGACCGGCGGGTCCGCGCCTATCTTCAGGACCACTGCGCCGCGGACGTCGTCGTCGGCACCCGGCCCGGCATCAACGTCTATCTCGCCCTGTGGGGTCCGCGGCAGGCGCTGCGGATCGGGCAGGAACACCTGCGGCACGACGCGCACGGCAAGAAGCTGCGCGCCACGCTCGCCCGGCACTACCGGCAGCTCGACGCGCTCGTCACGATGACGGAGGCGGACGCGGCGGTGTACCGGGCGCGGATGACACTGCCGGGGGTGCGGGTGCTCGCCGTGCCCAACATCGTGCCGCCGGCCGCCGTCCCGCCCTCCGACGGCACAACGAAGATCATCGCGGCGGCGGGGCGGCTCGCCCCTGGCAAGCGCTACGACCTGCTCCTGGAGGCGTTCGCCGCGGTGGCAGCCAAGGAACCCGAGTGGGAGCTGCGGATCTACGGCGGCGGCCCGCAGGAACCGCATCTGCGGGCGCTGGTCGGCGGTCTCGGGCTGACCGGACGGGCCCGGCTCATGGGCACGGTCTCACCGATCGAGCCGGAGTTCGCCAAGGCGTCCCTCGTGGTGAGCGCTTCCGACGCCGAGTCGTTCGGCATGACGCTGGTCGAGGCGATGCGCTGCGGGGTGCCTGTGGTCAGTACGGACGCGCCGCTCGGCCCCGCCGAGATCGTCACAGACGGCGTCGACGGACGCCTCGTCCCGGTCGGCGACGCGCGGGCGCTCGCCGAGGCGATGGCCGGGCTGATCGAGGATCCGGCGACCCGCAAGGAGATGGCAGCGGCCGCCCTCGCCTCGGCCCACCGCTTCGATCCCGCGCCCATTGTGGCGCGATATGACTCCCTTTTCATGGAACTTCGGGCGTCGCGCCATCGTCGAGCATGGCAACGGTTCCGCGCTCGGGCCGCCAACTGGGCGCGCAGAAAGGTCCGTTCGGTACGCCGTGCGCGGCCGGGCGGTCCAGGGGGGACGCCGCATGACCGCCGACGCAGTCGGACCCACGGCGCAGCACAGCCCGGAAGCTCGTAGGACGCGCGCGGTGCAAGCTGCCAGGTCCGGTGCCCCTGCCGCTACGACCGGCGGCAGGGGCACCGGCACGGAGCGGGAGGCGGTGGGCCGGGCACGTCGGGTCATCCGGTGGCGGCCCGCCTCCCGCGCCGCGCCGCGCGGGGACGGCTTGCTCGCGATCGTCGCCGTTCTCTACTGCCTCACCCAACTCATCCTGGTCGTCCCCCGGTTGGGGCACGGTCTCGGCTGGGACGAATCGGTGTACGTATCGCAGTACGACCCACGCGATCCGGCCGTCTTCTTCAGCGCACCGCGATCGCGCGGTACGAGCCTGCTGACGGCGCCGCTCGTCGCGGTGACCGACTCGACGGTCGTGCTCCGCATCGCCCTCGCCGTCCTGTCGTCGGCCGCGCTGTACGCCGCGTTCCGCGTGTGGCGGCCGCTGGTCGGGGCGCGCACGGCGGCGCTCGCGGCGCTGCTCTTCGCCGGACTGTGGATCACGGTGCTGTCCGGCGCGATGGCCATGCCGAACCTGTGGGTGGCGTTCGGCTCGGTCGGCGCCGTGGGCTGGTTCCTGCGAGCCGACGGCAAGGGCGCGGACAGGGGCCGGGACTTGTGGCTGGCCGGGTGCGTCGCGGCGGTCGCCCTGTTCCGGGCGCCGGACGCGGTGTGGCTGGTGCTGCCGCTCGCCGTCGCCGCCCTGCTGCTGCGCGAGCGGCGCCGCACCCTGCCGTTCCTCGCGGCGGGCCTGGCGGCGGGGCTCGCCCAGTGGGTCGTGGAGGCGTACGTCCGCTGGGGCGGGGTGCCCGAGCGGCTGCGCGTGTCCAGCGCCACCGAGGGCGACATGGGCCTGCACCTGAACCTGGGCACGGCCTGGCGCTCCGTGAACGGGCCGCTGCTGTGCCGACCGTGCACGGCGGGCTCTCCGACGGACCCCGGACTCGCCCTCTGGTGGCTCGTGCTGCCGCTGCTCGCCGCGGCGGCGGTGTACGTCGCTCTCCACGAGCGCCGCATCGCCGGGCCGCGGGGCGAGAAACGGCACATCGCCGGACGCCGTGTCCCCGCGACACTCGTGCCGGTGGCCTGCGCGGCCGCGCTCGCGGTCCCGTACCTCCTGCTCATCGGCTACTCGGCGCCGCGCTTCCTGCTGCCGTCGTACGCGCTGCTCTCCCTGCCGGTGGCGGTGCTGATGCGGCGGATGCGGCGCAAGCCCGCCCTCGCCGTCGCGGCGGTGGCCCTCGTCGCGCTCCAGCTCACCTCACAGTTCGTCGTGCTGAACCGGCAGGTCGACTCGACGGGACACACCGTCGCCCGTTACGTCGCGGCCGCGCGGGGCCTGCGCGCGATGGGCCTGACACCGCCCTGCCTGGTCACGGGCCCGCGCGCGCTGCCCATCGGCTATGCGGCGGGCTGCGCTTCGGCGCAGACGAAGGGCAACAACCGCTCCACGACCCATGACGCGTTCCTGCGCCGGGCCGCGCAACGTCCCACCGCCGTTCTCGCCGCGCCGGGCGACCGGCCCCCGCGGTACGCCCTTGACTGGACCCCGTACGAACTGCCGGGCACCGGCGGCTGGACGGCGTGGAAGGCACCGGTCCCGTACAGGTTGCAGCTGCTCAACCCGTAGATGGCGCGGCTCGCGGCTTCAGCTACTCGGACCGCAGAGCGGCCAGTCGCTGCTCGAACGGCACGATCTCGAAGCCGTCCGCCGGGTCCACCGACGTGATCGCCCCCGTCAGCGAGCGGGGCGCGATCGCGGCGGCCGTGTCGACGTCCGGCCCGGCGTCCGACGCGGCAGGCGCCATGAACCGGGCCAGCTCTGCGCCCGCGCGGGCGATCCGCCGCTGCAGGCCCTCCTCGCCCCAGTCCTCCGACGCCGCGTACACGGCGGTCGGCAGGACGAGGGCACGCAGGTACGTGAAGAGCGGGCGCAGCGCGTGCTCGGTGACCAGCGAGTGCCGGGCCGTGCCGCCGGTCGCGGCGACGAGGACCGGCTTTCCGGTCAGCGCGTCCTTGTCGATGACGTCGAAGAACGACTTGAACAGTCCGCTGTACGACGCCGCGAACACCGGGGTCACGGCGATCAGGCCGTCCGCCGCGGCCACCGCGTCGAGCGCGGCGGCCAGCCGGGCGGGCGGGAACCCGGTCACGAAGTGCTGGGCGATCTCCGTGGCCAGGTCGCGGAGTTCGACGACCTCCACCTCGGCATCGACGAGCCCCACGGTCGCGGCCGTGAGCCGGTCGGCGAGCAGCCGCGTCGAGGACGGCGAGCTCAGCCCCGCCGATACGACGACGAGCCTCATTCCGAACTCCCTTCAGAAACCGCCGACTTGGCGGCGACGCGGGCGGCGTGGGTGGGCGCGTCCGGCACGTTCGCCGGGCGCTTGTTGGCGAACTCCTTGCGCAGCACCGGCACGACTTCCTCGCCGAGCAGGTCGAGCTGTTCCAGGACGGTCTTCAGCGGCAGGCCCGCGTGGTCCATCAGGAACAGCTGGCGCTGGTAGTCGCCGACGTAGTCACGGAAGGACAGGGTCCGCTCGATGACCTCCTGCGGCGAGCCGACGGTCAGCGGCGTCTGCGAGGTGAACTCCTCGAGCGACGGGCCGTGCCCGTAGACCGGCGCGTTGTCGAAGTAGGGGCGGAACTCGCGCACCGCGTCCTGCGAGTTCTTGCGCAGGAACACCTGGCCGCCGAGCCCGACGATCGCCTGCTCGGGGGTGCCGTGCCCGTAGTGGGCGTAGCGCTGCCGGTACAGGTTCACCATCTGCTTGGTGTGCGAGGCGGGCCAGAAGATGTGGTTGTGGAAGAAGCCGTCGCCGTAGTACGCGGCCTGCTCGGCGATCTCCGGCGAGCGGATGGAGCCGTGCCACACGAAGGGCGCGACGCCGTCCAGCGGGCGCGGGGTCGAGGTGAAGGACTGCAGCGGCGTGCGGAACTTGCCCTTCCAGGTGACGACGTCCTCGTCCCACAGGCGGCGAAGGAGTGCGTAGTTCTCGATGGCGAGGTCGATGCCGTCGCGGATGTCCTTGCCGAACCAGGGGTAGACCGGGCCGGTGTTGCCGCGGCCCATCATCAGGTCGACCCGGCCGTCCGCGACGTGCTGCAGCATCGCGAAGTCCTCGGCGATCTTCACCGGGTCGTTCGTGGTGATCAGCGTCGTGGAGGTGGAGAGGATCAGGTTCTCGGTGCGGGCGGCGATGTAGCCGAGCATCGTCGTCGGCGAGGACGGCACGAACGGCGGGTTGTGGTGCTCGCCGGTGGCGAAGACGTCGAGGCCGACCTCCTCGGCCTTCTGCGCGATGGCGAGCATCGCCTTGATGCGCTCGTGCTCGCTCGGCGCGCGTCCGGTCGTCGGGTCGGTCGTGACGTCACCGACGGTGAAGATCCCGAACTGCATGCTGCTCACCCTCCCGGGGTTGTTGACGGTTCAACTATACCCCGGAACGGTGAGCGCGGGCGCGGTATTCCCCGCACCCCTCAGGGCCGACGGCCCGTCGCCCCCAGCAGGCGGTCGAACGCCGACGCGTCCGCGCCCACCTCCACGGGCTCCCCGAACACCCCCATCGCCTTGGCCGTCGGCGACAGCTCCGCCACCGCGTCCGCGAGCGGCTTCACCACCTCCGGCGGCGCCTCGTACGACTGACCCGTGGCCCGCGCCAGGTCCCACGCGTGCACCGTCAGATCCAGCAGCGCCATCGAGCCGACCAGCCGCGCCGGCATGTTCATCGCGCCGCTCGTCCCCTCCTCCGCGCCCGGCGCCGACCACGCGGCCACCAGCGCCCGCGCCTCACCGGCGAACCGCTCACGCCAGTCCGCGCCCTCCGCCACCCGGTCCGCCGTCACGGAGAAGTCGGCGTCCTTCTTCACGGCCAGCTTCTGGAACTCCACGACCACCTGAAAAAGGTGGTTGACCAGGGATTTCACGTCGTAGTCCGCGCACGGGGTGGGCGCGGTGAGCGCCGGGTCGCCGATACCGGCCACGACCGGCACCGCCCGCTCCGCCGCCATGGCCATCAGCTCCCCGATCCCGTACGGGTACGCCTTCTGCTGCTCCTGCGTGTCGTTTTTGTCCATACCCCCGACGCTACGAGTCCGGCGCCCGCACCTCTTGAACAAACGCGACGCTGTCAGTGCCCCGCCGTACGATCCGGCCATGGATCGGGATCAGTCCACACCCGGCGGCACCCGCGGGATCGTCGACCCGTCCGCGCTGCTCACACGCGTGCGCTTCCGGCGGCACGAACCCGCCGAGGCGCTGCGTCCGTACGTCGAGAACTACTGGCTCATCGACTGGGACCTGCCCGCGCCGTACGCCTCGCACATCGTGCCGCACCCGTCCGTGAACCTGACGTTCCAGTGGGACGAGGAGGACGGCCCGCCCTACGGGGAGCTCACCGGGGTCGCCGCACCCGGGCTCTACACGCGCAAGATCGGCGGGCGCGGCCGGGTCTGCGGGGCGAAGTTCTGGCCGGGGGCGTTCCGGCCGTTCGCGCCGGACGTGCCGGTCGCCGAGTGGACGGGCCGCGCGCTGCCCTACGAGGAGGTCTTCCCGCCCACCGACGTGGCCGCGGTCGTGGGCCCCGCCGACGACCCCGCCCGGATCGCCGCTCTCGACGCCTGCCTCCTGCCCCTCGCCCCGGCCGAACCGGACCCGGCCGCCGAGCTCGCGCGCGGCCTCGTCGCCCGGATCCGCGCCGAGCGCGGAGTGCGCCGCGTCGCCGACCTCGCACGCGCCGAAGGACTGTCGGTCCGCTCGCTGCAGCGGCTCTTCAGCGGATACGTCGGCGTCAGCCCCAAGTGGTGCATCCTGCGCTACCGCATCCACGAGGCCGTCGAAGCGGCCGGCACCCGCACCGACGTGGACTGGGCCGCCCTCGCCGCCGACCTCGGCTACGCCGACCAGGCCCACCTCGTCCGCGACTTCACATCAACGGTGGGCGTCCCGCCGACCTCGTACCCGACCTCGTAGAAGCGGCCGCCCGGTCCTACTTCGCGTGGTGGATCGCGTAGATCATCACGAACGCCACGATGTGGATCCCGAAGAGGAAGTAGCCCAGGTACCACCACATGTACCGCTCGCCCTTCCTCTCCTGGGCGAGGCGGCGCTGGTCGTACTCCCGCTGGAGCACGTCCAACGGGTCCGGGGCATCACTGCTCACGGTGGACCTTCGTATTGGAGGCCTGGGCACGCGGCCTGACCACCAGCAGGTCGATGTTGACGTGGCTGGGCCGGGTGATCGCCCACGTGATCGTGTCCGCGACATCGTCCGCCGTCAGCGGCTGCGCGACGCCCGCGTACACCTTCGCCGCCTTCTCCTCGTCCCCGCCGAACCGGGTCAGCGCGAACTCGTCCGTCTTCACCATGCCGGGCGCCACCTCGATGACCCGGACCGGCGTGCCCACGATCTCCAGGCGCAGTGTCTCCGCGAGCACGTGCTCGGCGTGCTTGGCGGCCACGTACCCGCCGCCGCCCTCGTACGTGCCGTGCCCGGCGGTCGAGGACAGGACCACGACCGTGCCGTCACCGGACGCGGTCAGCGCGGGCAGCAGGGCCTGCGTGACGTTCAGCGTGCCGATGACGTTCGTCTCGTACATCTGGCGCCACTGCTCCGGGTCGGCGGACGCCACGGAGTCCGCGCCGAGCGCGCCACCCGCGTTGTTCACCAGCACCCCGACCGTCTTGAACGCCGTCGCGAACTCGTCGACGGCCGCCCGGTCGGTGATGTCGAGGGCGTACGCGGCGGCCTGGTGCCCCGCGCCGTTGAGCTCCTCCGCCAGCGCCTCGATCCGGTCCTTGCGGCGGGCCGTGAGCACCACCCGGTACCCGGCGGCGGCCAGTTGCCGCGCGGTCGCCGCGCCGATACCGCTGCTCGCGCCGGTGACGACGGCGATACGGGAAGACGCTGCGGGGGCCATGAGCTACTCCTCGGACAACAGGACGGCTGTGCGAACGATCGACGCCGTCCAGCGTACGTCCCGGCCGGTCCCGGCCCTCAGTCTCCCCGGGGCGCGTACATGATCACGGCCATGCCGACCAGGCAGATCAGCGCTCCGGCCACGTCCCAGCGGGTCGGCCGGTACCCGTCCGCGACCATGCCCCACGCGATCGAACCCGCCACGAACACCCCGCCGTACGCCGCCAGGATCCGCCCGAACTCGGCATCCGGCTGCAGCGTCGCCACGAACCCGTACAGGCCGAGCGCGATCACCCCGGCACCGATCCACACCCACCCGCGATGCTCCCGCACCCCCTGCCACACCAGCCACGCACCGCCGATCTCGAACAGGGCGGCGAGCACGAACAGGGACACGGAGCGGGCGACGAGCATGGGCCACAGAGTGCCATGCGGCGTCACACGGGTCCCGCACGTGTCCCCACGCATGGCCGATTCCCCCATTGCGTCGCGCCATCAACGGCAGTGATATCGAATCGGTAGCCGTCCTCGCAATGTAGAGCGTGCAACGAATTCCACCTGGCAGAATTAGGGAGATGTCATGCCCGAGAAGAGCCCCGGGACTTCACGGAGCACGACCGAAGGCGAAACATACGAGGAGTCGCAAAAAGGAACTCGTAAAGCAATCGAAAGCAAAGGATCAGCATTACCGTCCGGAGCGTCGGCCGATGACAGCCGGGTGAGCGTCGTCCTGGCAGGAGCGGGCGCCCGCGGCGCGTACGAAGCCGGCATGCTCGCCACGCTGCTGCCGGAGCTCGACGCGGCAGGCCAGCGGCCGAGGACGTTCGTCGGCACCAGCGCGGGATCACTCAACGCGGTGCTCTTCGCCTCGCTCGCCCACCTGCCCGCGCAACAGGCGGCGGACGAAGCGCTCAAGATCTGGCGCGGAATCACCAAGAACGAGGTCTTCAAACCGTTTCTGTCGACCGCCCTGCCCGGAATCCTGCTGCAATACGTCTCCGGGCTGGTGAATCCGTCCGCGCAGCCTCTCTCCGCTTTCCTCGACACAAGTCCACTGAAAACCATGCTCAAGAACAAAGTGGACTGGAACCAGCTCCACGCCAATATGCTGAGCGGAGAGGTGCAGGCCGTCGCGGTGGCCACCACCGCCTGCTCCAGCGGCCGCACCGAGGTCTTCGTCGAGGGGCCCGCTGCCGCGCGGCTGCCCTTGACGGACGTCGACCGGGCGGTGGACTACACCCAGGCAGTCCTGAACGAGGACCACGTTCTGGCCTCCGCCTCGATCCCCGGCGCGTTCCCGCCCGTACGCATCGACACGGCGCGCGGCTGGTACATGGACGGCAGCGTGCGGCTCAACGCCCCCATCAAACCGGCGATCTCACTCGGCGCGAAACGCGTCGTGGTCATCGCCACCACCCCCCTGCGCCATCTGCCCCGCTCGCGCGGGCGCGATGAGCCGGCGCCGTCCGTCATGGACGTCGTCGCGCAGATCACGACCGGTCTGATGACCGACCGTATGGTGGAGGACACCCGCACGCTCGGCAAGGTGGACGAGCTGCTCAAGGCCGGCGCGAAGAAGGTCAGCCCGCTCGGACGCGAGTACAGCATCATCGAGTACGTCTTCGGCGGTCCGGTCCCCGGCCAGCTGGACCAGCTCAACGAAGCCGCCACGTACGTGCTCGACACGCACTTCCGGGGCACCCGCCGCCTCACCAACCCCGACCTGACGATGCTCGCGACCCTCCTCGGGCCGGGCCACAGCCGGGGCGAACTCCTCAGCTACCTCTTCTTCGAGCCGGAGTTCATCGACCGCGCCATCAAACTGGGCCAACGGGACGCGCAGATCATCCTCGACGAGGCAGGCGACGACCCGAGCAACCTGTGGCGGAGCGACGCGGACTAGTCCTTCAGACAGGAGCAGCACGACGGCGAGGCCCACGACAGTGACGTGGGCCTCGCCGCTCGCGTCCACGACATGGAAGTACGCACGGCGCCACTCACACGAGTGACGGTGATCGATAGTGCGGACGGGAAGGGAACGGGCTGGCTGGCGTCGGGCCGGACAAGTGAAAACCAGAACGGCCCTCGACGGGACGGCAATCCCGGCCGAGGGCCTGACCATCAAGGAAAGCAGCTTCCTTATGGCTGAACGCGAGCCTAAGGGCTGTCCCGTAATCCCTGGCGGGCGCACGACGACAGCTACGGCACCTCGCCGCGTTGTCGAAACGCCCGAATACATCCAGTATGCGGGCGCTCCTCCGCCTTGCGATGCACCGCATCTGACGCCGCGCGCTGATCCACCAGGGATTACGGGACAGCCCTTAGCGCTCACCAGTTCACATTCGACGAGGCCCTCGGCTGGGAGCCGCCCAACGCGCCGGCGTCAGGGTTCATGGATCTGGAAGTACCCGAGTACGCGTACATGTTCGGGTTTCTACAAATGGATGGGCATCTGGCACAGGGAGCCGGACAGAAGGGTCGGCTGTCCGCCGAGATCAACATCAGGGATGTCGAAATCCTGCGCCGATTCCAGGAGCTGACGCCCTACAACAGCAGCATCACGGAGCGGGTCCGGTCGACGAACTTCGCAAAGTCGCATCACTCGGCGACTTGGGCACTCTGTGCCCTGGAGGCCCGCACAAAGCTCACCAAACTCGGCCTGCCCTACGGCCGTAAGTCCAAGAAGATCGCGCCGCCGCGAGGCGTGCCCTTCTCGCGCCGCGACTATCTGCGCGGCGTGATCGACGCGGACGGCTCGGTCGGCTACACGACGCAAGGCCTGCCTTTCATCTCCCTCACGACGGCGAGCACTGCCATCGCCGCCTACTTCTGCTTCTACGCAAAGAAGATCACCGGGGCTACACGGCACCCCAACCGCAACCAGCGGGACGGGATCTACAACGTCCTGTACTGCAAAGAGGCGTCCCAAGAACTGGCAGCCCACTTCTACTATCCAGGTTGCCTCGCTCTGGATCGAAAGCAGGCTTCAGCGGAGTCGCTGAGTAACTGGATTCGCCCGACCGACATGAAGGTCTCCCCGAACCGTCGCCGCTGGAAGGAGTGGGAGGACCGGGTGCTCCTCAGGCACGGCAATGCGGCCGACGCCGCCGGGGAACTGGGCCGTTCCCTGCAGAGTTGCAGTCTGCGTCTCTGGCGACTGCGCACCGGACAGGTGCCGACGCCTCTGTGATCAAGAGCCCGAGCCGTCAACGGCTCGGGCTCTTCTGTCGGCTCAGCCCTTCACGCAGATGACCTGCTTGAGCTTCGCCACGACCTCGACCAGGTCCCGCTGCTGGTCGATGACCTGCTCGATCGGCTTGTACGCGGCCGGGATCTCGTCGACGACGCCGGAGTCCTTGCGGCACTCCACACCCTGCGTCTGCTCTGCCAGGTCGCGCGTCGAGAAGCGCCTCTTGGCCGCGCTCCGGCTCATCCTCCGGCCCGCGCCGTGCGAGGCGGAGTTGAACGACGCCGCGTTGCCGAGGCCCTTCACGATGTACGAACCCGTGCCCATCGAGCCCGGGATGATCCCGTACTCGCCCGAGCCCGCGCGGATCGCTCCCTTACGGGTGACCAGCAGGTCCATGCCGTCGTAGCGCTCCTCACTCACGTAGTTGTGGTGCGCGCTGATCTCGGGCTCGAAGGTCACCTTCGCCTTCTTGAACTCCCGTCGAACAACATCCATCGAGAGCGCCATCATGATGGACCGGTTGTACTTCGCGTACTCCTGAGCCCAGTAGAGGTCGTTTCGGTACGCGGCCATCTGCGGGGTCTCCGAGATGAACACGGCCAGGTCACGGTCGACGAGGTTCTGGTTGTGCGGGAGCTTCTGGGCGACGCCGATGTGGTGGTCGGCGAGCTCCTTGCCGATGTTGCGGGAGCCGGAGTGCAGCATGATCCAGACAGAATCGGACGTATCTATACAAAACTCCCAGAAGTGGTTGCCCGTGCCAAGGGTCCCCACTTGCTTGCGCGCCCGCCCCTCACGGAACTTCACCGCGTCCGCCACACCCCCGAACCGCCCCCAGAAGTCCTCCCATCCCGCGGTCCCGAAGCCGTGCAGCCGGCCCGGGTCGACCGGGTCGTCGTGCATGCCGCGCCCCACCGGGATCGCCTGCTCGATCCTCGAGCGGAGCCGGGACAGGTCGCCGGGCAGGTCGTTCGCCGTCAGGGAGGTCTTCACCGCGCTCATGCCGCAGCCGATGTCGACCCCGACCGCCGCCGGGCACACCGCACCCCGCATCGCGATCACCGAGCCGACCGTCGCGCCCTTGCCGTAGTGGACGTCGGGCATGACGGCGAGGCCCTTGATCCAGGGGAGGGTCGCCACATTGCGGAGCTGCTGCATCGCGCCGTCGTCGACGGACGCCGGGTCGGCCCACATACGGATGGGAACCTTCGCCCCCGGTACCTCTACGTACGACATGAAATCCCCCGAAAGCAGGCGTGGTTGAAGCTAGTGGATCTATCGGAACTACTGGAGTTGAAGTAGGAAAACGCAGATACCGGAGCCAAGGTCCATGAAACGGATGACGGACCGGCGTCCACAGCGGTGCGTGCGATAGACATTGTCATCACCGGTCGCCGTGCGGCGGCAACCGATTAACCAGGCGCAACCCGCCGAGAGGAGCCTTACGGTGCAGCGGAAGTCGTACGCGTGCGTGCCGGGCGTAGCCGTACTCCTGACGGCGCTGCTCGCCGGGTGCAGCGGGAGTTCCGGTTCCGACGACGGCGTGGACGACTCCAAGCCGGGCGAGGTGAGCGCCTCCGCGTCGGCGGCCAAGCCCGGCAAGTACCAGACGCTGCCGGAGCCGTGCAGTCAGCCCGACCAGGGGACGCTGGACACGATGCTGCCCGGCATCAAGGCGCTGACGGACGAGCGCGCGCGGGAGAAGGCGTACGAGGGCACGGCGACGGCCACGTACGACACGGACCGCCGGGCGGGGTGCGGGTGGAAGGACGATTCGGCGGCGGGCGGCACGCACCGGCTGACGTTGGACTTCGAGCGGGTGGTGTCGTACGACGCCGCGGTGAGTGACGACTCGCGCGCGCAGGACGTGTTCGCCTCGAAGGAGGAGAAGGCGGATCTGCCGGCGCCGTCGTCGACGGGGGCCGTGGGGGAGCCGGAGGGCTCGGGGGGATCCAAGGGCTCAGAAGGCTCAGAGGGTTCTGCGGGTTCCGCGGGTTCCGCGGGTTCTGCGGGTTCTGCGGGTTCCGACAGCGGGGCCGGGGGCGGCGACGGGTCGCCGGACACCTCGCCCTCGTCCTCGGTGACGTCGGCCGAGTTGCAGCCGCGGATGCTGGAGGGGCTCGGCGACGAGGCGTTCATCGACGACGCGCTTTCGGGGCCGACGGCGTCCCGGAGCCGGACGGTGACTGTGGTGTTCCGCACGTCGAACGCGCTCGTGACCGTCCAGTACGTGGCGCAGTCGGCGACGCCGGGTGAGGCGCCCGACAGCAAGGAATCGCAGGACACAGCGCAGGAACTGGCGCAGAAGCTGGTCGGAAAGTTCGGCGAGTAGGGGGCGCGGGGCGGCCGTCGTGGCTGTGGGGAAGTCGAGGCGTGCGGGTCGGCTACGGCGTACGGTGGCCCATCGGACCCGGGTTCGTGGTGGCCTTGTGAAGAAAGCCGCCGTGTTTCCGGGACCGTGTTCTTGTCAGCGTCCTAGTGAAGGAACCATGCACCGTCCGACCAAGCGACTCACCCGCATCCTCGCCTGCGCAGCCGCCGTGCCGGTGGTTCTCGTCGTAGCCGGCTGTTCGTCCGACTCCGGGTCCGACTCCGGGGACGGGGCGAAGGCCGGGTCCGAGGCGAAGACGTCCGCCTCGACCGCCAAGGACGCGGCGAAGAAGGTGACTCCGGCGACGTACAAGTCGCTGCCGAAGGCGTGCTCGGCGCTGTCGAAGAAGACGCTGGGCGATCTGGTGCCGAAGGGCGACAGCAAGGCGGGCGCGTCGGACGACGAGTCGACGCGGGACAACTGCTCCTGGTCGAGCCTGGAGAACAACGGGGTCAAGGGCTCCCAGTTCCGCTGGCTGAATGTCTCGATGATCCGTTTCGACTCGGATGTGAACCGGGGCAGCGGCGACAAGCTGGCGTCGGCGTACTACGCGAAGCAGGTCAAGGACGCCCAGGCGACGGAGGGCGCGAAGAGCGTCAAGACGGAGCCGGTGTCGGGTACGGGTGACGAGGCGACGCTGGTGCGCTTCGACAGCACGTACAAGGAGAAGAAGAAGGACGTCACCTCCAAGCAGCAGACGGTCGTCTCGCGCGTGGACAACGTGGTGGTGACGGTCAACTACAACGGCTCAGGTCTCGCGGGCGAGAAGACGCCGGACGCCGCCGACCTGTCGAAGGACACCGAGAAGGCGGCGAAGGAAGCCGTTGCCTCGGTCAAGGACTCGGCGAAGGACTCGGCGGAGGGCTCGAAGAGCTCGACGGACCCGAAGAGTTCGCCCTCGGCGTCGCAGTCCTCCTCGGGGAAGCCGTCGGACAAGTCGTCGAAGAAGGCTTCGGACAAGCCTTCGGCCTCGGCTTCGACTTCCGCCTCCGAGAAGGCCGACGACAAGGACAAGTGACCGCTGTTTCCCGCGGTTTGAGGAGCCCGGCCCCTTTTGGGTGCCGGGCTCCGGGCGTACCGGCCCACGGTCGTCCGGGGGCGTGTGCCAGTCTGTTGGCGCAATATGCCGAACTGGGAGGGGAACTGGAGTGGCCGCGCCACTGAAGCTGACACGGACGCACCGGATACTCATCGGGATGGTGGTGGCCGGTGCGGTCGTCATCGCGGGGATCGGTTTCGCCGGTTCGTATGCGGCCGTGCGCGAACTGGCCCTGGAGAAGGGCTTCGGGAATTTCAGTTACGTCTTCCCGATCGGCATCGACGCGGGCATCTGCGTACTGCTCGCCCTCGACCTGCTGCTGACGTGGATCCGGATCCCGTTCCCGCTCCTTCGCCAGACGGCGTGGCTGCTGACGGCGGCGACGATCGCGTTCAACGGCGCGGCCGCCTGGCCCGACCCGCTGGGTACCGGCATGCACGCCGTCATCCCGATCCTGTTCGTGGTCTCGGTCGAGGCGGCGCGGCACGCGACCGGGCGGATCGCGGACATCACCGCGGACAAGCACATGGAGGGCGTGCGCATCACGCGCTGGCTGCTCTCCCCGCTCCCTACGTTCCTGCTGTGGCGCCGGATGAAGCTGTGGGAGCTGCGTTCGTACGACGCGGTGATCAAGCTGGAGCAGGAGCGGCTCGTCTACCAGGCGCGGCTGCGGTCGCGGTTCGGGCGGGCGTGGCGTCGTAAGGCTCCGGTGGAGTCGCTGATGCCGCTCAGGCTCGCGAAGTACGGGGTGCCGCTGGCCCAGACCGCTCCGGCGGGGCTCGCCGCGGCCGGGATCGAGCCGCAGTTGCTGCCGCCGGCCCCGCGCGCGGCCGAACTGGAGCAGAAGGCGTTGGCCCCGGAGGAGTCGGTGGCGCCCGAACCGGCGGAGTCGGCGGAGTCCGCGGCCGTCGTGGAGGCCCCGAGCCAGTGGTTCGCGACGCCGCCGCAGGCGCAGCAGTATCAGGGCGGCTACGACCCGACGTACGTCCCGGAGCAGGAGCACCAGGACTGGTACGAGGAGCAGCCGCAGCAGATTCCGGTGCCGCGGCCGCGGGCGGCGGAGCCTCAGCCGGTGCCGGGGCCCGAGTTCATGGAGCCGGAGTTCCCGGTGCCGAACGGGGCCGGTGGGACGCGGCCGTTGGGTGACGGGATCCAGGAGGCGGAGGTTCCGGCGCCGTCCGAGGAGGACCTGTACCGGGTCTACCGTCAGGCCATACAGGGTGAGGGTGTGCCGTCGCCGGGAAGGTTCGCGGCGGAGGTGGAGGACTCGTTCGGTATCGGGCTCCAGCCGCGGGACGTGAACCGCTTCGCGGAGCAGTTCGAGGCCCGTTACAACGCGGAGCTGATGGAGGACCACATCGCCTGAGGGCAGATGCAAAGAGGGGCGGCGCCGGAATTCCGGTGCCGCCCCTCTCCGTATGTGCCCTCAGGCGCCGAGCAGCTTGCGGACGCGGTCCGCGCCGACGGCGAGGAGCAGCGTGGGCAGGCGCGGGCCGGTGTCGCGGCCCACGAGCAGGTGGTAGAGCAGCGCGAAGAACGAGCGCTGCGCGACCTTGATCTCCGCCGGCAGTTCCTTGGCGGTGGCGTCGGCGGGGAAGCCCGCCTGCACCTTCGGGACGCCGTAGACGAGGTGGGTCAGGCCGTCGAGCGACCAGTGCGAGTCCAGGCCGTCCAGGAGCAGCGCGATGGACTTGCGGCCCTGCTCGTCGAGGGCGGCGAGCGCCTCCGCGTCCGGCTCGGAGCGGACGATGGTGCGCGACTCGGCGGCCACGTACTTGGTGATCCAGGTCTCGGCCTTGTCGAGCCGGGGACGGACCACGGACAGGTCCGTGACCGGGTTCTCCGGGTCGAGCTCGGTGAGGATGCGCAGCGTCTGCTCGGCGTCCCCGGCCGTCACGTCGGCGACGGACGCCAGCGTGCGGTAGGGCAACGGGCGTTCGGTGCGCGGCAGTTCACCGGCGGCGGTGCCGACGGCACGGCTGTACGCGGCCGCGTCCGCGGGCAGCACGGCGCTGTCCGTCACCTTGACGGCGAGCTTGTCCCACTCGTCGTAGAGCCGCTGGATCTCCTGGTCGAAGGCGATCTTGAACGACTGGTTGGGGCGGCGACGGGCGTAGAGCCAGCGGAGCAGCTGCGGCTCCATGATCTCCAGCGCGTCGCCCGGGGTGGGCACGCCGCCCTTGGACGACGACATCTTGGCCATGCCGGAGATACCGACGAAGGCGTACATCGGGCCGATGGGCCGCTCGCCGCCGAAGATGCTGACGATCTGGCCGCCGACCTGGAAGGACGAGCCGGGGGACGAGTGGTCGACGCCGGACGGCTCGAAGATCACGCCCTCGTAGGCCCAGCGCATCGGCCAGTCGACCTTCCAGACGAGCTTGCCGCGGTTGAACTCGGACAGCCGGACCGTCTCGGCGTACCCGTCGACGGTGCAGGTGTAGGAGAGCTCCGTCGTCTCGTCGTCGTACGACGTGACGGTGGTGAGGTCCTTGCCGCACTGGCCGCAGAACGGCTTGTACGGGTAGTAGCCGCCCGCGCCGCCACTGCCGTCGTCCTCGGACGCGGCGCCGGAGCCCTCCGCGGCCTCCACCTCGGCCTCGTCCAGCGGCTTCTGCTTCTGCTGCTGCTTGGCCGGGGCCTTCTTCGTCCGGTACTGCTCGAGGATCGCGTCGATGTCGCCGCGGTGCTTCATGGCGTGCAGGATCTGCTCGCGGTAGACGCCCGAGGTGTACTGCGCGGTCTGGCTGATGCCGTCGAACTCCACGCCCAGCTCGCCGAGGGCCTCGACCATGGCGGCCTTGAAGTGCTCCGCCCAGTTCGGGTACGCGGACCCGGCCGGGGCGGGCACGGCCGTCAGCGGCTTGCCGATGTGGTCGGCCCAGGACGCGTCGGTGCCGGGCACGCCGTTCGGAACCTTGCGGTAGCGGTCGTAGTCGTCCCAGGAGATCAGGTGCCGCACCTCGTACCCGCGGCGGCGGATCTCGTCGGCGACCAGGTGCGGGGTCATGACCTCGCGCAGGTTGCCCAGGTGGATCGGGCCTGACGGGGAGAGGCCCGACGCGACGACGACCGGTTTGCCCGGGGCACGACGCTCGGACTCGGCGATGACATCGTCCGCGTAGCGGGAGACCCAGTCCGAGTTCTCGGTGGTCTCCGCTCCTGTGCTCTGGGCTGCCACGATCGGTGGGCCTTTCGGTTCGGCGGGATCTGTTTGCCCGCCCATTGTCCCAGGCGGCGGGGGCTGAGCGAAAACGCCTTATGAAGGGGGTGGCTCGGGTGGCGACGCGGCCGCGGCCCGGTGGGGGCTGGTCGCGCAGTTCCCCGCGCCCCTGGAGAGATCTTCGCCCGCGGCCCGGTGGGGGCTGGTCGCGCAGTTCCCCGCGCCCCTGGGGAGATCTTCGCCCGCGGCCCGGTGAGGGCTGAGCGCGCCGTTCCCCGCGCCCCTGAGATGCGCACTGCGTGCGCCATCTCAGAGGGCGCACGAAGCGCGCCCCATGGGGCTGCGGCGAAGCCGCATGCCTCAGGGGCGCGGGGAACTGCGCGAGAAGTCCCCACCGGGCCGCGGCCGGGAGCGGACCCTGGAAACCCCTTTGCGGCCCCGTGGGATACTGGGCGGACCTATCAACCCAGCCCCGACCAGAACGGCAGCCCATACCCATGGCCCCGGTCACGTCCATCACCGCTTCCGTCAACCAGCGCCTCTCCGACGCCCTCACCTCCGCCCTCCCGGAGACCGTCGGAGACCCTTTGCTGCGACGTAGCGACCGGGCCGACTTCCAGGCCAACGGGATCCTGGCCCTCGCCAAGAAGGCGAAGGCGAACCCGCGGGAGCTGGCCGCCCAGGTCGTGGAGAAGATCGTGAACGGCGATCTCCTCAAGGAGGTCGAGGTCTCAGGGCCCGGCTTCCTGAACGTCACGGTCACCGACAAGGCGATCACCGAAACGCTCGCGGCCCGCGCCGCCGACGGCGACCGGCTCGGCGTGCCCGTCAAGGAGCACCCGGGCGTCACGGTCATCGACTACGCGCAGCCGAACGTGGCGAAGGAGATGCACGTAGGCCACCTGCGCTCGGCGGTCATCGGCGACGCGCTGCGCGGCATGCTCGACTTCACCGGCGAGAAGACGATCGGCCGGCACCACATCGGCGACTGGGGCACCCAGTTCGGCATGCTGATCCAGTACCTGATCGAGAACCCCGGCGTGCTGGCCCCGGCCACGGATGTCGACGGCGAGCAGGCCATGTCGAACCTGAACCGGGTGTACAAAGCGTCGCGTGCGGTCTTCGACGCGGACGAGGAGTTCAAGGAGCGGGCCCGTAAGCGGGTCGTGGCGCTCCAGTCCGGGGACAAGGAGACCCTCGATCTGTGGCAGCGGTTCGTGGACGAGTCGAAGGTCTACTTCTACTCGGTCTTCGAGAAGCTCGACATGGAGATCCGCGACGACGAGATCGTCGGCGAGTCGGCGTACAACGACCTGATGCCGGAGACGGCGCGGCTCCTGGAGGAGTCGGGTGTCGCCGTGCGCTCGGACGGCGCGCTCGTCGTGTTCTTCGACGAGATCCGCGGCAAGGACGGCGAGCCGGTACCACTGATCGTGCAGAAGAAGGACGGCGGCTTCGGGTACGCGGCCTCCGACCTCTCGGCGATCCGTAACCGTGTCGTCGACCTGGACGCGACGACGCTCCTGTACGTCGTGGACGTACGGCAGTCGCTGCACTTCAAGATGGTGTTCGAGGCGGCCCGCAGGATGGGCTGGCTCGGCTCCGACGTCACCGCGCACAACATGGGCTACGGCACGGTGCTCGGCGCGGACGGCAAGCCGTTCAAGACGCGTGCGGGCGAGACGGTGAAGCTGGAGGACCTGCTCGACGAGGCCGTGGAGCGGGCGACCGCCGTGGTGCGGGAGAAGGCCGAGAAGGTGGGCCTGTCCGAGGCGGAGATCGTCGAGAACGGGCGGTACGTCGGGATCGGCGCCGTGAAGTACGCGGACCTGTCGACGTCGGCGAACCGGGACTACAAGTTCGACCTGGACCAGATGGTGTCGTTGAACGGCGACACGAGCGTCTACCTCCAGTACGCGTACGCCCGTATCAAGTCGATCCTGCGCAAGGCGGAGGGCGCGAGCCCCGTCGCCCGCCCGGAGGTCGAACTGGCCCCGGCCGAGCGGGCATTGGGTCTGCACCTGGATTCGTTCGGTGATCTCCTCGCGGAGGCGACCGCCGAGTACGCGCCGCACAAGCTGGCCTCGTACCTGTACCAGCTGGCGTCGCTGTACACGACGTTCTACGACCAGTGCCCGGTGCTGAAGGCCGGCACGAGGGAGCAGATGGAGAACCGTCTGTTCCTGTGCGACCTGACGGCCCGGACGCTCCACCAGGGCATGGCCCTGCTGGGCATCCGGACCCCCGAGCGCCTCTGAGGGGTCAGCTCTTCAGGGCCCGGCCGAGCCGTTCGAGCCCTTCCGCGATCTCCTCCGGTGTCTGCGTCACGAAGCAGAGCCGGAGGGTCGTGGGGTCGGGGTCCGCGACGTGGAACGGGGCGCCGGGGACGTACGCCACGTCGCATGCGACCGCCTTGCCGAGCAGGGCGGTCAAGTCGTATCCGCCCGTTCTCGGCAGGCTCGCCCACAGGAACATGCCGCCTTCGGGGCGGGACCAGGTGGAGCCCTCGGGCAGGGCGGCGGGCAGGCCTTTGAGCATGGCGTCGCGGCGCGTCCCGTACGCCGCGGCGACCTTCGCGACGTGCGCGTCGAGGTCACGGTCGGCGAGGTAGCGGGCGGCGGCGAGCTGGTTGACGGTCGGGGTGTGCAGGTCGGCGGCCTGTTTGGCGACGGTGCAGGCGCGGCGCAGTGCGGCCGGGGCGCGCAGCCAGCCCAGCCGCAGCCCTGGCGCCATGACCTTGGAGAAGGAGCCGAGCAGGACAGTGCGGTCGCGGGCGCCTTCGTGCGTGGCGATCCAGGGCACGCGGTCGCCCTCGAAGCGGAGTTCGCCGTACGGGTCGTCCTCGACGATCCACAGTCCGCCGCGGGCGGCGACCTCGGCGACGGCGGCGCGGCGCCCGGCGGGCAGGGTGCGGCCTGTCGGGTTCTGGAACGTGGGCACCGTGTAGAGGAGTTTGGGCCGGTGTTCGGCGACGAGCGCGTCCAGGGCCTCGGGGTCGATGCCGGTGTCGTCGCAGGGGACGGCGACGATACGGGCGCCGGCGAAGCCGAACGTCTGCAGGGCCGCCAGGTAACAGGGGTTCTCGACGAGGACGGTGTCGCCGGGTTCGAGGAGGGCGGTGGCGAGGAGGGAGAGGGCCTGCTGGGATCCGGTGGTGATCAGCAGGTCGTCGGCGGTCGTGGGCAGGCCGCGCACCGTGGTGCGGGCGGCGAGCGCCTCGCGCAGGGCGGGTTCGCCCTCGGTGGTGGAGTACTGGAGGGCGCGCCCCGGGTCGTTGGCCAGGACGTGGCCGAAGGCGGCGGCGATGCCTTCGGTGTCGAAGAGTTCGGGCGCGGGCAGGCCGCCGGCGAAGTTGATGATCTCGGGGCGGGCTGTCACCGCGAGGATGTCCCGGATCGGCGAGCCGCCGATGGCGGAGACGCGGGCGGCGAGTCGAGCGGGGGGCACGGTGGCGGTCATGATGCGGTGGGTCCTTCCCGGCGGCGGCTTTCCGTGACCCTAGAGAGGCGAGTGCCCTCTGCACCTGCTTTTTCGCGATACGGACGCCGGGCCGCCGGTTGCGACACCGGTCCCGGTCGCCCCGCGCTCGCTATCCCTCCCGCTTGATCCACTCGCCGCCGCCCAGCGGATAGTCGTAGCCGGGGCGGCCCTTGTCGGCGCTGGTGCGGAACGCGGTGCCGTTGTTGTCGATGTGCACGGTGCCGCGGCGGCTGCCGCTGGACCACTCCAGGCTGAGGTCCCAGCGGACGTCGTGTGCCGTGGTGTGCGCGGTGACGTAGAAGACTTCCGGGTCGGATTCGCTGACCTTGTACGGGAAGTCGCGCTGCCCGTTCCTGACGGCGGCGGCCGGGTTCCCGGAGTCCAGGTTCACGTCGAACGACTTCGTCCCGACGCCGCCGCCGCAGCCGACGCCCATCGAGTAGTCGTTCCAGGCGAGCGGGGCGTTGCTGCTGATGACGCGGACGTGCAGCGCTTCCAGGACGACGGTGTCGTGGCCGGTGCCCTGCACGGTGAGGGCCAGGCGCTGTTCGTCGGAGGAGACCGCGCCGTACGCCGCCGCCCAGCGCGGGGCGTCCTGTTCGGAGGCGGGCGGGCCCATGCCGGCCGGTTCGCTGTCGACGAGGAAGTGCTGGCTGCACGGGCTGTCGTAGACGTAGGGGCGGGTGGCGACGGTCAGCGGGGTGCCGGTGGCCTGAGCGGTGGAGCGGGAGGGTGCGGCCTGCGGGGCGCGCTTTTCGGTGGATGCCGAGGGTGAGGCGGACCTGGTCGCCGACTTGGAGGGCGAGGGGGATGCGGACGGCGACCGGGACGGGGTCCGGTCGGCGGAGTTCCGCCCGGCGGAGGACGCCGTGGCACCGGCCGCTTTCTGATCGCCGCCCTTGTCGCCGCCGGAGGGCAGGTTCACGGCGAGGACGACGGCTCCGAGCACGGCGATGGCCGCTGCTCCGGACACGAGCGCGGTGCGTCTGCGCCGCGACCGGGGCGAGGGCTCGGCCGCGCCGGGCAGTTCGACCGGGGCAGGCGCCTCCGCCGCCGCGCCGGGCTCCTGCCCGGACACCGGACCGGACTCCCCCGCAGGAGCCGCAGAAGCCGCAGAAGCAACGGCAGCGCCGGCACCCGCCGCCTTACGCCCTCGCCCCGCGTCCGCCAGGATCCACCGCCGATGCAGTTCGACCAGCTCCTCCGCCGACGCCTTGCAGAGCCGCGCGAGGCGCTCCACGGGAGCGTAATCGGCGGGCACCGCCGTGCCGTTGCAGTAGCGGTGCAGCGTCGACGTGCTCATGTGCAGGCGCTTGGCCAGCGTTCCGTAACTGAGCCCCGAACGGTCCTTCAGCTCCCGCAGCAGCGCCGCGAAGCCGTCCGCCGCGCCCCCGGACAAGTCCCCAGACACCTGTTCCTCCATCCCCCGCGTCCCATTCGACCGTTCCAGGGGAGTCATGTTCCCCCTGGTCAGCGCCATTTCAGCGTTCCAGTGTCCCCAACTGACCGCGGGCCATGGCGGTGGGGACGGATCACCCCACAAGCTCTGGTCATCCAAGCACCACCCCCACTGAAACGCCGAAGGGGCTCCACCACATGAACAGCAACCGCACCTCCCGCACCCGCCTGGTGACCGCCGCCGCGACCGTGGCGCTCGCCGCGTTCTCGCTGACCGCGTGCAACGACGGATCGGGCGTCAAGGACGAGGGCGCGTCGGCCGCCTCCAGCGCAAGCTCGGACCCGTCCGCCGCCACCCCCTCTGCAACGGACGCAGAGTCGGCCCCTTCCGGTTCGAAGGGCACCTCACCGAAGCCGGACGCGCGGTCCGCCGCGTCGAAGTCGACCTCCCCGAAGCCCGCCGCATCGGGGGCCGGGTCGAAGCCGGCGGCCTCCGGCAAGCGCGCCGTCTGCGACGGCTCCAACACGCGGACCACCGCCGCCCCGGTCAACCGTCCCGTGAACCACATGCTCCTCACGGTCACCAACACCGGCACCGGCCTCTGCGACCTCTACTACTACCCGGCGGTGAAGTTCAGCGAGGCCCAGTCCGTGCCGCCGGTCATCGAGGACTCCAAGCCGCAGGCCGTGGTGACCCTCGCGCCCGGCGAGTCCGGTTACGCGGGTGTCGCCCTGGCCGCGACGGACGGCAGCGGCTCGAACGGCTACACGGCGAAGTCCCTCTCGCTCTACTTCGCGGATTCCAAGGGCCACGCGGACTACAACGGCAGGTCCGCGCAGCCGGCGCTCCCCGCGAAGGGCGTCTACCTGGACGACTCGATCAAGGTCACCTACTGGCAGCAGTCGATGGACTCCGCCCTGACCTGGTGACCTGTGTTCTGTGCACGGAGACCTGACAGGCTCCTGCCCATGCAGTCGTACGTCGATGAACTGACCGCCCGCGCACGAGCCCTGGCCGCGTCCGGCCCCCGCCGCGTCCTCGGAGTCGCGGGCCCGCCGGGCGCGGGCAAGTCCACGCTCGCCGAGGCCCTCGTCCGCGCCCTGGACGGATCGGCCGTGCTCGTCCCGATGGACGGCTTCCATCTCGCCGACAGCGAACTGGCCCGACTGCGCCGCGCCGACCGCAAGGGCGCGCCGGACACGTTCGACGCGTACGGGTACGCGGCGCTCCTCGCCCGGCTGCGGGCGCCGCGCGAGGGCGAGACGGTGTACGCGCCCTGCTTCGAGCGGGAGTTGGAGCAGCCGGTCGCGGGCGCCCTGCCGGTGCCGCCGGACGTCCCGCTGGTCGTGACCGAGGGCAACTACCTGCTGCTGGACGAGGAGCCGTGGTCCACGGCGGTGCGTCCGCTGCTGGACGAGGTGTGGTGGGTGGCCGTGGACGACACACTGCGCGTCGAGCGGCTGATCGCCCGGCACGTCGCCTTCGGCAAGTCCCCGGCCTCCGCCCGCGACTGGGTCCTGCGCTCGGACGAGGCGAACGCCCGCCGGGTGGCCTCCGGCCGCGAACGTGCGGACCTGGTCGTGGACTTGAGCCGCCTCGTCTAGGGCCCTTCTGACGGATCTCCGCGGCGTCACGACGCCCGGCACGCCCCCTCACCGCACGGCGCTCCTTCTCCCACGGAGATCCGTCAGAAGGGCCCTAGTTATCCGGCTCTGGGGGGCCGGTACGCGGGACGCGGTGGGTCCTGGCCGTCGGGGTACCCATGGTGGCGGTGCCCGTGCTGGTGGGCCTCGCGGCCGGACGGTGGACACCGGTGGGTCTGGTCTGGCTACTGGTCCTCGCCGCGCGCCGGCCGGGCCTGTACGAGCAGCGGTTCCCGCGGGGCAGGAGGGTTCTGTCACTCCTGTCACGCAAGTGACCCGCACACTCCGCCGCGGTGCAACCACCCGTCACGCACCGCCCTCGCGGCACCGGGCTGACGCCACCCGATACCCGCAGCCCCCGTGACGTCCAGCGGCGCCGCACCCGTATGCTCACCGCGCCCGCAACTCCCTCTTCACCACCTTCCCGCTCGCGTTGCGCGGCAGCTCGCCCACGAAGGTGACTTCTCTGGGCACCTTGAAGTTGGCCATCTCGCGGCGGGCCCAGGCGATCAGGTCGTCGCCGGTGAGGACGGCGCCCCGGTGCCTGACCACGTACGCCTTGCCCACCTCGCCGAGCCGGCCGTCCGGTACGCCGACGACCGCCACGTCGGCGACGTCCGGGTGCAGGCCGAGGAGCTGCTCTATCTCGGCGGGGTAGGCGTTGAAGCCGCCCACGATGAACATGTCCTTGATGCGGTCGGTGATCCGGAGGTAGCCGTCGTCGTCCATGATCCCGACGTCGCCGGTGCGCAGCCACCCGTCCTCGGTGATCGCCTCCGTGGTGGCGGCCGGGTCCTCGAAGTACTCCCGCATGACGTTGAAGCCGCGGACCAGGATCTCCCCGGGCTGCCCCGGGCCGGCCGACTCCGCGCGGAGCTCGGTGCCGGGAATCGCCCGCCCCGAGGTCTCCGCGATCAGCTCGGCCGGGTCGCCGCGCCGGCACATCGTGACGATGCCGCTCGCCTCCGAGAGCCCGTACGCGGTGAGGACCGTGTCCACCCCCAGTTCGCCGCGCAGCCTCTCGACCAGGCGCAGCGGCACCACCGCCGCGCCCGTCACGACGAGCCGCAGCGCCGACAGGTCGTGGGCGTCGCGGCCCGGGTGGTCGAGGAGGGACTGGTGCAGGGTGGGCGGGCCCGGCAGCACGGAGATGCGCTCGGCCGCGATGTTGGCCAGCGCGGTGTCCACGTTGAAGACGGGTTGCGGGATCATCGTGGCGCCGCGCATCAGGCAGGCGATGATCCCCGCTTTGTAGCCGAAGGTGTGGAAGAACGGGTTCACGATCAGGTAGCGGTCGCCCTCGCGCAGACCCGCGAGGTCGGCCCAGATCTCGTAGCCGCGCAGGGTCTGCGTGTGCGTGATGACCGCGCCCTTGGGCCGTCCGGTGGTCCCCGACGTGAAGATGATGTCGGAGGCCGATGACGGGGCGATCCCGTCGGAGCGCTGCCGCACTTCCTCGCCCGTCACCTTGTCCCCGGCCGCGAGGAACTCCTTCCACGCACGGTATCCGGGCACGTCGGGCGCGGTGTCGCCGAGCACCACCACCTGTTCCAGGCAAGGGAGTTCGGCTCCGGCCTGGTGCGCGCGGCGCAGCGAGGCGACGTACGACGTGCCGAGGAAGGTGCCGGTGACGAAGAGGAGGCGGGCCCGGGAGCGGGCCAGGATGTCGGCGGCCTCGGCCCCTTTGAAGCGGGTGTTGAGGGGGACGAGGACGGCGCCCGCGCCGACCGCGCCGAGCGCGGAGACGATCCAGCCGAGGGTGTTCGGGGCCCAGATCGCGACGCGGTCGCCGGGCTCGATCCCGGCGGCCAGGCAGGCGGCGGCGGCCCGCTCGACCCGCTCTCCGAGTTCCGTGTACGTGATCCGGGTGCGGCCGTCGACGACGGCCTCCCGGCCGCCGTACCGATCGGCCGCCACCCGCACCAGTTCCGGGATCGTCCCCCACTCGCCGTCCCTGCCGCCGCCGTCCTCGCCGTCCGTACGCATCGAGTGACCTCCCCGGAACCGTCCCGCCGTAGCTGACTATCCGTCAGATTAGCGGTAGCCTGACGCGCTGTCAGCACACAGGCATCCAGGTGAGGGTGGACATGGCGCGGGCGACAGCAGGCATCAAGGACGCGACGGCCATCGTCGGCATAGGCCAGACGGACTTCGCGAAACAACTCCCCGACTCCGAGAAGACGTTGGCGTGCCGGGCGATCGTCGCCGCGCTCGACGACGCGGGCATCGCACCGTCCGAGGTGGATGCCTTCGCCTCGTACACGATGGAGGAGACGGACGAGGTCGAGATCGCCAAAGCCATCGGCGCCGGCGACGTCACCCATTTCAGCAAGGTCGGCTACGGGGGCGGCGGTTCGTGCGCGACCCTCACCCACCTCGCGTCCGCGATCGCCACCGGCCAGGCCAGTGTCGGGATCGCCTGGCGCTCCCGAAAACGGGGCAGCGGGCCCCGTCCTTGGAAGAACACCGCCGTCCAACTCCCCACGCCCGCACAGTGGACACGGCCTTTCGGGCTGCTGCGCCCCGCGGACGAGATCGGCATGCTGGCCCGCCGCTACATGCACGAGTACGGCGCGACCCGCGACCATCTCTTCAACGTCGCCCTCGCCTGCCGCAACCGGGCCAACCAGAACCCCGCCGCGATGATGTACGAGCGCCCCCTCACCCGGGACATGTATATGACGGCCCGCTGGATCAGCGAACCGCTCTGCCTCTTCGACAACTGCCTCGAAACGGACGGGGCGTTGGCGTGCGTCGTGGTCTCCGCCGAGCGGGCGCGCGACTGCCGGCAGAAGCCCGTCTACGTGCACTCGGCCGCGCAGGGACTGCCCGCCCAGCACCACGGCATGGTCAATTACTGGAACGACGACCCGCTCACGGGCCCCGCCTGGACGGCCGCACGCCACCTGTGGAAGAACTCCGACCTCACGCCGGAGGACGTCGACGTGGCCCAGATCTACGACGCGTTCACCCCGCTCATCCCGCTCTCCCTGGAGGGCTACGGGTTCTGCGGGCGCGGCGAGGGCGCCGCGTTCACCGAGGGCGGCGCCCTGGAGATCGGCGGACGGCTGCCGATCAACACCGGCGGCGGCGGCCTCTCGGAGGCGTACGTCCACGGCTTCAACCTCATCAACGAGAGCGTGAAGCAGCTGCGCGGCGTCAGCACGGCCCAAGTCCCGGACGCGCGAACGTGTTTGGTGACGGCGGGCGAGGGAGTCCCCACGTCGGCCGTGCTACTACGAGCCCCGTAAGGGGCGCGGGGCCGTATCGATATGCGGCTCCGCCGCGTGAGCGCGACCAGCCACAACGAAGCCGCACCCGACAAAGGACCGCTCATGGCAGACGCGCCCACCGAAACGACAGCAGCGCTACTGGCCCCGGCCCCCGACGACGACGGCGCCCCCTTCTGGGACTACGCCGCCCGAGGCGAACTCCGCATACAGGCCTGCGCCAACCCGGATTGCAAAGAACTCCGCTTCCCACCGCGCCCGTGCTGCCCGCACTGCCAGTCCTTCGACTCGGAGTGGAAGAAGATGAGCGGCCACGGACGGATCTGGTCCTACGTGGTCCCGCACCCCCCACTGCTCCCGGCCTACGCCGCGCAAGCCCCGTACAACGCGATCATCGTCGAACTGGCGGAAGCGCCCCGCATCCGCCTCGTCGGCAACCTGGTGACCTCGGCCGGCGCCCGCCTCGACTCGGTCGACCCGGACCGCATCCGGATCGGCGCGAAGGTCCAGGCCGTCTTCGCGGAGATCGACGGCGTCACGCTCCCCCGCTGGGTACTGGAGCGGCCGTGACCCTGCGCACGGAGACCGACAAGGAGACCGGGGTGGCCGTGCTCACCCTGGACCGGCCGCACCGGCTCAACGCCATCGACAGGGAGACGGCACGCGAACTTGCCGCCGCCTGGCGGGGGTTCCGCTTCGACGACGACGTGCGAGCGGTCGTCCTGACCGGCGCCGGGGACCGCGCGTTCTGCACGGGCATCGACCGCGACACCGACGTGCCCCAGCCGAACTCCCCCTACTCGATGGACGATCCGCTGCTCACGATCGGCCCGAAGGCCAACGACCTGTGGAAGCCGGTGATCGCCGCCGTCCAGGGCATGGCGTGCGGCGGGGCTTTCTACCTCTTGGGCGAGGCCGAGTTCGTGATCGCGGACGAGACGGCCACGTTCTTCGACCCGCACACCACGTACGGCATGGTCAGCGCGTACGAGTCGATGTATCTGGCGCAGCGCATGCCGCCCGGCGACGTGGCGCGGCTCGCGCTGATGGGGTCGGCGGAGCGGATGTCGGCCCGGCGAGCCCGCGAAACGGGCCTCGTCAGCGAAGTCACCGCGCCGGGCGCCGCGTTGGGCGCGGCAGTGCGCTGCGCCGCCACGATCGCGGCGTACCCGACGGAGGCGGCCCAGGGCACGGTACGGGCGGTGTGGGCGGCCACCGAGGCCGCCCGCACCCATGCCTTCGCTCAGGCCCCACACCTGATCGCCCTCGGAAACCTGCCCGCCGACCGGCAGGCGGCGCTCTTCAACTCCCGTACACAGAGCGGGTTTCAGGTGCGCTGACGGTCACCTGTGCGGCGACGCGTCGGGGTTGACCTCGCAGTGGTCCACCACGGCGTCCGGGTCGTCGCCGCCGACCGGCACCTTGGTGGTCACCTTGCCCTTCCCTGGCACCTTGACCTCGTGGAAGAGCGCCGACACCGTGCTGCCGTACGCGTCGACGAAGGTGACATGGACGTCGAACCGCACGGACTTGCTGTTGGGGTTGCGGACCTCGACGGTGGCGTACGGCGTCTTCGCGTCGGCGCACTTGATCAGGCGCGCGGTGCCGTCCTGCGTGGACCTACCGTTGCCGCTCGCGGACGACGTCGGCGTGGACGGGTACCCGGGCCGCCGGGTGTAACTGCTGCCGCCCGACGAACCCGACGAGTCGCTCCCGTACAGGTCGTCATCGTCGTCATACGTCGAACCGGAAGAGCCGGAAGAGCCGGAAGAACTTGAACTGCCCCCGGATGTCGATGAGTTCGACGAGCTGTCGTGACTCTGCGACGAGCTGCTGCACCCGCCCCCGCCACTGCCACTGCTGTGTCCGCGCGAATGTCCATGTCCACGGCCGGTGGAGAAGCCCGTCAGGGCCAGCACCACCATGGCCGCGACGGCCGTCAGTTTCAATCCCCGTTTCATCACGCCCGGGACCCTACCTGTACGGGGCTGCCGCGTGGCACCCCGCACTTACCCGGCGTAGCGTCGGAACGGAGACCGAGGAGGCAGTTGATGGTACGCAGCGTCGTCGGATCGGTCCTGGCCGTCATCGGAGCGGCGGCTGCCGTGTGGAGCCCCTTCCGTGCCTGGTACGACGGCCGTCGCGGGCGCGACTACCGCCTCGGGGATTTGTTCTCGGGCGGCGGCGTCACGGGCGCGCGGGCCGAACTGTTCGGGTCCATGTTCCTGCCCTTCGTGATCCTCGCGCTGCTCGCGCTGGTGGGCCTCGTGCTGCGGTCCCGGGCGCTGGTCGCCCTGGCCGGGATCGTCGTGCTCGGGTTCACGGTGCTGTGGATGGTGCGGGTGGCCCAGGCCGAGGACGAACTGGTCCTGACGGCGAACGGGCACGGCCTCGGCGTCGGAGTGGCCGGCGCGCTGGGCGGCGGCCTCCTGCTCCTGGTGGGCGCCCTGCTCATGAGCGGCCGGGGCCACCACGGCCGCCATCGCCCCGAACCCGCGACCGGCTCCACCGAGGCGTACGACCAGCCTTATCCCGAGACCCAGACCCAGGCCCGGACCTGGGATCAGCCCCAGGCCCAGAGCCGGCCCCAGCCCTGGGATCAGGATCAGAACCAGACCTGGGCGAACGACGAGACCTGGGCGAACGGCCACCCCGACACCGACCGGACCGGCGGCCCCGGCCCCGGCCCCGGCGGCAGCTCCCGGCAGGACGGCCCCGCCTGACGGCCGGCCGGCCCCACGGGGGCTAACGGCTGGTCCCGGTCCCCTTCTCCGCGTCCAGGGCGTACACGCACCGGTCCTTGCTGCACGCGTACACCACCCCGTCGCGGACGACCGGTGTCCCGGTGATCTCGCCTCCGGTGGCGAGCTTCCACCGCAGCCGTCCGTCGTCGGCCTTCAGCGTGTACAGCAGGTGGTCCTTCGACCCGAAGTGCACCCGGCCGTCGGCGACCACCGGCGAGCCGACGATCTCCCCGCCGGCCTGGAAGCGCCACTTCGGTGTCCCCGTCACGGCGTCCAGGGTGTAGAGCCCCTGGCCGCTGCCGACGTGCACGTGGCCCTGCGCGACGAGTACCGGGTCGATCGACGTGGGCCGCGACTCCGTCGCGATCCGCCAGCGGTCGCGGCCGTCCGTGGCGTCGAGCGCGTACACCGTGCCGAGGTGGTCGGCGAGGTACACGCCGCCGCCGGTCACCGCGGGGCCCGGCGCGTACGCGGGCGGACACAGGAACACGGCGGGCGCCTCGAAGTGCCAGCGGACGTGCCCGGAGGCGACGTCGATGGCCAGCACGCGGGTGCCCGCCGATACGTACACATAGCCGTCGGGCGCCGGGGTCAGCCGGACGGGGACGCCGCCGCAGGACGCCGCGTCGCCGATCGGGTACGACCAGCGTTCCTCGCCCGTGCGGGCCTCCAGGGCGCGCAGCCGCGCGTCCTGCCACACGTACACGGTGCCGTCGTGGACGACCGGTCCCGCCTCGGGCGACTCGAAGTCGGTCTGGCAGCCGGTGATCTCCCACAGCTTGTCCCCGCCCGCGGCCTCGCGGGCCTGGACGCCGCCGCCGCGGGTGCCGGTGACGACGGTGCCGTGGTCGGCCTGGAGCGCGTAGACCCAGGCGTCGGTGCCCAGGCGCCACAGGTCGCCGCCCTCGCGGGCGTCCAGCGCCCACAGGGTCGGGCCGTCGGAGGCATGGATGCGGCCGTCGGCGACCGCCATGGACCAGGCGACGTCGCGGGTCTTGAAGCGGCGCCGGCCGGTGGCCACGTCGAGCGCGTGGACCTCGAAGGACGTGACGTAGACCAGGTCACCCGCGACCTTCGGGGTGCCCCACACGTCGTTCGACATGCGGAAGCGCCAGGGCCGCCAGGCCGAGCCCTCGGCCTGGGCGGGCACGGGCACGGCGGGGTCCTGCGTGCCGTTCACGGACGGCGCGGCGGGCTTCGCGCGGGACCAGGACGCGGCGAGGCCCGATTCCGCGGGCGGCGCCTTCACGGCGGCGGCGCGCGCGTCGGCGACCCGCGGTCCTGGCCCGATCGGCACCTGCGCCCCGGCCAGATGGACCGGGCCGTCGGCGCCGAAGCCCGTCCCCGCAAGGGCCGGCGCCGGGCGCCGGGGTTCGGTCACCACGGGGGACGGCGGCTGCTGCGGCATCGCGGGCACCGGGGCGCCGGGCCCCGGGCCGCGGCCGGCCGGGGGCTTGGCGACGGTGCGGATGCCGCGGCGCGTCTCGATCAGCGCGACGGACCGCTCGGGCAGCCAGGCCGACGCCGTACCGCTGTCGTCGCTGCCGGAACCGAAGAGGTGCGGCGCGAGCTGGGCCTGCAGGTCGGCGGGCGAGGGGCGGCGGGTGGTGTCCATCTGCATGCACGACTCGATGAGCGGCCGCAGCTCGTCCGGCAGGCCCTCCAGGTCGGGGCCTTCGCGCAGCAGCATGAAGACCGTCTCGACCGGGTTGGCGCCGTGGAAGGGGGCGTGCCCGGTGGCGGCGAACACGAGCATGGAGCCGAGCGAGAACACATCGCTCGCGCCCGTGACGCTGCGCGAGTCCTTCGCCTGCTCGGGCGACATGTACGCGGGCGTGCCCACGGCCACGTTCGTCATGGTCAGCCGGGTGTTGGAGACGCCGGACGCGATGCCGAAGTCGATGACGCGCGGCCCGTCCTCGACGACCAGCACGTTCGACGGCTTGAGGTCGCGGTGGACGAGGCCCGCGCCGTGGATGGACTGCAGCGCCTCGGCGACACCCGCCGCGAGCCAGCGCACCGCCTGGGCGGGCAGCGGCCCGCACTCGTTCACTATTTCCTCGAGGGAGGGCGCCGGCACGTACGCGGTGGCGAGCCACGGCACGGCCGCGCGCGGGTCGGCGTCGACGACGGCGGCCGTGTAGAAGCCGGACACCGCCCTGGCCGCCTCGACCTCGCGCGTGAAGCGCACCCGGAACAGCTGGTCCTCGGCCAGTTCGGTGCGCACCGTCTTGATCGCCACGCGCCGGCCGGACGCCGAGCGTGCCAGATAGACCAGACCCATGCCGCCCGCGCCGAGCCGTCCCAGGACCTCGAACGGACCGATCCGCCTCGGATCGTGCTGCGTCAGCTGATCCATCACTTGCCTGCCACCTCCCCGTGCGATGCCGGAACCCCCGGGTTTCCAGGTCGATCGCACATACGGCCCCCGTCAGCGTCTCACCACCGCAGCGCTACGGAGGCACGCACCCTGATTGTTCCTGTCCGAGGCCCCGGTGGCGAACCTGGGCGCAAATCGGGGTGTCCCGGGATGTCCCGGACCCTCTCCGCGCTCCTCGGCTCCCCTCAGGCGGCGCACACCGCGAAATCCGCACCCTGGTCGTCCATGAGGACCGCGATCCGCCCGTACGGGGTTGACTGCGGCGCCACCCGGATGTGTCCGCCGAGCCGGAGCGCCTCGGCGCAGGTGCCGGGCAGATCCGCCGAGCCGAAGTACAGGAGGAAGCGGGCGGCCTGCCCCGAAACCCGCCGGCGGCTCGTCCCGGGGACGGCGGGACCGGCCGCCTCGGGGCTGCCCGCCCGCCATATCCGCAGGTCAGGGGCGTACATCTCGGCGGGGTCGGGCAGCGGGGCCGGATAGCCGAACACGGCCGTATAGAAGGAGTCGCTGAGCGTCGCGTCCGGGGTCCACAACTCGGCGCGGCAGAGTGTGCCCGGTGCCCCGGTCCGCTCGAAGCCCTGGTGGCTGCCTGCCTGCCACAGCCCGAACAGCGCGCCCTCGGGTCCCGCCGCGAGCGCGACGGTGGCCACGGCGCCGTCGGACCAGGGTCCTGCCGCGATGCGCCCGCCGTACGCGGCGACCTTCTCGGCGGCCGCGTACGTGTCCCGTACCGCGAAATGCACGGTCCAGCCCGTGCCGCCCGGGGCGAGGGCGGCGACGGCCCGGTCCTCGCCGTACGCCGCCGTGTAGAAGCCGCGCTCGGCTCCCGCGCCCTCGTCGAAGGTCCACCCGAAGAGGTATCCGTAGAAGCGCTTGCCCGCCTCGACGTCGGGCAGCCGGGCATCGGCCCAGCACGGGGCGCCCTCGGGGAAATCCGGGTACATGACGTCACGCTAGGCCCGGCTGCCGGGGCCATGTGCCTCCGGTTCGTGCGTCTGGCCAATTCCAGCCCCTCGGCCACCGCTTTTGTCCGGCGGCCGGTCCCTCTCCCGCTCCGGTGCACGCTCTGCCCGCCGCCCCGGCCGTCCTGCTCGTGGCCCTGTTCGCGGCCCTGTCCGAGGGGCCCCAACCCCATTTGCAGTCGGTCAGATCGCGCTCCGATCACCCCTCGGTAAGCTGACGGCATGACAGGACAAGTACGTACCGTCGACGGCCGTGTGGCCGGACGGCGTGGTCAGGCAACACGTCAGAAGCTGCTCGACTGCCTCGGCGAGATGCTCAGCTCCTCGCCCTACCGGGACGTCAAAGTCATTGATGTGGCCCGAAAGGCGGGCACTTCACCCGCGACGTTCTACCAGTACTTTCCGGACGTCGAGGGTGCCGTCCTGGAGATCGCCGAACAAATGGCCACCGAGGGTGCCGGATTGACGGAGCTGGTCGCCGACCGCTCCTGGGTCGGCAAGGCGGGGTGGGCCACCGCTCAGGAACTCGTGGACGGATTTCTGGAGTTCTGGCGGCGCAACGACGCGATTCTGCGCGTCGTCGACCTCGGTGCCGCCGAGGGCGACAAGCGCTTCTACAAGCTCCGTATGAAGATCCTGAACTCGGTGAACAACTCCCTTGCGAATGCTGTCAAGGAGCTCCAGGACAAGGGCAAGGTCGACAAGGACGTGAGCCCGGGTGCGGTGGCCGGTTCGCTGGTCGCGATGCTCGCGGCGGTCGCCTCGCACCAGAAGGGCTTCCAGAGCTGGGGCGTCAAGCAGGCCGAACTGAAGCCAAATCTCGCCCTGTTGGTCTACTTGGGCGTGACCGGGAAGAAGCCGACCAAGTAGCCCCTTCCCCACCCCCCTTTCCCTTCCTGGTCCTGTCGTGCGGCGGCGGTTCGCGTGTTCAGCGTGAGCCGCCGCCGTTGCAGTTGCAGTGGGGGTCAGCGTCTCTCGATCCGGAACAGTCTGATCTCCCGGTCCACCCGCGCCTGATACGCCGCGTACGGTGGCCAGAACTTCAGCGCGGCGGCCCAGGCCTCCTCCCGCTCCTGGGAGTTGAGCAGCCGGGCCCGTACCGCGATGTCCTCGCCCCGCCAGCTGATCTCGGCGTCCGGGTGCGCCAGCAGGTTCGCCGTCCAGGCCGGATGTCCGGGCCGCCCGAAGTTCGACCCGATCAGCAGCCAGGTCCCCGTCCCCTCCTCGGGCATACAGGCGAGCGGGGTGCGCCGCACGATCCCGCTCTTCGCGCCGCGGACACTGAGCACCACGCCCGGCAGCATCTGGGCGCTGAGCAGCACCTTGCCGCGGGTGAGGCGGTGGACGGCGCGGTCCATGGCGGGGATGAGGTGCGGGGCGACGCGGGCGAAAGCCCTGGTCGACGACACTTTCTGGACGATCCGGATGCCTGGCGGGGCCATCAGGCGCTCACCCCGGCCCGCGGCGCGAAGAGCTCGGCGGCCCCTGCCGCGCGGGCCCGCAGCAGGTGCACGGGCCCGAAGAGCAGCTCGTCGCCGGTGGCCCGCTTCAGGTAGAGGTGCGCGTCGTGCTCCCAGGTGAAGCCGATGCCGCCGTGCAGCTGGACGGCTTCGGCGGCGGCCGTGCGCAGGGTTTCGAGGCACTGGGCGAGCGCGAGCCCGCCGACCCGTTCGCCGTCCTGGACACTCGCGGCCCAGGCGGCGTAGTACGCGGCCGAGCGCGCCGCCTGGACCTGTACATACACGTCGGCCAGGCGGTGCTTGACCGCCTGGAAGGACCCGATGGGGCGGCCGAACTGCTCGCGCTCCTTGACGTGTTCGACCGTCCGCTCCAGGGCCCGGTCGGCGGCGCCGACGGCCTCGGCGGCGAGCAGCGTGGCGACGATGTCACCGGTGGCGGCGAGCGCGCCCGCCACCTCGGCGTCCTCGCTCCCCAGCAACTCCGCTCGTACGTCACGGAGTTCGACGCGTGCTTGCGGTCGGGTCTCGTCGAGGGAGGTCTGCCGTGTGCGTACGAGTCCGGTGGCGTCGTCCCGTACGAGGAACAGCAGGGTCCGGGAGCGGGCGAAGCCTCCGGTGTGCGCGGCGACGAGGAGCAGTCCTGCGCTGTGCCCGTCGAGTACCTGCTCGGCCTGTCCGTACAGCCGCCAGCCGTCGCCGCGCCGGGTGGCCTGCACCCCGCCCGCGCGGCCGCCGCCCGCCCAGTCGCCCGTGTTGTCGGCGACGAGGCCGAGGGCGGTGGCGAGCCCGGTGCCGGGCACGGCGAGGGCCGCGGTCAGGCTCCCGTCGGCGATCTTCGGGAGCAGCGCCGCCTGCTGCCCCTCGGTGCCCAGGGCGGCGATCAGCGGGGCCGCGAGGGCGCCGGTGGCGAACAGCGGGGTCGGCGCGAGGACCCGCCCCAGCTCCTCCTCGACCAGCGCCAGCTCGGTGATCCCGGCGCCGGCGCCGCCCCGGTTCTCGGGCAGTGCGAGCCCCGGCAGTCCGAGCTCCGCGCCGAGGGTGCCCCACAGGGCACGGTCGTGGCCGGACGGGGTGCGGGCCGCGGCCTTGACGTCGTCCGGGGTGCAGCGTTTGGTGGTGAGTTCGCGCAGGGTGCGGCGGATCTCTTGCTGTTCCTCGGTGAACCTGGCGTCCATGCGGGCCCCTTTCTGACGGGTCGTCATGTTAGGGCCGACGGCCGCGTATGCCCAGAGGGGGACGCACCCGTTACGGAGCCCGACAACTGATGTACCGTCAGATATATGACTGGCCCCCACCGTAAGGCCGCCATCACGGGCATCGCCCTCTCCGACTGCGGCCGCGTCGACGACGCCACTCCCTACGCCCTGCACGCCCAGGCCGCGCGCCGCGCGCTCGCCGACGCCGGGCTCACCCCTGACGTCGTCGACGGGTTCGCGAGCGCGGGCCTCGGCACGCTCGCCCCGGTCGAGGTCGCCGAGTACCTGGGCCTCAAGCCCCGCTGGGTCGACTCCACTTCGGTCGGCGGCTCCACCTGGGAGGTCATGGCGGCCCACGCGGCGGACGCCATCGCCGCCGGGCACGCCCGCGCCGTCCTCCTGGCCTACGGCTCCACGGCCCGTGCCGACATCAAGGCGAAGCGGCGCACGTCGAACCTGTCGTTCGGGGCGCGGGGTCCGCTGCAGTTCGAGGTCCCCTACGGCCACACGCTCATCGCCAAGTACGCGATGGCGGCCCGCCGCCACATGCACGAGTACGGCACCACGCTCGAACAGCTCGCCCAAGTCGCCGTCCAGGCACGGCAGAACGCGTCCCGCAACCCCGACGCCATGTTCCACGAGCCGATCACCGTCGACGACGTCCTGGCCGGGCCGATGATCGCCGACCCGTTCACGAAACTCCACTGCTGCATCCGCTCCGACGGCGGCGCCGCCGTACTCATGGTCGCCGAGGACCTGGTGCCCGACTGCGCCAAGTCGCCGGTCTGGGTGCTCGGTTCGGGCGAGTACGTATCGCACACGACCATGTCCGAGTGGGCGGACTTCACGGTCTCCCCGGCGGCGGTGAGCGGCCGGCTCGCCTTCGAGCGGGCCGGGGTGCGGCCTACCGAGATCGACATCGCCGAGATCTACGACGCGTTCACGTACATGACGCTGGTGACGCTGGAGGACCTCGGGTTCTGCGCGAAGGGAGAGGGCGGGGCGTTCGTCGAGAAGGGCCGGCTGCGGCACGACGGGGAGCTGCCGACCAACACGGACGGCGGCGGGCTCTCCGCCCAGCACCCGGGCATGCGCGGCCTGTTTCTGCTGGTCGAGGCCGTACGGCAGCTACGCGGCGAGGCGGGCGGACACCAGGCGCACCGGCCGGACGGCTCCCCGCCCGCCCTCGCGGTGGCCTCCGGCACGGGCGGATGGTTCTGCTCGGCCGGGACGGTGGTCCTGGGCCGGGACTGACCGGCTGGCGGTGCCGTCGATCGGGCTTCATCAGCAGGCACCGTCCGCCTGCTTCCGGAACCCCGCATGGCCCATGGCCGCTCCGCCGGCCCGATACCGCGCGGCGCCAAGCCCTGATTCGGCCGCCGACCAGCGACAATCGGGTCATGAAAGCCGACCGGGAAATGGAAACCCTGCTGAGGTCCCTGCGCGTCTGGGACACCGAGCTGCCCGCCTTCGACCTCGACGCCGCCCCCGAGACACCGCTGCCCCTGTTCGTGGAGTGGTTCGCGGCGGCCGTGGCGGCCGGGCAGACCGAGCCGCACACCCCGTCGCTCGCGACCACGGACGCCGAGGGCCGCCCGGATGTCCGCACCGTCATGCTGCACGGCGCCGACGACCGCTCCCTGCACTTCGCCTCGCACTCCGGGAGCGCCAAGGGCCGGCAGCTCGCCGCGCACCCGTTCGCGGCGCTCGGCTTCTACTGGCCGGCGCAGGGCCGCCAGATCCGGGTGCGCGGCACGGTCCGCACGGCCCCCGCCGGGGTCGCGCACGCCGATCTGCACGCCCGCTCGACGGGTGCGCTCGCCTCGGCCCTGGTCGGGCACCAGAGCGAACCCCTGTCGTCACAGGCAGAGTTGGTGCGGGCCTCAGAGGCCGCCTGGGAACGGGCGCGGAGCGAGCCGAACGCGTCCGTACCGACGTGGACGGTGTACGAACTGGAACCGTACGAGGTGGAATTCTTCCAGGGCGACGCACGCCGACGACACCTGCGCCTCAAGTACACGAGGCAAGACGAGAGTTGGGCCACCTCACTGCTGTGGCCGTGAGGACCGGAGCCCTGCCTCAGTCGCGGATCGTTCGAGCCCCGCGGGCCGGAACACGGGCACGGCATAGACACCCCCCGCGCCCCCGCCGTCCTGCCGGAAGGTGACCTGGAGGCGCATTCCCATCCGCAGGTCCGCCGCCGCGCAGTCCACGACCTCCGTCATCATCCGCGGGCCCTCGGCGAGGTCGACGACGGCCGCGACATAGGGGGTGCGGGCGCCGAACGGCGGCAGGTCGTTCCGGTGCACCACGGACCACGTGTAGAGCACGGCACGCCCACTCGCGACGCGCCACCGCACGACCCCGGGGTCGTCGCTCCAGCAGAACGGGCAGAACTCGCGCGGATAGTGATGCGCGCGCCGACAGGCGGCACAGTGCCGCAGCAGCAAGCGCCCCTCGGCGGCCGCGTCCCAGTAGGCGCGGGTGAAGGCATCGGGCTCGGGCACGTCGAACCGTACGCCGACACCAGCGGTGGTCATGGCTTCGGTCGCGGCCCCGGTCGCGGTCGCGGCCCCGGTCGCGGTCCCGGTCGCGGCTTCGGTCGCGGTCGCGGCTCCGGTCGGGTCGCCGGCCGTGGCCATCAGAACAGTCCGATCGCGTGGTCGAGGGACCAGGTCTGCCAGGACATGGCGAACAGCGCGACGAGCGAGGCGAGGCCCATCATCGCGTTCTGCCCCTGCTCGGCCCAGTCGTGGATCATGAGCAGGAAGTACAGGAGATTGAGCAGCAGCCCGCCGATGAGCGCGACCGGCGTCAGGAACCCCGCGATCAGGCCGAGCCCCAGGGCGAGTTCGGCGTAGACGACGAGGTAGGCCATGACCCTCGGCCGCGGCTTCACGACGGCGTCGAAGCCGCTGCGCACCGCGGCCCACCGGTGCTTGCCCGCCACGTCCGCGGCCCACGCGATGCCGCTGCCGCTCTCGAACCAGCTCTTCCTGTCCTTGTGCCGCCAGCTCTCCAGCCACCACAGGCCGAGCCCGATGCGCAGCACGGCAAGCCATTCGGCGCCGCTGAGCCCTATCGCGTCCATGCGCTACAGCCGCCTCCCGATCGGTTTCTGACGGGACGTCAGTTCAGCGCATGCGGCGCCGTGCGCGCAAGAGCCCGTACCCGCGAGACCTCCCACGTGGACACCGTGATCAATTCGCAACCGGTTCAGATCTTGACCGAGACCCATCAACTTGGCGCGCGATTACGCTCCCGCACATGACCGACCCGAACCCTTCACCGGCCGCCCGCAGCCACGAACGCCCGCCCGTGTACGTCATCGGCGGCGGCCCCGGCGGGCTCGCGACGGCGGCGGGCCTCAAGGCGCACGGTGTGCGGGCCGTCGTCCTGGAGAAGTCCGACCGGGTCGGCGCCTCCTGGCGCGGCCATTACGACCGCCTCCACCTGCACACCACGCGCCGCCTCTCCAGCCTGCCCGGACTGCCGATCCCGCGCCGCTTCGGCCGCTGGGTCTCGCGCGACGACGTCGTGCGTTACTTGGAGAAGTACGCCGAGTTCCATGATCTGGAAGTCGTCACCGGGGTCGAGGTCACCCGCGTCGACCGCGCGCCGGACGGCGAAGGATGGCTGCTGCGGGCCACCGGCGGCCGCGAGCTGACGGCCGCCGCGGTCGTCGTCGCCACCGGCCACAACCACACCCCGCGG
Source organism: Streptomyces sp. NPDC102467 (assembly GCF_044765445.1). NCBI lineage: Bacteria > Bacillati > Actinomycetota > Actinomycetes > Kitasatosporales > Streptomycetaceae > Streptomyces > Streptomyces sp. NPDC102467. Next base: position 178,791 of record NZ_JBIWKA010000003.1, on the reverse strand, counting down.
CTGCCGGACTGGCCGGGCGCCTCCTCGTACACCGGGACCCTGCTGCACGCGAGCGCGTACCGCTCCCCCGCCCCCTACGCGGGTCAGGACGTTCTCGTCGTCGGGATCGGCAACACCGGGGCCGAGATCGCCGTCGACCTGGTCGAGGGCGGCGCCGCGCGGGTCAGGATCGCGGTGCGCACCGCCCCGCACATCGTGCGCCGCTCCACGCTGGGCTGGCCGGCCCAGCGCACCGGCATCCTCTGCCGCCGCCTGCCGGTGTGGCTCGTCGACCGCCTCGCCGTCCCCCTGGGCAGGCTGAGCGTGCCGGACCTGGCGGCGCAGGGACTGCCGCGCCCCGGAACGGGCCTGTACTCGCGGGCGCGCGAGGGCGCCATCCCGGTCCAGGACGTCGGGCTCGTCGACGCGGTCCGCACGGGGAAGGTGCGCCCCGTGGCGGCGGTGGCATCCTTCGAGGGCGCGGAGGTGGTCCTGGCCGACGGCACGCGCCTGACCCCCGACACCGTCATCGCGGCGACCGGCTACCGGCAGGGCCTGGAGGACCTGGTGGGCCACCTCGGCGTCCTCGACCCGGCGACGGGCCGCCCCCGCCCGCACGGCGCCCGCACCCTGCCGACGGCGCCCGGCCTCTACTTCTCGGGGTACACGAACCCGATCAGCGGCATGCTCCGCGAACTGGCGCTGGACGCGGACCGGATCGGCCGGGCGCTGGCCAAGTCCGCCTGACGGGCAACCGCACTCCGCGAGCGCCCACCGACCACTCCACGCCATCCGGCCCCGCCCCCGTTCGGACCGTCCCCGCGGCGGGCAGAAGAAGAGAATCCGCGCAGCGAAGAGAGCGGAAGAGAACCGAGGAGAACCGAAGAGAGCCGCCGGTACGGCATCGGCACCGCATCCGCTCCAGCCTTTGCGTGCAGCCCTGTTCCTGACGGAGCGTCAGTTAAGTAATCTGACTGGGCGTCAGTTAGAGCTTCACGTCAGAGTTGTCGCTGTCACACAGGAGCGGGGCGGACCGATGCTTGGATCGACTTACGGCACCCTGACCACCGACTCCCGCCGGGCCCGCGTGATCGCCTGCGGCGAGCAGCCCGGTCCTGCCGTGCACGGCAGGACCGGCACCGACGAGCGGGACGTCAGCGGACGGCCACTGCACGGCGAGGTACCGGACCTGGACCGGTTCTTCCGGCCCGAGTCCGTGGCCGTCGTCGGGGCGTCCGACGCCGAGGGACGCCCCAACACGGGCATCACCCGCCAGCTGATGGGCTGGGCGGAGCGGGTCGGCGCCCGCCTGTATCCGGTGCATCCCACGCGGGAGTCGGTCTTCGGGCTGCCCTGCCGCCCGTCCGTCGCCGACCTGCCGGAACAGGTCGACCTGGCCGTGCTGCTGGTCGCCGACCCGCTCCCGGTCATCGAGCAACTCTCGGATACGAAGGTGAAGTTCGCGGTGGCCTTCGCCTCCGGGTTCGCCGAGACCGGCGAGGCGGGCGCGGCCGCGCAGGAGCGGCTCGCGGCGACCGTCGAACGCTCGGGCCTGCGACTGCTCGGCCCGAACACCAACCTCAACGCCTTCGAGCGCTTCCGCGACGATCTCGACGGGCCCGCCATCGCGCTCATCACGCAATCCGGCCACCAGGGGCGCCCGGTCTTCGCCCTCCAGGAGCTGGGCATCCGGCTCTCGCACTGGGCCCCCACGGGCAACGAGGCCGACCTGGAGACCGCCGACTTCATCTCCTACTTCGCCCAGCGCCCCGAGGTCGGCGCCATCGCCTGCTACGTGGAGGGGCTCAAGGACGGACGGTCCTTCCTGCTCGCCGCGGACCGGGCCGCGCGCGAGGGCGTACCCGTCGTCGCGGTGAAGGTGGGGCGGACCGAGACCGGCGCGCGCACCGCCGCCTCGCACACCGGGAAGCTGACCGGCGCGGACACCGTCGTGGACGCGGCGATGCGGCAGTTCGGCGTGATCCGCGTCGACGGCCTCGACGAACTCCAGGACACGGCCGCCCTGCTGGCGCGAGCCAGGCCGCCACAGTCCGACGGAGTCGTCGTCTACTCCATATCCGGCGGCACCGGCGCCCACTTCTCGGACCTGGCGACGGCGGCGGGTCTGACCCTGCCGACCCTTCCCGAGGCCAAGCAGGCCGAACTGCACGAGTGGATCCCCGAGTACCTGAACGTCGCCAACCCGGTCGACAACGGCGGCCACCCGGTCGGCGACCACCGCGGCCGCAAGATCATCGACGCGATCCTCGCGGACCCGTCCGTCGGCGTGCTCATCTGCCCCATCACCGGCCCCTTCCCCCCGATGAGCGACAAGCTCGCGCAGGACCTGGTGGCCGCGGCCGAGCGGACGGACAAGCTGGTGTGCGTGGTGTGGGGCTCGCCGGTCGGCACCGAGGCCGCGTACCGCGAGACGCTCCTCGGCTCGTCCCGGGTCGCCACCTTCCGCACCTTCGCCAACTGCATCACCGCCGTCCGCGCCTACCTCGACCACCACCGCTTCACCGCCTCCTACCGCTCGCCCTTCGACGAGGCACCGCGCACCCCGTCGCCCTCCTTCCGCAAGGCACAGGCCCTGATGCGCCCCGGCAACCAGCTGAGCGAGCACGCCGCCAAGCAACTGCTGCGGGCATACGGCATCCGCGTACCGCGCGAGCAGCTGGTGACCAGCGCGGCAGCCGCGGTGCGCGCCGCGTCGCTCGTCGGCTACCCGGTCGTCATGAAGGCATCGGCGCCACAGCTCGCGCACAAGTCGGAGCTCGGCCTCGTCAAGATCGAGCTGACGTCCGCGAGCCAGGTCAGGGACGCGTATCGCGAACTCACCGACATCGCCCGCTACGAGGGCATCGGGCTCGACGGCGTCCTCGTCTGCCAGATGGTCGAGCGGGGCGTGGAGATGGTCGTCGGGGTCACGCACGACGACCTGTTCGGCCCGACCGTGACCGTCGGCCTGGGCGGCGTACTCGTCGAGGTCCTGCGGGACACCGCCGTGTGCGTACCTCCCTTCGGGGAGCGCCAGGCCCGCGCCGCCCTGGACGAACTGCGCGGCCGCCCCCTGCTCGACGGCGTCAGGGGAGCGCCCCCCGCGGACATCGACGCGCTGGTCGAGGTGGTGCTGCGGGTCCAGCGCATGGCGCTCGAACTCGGAGACGACCTCGCGGAGCTGGACATCAACCCGCTGATGGTGCTGCCGCGCGGCCAGGGCGCGGTCGCCCTCGACGCGCTGGCCGTCTGCCGCTGACCCGCACCCGCACCCGCTCTCGGAACGGAGCTCCCCATGACACCGCCACCCCCGCCTCCACCTCCACCCCTGCCCCCACCCCCGCCCCCTCTGGACTCATTGGTACTGCACGCCACTGACAACAACGTCTCGTGGATCACCCTGAACCGCCCGGAGGCCATGAACGCCGTCACCTGGGACCAGCGCGAACGCGTCATCGAGCTGCTCGCCGCCGCCTCCGCGGACCCGGACGTACGCGCCGTCGTCCTCACCGCGACCGGCAAGGGCTTCTGCGCGGGCGCGGACCTGCGCGGGGCGCCCGCGGCCGGGGAGCGGGTCGCGGGCGATGTCTCCCGCACGATCCGGTTGGGCGCCCAGCGCCTGATCGCCGCGGTCCTGGACTGCGAGAAGCCGGTGATCGCGGCGGTCAACGGCACGGCGGCAGGACTCGGCGCGCATCTCGCCCTCGCCTGCGACCTCGTACTGGCGGCGGAGTCGGCCCGCTTCATCGAGGTGTTCGTGCGCCGGGGCCTGGTGCCCGACGGCGGCGGCGCCTATCTGCTGCCCCGCCTGGTCGGTCCGCAGCGCGCGAAGGAGCTGATGTTCTTCGGCGACGCGCTGCCCGCCGCCGAGGCGGAACGCATCGGGCTCGTCAACAGGGTCGTGCCGGACGCCGAGTTGGCGAAGACGGCGCGGGCCTGGGCCGAACGTCTCGCCACCGGCCCGACCCGCGCCCTGGCCCTCACCAAGCAGCTGGTGAACGCGTCCCTGGACTCCGACCGGGCGACCGCGTTCGCGGCGGAGGCGACGGCGCAGGAGCTGAACATGACCACGCACGACGCGAACGAGGGCGTCACGAGCTTCGTGGACCGCCGCCACCCGCACTACCGGGGCCGCTGACGGACGGCAGCCCACAGCCATACCCCTTCCACCCATCCCTTCCAATCTGACGATCCGTCAGCTTCACTGGGAACCATGATGGGACACGCAGGGATGGCGGCCACCGTCGTCCGGTACCTCAGGTCGGTCGGCGCCCCCACCACGGCGGGCCCCGTGGAGCCGCTGCCCCGGCCCGAACTGCGCGCCGTCGGCGACGACGAGCGCGCCCCCGTCGACCCGGCCGAGTTCCGCCGCGTCCTGGGTACCTTCGCGACCGGCGTCACCGTCGTCACGGCCCCGCCCGGCGCACCCGGCGAAGGCCCGGCGGGGTTCGCCTGCCAGTCCTTCGCGTCACTCTCCCTCGACCCGCCGCTGGTCGCGTTCATGGTGGCCCGTACGTCGACGACGTGGCCGCGGATCGCCCGCGCGGGCGTCTTCTGCGTGAACGTACTGGGCGCGGACCAGGGCGAGTTGTGCCGCGGATTCGCGGTCAGCGGAGCCGACAAGTTCGCCGGCGTCGACCACACCTCGGCACCGGTGTCCGGCTCCCCGCGGCTCGACGGCGCCGCGGCATGGATCGACTGCGCCATCCACGCCGTCCACACCGGCGGCGACCACCTGATCGTGGTCGGCCGGGTCACCGCCCTGGGCACTCACGCCGAGGAGAGGGCTCCCCTCCTCTTCCACCGTGGCCGCTTCGCCCGCCTGGGCGACTGAGAGCACCTCACCCCGCGGCGACAGCGGCGACCGGCGCAGCGGCCCCCGTCTCCCGCCCCCGCCGGATCACCAGCGACATCAGAGCGGCAACGGCGCACAGCGCCCCGGACGCGTACCACATGAGGTTGTAGGAGCCGGTGACGTCGCGCACCACACCGCCCAGGAACGCGACGACCGCGGCACCCACCTGGTGCGAGGCGAGCACCCACCCGAAGACGATGGCGCTGTCCTCGCCGTAGTGCTCGCGGCACAGGGCGATGGTGGGCGGCACGGTGGCGACCCAGTCCAGTCCGTAGAACACGATGAACAGAACCATCGGCGGATGCACGGTCGGGAAGAGCAGCATCGGCAGGAAGAGCAGCGAGATCCCGCGCAGCGCGTAGTAGACGGCGAGCAGCCGTCGCGCCTCGAACCGGTCGGTGAACCACCCCGAGGCGATCGTCCCGATGATGTCGAAGACGCCGATGACCGCGAGCAGCGAGGCGGCGGCCTGGACCGGCATGTGGTGGTCGTGGGCGGCGGGCACGAAGTGCGTCTTGACGAGCCCGTTCGTGGAGGCACCGCAGATCGCGAACGTACCGGCGAGCAGCCAGAAGGGCCCGGTCCGCGCGGCCTTGAACAACACGCCGACGGCACGCCGCGCGGCCCCGCCCACCGGGCCCGGCTTCGCCACGAACTCCTTTGCCCCGTAAGCCTTCACGCCCACGTCGGCAGGGTGATCCCGCAGCAGCAACCACACGAAAGGCACCACGGCGAGCGCGGAGAGAGCCACGGTGACGGCGGCGGGCTCCCATCCGTGCCGCTGCACGATCCACGACAGGAGCGGCAGGAACACCAACTGCCCCGAGGCTCCGGCGGCGGTCAGGATGCCGGTGACGAGCCCGCGCTTGGCCACGAACCAGCGGTTGGTGACGGTCGCCGCGAACGCGAGCGCCATCGACCCGCTGCCGAGCCCGACCAGCACACCCCAGTACAGGACGAGCTGCCAGGCGGCGGTCATCCAGACGGTCAGCAGCGATCCGACGGCGATGACGGACAGGGCGAAGGCGACGACCTTCCGTATCCCGAACCGGTCCATCAGAGCGGCGGCGAACGGAGCGGTCACCCCGTACAGCGCGAGGTTCACGGACACGGCGAACCCGATGGTCCCCCGCGACCAGCCGAAATCATGGTTCAGCGGCTCGATGAGCAGTCCGGGCAGCGAGGCGAAGGCGGCGGAGCCGATGATCGTCACGAAGGTGACCGCGGCCACGGCCCAGGCCCGGTGGAACCCTCGGCCGCCGCGCCGGCCACGGGTGCCGGGGGAGTCATGAATCTCTGTCGTCGTCACATCCAGAGCCTCCGCCACCGCACGATCCCGCACGAGTGGCCCGAACGACAGCATTCGCTAGGATCGGGCCATGAGTGTTCCCCGGCACCGCGTGGCCGTGCTCGCGCTCGACGGCCTGATCCCGTTCGAACTGGGCATCCCACAACGGATTTTCGGCAAGGCCCGCACTCCGGCCATGCAGCCGCTCTACGAGGTCATCACGGTCGCGGTCCGCGAGCCGGGCCCGGTCCAGACGGACGCGGACTTCGCGATCCTGGTCGAGAACGGCCCCGAGACCCTGGCCACCGCCGACACAGTGATCGTCCCGGCGTCCTACGAACTCGGCCCGGTATACGAGGAGGGCCGCCTCACCGAGGACCTGAAGGCGGCCTTCTCCCGCATCCGGCCGGGCACGCGCCTGGTCTCCATCTGCACCGGCAGCTACGTCCTCGCGGCCGCGGGCTGTCTGGAGGGCCGCCCCGCCACCACGCACTGGGCGGAGGCAACCCGCTTCCAGGAGCTCTTCCCCTCGGTCCGGGTCGACGCGGACGTGCTCTTCATCGACGACGGTGACGTCCTGACCTCCGCCGGGGTCGCCGCCGGCATCGACCTGTGCCTGCACATGGTCCGCCGCGACCACGGCACGGCCGTCGCCAACGACGTCGCCCGCCGCACCGTCGTCCCCCCGCACCGCGACGGCGGCCAGGCCCAGTTCATCCAACGCCCCGTACCCGAAACCCAGTTGGCGACCACCACGGCGGCCCACGCCTGGGCCCTGGCCCGCCTCCACGAACCGATCCAGCTCCGCGACATGGCCGAGCAGGAATCCATGTCCGTGCGCACCTTCACGCGCCGCTTCCGCGAAGAGGCCGGCCTCAGCCCCGGCCAGTGGCTCACCCAGCAACGCGTCGAGCGTGCCCGCCATCTCCTGGAGACCTCGGCGCTCTCCGTGGACCAGGTGGCCGGTGCCGCCGGGTTCGGTACGGCGCAGTCGATGCGGATGCATTTGCAGTCGGCGCTCGGGGTGACGCCGACCACCTACCGCCGAACGTTCCGCTCCGCGGGTTGAGCTGTATCAGCCGGGCTGTCCCCCAGCCCCGGGGCTCCGCCCCAGACCCCAGACCCCGCTCCTCAAGCGCCGGAGGGGCTTGAATTACCGGCGCTCAGCCGCCCACGAGACAGAAGACGGCGGCCGGGAGGGGGCGGAGAACCGAGCACACCACTGCCCTCCGGTCGCGTACGAGACGGGAGGGGACGGTCGGGGTATGTGCGCGCGCAGCACAGCGGCACGCGGTAGCGCCCGGCGAAGCAAGCGGCGAGGCCATCAAGATGGCGAGCACGGACATACCCCGGGCGGCCCCGGACCCACCACACACCTATCGGAACGCACCCGACAGCCGCCAACGAAACCCCAGACGGCCACCCTCCCTCCAGGCGGGCCCCTAGAACGTCAAAACCCCCCGAGCAACCCGCCCGGCCTCCGCATCCGCAACCGCCTCCCCGAACTCCTCCACCGGATAGGTCCGCGTCACCAACTCATCCAGCAACAGCCGCCCCTCCCCGTACAGATCCGCGTACAGCCGAATATCCCGCTGCGGCCGAGACGACCCGTACCGGCACCCGAGCACCGACTTGTCCAGGAACAACGCGGCGGGCACAAAGGACGCCTCCGCGTCGGCCGCCGGCATCCCGAGCAGCACCGCCTGCCCATGCCGGTCCAGCAGATCGATCGCGGCCCGCACCAGCTCCACCCGCCCCACACACTCGAAGACGTGATCGGCCCCGTCCGGCAGGACGCCCCGCACCTCCCCCACGTCCCCCAGAAACTCGGTCGCCCCGAACAACCGGGCAACCCCCTCCTTCCCCGGATTCGAATCAACGGCGACAATCTTCGACGCCCCCGCGATCCGGGCCCCTTGCAGCACGTTCAACCCCACTCCCCCCGTCCCGATGACGACCACGGAGTCCCCCCGATCGACCCGGGCCCGGTTCAGCACCGCCCCCACCCCGGTCAGCACCCCGCACCCGATCAACGCCGCCGACGTCAGCGGAATCTCCTTCGGGATCTTCACGGCCTGCACCGCCTTCACCACGGTCCGCTCCGCGAACGCCGAGTTCGAGGCGAACTGGTACACCGGCTTCCCGCCCCGGGAGAACGGCTGTCCCGGCATCCCGATCGCCTTGCGGCACATGGTCGGCCGCCCCCGGTCGCACTCGGCGCAGGTCCCGCAGTTGGCCAGCGTGGAGAGCGACACATGATCCCCAGCGACGACATGCGTCACCCCGGCCCCCACGGCCTCCACCACCCCGGCCCCCTCGTGCCCGAGCACGACAGGCCGGGGGAACGGAATGGTCCCGTCGATCACCGACAGATCGGAGTGGCACAGCCCGGCGGCGGCGACAGCGACGAGCACTTCCCCGGCCCCCGGCTCCCGCACTTCCAGGTCATCCACCACCACGGTCTGCCGCCCGTCGAACAGAACACCCCGCATACGACTCGACCCACGCAACCCATTCGACCCACTCAGCCCGCTCGACCCGCTCGACCCACGCAACCCACTCATGACCTACGCCTCCCTGGGCAGGCCGAGCACACGCTCGGCGATGATGTTCCGCTGAATCTCGTCCGACCCGCCGTAGACGGTGTCGGCCCGGCTGAACAGGAACAGCCGCTGCTGTTCATCGAGCTCGTACGGGGACTCGGCCGACCAGTCCCCCGGCCCGACCGCCCCGCCGGCGCCGCGCACCCGCAGAGCGAGCGCCCCGAGCCGCTGGTGCCACCCGCCCCACAGCAGCTTGGCGACGCTCGGCGCCCCGCCCCGCACGGCATCCGGCGCGCCTCCCAGGGTCCGCAGCGCGTTCCACCGCATGATCCGCAACTCGGCCCACAACCGCACGATGTCCCCGGCGACCACCGGATCACCCACGGCCCCCGACTCCACCGCACGGCTCACCACACCCCGCAACTCCTCCTCGAATCCGACCTGTTGGGCCAGGGTCGACACCCCCCGCTCAAACCCGAGCAGCCCCATGGCAACCGTCCATCCACCCCCCGCCTCCCCCACGACATCGGCCGCGACGGCCCCGTCGAAGAACACCTCGTTGAACTCGCTCGTCCCGGTCAGCTGCCGGATCGGCCGTACGTCGATACGCCCCGGCTGATCCATCGGCACCAGCAGGAACGACAGCCCCCGGTGCCGCCGCGACCCCGCCTCGGTCCGCGCGAGCACGAAGCACCAGTCGGCCTCGTGGGCCAGTGACGTCCACACCTTCTGCCCGGTGACGCGCCACCGCCCGTCCCCGCCCCGCTCGGCGGCGGTCCGCAGCGAGGCGAGGTCCGACCCGGCGCCCGGCTCGCTGTACCCCTGGCACCACAGTTCCTCCCCGCGCGCGATGGGCGGCAGGAAGCGCCGCCGCTGCTCGTCGCTGCCGTACGCGAGCAACGTAGGAGCGAGCAGGTTCTCGCCGATGTGCCCGTACCGGCCCGGGGCCCGCACCCGGGCGTACTCCTCGGCCCACACGACCTGCTGGGTCAACGTGGCGACACGGTTGCCGTACGAGCCATCACCCCACCCAAGACCGATCCACCCGCCGCTCCCCAACTCCTCTTCCCAGGCCCGCCGTTCACCGGCCGCCACATGTTCGCTACCGGGCCCGCCCCGCCCCACGACCGCCGCGAACCGCCCGACGAGATGAGCCTCCAGCCACTCCCTGGCCTCGCGCCGAAAGACGTCGTCCTCAACCCCGAGCCCGAACTCCATTTCGCCACCGCCCACTTGAAAGCCGCCGACCAGAACCGATCACCAGACCGCGACGACTGATCACTGATTGGGTCGCTCCTTGGCGGCGGCGGCCCGCGCCATCTCCTCCAGCACCGCGAGCATCGGCATCGGATCGACGCCGACCGTCCCGGGCAGGAAGTCGGCGATCCGCTCGGGCGTCCACGGCCCGTCCGCCGCGTACCCGGCCCGCAGCTCGCGCGGCTGCGCCCACACGGCGATCTTCGGCCCGGCCACGGTGTACACCTGCCCGGTGATCCTCTCGGCGCGGGCCCGCTCGCTCAGCAGGTAGACGACCAGGGCCGCGACGTCCTCCGGCTCCCCGATCTCCTTGAGCTCCATCGGTACGTTCGCCGACATCCGGGTACGGGCGACGGGCGCCACGGCGTTGGCGGTGACCCCGTACTTGTGCAACCCCAGGGCGGCGCTGCGCACCAGCGAGATGATCCCTCCCTTGGCGGCGCTGTAGTTGGCCTGCGCGACGGAACCCTGATGGTTCCCGCTCGTGAACCCGACCAGAGTTCCCGAGCCCTGTTTGCGCATGACGGCGGAGGCCGCCCGGAAGACGGTGAACGTCCCCTTCAGATGAGTGGCGACGACCGGATCCCACTCCTCCTCGGACATGTTGAAGAGCATCCGTTCCCGCAGGATCCCGGCGACGCACACCACTCCGTCGAGCCGCCCGAACTCCGCCACGGCCGTGTCCACGATCCGCTGCCCGCCGGCCATGGTCGACACGTCGTCGGCCACGGCCACGGCGGCGCCCCCCGCGGCCTCGATCTCCTTCACCACCCCCAGGGCCACTTCGGACGTGGGCTCGGAGCCCTCCATGGAGACCCCGTAGTCGTTGACGACAACCTTCGCGCCCTCTGCGGCGCACGCCAGTGCCACCGCGCGTCCGATGCCGCGTCCCGCCCCCGTCACGGCGACGACCTTGCCAGCCAAGAAGTTCCCCACGCCCGGCCCCTTCCCGCAGTTTCTGACGACCCGTTAGATTTCTCTCGGGTTCGGATTCTACGACCCGTCAGATACCGGAACACAAGACCCGGGAGGCTCCGATGCCGCTGCCCGCCGAGTTCCACGACATCGCCAAACGCGTGAACAACTGGGGGCGTTGGGGTACGGCCGACGAGATCGGCACCCTGAACCTGATCACGGACGAGGTGGTCCGCGAGGCCGCCACCGAGGTCCGTACGGGCCGCCGTGTCCCCCTCGCGCTGCCCCTCAAGGAGGACGGGGTACAGGTGGGCCTGATCCCGGGCCGCATCAACCCGTTCCACACCATGGTCCAGATCAACCAGCAGATCTTCGGCCCGGACACGGTCGCCACCAGCGACGACGCGGTGACGATGGGCCTGCAGGCGGCCACCCACTGGGACGCGCTCACCCATGTCTCGCACTCGGGCCGCCTCTACAACGGCCGCCCGGCGGACACCATCACGGCCCATGGCGGCGCCGAGTTCAGCGGCATCGACAAGGCCCCGTACATCGTCTCGCGCGGTGTTCTGCTCGACGTGGCGGCGGCGAAGGGCCTCGACCGGCTGCCCGGCGACCACGCCGTGACGCCCGAAGACCTGGACGGGGCGGCGGAGTTCGGCCGCGTCACGGTCCGCGCGGGCGACATCGTGCTGGTGCGGACGGGCCAGGTGCAGGTGTATCTGACCGGCGACAAGCACGGGTACGGCTATCCGTCGCCCGGCCTGTCCGTCCGCACCCCGGAGTGGTTCCACGCCCGCGACGTGGCGGCGGTCGCGAACGACACCCTGACCTTCGAGATCTTCCCGCCGGAGATCGAGAACCTATGGCTTCCGGTGCACGCGCTCGACCTCGTGGAGATGGGCATGCTGCAGGGCCAGAACTGGAATCTGGAAAGTTTGTCCACAGCCTGTGGAGAAGAAGGCCGCTACACGTTCCTGCTCTCGGCGATGCCCGAGCCCTTCGTGGGAGCGACGGGCACCCCGGTGGCACCGGTCGCGGCGCTCTGAGCTCGACGATCTCGGCGATCTCGGCGAACTCGGCGAACCCGGCGAACCCGGCGAAGGAGGCGGCGCCTCAAGGGGCGCGGGAGCTGCGCGAGGAGCGGCCACGAGCCGCAATCGGCAGCGAACCCCACCCCCACGGCGACGATCCGGATTTCGTCGAGGACCCCCGTCACAAGGGCCCTCGACGTCCCCTCACAGCGAATCGCTGACTACAAGCGTGATCAAACGGACACTCCGCGTCAACCGCCGTCCGGGTATTTGCCTTTAATGCGCCTATTGTTCGGGGCGCGCACGGAAGCACCGGGCGGGGGTGGGCCCGGCGCATTCACACCTGAACCGCCCGAGCCGCGTGGGTCGCCAGGGCCGCGCCGACATCACACCGCCTCGAAGGCCACTCCGTCGTACACGGGGACTTCCCCGGCTCCGGACGCGGCACAGCGGTCGATCTCGCACCAGATCGCCTTGCCCGCACCCTCGGGGCGCCAGCCCCAGCGGTCGGCGAGCCCGTCGACCAGTTCCAGACCGCGCCCGTTCGTCTCCTCGCCGGCCGCGTGCCTGGGCGCCGGTGGACGGTCACTGGCGTCGGCCACCTCCACACGCACGGTCCCCGGACACTGCTCCTGGACGCCGGGCAGCACCATGCGGAGCACGGCCGGATGACCGGTGTGCACCACCGCGTTGGTGACCAGTTCGGAGACGAGCAGGATCAGCGTCTCGGCGAGCGACTCGTCGGCCTGTATGCCCGAACCGGCTAGGCGCGAGCGCACCCACCTCCGGGCCCGCCCCACCTCTGCGGGGTCGGCCCCGACCTCCAACTGAACCTGAAGCACCTGCACCGCTCACACCATCCGAACCGGCGGACACGTCGCCTCGCGCCACTGACCATCCTGGACACTGCCAGGGATCACGGTCCGTGATCCCGTTGCTGCACAGCATGGTTGACGTACAGTCACCCCAACAAGCGCTTCGGGCATATTCCAGCGCGAAGGAGTACGCGTACGGCATACTGTGCGACGCGTCTCGCGGGGGGTCGAACAGGCGGGCGTGACACTCCGCCCTGCACTGCGAGCGGCGCACATCCCCGGTCCGGGAGCCGCCTCGGAGGCAACCCCGGCACCTTCGCTCGGGTTCAGCACCACTCGCATCTGCCACAAGGTACCGGAGCCGGATGCCGACTCCGCGCCGTGACGAGCCTCCCGAAGGACACAACCCGGTATCGACGCACGGTCACTGTGCGTAGACCTCTCCGGACACCCTTCACCACGCTGTGCCGCGCACCTTGCCGGACGCCCTCGCTCATGGCATCGTCCGGACTCTCACAGGGCGGCGGCGAGCACGTCCTCGGCGGCCCGCGCGCTGCCGCCCAACTCGGCCCGCACCCAGGCCCGCTTCAGGTGCAGATGGACGTCGGCCTCCCACGTGAACCCCATGCCGCCGTGCACCTGGAGGCAGTCGCGGGCGCCCTGGACGGCGGCCTCGTCGGCGAGCAGTTCGGCTGCCGCGATCTCGACCGGGTCCCGGGTGACGGAAGCGGCGTAGACGGCGGCGCGGGCCACCTCCACCCGTACGAGCATCTCGGCGCACAGGTGCTTGACGGCCTGGAACGCGCCGACGGGCTGCCCGAACTGCTCGCGGTCCCGGGCGTGTTGGACGGCCGTCTCAAGAGTGCGGCCGGCCGAGCCGAGCTGTTCCGCGGCGTACAGGAGGGTCGCCGCGGCCGTGGTCTGCCGCTGGTCGCCGGGCACCCTGTGCAGCGGGGTGAGGGGGTCGACCGACGTGAGCGGCTCGGCGCCCGCCGTCTCCCCGCGCACCACGTCGGCCGCGTCCAGCCAGGGCACGAGCCCGCCGAACGGGCGGGTCACGACCGCCTCGCCGGATGCCGCACCCGGCACGTCCCCGGCCGCGAGGAACGTGGCCACCAGGGGCCCCGGCAGCAGCGCACGCCCGCACTCCTCGAACACCACGACGGCCTCCGGCAGGCCGAGCCCGATGCCGCCCGCCGCCTCCGGCAGGCACAGCGAGAACAGGCCCGCCGCCCCGAGCTCCCGCCACAGCGCCCGGTCGACCTCGGGCCGTTCCACCGCGCCGCGCAGGGCGTCCCGGCCGAACCGCCCGGCCAGCAGGTCCCGCGTCCCGTCCCGCAACGCCCGCTGTTCGTCCGTCAGTTGGAAGTGCATGGTCAGCGGCCTCCCTTCGGCCCTCTGGGCAGTCCGAGAATGCGCTCGGCGACGATGTTGCGCTGGATCTGCGACGTACCGGCCGCGATCGTGTACGACAGCGACGACAGCCGGTCGAGCGTCCACTCATGGCGGGTGTCCAGCGCCCCGGCGGGGCCGAGGACCCGGGCCGCGACGTCGTAGAGCCGCTGCCGTGCGTGCGAGTACCGCAGCTTGAAGACCGAGCCGCCCACCCCCGGCACCCCGCCGCTCGCCTGCGCCTCGCTCACGTTCCACTGCGTGAGCCGCCACAGGGCGCTGAACTCGGCGGACAGCAGAGCGAGTTCGCGGCGCAGCACCGCGTCGTCCCAGCGTCCGCTCTTGCGCGCGTGCGCCGCCAGTTCGCCGAGGACGCGCCGACAGGCGACGACCTCGCCGACGAAGGCGGTCCCGCGCTCGAACGACAGGGTCACCATCGTGACGCGCCATCCGTCGTTCTCGTCGCCGACCCGGTTGCCGACCGGCACGGTCACGTCGTCGAGGAACATCTCGGCGAACTCCGTCGACCCGGCGAGCGTGCGCAGCGGGCGCACGGTGATCCCCGGTGTGTCCATCGGCAGGGCGAGCCATGAGATGCCGCGGTGTTTGGGCGCGTCCGGGTCGGTGCGCACGAGCAGCTCGCACCAGTCGGCGACCTCGGCGTGCGAGGTCCAGATCTTGGAGCCGTTGATCACGTACGTGTCGCCTTCGCGCACCGCGCGCGTACGCAGAGCCGCGAGATCGGAGCCCGCGTCCGGCTCGCTGAACCCCTGGCACCACACCTCGTCGCCGCGCAGGATGGGTGCCAGCCAGCGGGCCCGCTGCCGTTCGCTGCCCTCGGCCGCGACGGTCGGTCCCGCGTGCAGCAGGCCGACGAAGTTCGCGCCCACGTACGGCGCGCCCGCCTTCTCCGTCTCCTCCAGGAAGAGCAGCCGGGTGGTCGGCGAGGCGTCCCAGTGGACGTCCCCGTACCCGGCGTCGTAGAGCCTGCGCTGCCAGCCCGTGTCGTACGCGCGCCGCCCCGGCCAGTCGTCGGGCGACGGCTTCGCCGGCAGCGTCGGCAGCACGCCTGCGAGCCACGTCCGCAGCCGCGCCCGGAACTCCTCTTCCTCCTCGGTGTACGTGAGGTCCATCCGCGCACCCCGCCCCTCCACCGCATCCCATGACCACATCTGATGGCTCGTCAGGTGCAGGCTAGCTCCGCACCTCTGGACCGACAAGGAGCAGGGACCTACGCTCGTTCCTGGATCTGACGCATCGTCAGGTGGCGGGATGTCACTCGGGTACTCATCGGGGGTCACGGCAATGACGCAGAGCACCGCACACGCCCTGGGCGCGTCCCGCACGCTCTGGGAGCTGGTGGAGCGCCGGGCCGCGCTCACCCCCGACCGCCCGGTCCTGCTGCAGGGCGAACGGGCGCTGACCTTCGGCGAGTTGCGCAACCGGGCCGAGCGGGTGGCGGCCGCCCTGTACGAGCGCGGCGTCCGCCCGGGCACCGTGATCGCCTGGCAACTGCCCACGCGCATCGAGACGGCCCTGCTCACCTTCGCGCTCGCCCGGATCGGCGCCGTGCAGACCCCGGTCATCCCGTTCTACCGTGACCGCGAAGTCGGCTTCGCGCTGCGGGAGTCCAAGGCCGAGTTCTTCGCGACGCCAGGAGTGTGGCGCGGCTTCGATCACACCGAGATGGCCCGTCGGCTCGGCGCGCGCGGCGTCTTCGAGGCGTACGAGAACCTGCCCGAGGCCGATCCGTCGGTCCTCCCGCCCCCGCCCGCCGACGGCACGTCGGTCCGCTGGATCTACTGGACCTCCGGGACGACCTCCGACCCCAAGGGCGTGCTGCACACCGACCGTTCGCTCATCGCGGGCGGTTCCTGCCTGGCCCACGCGCTGCACCTGTCCGGGTCGGACGTCGGCTCCATGGCCTTCCCGTACGCGCACATCGCGGGCCCCGACTACACGGTGATGCTGCTCCTGTACGGGTTCCCGGCGGTGATGTTCGAGCAGTTCGCCCTGCCGGACGCACTGGCGGAGTACCGGCGGCACGGGGTCACGGTGGCGGGCGGGTCGACGGCGTTCTACTCGATGTTTCTCACCGAGCAACGCAAGGACCCGGACCGGAAGTTGATCCCGACGCTGCGTCTGCTGGCGGGCGGCGGCGCCCCGAAGCCGCCCGAGATCTACCACGCCGTGGTGCGCGAGATGGCCGTCCAGCTCACCCACGGGTACGGCATGACCGAGGTGCCGATGATCACCATGGGGGCGCCGGACGACACGGCGCACCATCTGGCGACGACGGAGGGCCGACCGCCCGAGGGCATGGAGATCCGGATCGTCGACCCGGACGGAGGCGGCGAGCAGGTGCCCGCCGGGGTCGACGGCGCCGTGCGGCTGCGCGGGGAGGCGGTCTGCCAGGGCTATCTGGACCCGCGGCAGAGCGCGGACGCCTTCGACGCGGACGGCTTCCTGATCACGGGCGACCTCGGCCATGTACTGGCCAGTGGCCATCTGGTCCTCACGGGCCGGGCCAAGGACATCATCATCCGCAAGGGCGAGAACATCTCCGCCAAGGAGATCGAGGACCTGCTGCACCGGCACCCCGCGGTCCAGGACGCGGCGGTCGTCGGCCTGCCCGACGCGGAGCGCGGGGAGCGGGTCTGCGCGGTCCTCGAACTCCGGCCGGGCACCGGCCCGTTGACACTGGACGCGGTCACGGCGTATCTGCGGGAGCAGGGCCTGACCACGTTCAAGCTGCCCGAGCGGCTCGAGATCCTGAACGCCCTCCCCCGCAACGAGACGCTGCGCAAAGTCCTCAAGTACAAGCTGCGGGAGCGTTACACGGACGGAGGTTGACGGGGGATGACGGGGGATGACGGGCCCTGCCGGCGGGCTCAGTCCGGGACGGTGAAGTACCGCGCGAAACCCTGCACGACCTCTTCCTCCGAGATCCGCCCGTCCCCGTCCGTGTCCAGCGCCGCGGCCGCCTCCGCGGCGACCTCCGCCTCGACTCCCAGCACTCTCAGCACACGCTCCGCCGCGTCCGGGCCGAGTCCGGTGCCCTCCGGGTCCGCCAGCGCGATGGCACCGCGCAGGAACGGCCGCGCGATCTCGGCGAACCGCTCCGGGCTGTCCCGCAGCCGCTTCACGGCCCCGGTCACGAACTCGCCCCGGGTCACCCGCTGGTCCCCGTCCACGTCCGCGATCCCGGCCATGCCCTGCCAGAACGCCTCGGCCCCGGCGAACAGCGCCTGCCCCTTGTCGCAGCGGGCCGTCGTGCCGAACTCGGCGAGCAGCGCCTTCGCCGCTACGTAGAAGTCCTCACGGTCGATGTATCCGTTGCCGTCCTGGTCGAAGCCGGCGAACCGGGCCGCGATCCTCCGCTCGTCCATGCTTTTGAGCCGCCTCTCGCATCGGTGGGTCCTACGCCTGGGAGCGTACGTCGGACGGCGGCACTCAGGGCCACAAGTGCGACGTTCGTGGCAGGACCGGAGGATTTCCGGGACAAGGAGGTGGCCCGGCGTCTCCCTGTCAGGCCGACAGCGGCTCCGCCTCGTCGTCCACCGCGGCCGCGACGTCCGGGTACACCTCGAAGAGGCGGCGGACGCCGAGGGCGGCGAGCACCCGGTTCACGTGCGAGCCGTCCTCCGCGCCCTTGGCCGGCAGGATCACCCGGAGCCGGCCCTGGCAGGAGCGCATCAGACGGCGGGCGGCTATGAGCACACCGACGCCGCTGGAGTCGCAGAACAGCACGTCGGAGAGGTCGAGCACGACGCTGCGGCGGCCGTCGGCGACCGCTTCGTGGACCTGCTGGCGCAGCGCCGGGGAGGTCACGAGGTCCATCTCGCCCGACACCCGCACGACAGCCCAGTCGCCCCGTCCTGATTCGGTCACCCTGAGCGTCACTCGCCGCGCCTCCTCTCACTCATGATCCGGAACCTGTCACTACGCTTGCACTGCGCGGCTGCCCGGCCGCACCGCGCTGAAACAACCCCTGCAGACCTATCACATATGGCCTGGTTAAGACCTGGCCGGTCGCATTCGAGCATTTCCGGTCAGGGAGTTGGGGTCGGAACGAACCGGATCCGCTTGCTCTTTGTCACCCACAGCCACACCGGAAAGCACAATGCGGCAAAGGGTCGTGCGTTGTCGGCCCCGCGGACTACATTCGAGTAGGAAGCACGCGGTTCGAGAGTTACGCAGTTCAGGAGTACGGGCGGTCGGTGAGGGGGCCCCATGCCCAAGGACACTCCGTCCCGCTGGGACCGGAGGATGCAGCAGCGCCTCGCGCACGGGGAGGCCGCCGCGCTCGGCGAGCTGTACGACCGGTTCGCGTCCCTGGTGCACGGACTGGCCCATCGCGTTCTGGACGACGAGGACGCAGCCGACCAGATCACCCGCGAGGTCTTCACCCGCATCTGGGAGAACCCCGACTCCTACGACCCCAAGCAGGGCCCCCTGCGCTCCTTCGTCGCCACGCTCGCCCACCACCAGGCCGTCCAGCGGCTGCGCCAGACCGAGTCCGCCGCCCTCGTACGCAGCGGCCTCGGCACCACCGAGGATCTGGAGCGCAAGGTGCGCCGCGCCTCCGCCGCGGCCCGCGCCGACTACATCGTGACGTCGATGCCCGCCCCACTGCGCGCCGCCCTGGAGCTCGCCTACTTCCAGCGCCGTGACTACCGCCAGACCGCCGCCGACCTCGGCGTCACCGAGGACGAGGCGCGCCGCCGCCTCCGCCTCGGCCTGCAACTGCTGTCCACGGCGCACGACAGCGGCACACCGCCAGGCCGGTACGGGAGGCCGGCGTGAGCGGGACCCACGGGCCAGGGCGCTTCGATCCCTTCGACGACGAACCGGAGGGCGGGCAGCACGCCGGCGGTCCGGCGGACGCGCCGCGCATACCGGGACCCCGCGTCTCCGTCGAGGACACCGGACGCCCCCTTCCCGGTCTGCCCGCGCCCGAGCGTCTCTCCCTCGACCACCGCGTCCTCAAGTCGCTGCTCGGCGCCTGGGCGCTCGCCGCCTGCTCCCCCGAGGAGTCCGCGGCCGTCGACGAGCACCTGGTCGACTGCGGCACCTGCGCCGAGGAGGGGCTGCGGCTGCGTGACGCCGTCGGCCTGCTGCACGCCGAGGAGACCCTCGACCTCGACCCGCTGCTGCGCTCCCGCGTCCTGGAGGGCTGCCTCACCCGACGCCCGGCGCGCATCCCCGTCCCCGGCTGGGCCACCCCGTACGACGCCGAGACCGCCCGCCTCGACGCGCTGCTCCAGGACATCGGCGACGGCGAGTGGCACGCGCCGGTGCGCCTGCGCTGGTACGAGCACGAGGAGCAGGTCAGCCGCAGGACCACCGTCGCCGGGGTGATCGCCCACCTCACCAGCGTCGACGGCCTGATCGCCCGCGCCCTCGGCCTCGACGACCCCCTCGGGCCGCCCACCCAGGACACCCTCGGCCCCGCCGCCCGCACGGAGGCGTACTGGAAGGCGTCGTACTACCCGCCGACCCGCGCCGTGCGCGCGCCCTGGCGGGACCAGTCCCACGCACTGATCCGCACGGTCTCCTTCGCCAGGTCGGACGCGCCGGGCGCCGCGGGATCGGGCCAACTCCCGATCTCCTACGGCGACTTCGACCTGGCCCTGCGCGACGCCATGATCGACCGGGCCTTCGAGTGCTGGATCCACGCCGGTGACATCGCCGACGCGGTGGACTACCCGTACGAGCCGCCGGCCCCGCGCCACCTCAACCGCATGATCGACCTCGCCGCCCGGATGCTCCCCGGCTCGCTCGCCGCGCGCGGTGCGGCTGCCGCCGGTGCGCCCGGCCGCAGTCTGCGCCTGGAGGTCGAGGGGGCAGGTGGCGGCGAATGGCTGATCGCGCTCGACGGCGGCTCCACCGGGCGGGAGGTCGCCCATGTCGCCCTGGACGGGGTGGAGTTCTGCCGCCTCGCCGCCGGCCACGTCTCGCCGGACGAGGCCGCGGCGGGGCAGCTGGGTGACCGGGAGGCGATCAGGGACGTCCTGTCGGCGACGGCGGCGCTGAGCCGGATGTGAGCCGTTGCCAAGTGCCGGCCGGTGGGGGCTGGTCGCGCCCCGCGGCGGAGCCGCTGATCGATACGGCCCCGCGCCCCTGAAATGCGCACTGCGTGCGCCATTTCATAGGCGTGCGTAGCGCGCCCCTATGGGGCTGCGGCGGAGCCGCATGCTCCATAGGGGCGCGGGGAACTGCGCGACGAGCCCCCACCGGCCCGCACCCGGAAACCCACGGAGAGACCCGCCCCCCGGCGACGGGCTACGCGAAGACGACCGTCCGCCGCCCGTTCAGCAAAATACGCCGCTCCGCATGCCACTTGACGGCCCGCGCCAGCGCCTGGCACTCGACGTCGCGCCCGAGCGCCACCAGCTGATCGGGCGTGACACCGTGCCCGACCCGCTCGACCTCCTGCTCGATGATCGGCCCCTCGTCGAGGTCGGCGGTCACGTAGTGCGCGGTCGCCCCGATCAGCTTCACGCCCCGGGCGTGCGCCTGGTGATACGGCTTCGCGCCCTTGAAGCTCGGCAGGAACGAGTGGTGGATGTTGATGATCCGCCCGCTCAGCTGCTTGCACAGGTCGTCCGAGAGGACCTGCATGTACCGGGCGAGCACGACCAGCTCGACCCCCTCGTCCCGCACCAGGTCGATGACCTGCTGCTCGGCCATCGCCTTGGTCTCCTTGGTGACCGGGATGTGGTGGAAGGGAATGTCGTACGAGCCGACGAGCTCGGCGAAGTCCCGGTGGTTGGAGACCACGGCGGCGATGTCGACGGGCAGCGCGCCGATCCGCGCCCGGAAGAGGAGGTCGTTCAGGCAGTGGCCGAACTTGCTGACCATCAGGACGATCTTCATCCGGTCCGAGGCCCGGTGGATCTGCCAGTCCATCTGGAACGAGTCGCCGATCGCGGCGAAACTGGCGCGCAGCTTCTCCGCGGTGACGGGGGCTTCCGCGCTGAAGTGGACGCGCATGAAGAACAGTCCCGTGTCGTGGTCACCGAACTGCTGACTGTCCTCGATGTTGCAGCCGGTCATGAAGAGGTAGCTCGACACGGCGTGCACGATGCCCTGCTTGTCGGGGCAGGAGAGGGTGAGGACGTACTGCTCGGGGCCGGTGGCGACAGGCGCGGACGCGTTCATGCGAAAAGGTTCGCACATCCCTCTGTTCCGGACCTACGCCAGACCGGGCCGGACCTACGCGGCCCGCGTCACGATCCGCAGCACTTCGAGGGTCTGGGGCGGCGCCCCGGGATCGTCACCGTCGCTCGTGGCGAGCCGCACGTGCGCGTCCCAGGCCGCCTGTACGGCCTCCGGCCATCCCGGATCGTCCAGGTAGACGGAGACGTGCGCGTCGGGACCGACCTGGTGCATGATCCGCAGGACCCGCAGCACGGCGGCATCGACCAGGGCCGCCTCCTGCGCGTCCCTGAATATCGTTCCGACGTATTTCTCGGCGGACCAGTTGTCCAGCCAGGTGTCCTCGACCAGGCGGTAGACGGCATCGGTCACGTCCCCGTACCCGTCCACACCGGCCAGCCAGACGTTTCGCTGGAACGAGGGGTCGGAGAGCATGTGCAGCGCGGAGCGCACATTGCTGCGCCAGCGCCACCACGGCATGTCGTTGAGTGGCATGCCGTCCATCTTTGTGGAGCGACGGCCGCGACGGGAAGAGTTCTCCGAGCTTTGCACGGTCATCGATCGTACGTGCCGGGCTCCGGCGCCCCGACCACCCCCCGTAATTCACCTGCGCGTCACCACACGTCGACCCCGGGTCACTCGGCGGTTCGGGATGCGGGGGAATCGTGCGGGACCATGACCGGTCGGCGTCACACCACCATCAGAGGCACCTTCCGTATCGCTGCCGTCGTCACGGGTGCTGCCCTGGTGACCGGCTGCGGACTGGTCCCCGGGGCCACCGAGAGCTCGGGGGACGGCACGGTCACCGTGATGACCTGGGCCCCGGAGAAGACCGACGCGACGAACATGCCCGGCATGCCGGCCATGGCCCGGGCGTACGCGCGCTGGGTCAACGCCCACGGCGGCATCGGCGGCCGCAAGCTGAAGGTCCTCACCTGCAACGACCACAACGACAGCGTCGCCGCCGCGAAGTGCGCCCGCACGGCCGTCGACCAGCACGCCGTCGCCGTCGTCGGCTCCTACAGCCAGCACGGCCGCGCGTTCCTCTCGCCGCTGGAGTCCGCCGGCATCCCCTACATCGGGGGCTACGGCGTGAGCGACGCGGAGTTCACCAGCCCGCTCTCCTACCCGGTCAACGGCGGCCAGGCCGCCCTCCTCGCGGGCAACGGCGAGCAGCTCGCCGCCGACTGCGGCCGCACCGTCCTGATCCGCCCCGACACCATCACCGGCGACGAACTCCCGACCCTGCTGAACACCGGCCTCGCCCTGCGCGACCGCCCCGCCGCCACCGACCTGCGCGCCCCGGAGAACGCCACCGACTTCGGCGGCCAGGCCCGCCGGGCGCTGGCCACCGCGAGCGCCGACCCCGGCGGCAACGGCTGCGTCGCGGCCGTCCTCGGGGACCGTACGGACAATTTCTTCGACGCGTTCCGGCGGCTGCGCGCGGACTATCCGGCGGTCCGCACCGCCACCGTCCTCGGCAGCGTCGACCAGACCGTCATCAACCGCACCGGCGGCGCGAGCAGCCCCTACGAGGGCGCGTACGTCACGGGCTGGTACCCGGCGGCCGACGACGCGCGCTGGAAGCCGATGCGCAAGGCCATCAGCGAGCAGGCCTTCGGCGACAACAGGATCGACCCGGCGGACGCGGGCGTGCAGACCACCTGGATCGCGTACACCGTCCTGAAACAGGTCATCGAGAAGCTCGGCGACGCCGAGGTGACCGCGCGCGCCCTGCAGATCTTCCTCGACAAGGGCAGGGAGGTGACCACCGGCGGCCTCACGCCGACGCTGCGCTGGGGCTACGACCACATGTCCGCGGCCGGCGACTTCCCCCGCCTGGTCAACGCCCGGGTCGCCTTCCAGAAGGTGCGGCAGGGCCGTCTCGTCGCGACCCGCACGGGCCTGGTCGACGTGATGGACACGCTGGCGAAGGCGCCCTGAGCAGGGCGCCCCGCACTACGACCGCCCGCTCACAGCTGTACGGCTGTCCGCTGGGTCAGCCCGTACTTCGTGGCGATCTGGTTCCACAGGCCTGCGGCCTTCGTCTTCTGGGTGGAGGCCGTCCCGCTGGACGAGTCGCCCGCGTGGCGCTGTCCTGTCACCTTGGCGTGCCCCTTGTGGCAGCCCTTCTTCCCGGCCGCCTGGTCGCCCCACGCCGCGTAGTGGCTGTCCGCCGACGCGGACGCCTTCCACGCCTGGGTGAGCGCCTCCTTCAGCTCGGCGTTGCCGGGGAGCTGGTCCATGGCGAGGCCGTTGAGACGGGTCACCAGGTTGGTGCGCTGGGTCGCGGCGTCCCGCAGCGCCTGGGAGGCCGGGCCGAGCTCCTTGCAGCCGCCGATGTTGGCGACGGCCCCGACGACGGCCTCGCGGCTGTTGTTGGAGTCGGCGAGCAGCTTGTCGAGGGCGACGGCCTGCGCCTTCGCCGGGTCGGCGGCCGGCGACGACTGGTCCGAGGCCGCGGGCGCGGAGTCCGAGACGGTCTTGGTGGAGTCGGCCTTCTTGTCGTCGTCACCGCCGCTGAGCAGGGCGCCCGCGCCCACACCGACGATGAGCAGTCCGACCCCGATCGCGGCGATCAGCGGCACCTTCGAACCGGTGCGGGCCTTGCGGCGCGACGGCTCCGGCTCGTACGACTGCTGCGGCGGAGGCGGGGTCTGGGGCCCGCGCCCGCCCGGGGCGTGCTGCTGGGCGTGCGGGTCGAAGCGCGGCATCTGCTGCGTCGACGCGGCCTCGCCCTCCGGCTGCTCCGTACGGAACAGGGCGTCGAACTCGGCCGGCGGCTGCCGCTCGCCCGGCGCGCCGGGGCGGATGTCGTAGGGCGCACCCTGCGGCGCCGACGGCTGCGCGGGCACCGGCGGTATGTACTGGGTCGCCTCGCTGTCCGGGCCCCCCGGTACCGCGTCGGGCAGCGCCCCCGGCATCGGCTGCCGTACCGCGCGCCCCAGGAACTGCGTGGCGTCCGCGACGGGCGCCTCGGGCGGCAGCGGAGCGGCTCCGTACTGCTGGGGCTGCTGGTACTGCTGCTGAGGCAGCGGCTGCGACTGCGGCTCCGCGACCGGCGCGATGTACTGCGTGGCGTCGCCGTCGAAGGAACCGGCGTACGCGGCGCCGTAAGCGCCGCCGTGCGACCCGTCGTAGCCGGTGGGCGCGGCGGGCGGCAGCGGGGCCGCGGCGCCGTGCCGGGGCGGCAGCGGCTGGGGCTGCGTCTGCGGCGGCAGCGGGGCGCCCGCCTGCTGCGGCTGCCCCCACTCGTACGTCGGCATCGGCCCCGCGGCCTGTGCCTGCTGGGACTCGGGCCCCCACGGCTGGCCCCACGGGGAAGCGCCCGCGGGTCCTGCCTGGTCGCCGAACGTGCCCGGCAACAGGGGCTCTCCGCCGTCCGCGGGCAGCACGACGCCTTCATGCGCCTGCCGTGCCGCGGGGAGATGCGGATCTTCGCCCTGTCCGCGCTGCTGGGTCACCGGGACTCCTACGTATGGGGGACCTTCGGAATCGTCGGCTCACGCTACCGGGTCCCCGTACGCCCGTGCTACGCACCTCAAAACCCGGGAGCCTCCCCCGTGACGGGAGTAACAAAACAAGGCTGTCGGGCGCTGATTACGCGCCCTGCCCCCGGCTTTCGTCCCTCGTCCATCGATTTACGCGGCCTGCAGCTCCACCCGCGCCCCGAACTCCCGCACCACAGGCTCCTCCCGGAACGGTTCCAGCCGTTCTCTGAAGTCCTCCAGATACTCCGCGCCCCGGTTGGAACGCAGCGTGCCGAGCAGCTCCACGGCCCGGTATCCCGTATGGCAGGCCTGCTCCACCTCGCGCTGCTGCACCTGTGCCGTGGCCAGCAGGACGAGCCCGATCGCACGCCGCCTGGCCCGCGACTCCGGGTGCCCGGCGAGCGACTCCTGCGCACATCGCGCGGCGTCGCGCGACTGCCCCAGATCCCGGTGGCAGTGCGCGAGTTCATCGGCCAGATAGGCGCGGTCAAAATGGCCGATCCACACCGGGTCGTCCCCGGAATCGGGCCGCCCCTCGGCTCGCTCCAGCGCGGCGACCGCCTTGCCGGAGGCGTCCTGGGCGGACCTGGCGTCCCCGAGAAGAGCGTGGCCGCGCGCTTCGGCGGCGTGGAACATCGCCTCCGCGCGCGGCGTCACACGTCCGCGCGCCCCCTCCTGAGCCGCGCGGGCGAGCTGGGCGATCTCGCGCGGATTGCCGAGCTGCGCCGCCAAGTGGCTCATGGACGCGGCCAGTACGTACCCGCCGTAACCGCGGTCCCCCGCCGCCTGGGCAAGTCTGAGTGCCTGGATGTAGTAGCGCTGGGCGAGGCCCGGCTGCCCGGTGTCGACGGCCATGTATCCGGCGAGCTCCGTCAACCGGGCGACGGCGGCGAACAGTTCACGCCCCACCGCCTCCCGGTACGAACCGGCGAGCAGCCCGCTGACCACACTGTTCAGGTAATGCACGACCACCGGGCGCACATGCCCGCTGCCGTACTGGTGGTCGAGGTCGGTCAGCGCCTGCGTCATCGCCTGCACCGCCGCCACGTCCGACGGGCCGACGCGCGGCCCCGCGGCCCGCGCGACCTGCGAATCCGGCCCGGAGATCAGCCAGTCACGGCTGGGCTCGACGAGCGCGGACGCCGCCACCGAGGACCCGGACAGGAAGTCCCGTCGCCCTACGTCACTTCGCCACAGCTCACACACCTGCTCGATGGCGCCGAGCACGGTCGGCGAGAACTGCAGGCCGACGCCGGACGCGAGGTTCTTCCCGTTGGCCATGCCGATCTCGTCGATCGTCACGGTGCGGCCGAGCTTGCGGCCCAGCGCCTCGGCGATGATCGCGGGTGCCCGGCCGCGCGGCTGCTGTCCGCGCAGCCAGCGCGCCACCGACGTCTTGTCGTAGCGCAGATCGAGACCGTGCTCCGCTCCGCACATGTTGACCCGGCGGGCCAGACCCGCGTTCGAGCAAGCCGCCTCCTGGATGAGTGCCTGCAGCCGTTCGTTGGGCTGTCGCGCGACGAGTGGCCGTGCGGCCATGGCTAACCCCCTGCTGTGCCCGTCTCCCGGTGTCCGGCTGCCGATGGACAGCCGGTCGATGGATCAATGCCCGGCGGAGAAACGGAAGATGCACCACAAACGGGTATGAAAGTGCGCGCCCGGCGTGGCGTCGCCACGTGTGGACCTCTGCTCCGGTCTCGCCGTCGTTCCCCCACCGCACTACCCATCCCCCGCGGCCGCCTCGCATGCGCGCCCCCACCCATGCATCCATGCGCCCCACATGCGGGGAGGATGCTCCCGCCCCGCCCTTGTGTGCGCCCGTAACCCCAGATGGCGCCGGGAGTTGAGAACGTCGTGGAAGAGACCCTCGCAGGCACATCGGACGTCACCTCACCCGTCACCGCTGCCGGACAGATCCCTCAGCAGCGCGGCGAATCCCTCCTCGACACGGCCGTGCGCTACGCGGAAGAGCGGCACTGGGACGTGGTCCCCGGCACCTGGCTGGAATTCGACGAGGGCGTCCAGCGCTGCTCGTGCGACGACGTCCGGTGCGCGACGCCCGGCTCCCACCCCGCGCGCCCCGACTGGGCGTCGCAGGCGACCGGCAGCGCGACGGTGGCCCGCCGCATGTGGTCGAAGCACCCGAAGGCGTCGATCCTGCTGCCCACGGGCCGTACGTTCGACGCGATCGACGTGCCCGAGACCGCCGGGTTCCTCGCGCTGGCCCGCATGGAGCGCATGGAGCTCACGCTCGGCCCGGTCACCTGCACCCCCGACCGCCGCATGCAGTTCTTCGTGCTGCCCGGCGCGACGCTCAAGGTCCCCGACCTCATCCGCAAGCTGGGCTGGCCGCCGGCCTCCCTGGACCTGGTGGCACTCGGCGAGGGCCAGTACGTGGCGGCGCCGCCCACCCGCTTCGGCAGCCAGGGCGCGGCCCAGTGGGCCTGCCGCCCCACCGCGGCGAACCGCTGGCTGCCCGACGCGGAGGAGCTCATCTCCCCGCTCGCGTACGCCTGCGGGCGCGAGGAAGGCCGCGGCTAGGGTCGTCGTATCGTGCGCGGACGCACGACAACGCCGGTGAAGGGAGCGGGCCCAGGTGACCTCGGCCGAGGAGACAGCAGCCGTACGCGTACATGACCTCTGGAAGTCCTTCGGGCGGCAGACCGCGGTCGCGGGAATCGAACTCGTCCTGCCCGCGGGCAAGTTCATCGGGCTCGTCGGTCCGAACGGGGCCGGCAAGACCACCACCCTGTCCATGGTCACCGGGCTGCTGCGGCCCGACCGCGGCACCGTGCACGTGGCGGGCCACGACGTCTGGGCCGACCCGGCCGAGGTCAAGGCCCGTATCGGCGTCCTGCCCGAGGGCCTGCGGCTCTTCGAGCGGCTGTCGGGGCGTGAACTCCTCGCGTACACGGGCAGGTTGCGCGGCCTGCCCGGCGCGGAGGTCGACAAGCGCGCGGCCCAGCTCCTGGACGTACTCGACCTCTCCTCGGCCCAGCACAAACTGGTCGTCGACTACTCGACCGGCATGCGCAAGAAGATCGGCCTCGCCGCGGCGCTCCTGCACAACCCCGAAGTGCTCTTCCTGGACGAACCGTTCGAGGGCGTCGACCCGGTGTCGGCCCAGACGATCCGCGGGGTCCTGGAACGCTTCACCCGGGGCGGGGCGACCGTCGTCTTCTCCTCCCACGTCATGGAACTGGTCGAATCGCTCTGCGACTGGGTCGCCGTGATGGCGGCGGGCCGCATCCGGGCGCAGGGCCCCCTGGCCGACGTACAGGGGGACGCGGCCTCGCTCCAGCAGGCGTTCCTGCACCTGGTCGGGGCGGGCGGCCGAAACGACGGCACCACCCTCGACTGGCTGGGCGGCGGACGATGACCCGCGTACTCGTCCAGCTCAAACTCGCTCTCCTCCGCAACGGCCTGCGCCAGTCCGCCGGACGGCGCGCCGCCTACATCGCCTCGGTCGCCGTCGTCCTGCTGATCGCGGCGCTCCAGCTGCTCGGCCTGGTCCTCCTCCACGGAAACGCGCACGCCGCAACCGTCGGCGTCCTCCTCACCGCCCTCCTCGCGCTCGGCTGGGCGGTACTGCCGCTCTTCTTCCCCAGCGGCGACGAGACCCTCGACCCGACCCGCCTCGTGATGCTGCCGCTCCGCCCCGACCCGCTGGTACGCGGGCTGCTCGTGGCCTCCCTTGTCGGCATCGGGCCCTTGTTCACGCTCTGCCTGACGTTCGGCGCGGCGTACGCGGCCGCGCGCGGGCCCGCGGCCACGGTCGTCGCGGTACCGGCCGTCCCCCTCGCCGTCCTCACCTGCGTCGCGCTCGCCCGGGCCGTCGCCGCCGCCAACATCCGGCTGCTCACCAGCCGCAAGGGCCGCGACCTCGCCGTCCTCAGCGGCCTCGTCGTCGCGATCGGCGCCCAGCTCGTCAACTTCGGTGCGCAGCGCCTCGGTTCGGCGGGCGGGGTGGGGGCCCTCGACCCCGTGGCGGACGTGCTGCGCTGGGTGCCCCCGGCGTCGGCGATCGCCGCGGTCGATGCCACGAGCAGCGGCTCGTACGCCGTCGCGGCGGCCCAACTGCTGCTCTGCGCATGCGGGTTGGCGGCGCTGCTCGTCAGCTGGCGGCGCTCCCTGACCCGCCTGATGACGTCCCCCGACGGGTCGACGATCCAGGCCGCGGAACCCGTCCGCCGCCGCACCGGCAGCGGCCGGCGCCTGCTCCCGGACGGCCGCACCGGCGCCGTCATGGAACGCAGCCTGCGCTACGTCTGGCGCGACCCGAAGACCAAGGCCGCCTGGATCACGTCCCTCGCCATCGGCCTGATCGTCCCGGTCCTCAACGCCCTCCAGGGCACCGGCTCCGTCTACTTCGCGTGCTTCGCCTCCGGCATGCTCGGCATCCAGATGTACAACCAGTTCGGGCAGGACACGTCCGCGTTCTGGACAGTGGCGATGACGATCGCCTCGCCCCGCGACGCGTACGCGGAACTGCGCGCGCGGGCCCTCGCGCTCCTCCTGATCACCCTCCCCTACGCCACCCTCGTCACCGTCGTCACCACGGCGATGCTCGGCGCCTGGGCGGACCTTCCCGAGGTCCTGGGCCTGTCCTTCGCGCTCCTCGGCGCCATGCTGGCGACGGGCGCCTGGTCCTCGGCCCGCTTCCCGTACTCGATCCCGCAGGAGGGCTACAAGAACGTGGCCCCCGGCCAGGCCGGTCTCGCCTGGATAGCCATCTTCGGCGGCATGGTGGCCGCGGCCCTCCTCTGCGCCCCCGTCCTCGCCCTAACGATCACCCTGCACGCCTCGGGCGCGGACGCCTGGACCTGGCTCCTCCTGCCCGTCGGCGCGGCCTACGGCGCGGCAGCGGCCTACTTCGGCGTGCGCCTTGCGGCCCCGCGCACGGCGGCGCGGCTGCCGGAGATCCTGGCGGCGGTGAGCAAGGGCTGAGAGCGCCCCGCGGGGCCGGAACGCAGGCGACCCGCGAGCCATGGTTCCTCCCGTACGAGACGGTCGGAAGCCGGCCGGACGTACCGGCGGCTCGCGGGTCGGGTGACTGCTTGGGAATAAGGCCGGCTGCACGCACAACACACGTGCTGGCCCGGCGCCGTATTCGAGACGCGACGACGGGCCGCTAGCCCGCAGTCACCTCAGACGTCCGGTGTTCATACATGCTCCGAACCACCTCCTCTCTGCTGTGGTGCACAGCCTAGGAAGCAACACCTCGGGTCTCAACCGGTTTTCGAGCCCCTGCGACTCGGGGCGGACGGATGGGGCGGCCGTCGGGGTGGTTGCCATAGGAGGCATGCTGGGTGGGTGATCTCGTCGGATTCTGCAAAGTTGACCGAACTCCGTGTGGGATGCGTCACGTTCGAGTTGAATGATCTGAAGCAGTACGGAGACTGCGCGGTATTCGTAGCGCCGACACAGCCTGCAGGGGGTGCCAGGTGAGTGCTTCCCGGCGTAGTGGGACCACCGATGCGCTCGGGCCCGATGAGCCCGAGCGGGACGGGGCCGATCTGCTGGCCGCGTTGCTGGACGGGATGGATGCCGCGCTGTGCGCCTTGGACGCCGATGGGGTGGTGACCCATTGGAATCGGGAGGCCGAGCGGATTCTGGGCTGGTCGGCCGAGGAGGCCGTCGGGCGTACCGGGTTCGCGGGGTGGGCCGTGCGGTCCGCCGACGCGGACGAGGTGCAGGAGCGGTTGCTGGCCGCGATGCACGCCCCGGGGCGGCAGGTGAACGAGTTCGCGCTCGTGACCAAGGACGGGGGCCGGGTTCTCGTACGTACGCAGTCGGCTGCCGTGCGGGCACCCGACGGCAAGCCTGCCGGGGTGTACTGCGCCTTCAGTGAGGTGCATACGCAGATCGATCTGGAGCGGTCCATCGCACTGAGCGAGGCGCTGTTCGAGGACGCCGCGTGGGGTGTGGTGCTGGTCGACGCCGATCTGCGGCCCGCCGTGGTGAACGCGCACGCCGCGCGGGCCCTGAACTCCGGGCGCAGCGCGGTGCTCGGGCGCCCGCTGGGGGATCTGATCTCCCAGGGCGTGGAGGAGCTGGAGAGCGCCCTCGCCCATGTGCTGTCGGAGGGCGCGCCGCCCTCGCCCACGGAGGTGTGGGTGACGCTGCGGCTGCCCGGCGAGAGCGGGGTGCGGCAGGAGCGCCGGTGCTGGCGGAGCGGGTTCGTACGGCTGGCGTCGCCGCTGGCCGAGGAGCCGGTGCCGCTGGGTGTCGGATGGCTGTTCCAGGACGTGACCGAGGCCAAGCAGATCGAGCAGGAGGCGGCGGGGCTCCGGTTCCGGGCGCATCAGTTGCACCGGGCGGCGCGGGCGGCCGCCGAGTGCGAGGATCCGGCCGAGGCGGCGACCGTGCATCTGGATTTCGCGCTGGCCGGGTTCGCCGACCACGCGGTGATCGACCTGGTGGAGAACGAGGAGCCGCTGCGCCTGGTGCGCGCGGCCGCCACGCCGTCGGGCGCGCCGGGACCCAGCCTGCTCGTGACGCGGGGCGCGCTGCCCGTGCGGTACGGGGAGGGGCATCCGGCGGTGCAGTGCGTGGAGCGGGCCGGTTCGGTGCGGGCCGCCGTGCCGGAGCCTGCGGGTGCCGGTGCCGCGGAGTGGGCGGCGGCCCGGCAGTGGCCCGAGGGGTCGGTGTACGCGCTGTGCGCGGTGCTGCGCAGCCGGGGTCGCACGCTCGGGGTGGTGACGTTCCTGCGGGGCGTCAGCCGGGCCGGGTTCGAGCGCGGGGACGCGATGTACGCGGAGAGCGTGGCCGTACGGATCGCGGCTCTGGTGGACCTGGCGGCCCTCGGTTCGGCCGGGGCCTGAGGGCCGCTCCGGGTCTCCGTACGGGCGCTGCTCAGTGCTGGTAGAAGATGCGGTCGCGGTACTCGGCGAAGACCTTGGCGTTCCAGTCGTGGCCGCCGTCCACGTTGCCGGAGCGGAGCAGCGGTGGCTGGATGCCGCGGTCGGCGAGGGATGTGGCGCAGGTGGCGAGGGTGGCCTGCATGAGGGCGCTGGTGGTGACGGTGGAGGCGGAGGCGAAGGGGGCGTCGACGCCGTCGTGGCGGAGTTCGGCGTCACCCACCTCGATCTTCGAGTCGAGGACGATGTCGCAGTGGTCGCGCAGGTACGTGCCGGAGACGTGCCGGGATTTCGGGGCGTCGGGTCCGGTGGCGTACGCGAGGGAGGTCACGCCGATGACCTTGAGGCCGAGCGCGCGGGCGTTCATGGCCATTTCGACGGGGAGCGCGTTGCGGCCGGAGAGGGAGATGATGACGAGGGCGTCGCCCGCCGTGGCGGGGCTGGAGTCCAGGACCGCGGCGGCCAGTCCTTCGACCCGCTCCAGGGCCGAGCCGAGGGTGGCCGGCATGACGTCCACGCCTACGGCGCCGGGGACGGCCAGCAGGTTCATCAGGGCGAGGCTGCCCGCGCGGTAGACGACGTCCTGCGCGGCGAGCGAGGAGTGTCCTGCGCCGAAGGCGAAGAGGCGGCCGCCCGCGACTACGGTGTCGGCCAGCAGGGTGCCCGCGGCGGTGATGTTCTCCGTCTCCTCGTCGCGGACCCGCTGGAGCAGGCCGATCGCGGCGTCGAGGTACTGCGTGACCGGCTTGCTCTCGCGCATCGGCGTAGCCCCCAGAGTCGTGGTGTCGCGGATCACGGTGCGGTCTGGACCAGGGCCGTGTCAATACGGTCCTGGGCCTTGCCCGGCCGCTGTTTCCGCGGCGCGGGACGGTTGTCAGTGGGATGCGTCAGAATTGACGGCAGGGCTGGACTCTGCTGCTGGGTCTCCGCGGCGTCGCGACGCCGCGGAGACCCAGCAGCAGAGTCCTGGCGCACGAGCGACGCGGCGAGCCAGCGGAGCTGCTGCGGAGCAGAGAGCTACACGAGGGGCACGTATGTCCGGACTGATCGACACCACGGAGATGTACCTCCGCACCATCCTCGAGCTCGAAGAGGAAGGTGTGGTCCCCATGCGCGCCCGGATCGCCGAGCGGCTCGACCAGAGCGGCCCGACGGTCAGCCAGACCGTGGCCCGTATGGAGCGGGACGGCCTCGTCGCCGTCGCCGCGGACCGGCACCTGGAGCTGACCGAAGAGGGCCGCCGGCTCGCCACGCGCGTGATGCGCAAGCACCGGCTCGCCGAGTGTCTGCTGGTCGACGTGATCGGCCTGGAGTGGGAGCAGGTGCACGCGGAGGCGTGTCGCTGGGAGCACGTGATGAGTGAGGCCGTGGAGCGGCGCGTCCTGGAGCTGCTGCGGCACCCGACCGAGTCGCCGTACGGGAACCCGATCCCGGGCCTGGAGGAGTTGGGCGAGAAGGACGGGGCCGACCCGTTCCTGGACGAGGGCATGGTCTCGCTCGCCGATCTGGACGCGGGCGCGGACGGCAAGACGGTCGTCGTGCGGCGCATCGGCGAGCCGATCCAGACGGACGCGCAGCTGATGTACACGCTGCGCCGTGCGGGGGTGCAGCCCGGTTCGGTGGTCAGCGTGACGCAGTCGCCGGGTGGTGTCCTGGTGGGCAGCAGCGGGGAGGCCGCGGAGCTGGAGGCGGATGTCGCCTCGCACGTCTTCGTCGCCAAGCGCTGAGAGCTCCTGCCCGAGCCGGTCCCGGCGGCGTCAACTGCCGTACTGGGCAGGGTGGTTGCCTCGATCCTGCGTGTGCGGCACATGCACGCGGAAAGCAAGATTCACTGTGCGGAATCGCAGCGGCGGGACGCTGCGCGTGCAAGGCTGTCGCGTGAGGCATATGACCGGAGGGGGCCAGGTATGGACCACCTGCCGTTCGGAGCGCGACGGTGCCGGGGTGTGCGGGGGCTGCGCGAAGCAGAGGGCCCCGGCGCCTTGCGGCGCCGGGGCCTGTCCTCCCCTGTGCTGACCCGGAGCCCCGAGCTCCCAGGGTCATCCCCTGCGGACCGATTTCCCCGAGCGGTCCGCCTCCCGAGGAAGAGATCCCCTCGGCGACGCAGGTCATTCCTTGAGGCATGTCACTCAAACGAGGGGTGTTACCCCAGAGCGCCGCGCTTTCGAAAAAAGGTTCGATAGCGTGCGCGGGTACGCGACTGCAGGCGCGACCACAAGGGGGTGCCGAGGCCTATGGCACGGCGCATCGACGTGACCGGCGCGGGCGGGGTCCGCCTCGCCGCCTGGGAGTTCGCCGACCCGCCCAAGCCGGGCGACGGCGGGCGCACACCCGGGGTCCTGCTCCTGCACGGCTTGATGGGCCGGGCGTCCCACTGGGCCGGAACCGCGCGCTGGCTGGCCGAGCGGCACCGGGCGGTCGCCCTGGACCAGCGCGGGCACGGGCAGAGCGACAAGCCCCCGCAGGGGCCGTTCGACCGGGAGGCGTACGTGCTGGACGCGGAGGCCGCCCTGGTCCAGCTGGGCCTTGAGCCCGCGGTGCTGATCGGCCACTCGATGGGCGCGCTGACGGCCTGGCAGCTCGCCGCCCGCCGCCCCGACCTGGTGCGGGGCGTCGTCATCTGCGACATGCGGGCCTCGGCGCTCGGCGCCGCCTCCCAGCGGGAGTGGGAGGAGTGGTTCACGTCCTGGCCGCTGCCGTTCGCGACGCTCGCGGACGTACGGAAGTGGTTCGGGGAGGACGATCCCTGGGTGGAGCGGCCCAATCCGGCGCGCGGCGAGTTCTACGCCGAGGTGATGACCGAGTCCACGGACGGCTGGCGACCGGTGTTCTCGCGGCGCCAGATGCTTCAGGCCCGGTCGACGTGGGTGTACGACGCGCACTGGGAGGAGCTGGCCGCCGTCCAGTGCCCGACGCTCGTGGTGCGGGGCCTCGACGGGGAGCTGGGGCGGGCGGAGGCGCAGGAGATGGTCCGGGTGCTGCCCCGGGGCGAGTACGCGGAGGTGGCCGACGCCGGTCACCTGGTCCACTACGACCAGCCCGAGGCGTGGCGCGCGGCGATCGAGCCGTTCCTGGACGGGGTGCTGGCCGAGCTGTGAGGGGCGGCGGCGACCGCGCGGCTAGGGCGCGAGCCGCTCGACGCGCCAGGTGTCCGCTCCGGCCGCGGCGTAGCGCAACCGGTCATGGAGCCGGTTCTCGCGGCCCTGCCAGAACTCCACGGCTTGAGGAGTGACCCGGAAACCGCCCCAGTGCGGCGGCACCGGAACCGCCGAGCCCGCCGGGTAGCGGCGGACCAACTCCGCGTACGACACGTCCAGTTCGTCCCGGCCCGACAGCACGGACGACTGCGCGCTGGCCCACGCTCCCAGCTGCGAGCCGTGCGGCCGCGAGCGGAAGTACGCCGCCGTCTCCTCCCTGGATGTACGCGCCGCCGTCCCCGTGACGAGGACCTGCCGGCTCATCGGGTGCCAGGGGAAGAGCAGCGCGACATGCGGGTTGGCGGCCAGGTCGAGAGCCTTGCGGGAGCCGTAGTTGGTGTAGAAGACGAAGCCCTCGTCGTCGTACGACTTCAGCAGTACGGTGCGGGAACTGGGACGGCCCTTGGCGTCCGCGGTGGAGACCACCATCGCGTTCGGTTCGGCGCACGCGGAACCGGGCGCCGCCGCCTGCTTGAACCAGCGGGTGAACTGCTCCATGGGGTGCGCGGCGAGGTCGGCCTCCAGGAGACCGCCGTCGTGGGTGCGGTACTGCTCCCGCATCGCGGCGGGATCGGGGACCCGACCGTCGAACTCGACGCGGTCTGTGGGGTCTACGGGCTCTACGCGGTCGTCGTGGGCGCTCACGGCGTCATCCTGCCGCACCCGGGGCCCCCGGGGTGAAACATGGCACTCAGTGCCGCAACCTCTCGCCATCCGTGGCACTGAGGGTTATCGTCCAGAGGCCGAAACGATGTCGGAACAGATCCCGGATCGGTTGGGTG
Organism: Streptomyces sp. NPDC102467; assembly: GCF_044765445.1. Classification (NCBI taxonomy): domain Bacteria; kingdom Bacillati; phylum Actinomycetota; class Actinomycetes; order Kitasatosporales; family Streptomycetaceae; genus Streptomyces; species Streptomyces sp. NPDC102467. The sequence continues at coordinate 143,222 of NZ_JBIWKA010000003.1, read as the reverse complement.
ACCCCGCGTCCCACGGGGCATCACCGGGGTGACCGACCCGGAGCGCGAGTCGTGCGAGACCGCGCATCCACTGCTCCAGAGTCGCAAAGCAGCCAGCAGAGCAGCGAGCACGATCCAGTTTCACGTCCCCGCATTTTCACGTCCGCGCATTCAGAGGAGCCGCCTGATGTCCGACCCCGGTTTCGACCCCGGTTTTGTACCCGGCCTCGAGGGAGTCGTCGCGTTCGAGACCGAGATCGCCGAACCCGACAAGGAGGGCGGCGCCCTGCGGTACCGGGGCGTCGACATCGAGGATCTGGTCGGCCATGTGTCGTTCGGGAACGTCTGGGGCCTGCTCGTCGACGGCGCCTTCGACCCCGGGCTGCCGCCGGCCGAGCCGTTCCCGATCCCCGTCCACTCCGGTGACATCCGCGTCGACGTGCAGTCGGCGCTCGCCATGCTGGCCCCCGTGTGGGGCCTCAAACCCCTCCTCGACATCGACGAGGAGCAGGCGCGCAACGACCTCGCCAGGGCCGCCGTCATGGCCCTGTCCTACGTCGCGCAGTCCGCGCGCGGGCAGGGCGTCGCGATGGTGCCGCAGAGCGAGATCGACAAGGCGCAGTCCGTCGTCGAGCGGTTCATGATCCGCTGGCGCGGAGAGCCGGACCCGAAGCACGTCGCGGCCGTCGACGCGTACTGGACGAGCGCGGCCGAGCACGGCATGAACGCCTCCACCTTCACCGCCCGGGTCATCGCCTCGACCGGCGCGGACGTCGCCGCCGCGCTCTCCGGTGCCGTCGGCGCCATGTCCGGGCCGCTGCACGGCGGCGCCCCCTCCCGTGTCCTCGGCATGATCGAGGAGATCGAGCGGACCGGCGACGCCGAGGGCTTCGTCCGCAAGGCGCTCGACAAGGGCGAACGGCTCATGGGCTTCGGGCACCGCGTGTACCGGGCCGAGGACCCGCGCGCGCGGGTGCTCCGCAGGACCGCCCGGGAACTGGGTGCGCCGCGGTTCGAGGTCGCCGAGGCGCTGGAGAAGGCCGCGCTCGCCGAGCTGCACGCGCGCCGGCCCGACCGGGTGCTCGCCACCAACGTGGAGTTCTGGGCGGCGATCGTGCTCGACTTCGCCGAAGTGCCGGCGCACATGTTCACGTCGATGTTCACGTGTGCGCGGACCGCGGGCTGGAGTGCGCATGTCCTTGAGCAGAAGCGGACGGGGCGTTTGGTTCGTCCCTCGGCCCGGTACATCGGGCCCGGGACCCGGCGCCCGCAGGACATTGGCGGTTACGCCGGCATCGCCGCCAAGTAGCTCGGGCCGGTCCGTTTCGTTCGCGCCCGCGGCCCGGTGGGGCTTCTCGCGCAGTTCCCCGCGCCCCTGAGATGCGCACTGCGTGCGCCATCTCAGAGGGCCCACGAAGCGCGCCCCATGGGGCTGCGGCGGAGCCGCATGCTCCAGGGGCGCGGGGAACTGCGCGAGAAGTCCCCACCGGGCCGCAGGCGCAGAACAACCAGGGGCGCGGGGAACTGCGCGCTCAACCCCCACCCGGGCGCGCCCGGCGTACGACACCCGTGCCTACGGCGAGAGCGCCCGGTCCACGATCCCGGTCCACTCGGCGACGACCCGTTCGCGTCGCGCGCTGTCGTCCGTCAGCAGATGGGCCAGGCCAAGCCCCCGCCCCATGTCCAGCAGACCCTGCACAACCTCCCGCACCCCGGCCACCGCCTCATCCGCGCCAAGCAGCCGCACGGCGATCCGGTGGGTCTCGCGGCCGACCCGGGCCTCCAGCTCGGCGACGCGGTCGCCCAGCGCGGGCTCGTTCGACGCGGCGACCCACAGGTGCAGCGCCGCCCGGAACAGCGGGCCCGTGTAGAGGTCGACGAGGGCCGCCACCGCCTCGGCCCGGCCTTGCGGGCGCAGGGCGCGCAGAGCCACGGAGCGTTCCTCGGCGACGTATTCGACGGCCGCCGTGAACAGGTCCTCGCGGGTCGGGAAGTGGTGCTGGGCCGCGCCGCGCGACACTCCGGCGTGTTCGGCGACGACGGAGACCGTGGAGCCGGACCAGCCGTGCTCGGCGAGGCACGCCACGGCCGACTCCAGGAGCTTCTGCCGGGTGGCGCGCGAGCGGTCCTGCTTCGGCGAGGTCACGGCTCGGGGGCTCACAACACCCATGCGGGGTCCCGTCGTTCGAGAAATGCGGTCATCCCTTCGCGGGCCGGGGAGGAGCCGAACAGCCGCGCCGACAGCGCCGTCAGCGACTCCGCGTCCCGGTCGAAGGCTTCCAGGACCTTAACCGTGAGCAGTTTCTTCGTCTCGGCCAGGCCCTGCGGGGACGCCCTGCGCAGCCCGTCGACGACCGGTTCCAGGACCTGGTCCACGTCCGGTCCTGCCACCGTCACGAGCCCGATGCGCGCCGCCTCCGCCGCGTCGAACTTCTCCCCGGTCAGGTAGTAGCGGGCCACGGCGCGCGGGTCCAGGCGGGGCAGCAGCGGCAGGGAGATCACGGCGGGGGCGACGCCGATACGTACCTCGGTGAAGGCGAACGTCGACGCCGAGGAGGCCGCCGCGACGTCGCAGGCGCCCAGCAGGCCGAGACCGCCCGCGCGTACGTGCCCGTCGACCCGGGCGACCACCGGTTTACGCAGCTCCACGATGGTCCGCAGCAGACCCACCAGGGTGTCCGGGTGCGGCGGGTCGCGCAGGTCGGCGCCCGCGCAGAACGTGTTGCCGGTGTGGGTGAGGACCACGGCGCGTACGTCGTCGTCCTTGTCGGCGCGGGCGAGCCGTTCGGCGAGCTCGCCGACGAGGGCCGTCGACAGGGCGTTGCGGTTGGCGGGCGAGTCGAGGGTGAGGGTGGTGACGCCGCGCTGACGCGCGTCGTGGACCAGGTTCACAGCGGCCATCAGCTGTCAGCTCTCCCTCAGTTGGCGGCGCAGGATCTTCCCCGATGCCGCGCGCGGCACCTCCCCGATGAACGCCACCCGGCGGATCTTCTTGTACGGGGCGACGCGTTCGGCGACGTACGCCATGACGTCCTCCGCGGTGAGCCCCGTGTCGGTGGGGTCTGCGGCGGAGCGCACGACGAACGCCTTCGGGATTTCGTTGCCGTCGCCGTCGAGCACCCCGATGACGGCCGCGTCCGCGATGCCGTCATGGGTGAGCAGCAGTGCTTCCAGGTCGGCGGGGGCGACCTGGAACCCCTTGTACTTGATGAGTTCCTTGACCCTGTCCACGACGAACAGCCAGCCGTCGGCGTCCACTTGGCCGACGTCCCCGGTGTGCAGCCAGCCGTCGCGGTCGATCATGTCGACGGTGGCCTGGGGGCGGCCGAGGTAGCCCTTCATGACCTGCGGGCCGCGGATGAGGACTTCGCCGGGTTCGCCGGGGGCGACGTCCTTCGCCGGGTCGTCCAGGGACAGCAGCCGCATCTCGGTGGACGCGATGAGTTTGCCGACGGTGCCCGGCGGCGGGCTCTCGCCGTTGAGGGGGACGACGTGGGTGCCCGGCGAGAGTTCCGTCATGCCGTACGCCTGGCCGACGGGCGGCAGGCCGAGGCGGCGCGAGCAGGCCTGTGCGAGTTCGGCGTCCAGGGGCGCCGCCGCGCTGATGACGTACTCGAGCGACGACAGGTCGTACCCCTCCACGGCCGGGTGTTTGGCGAGGGCGAGGACGATCGGCGGGGCCACGTACAGCGCGTTGATGCGGTGCTTCTCGATCGCGGCGAGGAACGTTTCGAGGTCGAAGCGGGGCAGGACGACGACCGTCGCGCCCTGCCGGAGCGGGGCGTTCATGAGCGCGGTCAGGCCGTAGATGTGGAAGAAGGGCAGGACCGCGAGGATGCGGTCGCCGGGGCCCATCGGGACGAGGGGGGCCAGCTGCGAGAGGTTCGTGGCGATGTTGCGGTGGGTGAGCATGACGCCCTTGGGGACGCCGGTGGTGCCCGACGAGTACGGCAGCGCGGCCACGTCCTCGGCCGGGTCGAGCGCGACGGACGGCTCGGCGGCGCTCCCGGCCAGCATGTCGAGCAGCGATCGGTGGCTGCTCTCCCCTGCCGGGTCACAGACGAATATCTCCCGTACGCCGCCCGCGAGTTCGGATGCGGCGCGGGCCTGGGTGAGCAGCGGGGTGACGGTGATGATCCAGCTCGCCGCGGAGTCCCGCAGCTGCTTCGCGAACTCCTCCGGCGTGGCCAGCGGATGCACCGTCGTCACGGAGGCACCCGCGCGCGTGGCGCCGTAGAACGCCACCGGGTAGGCGACCGTGTTGGGGCTGTGCAGGGCGACCACGTCACCTTTGCGCACGCCGGCGTCGGCGAGACCGGCGGCCACTCTGCGGTGGAACTGGTCGAGTTGGGCGTACGTGATGGTCGTGCCGGCCACCCCGTCGACGAGGGCAGGGGTGTCACCGCGGGCGGCGGCACCCCCGAGCACGGCGTCGTGAATGGGCTCGTCGACGACGGCTACGTCTTCGTACTCACTCCGGTACACCATGCTGAACTCCTCGTCAGTGAGGGGGCGATGGGCTCAGGGGACCTCAGTACGACTTGGGCAGTCCCAGGGTCTGGTGGGACACGTAATTGAGGATCATTTCCCGGCTCACCGGGGCGATACGCGCCACCCGCGAGCCGGTGATGAGGGAGGCGAGGCCGAACTCGCGGGTGAGGCCGTTGCCGCCGAGCGTGTGCACGGCCTGGTCGACGGCGCGCACGCAGGCCTCGGCGGCGGCGTACTTGGCCATGTTGGCGGCCTCGCCCGCGCCCATGTCGTCGCCCGCGTCGTACAGGCGGGCCGCCTTCTGCATCATCAGGCGGGCCAGCTCCAGTTCGATGTGGACCTGGGCGAGGGGGTGGGCGATGGCCTGGTGGGCGCCGATGGGGGCCCGCCAGACGGTGCGTTCGCGGGCGTACTCGACGGCCCGGCTCAGCGCGTAGCGGCCCATGCCGATGGCGAACGCGGCGGTCATCACGCGCTCCGGGTTGAGTCCGGCGAACAACTGGAGCAGGCCCGCGTCCTCGTCACCCACCAGAGCGTCGGCGGGCAGCCGTACGTCGTCGAGGGTCAGCTCGAACTGCTTCTCCGGAGCCTGGAGTTCCATGTCGATCTGGCGCCGCTCGAAGCCCGGGGTGTCGCGCTCCACGATGAAGAGGCAGGGCTTGAGGTTCCCGGTGCGGGCGTCCGACGTGCGGCCCACGATGAGGGTGGCGTCGGCGATGTCGACGCCCGAGATGAACACCTTGCGGCCGGTCAGCACCCACGAGCCGTCGTCGTCCTTGCGGGCGGTGGTGGTGATCCGGTGCGAGTTGGACCCGGCGTCGGGCTCGGTGATGCCGAAGGCCATGGTGCGGCTGCCGTCGGCGAGCCCCGGCAGCCAGGCCCGCTTCTGCTCCTCGGTACCGAAGCGGGAGATCACGGTGCCGCAGATCGCGGGCGAGACGACCATCATGAGGAGCGGCGACCCGGCCGCCCCCAACTCCTCCAGCACGATGGAGAGTTCGGCTATGCCGCCGCCGCCTCCCCCGTACTCCTCGGGGAGATTGACGCCGAGGTAGCCGAGCTTGGCGGCCTCGGCCCACAGTTCCTCGGGGTGGCCGTCGGCCGCGGTGACGCGGGTCATGTAGTCGCGGCCGAACCGCTTGCCGAGTGCGGCGACGGCGGCGCGCAGCGCTTGGTGCTCTTCGGTTTCGAGGACGGGGCTGTTCACGACGCTTCCTCCTGGACTACGGCGAGCAGGGCACCGACCTCGACCTGGCGGCCGACGGCGGCGTGCAGAGCGGTGAGCGTTCCGGAGGCGGGAGAGGCGATGCGGTGCTCCATCTTCATGGCCTCCAGCCAGATCAGGGGCTGCCCGGCGCTGACGGTGGCGCCCTCGGCGAGTCCTTCGGCGACGCGGACGACGGTGCCGGGCATCGGCGCGAGCAGAGAGCCGGGGGCGCGCTGTTCGCTCGGGTCGGTGAAGCGGGGCAGGGTGGTGAGAGCGGTGCCGTTCACGTACACCCGGTCGCCGTACGCCGAGACGGCGAACTTCCGTTGCACACCGCCCACTTCGAGCACCACGCGGCGCGGCGAGGCGTGCACGACGCCCACGCCGTCGTCGGCTTCGAGTCCGTCGCGGGTGTGCCGGTAGCGGACCTCGTGCTCGGTGCCGTCGGGTTCGGTGCGGTAGCGCTGGACCTGGTCCTGCGAGGGGACGTTGCGGAAGCCGCCGAACCGGTGTGCGCCGGCCCCCGCGAGGGCGGCGGCGAGCGGCGCGTACGGGTCGGGTTCCGGGGCCGTCAGCTCGGCGAGATGCCGCTCGTAGAACCCGGTGTCCATCTGGCCGCCCGTGAACTCGGGGTGGCGCAGGGAGCGGACGAGGAGATCGCGGTTGGTCACCGGACCGTGCACCTCGGCGCGCTCCAGGGTCCCGGCGAGGGCGCGGATCGCGGCGGCGCGGGTGGGCGCGTGTGCGACGACCTTGGCGAGCATGGCGTCGTAGTGCACGCCGATGGTGTCGCCGTCGGTGTACCCGGTGTCGAGCCGGCAGTACCCATCAGCCGCTCCGCGGCGCGCCTCCGGTACGGACAGGCGGTGCAGCGTCCCGGCCTGCGGGGCGAATCCGGCCGCCGGGTCCTCGGCGTACAGGCGGGCCTCGACGGCGTGCCCGCGCGGCGCCGGGGGCTCGGGGTCGAGCGTCTCGCCCTCCGCGATCCGCAGCTGCAGCGCGACCAGGTCGATGCCGAACACGGCCTCGGTGGCGGGGTGTTCGACCTGGAGGCGGGTGTTCATCTCCAGGAAGTGCGCGGTCCCCCCGGCGACGAGAAACTCCACGGTCCCGGCACCCACATAACCGGTGGCCCGCACGGCGCGCTCCGCCAACTCACGTACAGCAGCGGATACTTCAGGAGTCAGTCCGGGCGCGGGCGCCTCCTCGATCACCTTCTGATGGCGGCGTTGCAGTGAGCAGTCGCGCGTCCCGAGCAGCCATACGGTGCCGTGCGAGTCGGCGAGGACCTGCACCTCTACGTGGCGCCCGCCCTCCAGGTACGGCTCGACGAACACCTCGCCGTCCCCGAACGCGGACAGCGCCTCGGCGCGGGCAGCCTTCAACTCACTGTCCAGATCGGCGAGTTCACGTACGACCCGCATGCCGCGGCCACCGCCACCGGCGGCGGCCTTCACGAGGACCGGCAGATCGCCCTCGGTGACCTCGCCGAGCGGCGCGATGCCCATCAACTGCTTGGCGCGCGTCTTGGACGCCATCGCCTCGATCGCCTCGGGCGGCGGCCCGATCCAGACGAGCCCGGCATCGGTGACGGCGCGCGCGAAAGCGGCGTTCTCGGAGAGGAACCCGTAGCCGGGGTGGACGGCGTCGGCGCCCGCGTCCAGGGCGGCCTTCACCACGAGGTCGGCGCGCAGATAGGTCTCGGCGGGGGTGGCCCCGGGCAGGCGCACGGCGAGGTCGGCCTCGCGTACGTGCAGCGCGCCCGCGTCCGGGTCCGAGTGCAGGGCGACCGTACGGATGCCCAGGTCACGGCAGGTGCGGAAGACGCGGCAGGCGATCTCGCCACGGTTGGCGACAAGAACGGAGGAGATCACGTGAGGCTCACATCCTGAAGACGCCGAAGCCGCCGCGGGCGCCCTCGTACGGTGCGGTGTGGAGGGCGGACAGGCAGATGCCGAGGACGGTGCGGGTGTCGCGCGGGTCGATGACGCCGTCGTCGTAGAGCCGTCCCGACAGGAACATCGGCAGCGACTCGGACTCGATCTGCTGCTCCACCATGGCGCGCAGCGCGGCGTCCGCGTCGTCGTCGTAGGGCTGCCCCTTGGCGGCGGCGGACTGCCGCGCCACGATCGAGAGGACGCCCGCGAGCTGCTGGGGTCCCATGACGGCGGCCTTGGCGCTGGGCCAGGCGAAGAGGAAGCGGGGGTCGTAGGCGCGCCCGCACATGCCGTAGTGCCCGGCGCCGTACGAGGCACCCATGAGGACGGAGAGGTGGGGGACGCGCGAGTTGGAGACGGCGTTGATCATCATCGAGCCGTGCTTGATGATGCCGCCCTGCTCGTACTCCTTGCCGACCATGTAGCCGGTGGTGTTGTGCAGGAAGAGCAGCGGGATGTCCCGCTGATTGGCCAACTGAATGAACTGGGCGGCCTTTTGTGACTCCTCGCTGAACAGAACTCCCTGGGCGTTGGCGAGGATCCCGACGGGATAGCCGTGCAGGGCCGCCCACCCGGTGACAAGGCTCGCGCCGTACAGCGGCTTGAACTCGTCGAAGTCGGAGCCGTCGACGATCCGGGCGACGACCTCGCGCGGGTCGAACGGCACCTTCAGGTCCTCGGGCACGATCCCGAGCAGCTCTTCGGGGTCGTACTTGGGCGGCTCGGCCGGCTGCGGATCGGCGTACGCCTTACGGTGGTTGAGCCGGGCGACGACGCGGCGTGCCTGCCGGATCGCGTCCTGTTCGTCGACGGCGAAGCAGTCGGCGAGCCCGGAGGTGCGGGCATGCATCTCGGCGCCGCCGAGCGACTCGTCGTCGCTCTCCTCGCCGGTCGCCATCTTCACCAGCGGCGGCCCGCCGAGGAAGACCTTGGCCTTCTCCTTCACCATGATGACGTGGTCGGACATGCCGGGGATGTACGCGCCGCCTGCCGTGGAGTTGCCGAAGACGACGGCGACAGTGGGTATCCCGGCCGCCGAGAGCCGGGTGATGTCACGGAAGATCGCGCCGCCCGGGATGAAGATCTCTTTCTGCGACGGCAGGTCGGCGCCGCCCGACTCGACGAGCGAGATGCAGGGCAGCCGGTTGGCGAAGGCGATCTCGTTCGCGCGCAGGGCCTTCTTCAGGGACCACGGGTTGCTGGCGCCGCCGCGCACGGTCGGGTCGTTCGCCGTGATCAGGCACTCCACCCCTTCGACGACACCGATCCCGGTGACGAGGGACGCGCCCACGGTGTAGTCGCTCCCCCAGGCGGCGAGCGGCGACAGTTCCAGGAAGGGCGTGTCGGGGTCGACGAGCAGCTCGATCCGCTCGCGGGCCAGCATCTTGCCGCGCTTCCGATGCCTTTGTACGTACTTCTCGCCGCCTCCGGCCAGCGCCTTCGCGTGCTCGGTATCGAGCGCGTCGAGCTTGTCGAGGAGGGCCGCGCGGTGGGCGGCGTAGTCGTCGGACCGGGTGTCCAGGGCGCTGGCCAGGACGGTCACAGCAGTGCCTCCGGTATGTCGAGGTGGCGGGAGCGCAGCCATTCGCCGAGCCCCTTGGCCTGCGGGTCGAAGCGGGCCTGCGCGGCGACGCCTTCGCCGAGGATGCCCTCGACGGTGAAGTTCAGGGCGCGGAGGCGGGGCAGCACGTGCCGCGTCACGGTGAACTCGGCTGTCTCGGGCAGGAGTTGACGCAGTGCGTCGACGGTGAGGGTGTGGGCCAGCCACGGCCAGGCCGCTTCGCTCGTGGCCCATACGCCGATATTGGCGTCGCCACCCTTGTCGCCGCTGCGGGCCCCGACGACGCGGCCGAGGGGCGCGCGGCGGGTGGGTCCGGTCGGTGGCCGCGCGGGGAGGGCGGGCTCGTCCACGGGGATCAAGGCGCGGGTGGGGCCTTCGTGCGGCGGCACGGGGTACCGCTCGCCGCCCGGCAGGACGGCGACGTGCGGGACGTCGCCCCGGTCGATGTACGCGGCCTCGAAGACGCCGTACGGGGAGCCCTTGCCGGGCGGCGCCGTGACATGGAACCCGGGGTAGGACCCGAGCGCCAGCTCCACGGCGGCCCCGCTCAGCGCCCGCCCGACCGCGTCCTGGTCCTGGTCGCGCACGACGAGCCGCAGCAGGGCGCTGGCGGTCTCCTCGGTGTCGGCGTCGCTCCGGTCGGTCCGGGCAAGCTCCCAACGCACGTCGGCGGGGCGCGACTTGGCCTTGCCGAAGGCTTCGTCCATCTGCCGCCGCACGAGCGCCGCCTTGGCCTCGATATCGAGCCCGGTGAGCACGAAGACGACCTCGTTGCGGAACCCGCCGAGCCGGTTGAGCCCGACTTTGAGGGTGGGCGGCGGCGCCTCACCGCGTACGCCGTGGATACGGACGCGGTTCTCGCCGTCCGGATCGAGGAGGACGGAGTCGAGCCGGACGGTGACGTCGGGTCCCGCATACCGGGCGCCCCCGGTCTCGTACAGCAGCTGCGCGGTGACGGTACCGAGGTCGACGAGGCCGCCGGTTCCGGGGTGCTTGCCGATGACGGCGGACCCGTCCTCGTGGATCTCGGCGAGGGGGAACCCCGGCCGACTCAACCTCTCCGCGTGGGCGGCGAACTGGGAGTAGTTCCCGCCGGTGGCCTGCGTCCCGCACTCCAGGACGTGCCCGGCGACGACGGCCCCGGCGAGCCGGTCGTACGCGTCCGGGGCCCATCCGAAGTGCCAGGCGGCGGGCCCGCTGACCAGCGCGGCATCGGTGACGCGCCCGGTGACCACGATGTCGGCGCCGGCCTCGAGGCAGGCGGCGATCCCGGCGCCGCCGAGGTAGGCGTTGGCGGTGAGGGCGCCAGGGAAGCGTCCGGTGCCGAGCAGGTCGTCGCCCTCGACGTGGGCGACGCGCACGGGGAGACCGAGCCTGGCCGCCAACTCCCTAATGACGTCGGCAAGTCCACCGGGATTCAGTCCCCCGGCGTTGGCCACGACCTTCGTCCCACGCTCGACGGCGAGCCCGAGGCACTCCTCCAGCTGCCGCAGGAAGGTGCGGGCATAACCGCGCCCCGGGTCCTTGAGCCGGTCACGGCCGAGGATCAGCATGGTCAGCTCGGCGAGATAATCGCCGGTGAGCACGTCGAGCGGCCCGTCGGTCAGCATCTCCTTCATGGCGTCGAACCGGTCGCCGTAGAACCCGGACGCGTTGCCTATCCGCAGCGGCGGCCGACTCATACGGCGGGCCCCATCGGCCCCTTCGGCGGGCGCCCCTGCCCGGGTGGCCCGGCGAAGGCCTGCGCGATCTCCAGCCAGCGGTCGGCGTCGGCACCTTCGGCGCGCACGTCGAGGTCGTCGCGGTGGGCGCGCTGGGTGACGAGGAGGCAGAAGTCGAGGGCGGGCCCGGTGACACGCTGTGCGGCGCCCTCCGGTCCGTAGGTCCACAACTCACCGCTCGGCGCTACGAGTTCGACGCGGAACGGGGCATCCGGGGCCGGAACCCCGTGCACGGCGAAGGCGAAGTCCCGGGCGCGCACGCCGATGCGCGCGACGTGCCGCAGCCGGTCGGTGGGCGCGCGCACGACGCCGAGCGCCTCGGCGACATCCTGCCCGTGGGCCCAGGTCTCCATGAGGCGCCCGGTGGCCATGGAGGCGGCGGACATGGGCGGCCCGTACCAGGGGAACTTGGTCTTCGCCGCGGCGGCGCCCCGCAACACCTTCTGCAACTCCTCGCGGCCGCCCCGCCATTGGGCCAGCAGCACGGCGGGCTCCTGGGCGGCGCCCGCATCCGCCCCGTCATCGACGAACGACTCCGGCGCGGCGATGGCCTTGTCGACCTCCCCGGCGAACGCGTCCGGATCACCCATGGCGAGCAGCGCGGCGCGGTCCGTCCAGGCGAGGTGGGCGATCTGGTGGGCGACGGTCCAGCGGGGGGCGGGCGTCTGCGCCGCCCATTTCTCTGGCAGCAAGTCCCGTACCAGCTCGTCGAGTTGTGCACTCTCGGCTCGCAGATCGTCGAACACGACCAGCGTTTCGGACACGGTGCGCTCCCCTCGGGGCACGGCGGTGTGCGGCGTGGTTGGAGCATGGCAGCGCAGCTGGAAACAATCAAGCGTGCTTGCATGGAAATTGGCGGACGCCGGCCCGGGGGAACCGGCACACAGGTTCAGGGGTCCGGGCGGGCAGCCCGTGCCGATACGTGCGGGGGGCTGCGCGCGGCTCAGGTGGTCGGGCGGGTCGGCGCGACAGGACGCGCAACCCGGCCTAGGTGCCCATCATCGGTGTCGATGCCGGCCAGTCCCACGACTACGCCGCCATGGTCGTCCCAGTACATGCCCGCGAACATCTACCCGGCCTGCACCCCTACCCCTCGATCACGGATGAGTCGGCGAAGGTGTGCGCGCAGCTCACAGACGCCTCCCTGTCTCAGAGGGTGCGGGTGATCCTCGGTGTGACCGCTGTCGGGGATCCGGTCGTCAAGGTGTCCCACCGCCGCTTCCGGGCCGGGCGTCTGCCGTACGTGAAGGCCGTCGCCCTGCACAAGCAGCGTGGTGCTGCCCAGCGTTCCAGCGCCGGAACGATCCGGCGCAGCGACATCATCGACGGGCTCATCATCACCCTCAGAAAGCTCGCCTCTCACCCCCGGAGACCAGGCAGGGGCGTGCGCTCGGTGACCAGTTCCTCAGTACTCGGTGTTCAGGTCCGTGCCCTTCGGCGCCCGGAAGCAGCCGGAGACGACCGTGACTACGAGCAGTGGTTCCTTCTTCCCGGACTCGCCTGTGATCTGAAGCGAGGCGTTGACGGAGAACCGCTCGGTCTTGGAGTCCGCGGTCAACTCCAGATTCCTATTGGCGCTGCTGTCGCGCCCGTAGCCGACGACCTTCCAGCCGTGTTCGGGCAGCCCGTTCTTAAGCCTTTGGAACCCCGCCTCCAGTTTCTCGGGCGCCACCCCGTAGATCGACCACGGGTGCCGCGCTTTGTACAGGTGGTCGGGGTCCTCGTCACACGTGGAGATGCCAGGTCCCGGTTCGGTGACCTTGCCTTCCTTGATGGCCAGCATGTCGAGGAGCTGGCTGGAGAGTGAGCTCGCCTTCTCACGGGCCTTGTCGACGGAGAGAGTGGTGGGCTTGTCTCCGAGATCGTCCTTCACGTCTTTCACGTCCTTGGAACATCCTGTCAACAGAAGCGGTATGGCCACAGCGCTGGCGAGAGCGCCCCTCCGCCAGCCGGGCCGGTTCCTGAGCGGATTCACGGTCATTCCTTCACATTGCCGTACTTGCCGACCACCACGGCCGCCTGATTGTTCAAGGACACGGAATCAGCATCCCAGTAGCCGCTGTGGCCGCTGGTGTCGACGTCCATGCGGTGCGCTCCGAAGGATTCGTCGGAGGGGATCGAGATGATCGGGCCGGCGTTGTAGGGGATGCCGTTCCACGTAGAGACTCCGAGCTTGCGGCCTCCCAGAGCCTCTTGCCCCAGAGCGGGAACTACGTCGTTTCGGGCCGCCTCCGACCACACGTGGTCGCTTCCGACGTTGAGGTCGGAAGCATCGCTGACCAGCATGCCGGGACTACCCGCGACGACGATGTCGTCTGCGGCGATGTCACCGGGCAGCTTGGCGGCGGCGCCGATCGTGGTGGTGCCGTAGCTGTGGCCGACCAACGTGGTGTGACTGTTGTCGGGGCCACCCTGGGTTGTCTGGAGGCCGTCCATGAAGCTGCTGAGGGGCGCCGCACCGTCGTAGGCGTAGTGCCGGGCGGTTGCGTTGGGGATCTGGTCCGGCGCGTCGTAGCCGATCCACGTGACCGTTGCGGTGCTCTGCCCAGGGGAAGCCGTCTGCGCGGCACGCCACAGTTCCGACATGCGGCCGATGTCGCCGTGCGCGTTTGCGAGGCTGGCCCCGGTTCCGGGCACGTAGACGGCCGTGTTGTCGGCGGTGTCGGGGTTGCCGCTGGCGACGATGGCATGTCCATCATCCTTGGTGTCGAAGCCGAGGAGGTACGCCTGCGGCAACCCGGAGGTCGACTTGCCCTTCGAGCCCTTGCCCGGCGTGCCGCTCGCGTCGAGGCGGGCCTGGATCGCTTCCATGCCGTTCTTGTCGGCGGTGAGCTTGACCCATTTCTGCCACGCCGGGTTCACAACCGAGGAGGGCGGGTCGCCCTTCTGGATGTATTGGGGTGGGTTCGCCGGCAGCCCGTCGAGCTCGATCTGGGTCTGCGCCATCGTCTGCGCGAGCACCATCCGGTTCGACGTGTCCCGAGCAATGCTCGGGATTCCGTCCAGAGCGCCCACTTCGGCCGGGTACAGCGTCATGTACTCGTCGCGCTGCTCCTGGCTGAGGTGGTCCCACCACCCCTTGTTCTCCGCCGGACTCTTACCGTGCGGGATATCGCCCTTGCCGACCAAGCCACCGGCCGTCTCCTGAACAGCCTTCATGTCCTTGCCCTCGTCGGCAAGCATTTCCTTCGTCACCGCCAGACCGGCCGGCGCCTTGAGTCTGCGCAGCACTCCGGCATGGCGGGAGTCGATCTCGGCGGCGTCATTGACGGCGGTGGAGATCCGCTCGGCGATGTCCTCGGCCTTGCCCTTGTTCTCGTTTCCCTGCCCCTCGCCTTTACCGGGCAGGAGCGGCAACGGCGCTCCAGGGGTGGCCTTACCGTCGCCCGGTGCGAGCGGGACGGGGTTGGGGTACGTGACCGAGCCGTCCGAGTTGACGGTGAATCCCAGGCTCTCGGCGTCTTCGAGGGCTTGCGTGAGCTTGCGCAACGGGGCGGCAAGGTCTGTCGCGAGCGCGTTGAGAGTGGTGCGGATCAGGCCGCACTCACTGTGCAGGTACTGGTAGTTGTCGCGAAGCCGGTTCAGTCGGCCGACCGCCGCGTCCGGCGTCTCCCCCTTCTGTGTGCTGCGCACGGGGATGGACATCTCCTGGTCCACGCGGACCCGGGACGCATCCGAGCGGTTGCTGACATTGCCCCAGCCGTCGGCGGCGTCCTCGTACTCGCTGATCTTCAGATCGCGCAGTTGCTGCCAGGTGGGCATCTAGATCACCTGGCCCAGCCGGGCTTGTTGGGGTTGTGCACGCCGCCGACCTCGTCCTTGACACCGTGGTCGACCTCGCCGAACTTCTTGCCGGTCTGACCGAGCGTGCCGTGCAGGTGGTCGCACTCGTCGCGAACCGCCGTCAGGCGCGCTTCCCACGTCGGCTGGATCTCCTTCAGCGCCACCGTGCAATCGAAGCCTTCAGTACCGCCACCGATGCCGTCGGCCGACTTCTTCAACGCAGTGAGACCGTCCTGGGTGGAGGTACGCAGTTCCTCGGCCACGCGGGCGGCACCGGTCCACGGGGTATCGGTGATCAGCAGATCGGGACCGCCGCTTCCCGTGGTGGGCGTGGAGTAGCCCCCGTCGACCGAGGCACTGTTGAGCTGCATGTGTGCGGCGTGCTTATCAGCAGCGTGGCTCTTGAGCTGTTCCCACTCGTCCCATGCCATGGGTTCTTCCTCCCCCCCGTCTCCCGAGCGCCGCCCGGAAGATTCCCCTACCTGCCATCCGCTGCGCCTGATGACCCCGCCCGGCACCGACCGTACGAGACGGGTACGCCATTAGACGTCCGCGAGGCTGCTCAGATCGGCCCCGAGTATCCGTACCTAGACCCGCCACGCGGGCCGGAAACACGCGGGCCGGGTCCGGTGTGGCCTAATACGGCCGGTGCTCGTCCGGCGGATTCGTACTGGTCGGGCCGGACGACGGCGGAGCGCCATATGGCGTCTGGGAGTGGGCAACCTGTCCGAATTCGGTCGTGTGCTTGCGGCGCTGCGTCACCGCGCAGCCAGCGACCGCAACAACGACGCCCACAGCTCCTGCTCCCGCAGCCACCCATATCGTCGTGCCCCGCGAAGAGTGATGCGAGCCTCGGATTGTTCTCGAAGAACACCTACTCCTCGTCCGGGGTCACGGCGAAATCGAAATGCCCCCCCCCGGCCCCCAGGTCGCTTCTGTACGGGCTCGCTCGTCGGCCAGGTCGAGACGACCAAGAAGGTCCCGACCCGCGACTTCAGCGAGCGGGCCGATGCCGCGCTCGACACGGGCGGTCTGTTCTCCCGCCTGCTGGGCCTGGTGCTGCGCAGCCAGCTGCCCACGTGGTTCCAGCCGTACGCGGAGCTGGAGGGTCGGGCCACGTGCATCTCCACGTATCAGTGCCAGTTGGTCCACGGGCTCCTACAGACCGAGGAGTACGCGCGGGCGCTGCTCGGCGTGGACCACCCCGAGCAGGTCGAGGAGCAGGTGGCAGCCCGCATGGAGCGCCAGCGCGTTCTCGACCGGGGAACGCCGCCCGCCCTGTGGGTGGTGCTCGCCGAGGCGGTACTGCATCAAGAGGTCGGCGGCCGTGAGGTCATGCGAGGGCAGCTGCGGCACTTGGCGGGCTTCGCCAGGGACCCCTGGGGGAAGATCCAGGTCCTGCCGTTCACGGTGGGCCAACACACGGGAATGATGGGCTCGTTCACCCTCCTCCGCTTTGATGATGACCCCGACCTCTTCTACACGGAGAGCTACGACCAGGGGCACATGACGGCCAACCCGCAGGCGATGAGGGGGCGTTCGGTCGGTTATGCTCGCTTGCGGGCCTGCGCCCTCTCCCCCAAGGAATCGGCCCAATTGATCGTTCGTGTCACGGAGGAACGCTATGGGCAGGAACCCGAACCCGAACCAGGCGGACGCACAGTGGCGTATGTCGTCCTACAGCGGCACCAGCGGCGGCGAATGCGTCGAGGTCGCCACGCTCCCCGCGACCGTGGCGGTCCGCGACTCCAAGAACCCGGACGGCGACCTCTTCCGCGTCACGCCGATGGCCTTCACCGCGTTCGTGGCGGCGGCCTCGCAGGGCCGGGTCTGACCCGGCTCCCTCCCTCATGGACCTACTCGACGCCCTCGCCGTCATGGCGAGGACGGGCCGGCTCGCATGACCGACGGCTGACTCGACGAACTGCTCGGCACCCCGTGCTCGTCGAGCTGCGTTGTCAACGCCGCGTCGGAATACGCCCGTTCCAGATATCCGGGCTCGCCCCACTGGATCGGATGCCAGGACCCGCCGGCTCGCTGCTCCTCGAACCGGGGGACGAACACATGCCGGGGCACAAGCGCGAACGCCGTGTGCCAGGGCGAATCGGAGTCGGCAACCACATCGGTGGCGAACGCGCCGCGCAACTCGACGGCCGCATCGGTGTCGGGCCCGTTCATTCGGTGACTCCTTGCAGATAGTCGGCGTGCGCGGCGGCGATCGGCAGCCCGGTGCGGTGCTCGACCCAGCCCCAGGTGCCGGCCGGGTTGTTCTCGAAGAACACCCACTCCCCGTCCGGGGTCACGGCGAAGTCGAAACTGCCGAAGACGATCCCGTACGAGACCAGGAACCGGCGCACGGCCGTGGCGTCGAAACCCCATGTCCCCCAGCAACCCCGCCTGTTAATCTCACCCTGCTCACGCGGGGACGATCGGCACTTTCACCAGCCTCCTCCGCGTCGGCCACCCTGGGGAGGGAATCTTTTCGTGACTCGTCCGTCGACTCGTCCGCGTCCGTTGAACAGACGGGCCCCGCGCCGTACACGCGCGCTCGGCCTCACCGCTCTCGTCGTCACGCTCGCCGTGACCGGCACCATCGGCACCACCGCGGGGCCGGCCCTCGCCGCCGCTGCCGCCGCGTCCGCCGATCCCGTCGTCATCAGCCCGGGGGCCCGCTTCGTGCCCCGCGCCACCATCGTCCTGAACGCCGGTGAGACCGGGTTCCTCACCGCCCAGGAGGGCGACGACCGCCTCCGGTGGATCGACTACGCCTCGGGCGCGACGACCGTCCTCGACCACCGGCTGCCCAAGCCGCTCGACTACGACGTGGACCGGTTCCGTTTCACCGAGTACCCGGCGGACTTCGGCCACGGCTCCGACACCGTGGCCGTCTACGCGGACTCCCCCGCCCCGCACGTGACACTCCAGCAGCGGGCGGGCGGCGGCGCGACGGCCACGGTCCCGGTCCCGGACGGCCAGTCGTACGTCGCGACGTACGGCGACACCGTCATCACCCGGACCGGCCCGGAGGGCGCCGAGACGAGCCTGCACCTCCTGCGCCTGGACGACGGCCAGGTGCGGGACCAGGAGCTGGCGGGCCTGCCGCAGGGGTGGAACCTCACCATCAGCGAGGGCGACGCCCGGTCCGTGGCCGTGCGCGGCATCAAGTGGGAGGACAGCACGATGTCCCAGGGGTGGTGGGTCGTCGACCTCGCCACCGGGAAGGTGAAGGCCCTCTCCCCGCAGGGCGACAGCGTCTCCTTCGACCAGGACACCGTCTTCCAGCTCGGCGCCCCGTCCAGCTACGCCGCCCAGGTGTACAGCCGTGCCGACCTGGACGCGGAGCCCACCACCCTCGACCTGCGGGACGTGGCCTACGACGACGTCGTCCGGCGCTTCGGCGACGACCTCGTCACCGTGTCCCCGCCCAACCCCGGCAACAACGAGTACCGGGGCAACCAGCTCGTGCTGCGCGACACCTCGGGGAACCACCTGGAGTCGCTGCTTGCCGTCGCCTCCACCTCGGTGCACCGCACGCCCGACGGTTCACTCCTGGTGGCCGGCGCGGAGGAGAACACCACCGACGGCGCGCTCGACTGGGGGTACTACCGCTTCACCCGCGCCGCCGACGGCACCATCACCCGCAAGCGCCTGGCGGACATCGAGGACCGGGAGGCCGACCCGGCCGGCATCTCGCTGGGCAGCGGCATCCTGACCACGGCCGACGACTCGCAGAACTACGCGCCCGGCACCCTCGTCGGCGGCTACCGGAGCACCTGGCTCAAGACCTCCGGCCGCCCGGATGAGTTGCGGTCGACCGTCGACGGCCCGGTGTCCGGTCGCGACGCCGACTGCGGCTCCAGCTCCGGTGAGGGCCCGTACTGCGTCACCATGTTCGCGAGCGGCGACGGGTACCACGGTCGCAAGGCCGGGACCGAGCAGGACGTCACCATGCTTTACAAGAACGGCGAAGCCGCGAGGGGGCCGCGGGTGACCTCCGGGCTCGGCAGCCCCGAGCTCGTCGACCTCTCCGGACGCTTCGGCATCGTGAACCAGGGGTGGGGCGGACAGCAGGCGGTCCTCCGGTTCGGGGTCGCCGACAGCGGGAGCGTGCTCATGAAGCGCGAGCCGGTCGCGGCCTCGGTCTGGGGCAACACCCTGTGGAGCGCCGCCGGTGCGTGGGACGACACGAGCTCGGGTGTGTCGACCCAGGTGGCGGCCCGCAACCTGGCGACGAACGCCGCCGGTGAATCCTTCGACGCGGGCTGTGTCCCCAGCGACCTCCAGGCCGTGGGACGTTGGGTGTACTGGCGTTGCAGCGACTACTGGAACGACTTCCAGGGCGCCGGTGTGTACGACCGGCAGACCAAGGCGTCCGTGAAGCTCGGCGCCGACGAGACGCTCCTCGGCGACGGCTACCTGGTCCACCGCTCGGCCGCGGCCGGCCTCACCCTCGTAGATCTGCATGACGGCCTGAAGACCGGTGCCAAGGAGGCGGATCTGCCGCAGCGGGTCGTGGTCACCGCCGCCGAGCTCGGCGAGCGGACCGGGCGCAGGTCCGGCTGGACCGTCGACCGCTTCGGCGGCCATGTCGCCTACACGGGCGGCGACCGGCGGGTGCGGATCGTCCCGTCGGGCGTCCCCGCGTCCCCCGTCACTGCCATCGACGCCGATACGCCCGCCACCGTAGACCTCAAGTCCGGTGCCTGGGCGCCGCGTTGGTGGCTTTCGAAGCCGGGCGCCTCGTGGTCGCTGGCCCTGAAGCACAAGGCGACGGGCACGGTCGTGCGCACCCTGACCGGGGGCGAGGTCCGCGGTCAGGTCACATCGTCGTGGGACGGGAAGGACACGAGCGGCAAGCTCGTGAACAACGGGGCCTACACCTGGACCCTGACCGCGCGGCCCGCCGACGGGCAGGGGGCCGCTCTCACGGTCTCCGGGACCGTGAACGTGAGCGGTGGCGCCGCCGTGTGGCGGGACATGGTGGGGGACGACGGGTTCGGCGATCTGCTGGCCACCGACCCCGACGGGACCGTGTCCCTGTACCGGGGCACGGGGACGGGCACCCTGTCCGCCCGTACCGCCGCGTCCGGCGACAAGTTCGCCGCGAACACCCTGCTCGTACCCTTCGGGGACGTGGACGGCGATCGGTGTGACGACGTGCTCGCACGCGTCGGGAACGAGCTTCGGGCGTACCGGCCCGGCTGCGGGAAGATCGTCTCCGCGTCGTCGCCGTACACGCTGATCGGGTCCGGCTGGGGACAGTACGACCGCCTGACGTCGTCCGGCGATGTCAACGGCGACGGTTACGCCGACCTGATCGCCCGTCAGACCACCACCGGTGACATGTACTTCTACGCCGGCACGGCCGATCACCGGCTGAAGACGAAGGTGCGGATCGGCACCAACTGGAAGCTCTACAACCGGATCGTCGGGGCGGGCGACCTCAATGGCGACGGGCGCGGCGACCTGCTCGGGGTCGACTCCGCCGGTGCGCTGTGGCGGTACTACGGAACGGCTACCGGCGGGGTGACCGCGCGGGTCAAGATCGGTCCGGGCTGGGCCGGTTACACGGCTCTCGTCGGCCCCGGCGACCTGACCGGCGACGGGCGGGCCGCGCTGCTGGCCCGGGACGCCTCCGGCAAGCTGTGGCGGTACGCCTCCACCGGGGACGGCAAGTACGCGGCCCGGGTGCTGGTCGGCACGGCCGGCTGGAACAGGTTCACGGACCTGTTCTGACGCGGAATGGGGAGCGCTGGGCCGCGCGGCGGCGGCTCAGCGCTTCTTCTTCCGCCCCACCTGCGTCCGCACCGCCCCCATGCTCGCCCCGATGACCAGGGCGATCGCCAGGGCCTGGATCAAGGTCAGGGCCTGGCTCAGGACCAGGAAGCCGGCCAGGGCCGCGATCGCCGGTTCGAGGCTCATCATGACCGCGAACGTGGACGCGGGCAGGCGGCGCAGGGCGATGAGTTCGAGGGTGTAGGGGAGGACCGAGGAGAGGATCGCGACGGCCGAGCCCAGGCCGATCGTCACCGGGTCGAGGAGCCGGGTGCCGGAGGCCGCGATGCCGAGCGGCAGGCTGAGCACCGCCGCCACGGCCATCGCGAGCGCGAGCCCGTCGGCCTGGGGGAAGCGGCGGCCGGTCCGGGCGCTGAAGATGATGTACGTCGCCCACATGGCGCCCGCCGCGACCGCGAAGGCGACGCCCACCAGGTCGAGGCCGCCGAGCCCGTCGCCCGCACCGCCGAGCAGGAAGACGCCGCACAGCGCGAGGCCCGCCCAGACGAAGTTGACCGCGCGGCGCGAGGCCACGACGGAGAGGGCCAGCGGTCCGAGGACCTCGAAGGTGACCGCCAGGCCGAGGGGGATACGGGCCGCGGCCTGGTAGAAGAGCATGTTCATGGCGCCCATGGCGACGCCGAACGCGACGACCGTGCCCCAGTCGGCGCGCGAGTGGCCGCGCAGCCGCGGACGGCACACCACCATCAGCACGAGCGCCGCCACCACCAGGCGCAGCGTCACCACGCCGACCGCCCCCACCCGCGGCATCAGGCTCACCGCGAGCGCGCCGCCGAACTGGACCGAGACGCAGCCGGCCAGCACCAGGCCGACCGGGCCGAGGGAACCCCCGCGGGCCTCGGCGGCCGGTTCCGCGCCGCCGGACCCCGTGAGGACGACGGCCTCCGGCACGGGCGACTGCGACTGTTCGGTGCGCGAGCCGTTCACAAGGCCTCGTTTCCTCTCCCCGATCAGGAATGCCAGGAATGCACTGCCCCGAGGTACCTCGGTACCTCGGTACCGTCTCTCGACCCGGAGTGCATTATTTTAGACTTACGCGTCCACGGTACTGGACTGAGCGCCGCGCGTGAACCATCACGCTAGAACCGCCGGGCGCGGCCTGTGAAATGCCTTCTGCGCTCCCGTTATGCTCCGCGGACATGAGCCGGGACCGGGACCACGCCATCGAAGTGCGCCACCTGCGCTGTTTCCTCGCGATCGCCGAAGAGGGCGGCGTCACCCGCGCCGCCGCCCGGCTGCGCCTCACCCAGCCCGCGGTCTCCCGCACCCTCGCCGCCCTGGAGACCGCGCTCGGCGTACGCCTCGTCGACCGCTCCACGCACCATCTCGCCCTCACCCCCGAGGGCCGCGCGTTCCGCGAGAAGGCGACCGTCGCCGTCACCGCGTTCGAGGACGCGCTCGCCGCCGCCCGCACCCCGCTGCGGCCCCTGCGCCTGGGCCACGCCTGGTCAGCGGCGGGCGACTTCACCACGCCTCTCCTACGCCGCTGGCGCCACGCCCACCCGGACGTGCCGCTGGAACTGCTGCGCATCGACGACCGCACGGCCGGACTCACCCGCGGCGCCGTCGACGTCGCCCTGCTGCGCGGCCCGGTCGACGCGCCCGGCCTCGTCACCGAGCTCCTGCGCCACGAGACCCGGGTGGCGGCGCTCCCTTCCGACAGCCCGCTCGCCCGGCGCCCCGCGCTCACCCTCGACGACCTGCGCGAGCAGGTCATCGCTCTGAACACGGTCTCCGGCACCACCACCCTCGGCCTGTGGCCGCCGACCGCCCGGCCCGCCCGGACGCTGGCGGTCGCCAACACCGACGACTGGCTCGCCGCGATCGCCGCGGACCAGGCGGTCGGCATCACGTCGACCGCCACGGTCGGCATGCATCCGTACCCGGGCGTCACCTACGTCCCGCTCACGGACGCCCCGGCCCTGCCCGTGCACCTGGCCCGGCGCGAGGGCCCCGGCCACCCGTCGGTCCCCGCCCTCATCGCGCTGGCCCACGAGGTGGCGGCCCAGGGGCGCGGGACCCCTGGCTGAAGTGACTGAAGCGGCCGAAGCGGCTGAAGTGGCTGAAGTGGCTGAGGAGCCCGCGTCTGCCGAGCCCGTCCGCGAAGAGACCGCGTCAGCCGAGCCCCTCCGCGAAGAGACCGCGTCAGCCGAGCCCCTCCGCGAGGACCTCCGCGAGGTGCCGGGCCCGCACCCCCGCCAGCTGCTCCACCTGCGTCCGGCACGAGAACCCGTCGGCCAGCACCAGCGTCCCGTCCCCGGCCGCCCGTACGCCGGGCAGCAGGGACTCCTCCGCGCAGGCCACCGACACCTCGTAATGCCCCTTCTCAAAACCGAAGTTGCCCGCGAGCCCACAGCATCCGCCGCTCAACTCGCCCTCCAGACCGGCCCGTTCGCGCAGCCGCCGCTCCGCCGCGTCGCCCAGCACCGCGTGCTGATGGCAGTGCGTCTGCCCCACGACCGGCCGGTCGATCCGCGGCGGCGTCCAGTGCGGCGCGAACCGCTCCAGCGCCTCGGCGAAGGTGACCACCCGGTCGGCGAGCAGCCGCGCCCGTGGATCGTCCGGCAGCAGCTCCGGCAGGTCCGAGCGGAGCGCGGCCGCGCACGAAGGCTCCAGGACGACGACCGGCCGCCGACCGGCGAGCACCGGCTCCAGCAGGTCGAGGGTGCGGCGCTGCACGGCGCGGGCCCGGTCGAGCTGCCCGGTGGAGACATACGTGAGCCCGCAGCAGACCCGGCCGCGCACCGTAGGCGTGCGGCCGTACGTCCGCGTCGGCGGCAGCGTCACGGCGAGCCCGGCCGCCTCCAAGACCCGCGTCGCGGCCCCCGCCACCTGCGGTGCCAGGTGGTCGGTGAAGGTGTCGGGCCACAACACCACTTCCTGGCCGTCACTCCCCTGTCCACCGCGCCGTGCCGCCGCGAACCGGCGCCCGAGCCCGCGATGCCAGGCACCGCTGAACGTCCCCCGGGCCACCCGCGGAATCTCCCGCTCCCCCGCGATCCCGCCGACCCGTTTCGCGATCCCCGCCAACACCCCTACTGAACCGAAGTAGTTGACGATCCCTGCCGTCCGTGTCCGCTCGACGAGGCGGAGCCAGCGCGGCAGCCACCCCATCGCGTAGTGCGCCATCGGCCGGCGCCGCCCCTCGTAATGGTGGTGCAGGAACTCCGCCTTGTACGTGGCCATGTCGACGCCCACCGGGCAGTCACTCCTGCACCCCTTGCAGGACAGACACAGGTCGAGCGCGTCCCGCACCTCCTCCGAGCGCCACCCGTCGGTGACGACCTCACCGGCCAGCATCTCGTGCAGCAGCCGCGCCCGCCCGCGCGTGGAGTGCGCCTCTTCGCCGGTGGCCCGGAAGGACGGACACATCACACCGCCACCCGAACCAGCGCTCTCCGTACGGCACTTGGCGACGCCGACGCAGCGGCGCACGGCGGCCGAGAAGTCGCCGCCGTCGTGCGGGTAGCCGAAGACGACGTCCACCGGTTCGCGCGGCAGCACGGCGAAGCGCAGGTTCTCGTCGAGCCGCGCGGGCCGCACCAGCATCCCCGGATTCAGCACGTCGGCGGGGTCCCACACGCCCTTCACCCGCTCGAAGAGGCCGACGAGCTCGGCGCCGTACATCGTCGGCAACAGCTCGGCGCGCGCCTGACCGTCCCCGTGCTCGCCGGACAAGGACCCGCCGTGCGCGGCGACAAGCGCGGCCAGCTCCTCGGAGAACCGGCGGAACCGCCCGATCCCCGGCTCCGTCAGCAGATCGAAGTCGATACGGACATGAATGCAGCCGTCACCGAAGTGCCCGTACGGGGTTCCGCGCAACCCGTGCTCGCGCAGCAGCCCCCTGAACTCCCGTAGATACGGCCCCAGTTGCGCGGGCGGCACGGCGCAGTCCTCCCAGCCGGGCCACGCCTCGCTGCCGTCCGGCATCCGCGTCGCCGTCCCGCTGGCGTCCTCCCGGATCCGCCACAGCGTCCGCTGCCCGGCCGGATCGTCGACCACCAGCGCGTCCGTCACGTCCGCCGCCCGCACGATCCGCTCGGCGGCGGCCCGCGCCTCGCCCGGCGTCGCGCCCCCGGTCTCCACGAACAGCCACGCCCCGCCCTTCGGCAGCCCCGAGTCCGCCGGTACGAGGTCGGCGGCCATCCCCTCGACGGTCAGCGGCCCGTGCGGCAGCAGGCCCGCGGCGGCTTCCGCGGCGGCGCTCTCGTCCGCGTAGCCGAGCACGGCGAGGGCCTTCGCGCGCGGCGCCTCGACGAGCTTGACGGTCGCCCCGGTGACAAGCCCGAGCGTGCCCTCGGTGCCGCAGAAGAACCGGGCCAGATCGGTGCCGTGCTCGGGCAGCAGCGCGTCCACGGCGTACCCGGAGATGCGGCGCGGCAGCCCGGCGAACGGGGCGAACCCTGTCCTGATCGTCGCCAACTCCCGCTCCACCAGGGCCCGCAGCCCTTGCGGCGCACCGTCCCAGCCCTGCCCGAGCCGGTACGCGGCGCCGTCCGATGCCGCGACGTCCAGCGCGGCGACGCTGTCGGCCGTCGTGCCCCACGCCACCGAGTGCGAGCCGCACGAGTTGTTGCCGATCATCCCGCCGAGCGTGCAGCGGCTGTGCGTCGAGGGGTCGGGCCCGAACCGCAGCCCGTGCGGGGAGGCTGCCGCCTGGAGCCGGTCGAGTACGAGCCCGGGCTGCACGACGGCGGTGCGCGCCGCGGGGTCCACGTCCAGGATCCGGTTCATGTACCGGGTGAAGTCGACGACGACACCCGTGCCGGTGGCCTGCCCGGCGATGGACGTACCGCCGCCGCGCCCCACCACGGGAACGTTCCGCTCCGCGCAGAGGGCGAGAACGGTTTGGACGTCATCGGCATCCCTCGGCGCGACGACGCCGAGCGGGACTCTTCGGTAGTTGGACGCGTCCATGGTGTTCAGCGCGCGGGCGCCGATGCCGAAGTCGACGTCGCCCCGGATGACCTTGCGTAGTGCCCTGCCGATGTCATCAGCCATGCCTCCCAGGATGCAGCCCCCGGGTACCTCTCGCGCCACCCCGCGCCACACGGCGTCCCCCGCCTTGCCCCGATCCGGTGCAGGACCCTCCCCGGCCGGTCACCAACTCTCCTATAGTGACGCCGACTTGATCACAGCCTGTCCCGGCCGCGCCCAGGCCACCACCCCTGACAGCCCCTGGAGAGACTCGTGACCACACCCCCGTCACCCTCGGCATCCCCGGCATCCCCGGCACTCCCGACACCCCCGGCTGACTGCCCCCACCACGACTCCGGCCGCATCGCCCTCGACCCGTTCGTCTCCGACCTGGACGGCGAGAGCGCCCGGCTGCGCGCGGCGGGCCCGCTGGCCGAGGTGGAGCTGCCGGGCGGCGTCCCGGTCTGGGCGGTCACCCACCACGCCGAGGCCCGCCGGCTCCTCACCGACAGACGCCTGGTGAAGGACATCGAGGTGTGGGGCGCCTGGCGGCGCGGCGAGATACCCGCCGACTGGCCGCTGATCGGCCTGGCCAACCCGGGCCGCTCGATGCTCACCGTGGACGGCGAGGACCACCGCAGGATGCGCGCCCTGGTCGCCCAGGCGCTCACCGTGCGGCGCGTGGAGCGGATGCGCGAGCGCATCACCGAACTGACCACGGGCCTCCTGGACAAACTGCCCGCGGACGGCGGTGTCGTCGACCTGAAAGCCGCGTTCGCCTACCCGCTGCCCATGCACGTGATCAGCGACCTGATGGGCATCGACGAGGCGGACCACGCCCGCCTGAAGGTCCTGTTCGACAAGTTCTTCTCCACCCAGACCCCGCCGCACGAGGTCGTCGCCACCCTCGGCGAACTCGCCGCGATGATGGGCGCCGTGGTGGCCGCCCGCCGCGCCGAGCCCGGCGACGATCTGACCAGCGCCCTGATCCAGGCCTCCGAGGGCGGCGACCGGCTGACCGACGCGGAGATCGTCTCCACCCTCCAGCTGATGGTCGCCGCGGGCCACGAGACGACGATCTCGCTCATGGTCAACGCGGTGGTCAACCTCTGCGCCCACCCCGACCAGCTCGCCCTCGTCCTGTCCGGCGGCGCGACCTGGGAGCAGGTGGTGGAGGAGACCCTGCGCCACTCGACGCCCACCTCCCACGTCCTGATCCGCTTCGCCACCGAGGACGTACCGGTCGGCGAGAAGACGATCCGGCAGGGCGACGCCCTGATCGTGTCCTACGCGGCGATCGGCCGGGACGAGCAGGCGCACGGCCCCACGGCGGACGCCTTCGACATCACCCGTGCCTCAACCAACCGGCACATCGCCTTCGGCCACGGCCCGCACGTCTGCCCCGGCGCGGCGCTCTCCCGCCTGGAAGCCGGGGTGGCGCTGCCCGCCCTGTACGCCCGCTTCCCGGGCCTGCGCCTCGCGGTGGAGCCCGGCGAGCTGCGCCACAAGCCGGTGGTGACCCAGAACGACCTGTACGAGCTGCCGGTACGGCTGACCGCTCCCGAGGTCGCGGCGGAGCCCGTCCCGTAGATCACCACAAGTCCACGGGCCGGAGAAGTCGTCTCATCGAACGGACACGTTTCCGTCCGGTTTCTCCGAGGGGATACCCTCCGGCTCGTGGCTGAGATCCAGATTCCCGCTGACATCAAGCCCGCCGACGGACGTTTCGGCGCTGGCCCCTCCAAGGTGCGTACGGAGGCGCTCGACGCCCTGGCCGCCACCGGTACCTCCCTGCTCGGCACCTCCCACCGCCAGGCCCCGGTCAAGAACCTGGTCGGACGCGTCCGCGAGGGCGTGAAGGACCTGTTCTCCCTCCCCGAGGGCTACGAGGTCATCCTCGGCAACGGCGGCTCGACCGCCTTCTGGGACGTGGCGACGCACGGCCTGATCGAGAACAAGTCGCAGCACCTGACCTTCGGCGAGTTCTCCTCCAAGTTCGCCAAGGCGTCGAAGCTGGCCCCGTGGCTGGCCGAGCCGACCGTGATCAGCTCGGACCCGGGCACGCACCCGGAGGCGAAGGCCGAGGCCGGTGTCGACGCCTACGGCCTGACCCACAACGAGACCTCGACGGGTGTCGCCGCGCCGATCAAGCGCGTCGCCGGTGCCGACGAGGGCGCGCTCGTCCTGGTCGACGCCACGTCCGGCGCGGGCGGCCTGCCCGTCGACATCGCCGAGACGGACGTCTACTACTTCGCCCCGCAGAAGTCCTTCGCCTCCGACGGCGGCCTGTGGATCGGCGTCTTCTCCCCGGCGGCCATCGAGCGCGCCGAGCGGATCCACGCGTCCGGCCGGCACGTCCCGGAGTTCTTCTCGCTGCCCACCGCGATCGACAACTCCCGCAAGAACCAGACGTACAACACCCCCGCGCTCTCCACGCTCTTCCTGCTCGCCGAGCAGCTGGACTGGATCAACGGGCAGGGCGGCCTCGCCTGGTCGACGGCGCGCACGAAGGACAGCTCGACCCGCCTGTACTCGTGGGCCGAGGAGTCGAAGTACGCGACCCCGTTCGTCACGGACGCGGCCAAGCGGTCGCAGGTCATCGGCACGATCGACTTCTCCGACGAGATCGACGCGGCCGCCGTGGCGAAGGTGCTCCGCGCCAACGGGGTCGTCGACACCGAGCCCTACCGCAAGCTGGGCCGCAACCAGCTGCGCGTCGCCATGTTCCCGGCGATCGACCCGGCCGACGTGCAGGCACTGACCGCCTGCGTCGACTACGTCATCGGCCAGCTCTGACCGATTCGAGTCTCTCGGCGACCGAGGAGCGGGGTCCGGGGCAGCGCCCCGTGACCCCGCTCCTCTGCCGTTCACCCACCCGGTCGCCGCAGCCTCCCGGCCTGCCGGCCTGCCCAGGGTCCGGTGTCACTTCGCCTTCGCCTTGGGCCGCCGCAGCAGCCGCCCGACCCCGATGACGGCGATCAGAGCGACGGCGGCCCCGACGGCCCCGGCCTTCCCGGTGAACCCGCCGCCGCCGCCGTCGTCGTCCGAACTCCCGCTTGCGCCGCCGGAGTTATCGCTGCCACCCGCGCCCTCGACCTCCACGGGCTTCACGGAACTCCCCTTCCCCTCACTGCCGTAGAGGAGGGTCTTCCCGTCGAGGGTGTACGTCACCGACTCGCCCTGCGCCTGCATCGGCACGCTCAACTGGCCTTGCCGCTTCGGCTTTCCGTCGTTCCAGGAGTACGAGATGCCGCCGAAGTAGCCGCGCAGGGCGAGCTGTTTCCCGTCGGGCGAGAAGGCGCCGTCGGTCACCCACAGGTCGATGTCGGCGACGCGCTTGAAGACGTTCGTGGCGGACGAGTCCAGCGGGTCGGGGCCCTCGTACAGGCCGCCCCCGTCCTCGCCCTTCTCGACGATGTAGACCCGCCCGGTCTTGGGGTGGACCATCATCGCCTCGGCGTTGCGCGGCCCGTCCGCGTACTTCACGACGTACTGCGTGGCCCGCACGGTCTGGTCGCGCAGTTCCTTCGGCTCGGGCAGCTTGTAGATCCACACGTGGTCCCACTTGCCGCCGAGGTTGTCCCCGATGTCGCCCACGTAGATGTCTCCGTCGGGGCCGACGGAGATCGCCTCGACGTCGCGCGGGTCACCGATCCCGGTGAGGGTGAGCGTGGCGACGGTCTTCCCGGTCCGCCCGTCGACCGCGTACAGGTACGCGCCGTCGTCGCTGTCGTTGTGGGTCCAGTAGACGCCGGGGTGGGCGCGGGAGGCCGCCAGGCCGCTGGACTCGGTGATCCGCGGATCCTGGAGGGTGAACCCGTCGGAGCCGGCCGGCCGGTCGTCGGCGACGGCGGGACCGACCGCGAAGACCGACAGCAGCACGGCGGCGGCCGCGACCCCACCCACACGTGACGCCTTGAACGACGCCTTGGACGACGACTTGGACGCCGCCTGGTACGAACGCATGCCCCCAGCTTGCCAGGCGTGTTCGGACTCACACGCACGCGGCCCGGGTGATCGACGATGATGAGCGGATGCTCAGGTTCATGTTCGTCGGCGACTCGATGACGATAGGCAGCGCGGGCGAGCACACCTGGCGCCACCGCATGTGGCAGCACCTGCGCGCCACCGGCACCGACTGTGCCGTCGTCGGTCCCCGCACCGCCCTGTACGGCGGCGGCCACGACTACGCCGAACCGGACTTCCCGCAAGCCCACTTCGCGGGCTGGGGCGAGGGCTGGCTGCACATGGCCCCGGCGATCGCGGCCACGGTCGCCGAGACCCGCGCCGACGTCCTGTTGATCTCCCTCGGCCTGATCGACCTCGGCTTCTACACGAACGCCGAGCAGACCGCGGAGAACCTACGCCGCTTCGTCACCGGAGCCCGCACCGCGAACCCGGCCCTGCGCATGGTCGTCCTCCCGGTGATCCCGAACATCCGGGCCGAGTCCGACGCCCCCTTCGCGGCGCAGGTCGCCCGCTTCAACTCCCTGCTGGCGAAGGCGATCGCGGACCTCGACGAACCCCGCTCACCGCTCCTGCTCGCCTCGGTCCCGGAGTCGTACGACATCCACACGGACACCTACGACGGCACGCACCCGAACGCCTCCGGCGAACACAAACTGGCCGGCGCGTTCGCGGACGCGCTGCATCAGGCGTGGGGGGTCGGCGGCCCGTACCGCGCCCCGCTCGCCGCCCCGCTCACACCCGCCACCGGCTGACTTCGAACCCGCTCCCCGCCCGCCGGATCTCCGCCGCGCCGGGCCCGGGGAAGTGCGCAGGGATCACCAACTCGCCCTCATCGGCGGCGCGTTGCAGGACCCGGACCCGGCTCTTCGACGACTCCGTCGGGTCCACGCACATCGCGCTGCTGCACGTGGGCGCGAGCAGCTGGGCCGGGCTGTGCAGCAGGTCGCCCACGAAGACGGCCCGGTCGGTGCCGGAAGCGAGGCGCAGGACGGACGAACCGGGGGTGTGCCCGGGCGCGGGTTCGAGGACAAGCCGGGCGTCGATGCGGTGGGAGTCCTCCCAGAGCACGGCCTGCCCGGCCTCGATCACCGGCGCGATGCTGTCCGCGAACAGGAACCGGTGGTTGCCGTGCGGGGTGCGGGCGGCGCCGCCCGGACCGAAGTAGTCGTGATCGGGGCGGGGCACGAGATACGTGGCATTGGGGAACATGGGAACCCAGCTGCCGCCCTCAGCCCGGGTGTTCCAGCCGACGTGATCACCGTGGATATGGGTGTTGACGACGACGTCCACGTCCTCGGGCCGCACGCCCGCCCGCGCCAGCCGGTCGGGGAAGTCCGTGTCGAGCCCCGAGAAGTGCGGGGTGCCGGGCCGCTTGCGGCCGTTGCCGACACCCGGGTCGACCACGATGGTCCGGCCCCCACTGCGCAGCACCCACGCCTGCACGGCGGCCAGAACCGCTCCGCTGTCCGCATCCTGGAAGTCGGGGGTGAGCCATTTCTCGTTCGCGTGCCAGGTGTCCTCGATGCCGGGGAACAGGTCGCCCGGGGCGCCGAAGGGGCCGCGCACCTCCACGACCTTGATGATCTCGATGTCGCCGAGCGTGATGCGTTCGTTGTCGTCCGTCTCTGTGGCCATGTCCACCACGGTAGAAACCCGGGTCGAGCGATCCAATGCGTCAGGGACTCGCTCGGATACGCAATCGGCTCACCGGCCGCGCGCAGGTCCGCCTACTCTGGGCCCCATGGACGTGGTCAGCGACGCGATAGCCGCCGTACGGACGGGCAGCCCGTCCGCCAACCGCATCCGGGTGAGCGGGAGTTGGTGCGTGCGCCTGGAGCCGTACGAGGGCGCGGGGTTCCACGTGGCCCTCACCGGCGGCTGCTGGCTGCTGCCCGACGGCGGGCCGCCGCTCACCCTGCGCCCCGGCGACGCCGTGCTGCTGCCGCACGGTGCGGGCCACATGCTGGCCGACGCCCCGGTGGACCCGGCCGCAGCCGCCCGCGCCGTCTCCTTCGACGCGCTCCCCGAGGCACCCCGGGCCGACCCGGCAGCCGCGGATGCCGCGGAGCTGCTCTGCGGCAAGTACCGCCTCGACCGCAGCCACACCCACCCCCTTCTCGCCGAGCTGCCGGACGTCGTGCACCTGCCGTACGACGACACCACGCGTCCCGAACTCCGCGCGGCCATCGACCTGTTGAGCCGTGAAGTGGCGACCGCCGGGCCCGGCTCCTGCGCGGCCGTGCCGAGCCTCCTCGACCTGCTCCTCGTCTACATGATCCGCGCCTGGACCACGGCCCCCGACCGCCGCGGCACGGCCCGCTGGCCGCGCGCGCTCGCCGACCCGACGGTGACCGAGGCGCTGCGCCTGCTGCACAGCGACCCGGCCCACGCCTGGACCGCCGACCGGCTGGCGGCGCGGACAGGCGTCTCCCGGGCGACCCTCAACCGCCGCTTCACGGCTTTGGTGGGCCGGCCCCCGATGACGTACCTGACGTGGTGGCGCATGACCCGCGCGGCAACACTCCTGCGCACCGCCGACACCCCGCTCGGCTCGGTGGCCCGCGAGGTCGGCTACGGCTCCCCGTACGCCCTCTCGCATGCCTTCAGAAGGGAGTTCGGGGTGACGCCGGGGCGGTACCGGGGCGCGGCGCGCGCGGCGTGAGCCCTGCGTGTCCCGGTCACCGTGCGTATCGTTGTACTGCGCGGCCGCCTGCATACGGGAGGTGGCCGGGGAGGAGCGCCACGATGACCGTCGAATTGACCGACAGGATCAACATGGCCGACAACAACGCCGAGCAGCTGGACGAATGGTTCGCGCTACTCGACCGGATGGTCCCCGAAGGGTTCAAGGCGGAGATCGTCGAGGGGGCCGTCCATATGGTGCCGCAGCGGGATGTGCACTGGCAGATCACCCGGAGGATTCTGTACGCCTTGGACGACAGGTTCGGGCGGGACGCGCGGGTGGTCTCGGACGTACGCATCGACTTCCCCGGCTACCAGAACGGATTCTGCCCGGACATCGCGAAGTTCCGCGACGGAGCCGAGCCGGACGACAAGGGGCGCTGGCTCCATGAGGACGTCGAGTTCGTGGCCGAGGTCATCTCACGCGGCACCGGAATGAACGACTACGGCCCGAAGAAGACGGCATACGCGGAGGCCGAGGTCCCCATCTACCTCATCGCCGACCCGTATCAGGGCCGATGCCACGTCTACACGGACCCCAAGGGCGGCGAATACCGCACCGAGTCGAGGCTCGACTTCGGCGACAGGCTCGACCTGAGCTACACCGTTATGGACCTGACCCTCGACACCACCGAGTTCCCGCGCGACTGACACCCGACCCAGTGGCCTGATCCTCTTGCCTAGAGCGCACTCCACGTCCTTGGCTGGGGACCATGAAGTACACGCAGCTCGGACGCACGGGACTCAAGGTCAGCCGACTGGTCCTCGGCACCATGAACTTCGGACCGCAGACCGACGAGGCCGACAGCCACTCCATCATGGACGCGGCGCTGGCCAGTGGCATCAACTACTTCGACACCGCGAACGTGTACGGCCAGGGCGAGAACAAGGGCCGTACCGAAGAGATCATCGGCAGCTGGTTCGCGCAGGGCGGTGAGCGGCGCGACAAGACCGTCCTCGCCACCAAGGTGTACGGGAACATGACGGCCGACAACGGCAACGTCTGGCCCAATCACGACCGGCTCTCCGCCGTGAACATCCGGCGTGCCGTCGAGGCCAGCCTCAAGCGGCTCCAGACGGACTACATCGACATCTACCAGTTCCACCACATCGACCGGGCCACCCCGTTCGAGGAGATCTGGCAGGCCGTCGACGTCCTGATCCAGCAGGGCAAGATCCTCTACGCGGGTTCGTCCAACTTCCCCGGCTACAAGATCGCCCAGGCCAACGAGACCGCCGCCCGGCGCGGCCGCGTCGGCCTCGTCAGCGAGCAGTGCCTCTACAACCTGGCCGAGCGCCGCGCCGAGATGGAGGTCATCCCGGCAGCCCAGGAGTACGGCGTCGGCGTCATCCCGTGGTCCCCGCTGCAGGGCGGACTGCTCGGCGGGGTGCTCAAGAAGGAGAGCGAGGGCAAGCGCCGCAAGGGCGGCCGCAGCGCGAGCTCGCTGGAGAACAGCAAGGTGCGGGAGCAGGTCCAGCGGTACGAGGACCTGCTGGACAAGCACGGCATCGAGCCCGGCGAAGCCGCCCTGGCCTGGCTGCTGACCCGGCCGGGCGTCACCGGCCCGATCGTCGGCCCGCGCACCCAGGAGCAGCTGGACTCGGCGCTGCGCGCGGTCGAGCTGGAGCTGAGCGAGGAGGTCCTGACGGAGCTGGACGAGATCTTCCCGGGCCCGGGCCCGTCCCCGGAGGCCTTCGCCTGGTAGCCGTGCGGGCAGGGCGGCGGCCGGGGTCTACGATCCGACGGCCGCCGCCACCGCCACCACGACGAACATCAGCACAAGCACCCCGGCCATGATCCGGTTCCGCGTCTTCGGGTCCACGCACCGAGCCTAACGCGCGCCCGGAAGTTCCCAGGCGGCGACCTTCTCGTAGCGCGGCCGCTCCCCCGGCACCCCGGACACCGGCAGGTTGCTGCGCACGAGCGCCAGCTCGCCCACGGTCCAGGGCGTGCCCTCGAAAATGTCGAGCGCCGCTGCGTACGGCCCGAGGTCGAGATCGGTCCGGCTGTTGCGCGCCAGCGTCAGATGTGGCCGGTAACGACGATGCTCCCCCGGCAGCCCGGCTTTCCGGCCGGCCGCCTCCGCCCGCTCGGCCAGCCGCTTGAGCTCCGCGACGTCGCCGCGCACTCCGGCCCACAGCGCCCTGTCGCCGAAGTGCCCGCCCCCGCGCAGGGCCAGGCCGAACGCCTCCGTGCGCGCCGCGGCCCGCCCCAGCCGCTCCTCCAGCTCGAGGACGGTCTCCTCGGGTACCTCCCCGTAGAACGCGAGCGTGAGGTGCCAGCCGTCCCGTCCGGTCCAGCGCAGCCCGTCACCGGGCGGCAACCGGTCCACGTGGGCCCCGAGTTCGGCGATGGCCTCGGCGGGCGGCAGCACGGCGGCGAAGAGTCTCATGGAGCCAGTCTCGCTCGCGGGTGCGGACGGGTGTGGCCGGTCGCGCAGTTCCCCGCGCCCCTGGGGCGTGCGGCTTCGCCGCTGCCCCAGAGCGCCCCTGAAATGGCGCACGCAGTGCGCATTTCAGGGGCGCGGGGAACTGCGCGAGAAGTCCCCACCGGCCGGCCGGATCACGAACGACCCGCACCCGCACCCGCACCCGCAACGGCGCCAGGGCCAAGGCACCCACACCCGCACCGCCGCTAGGCCACCGCAGCCAGCTCCTGCGGCTCGCGCGGCACGAACTGCAGATGCCGCTCACCGCGCCGCAGGTCGACCTTGAGGCGCAGGTTCGCCGCGCGGGCCAGCATCAGGCCGACCCCGGCCGCCGCCACGGCGCAGATCACGCCGCCGAGCGTAAAGCTGACCCGTACTCCGTACTGGTCGGCGATCCAGCCGAAGAGCGGGCCGCCCAGCGGCGTACCGCCGGTGAACACCATCATGAACAGGGACATGACGCGGCCGCGCATCTCCGGGTCGGTGCCCATCTGGACGGTGGAGTTGGCCGTCACGTTGACCGTCAGGCCGAGGATGCCGAGCAGCACGATGAGCGGGGCGAACGCCCAGACACCCGGCACCCACGCGGCCGCGAGCTCCAGGACGCCGAAGCCGATCGCGGCGCCGACCAGGACCCGCAGGCGGGTCGAGCGGCGGCGCGCCGCGAGCAGTGCGCCGGCCAGCGAGCCGATCGCCATCAACGTGTTGAACAGGCCGTACTGGCCGACCCCGCCGTGGAACACGTCGTCGGCGTACGCGCTCAGCCAGATGGGGAAGTTGAAGCCGAATGTGCCGACGAACCCGACGAGCACGATCGGCCAGATCAGCTCGGGGTGCACCGACACGTAGCGCAGTCCCTCCCGCAGCTGTCCCTTGCCGCGCGGGGCCCGCTTGATCTCGTGCAGCTCGCGCGTGCGCATCAGCATCAGGCCGGTGAGCGGCGCCAGGAAGGACAGGCCGTTGGCGAGGAACGCCCAGCCGGGTCCTACGGCCGCGGTCAGCGCGGAGGCGACGGCGGGGCCGATGAGCCGCGCGGACTGGAAGTTCGCGGAGTTCAGGGACACCGCGTTGCGGACCTGGTCAGGGCCGACCATTTCGGAGACGAAAGACTGCCGCGTCGGGTTGTCGACGACGGTGACCAGGCCGGTGAAGAACGCGGCGGCGTAGACGTGCCAGACCTGCACGTTGCCGGAGAGGGTGAGTACGGCCAGGAACAGGCCGGACAGGCTCATCGCGCCCTGCGTGCAGAACAGCAGGCTCCGCTTGGCGAACCGGTCGGCGATCACGCCGCCGTAGAGTCCGAAGAGGAGCATCGGCAGGAACTGCATCGCCGTCGTGATGCCGACGGCGGTGGACGAGCCCGTGATGGACAGGACCAGCCAGTCCTGGGTGATGCGGGCCATCCAGGTGCCGGTGTTGGAGACGACTGCCCCGGTCGCGAAGAGGCGGTAGTTGCGCACCTTCAGGCTGGCGAACATCGAGGGCTTGCGGGGGCGGGCGGTGGTGTCGTGGGCGGTTGGTGCGGGGGCGGAGTCTGCTCCGGATCCCGTACTCAAAGTGGGTTCGCCTCCTCGGCGGTCGTCGTGTTCGGAAGTGTCTTTCAAAGTTGTGCGAGCTTCTCCAGTACGGGGGCGGCGGCGCGCAGCTTGGCCCACTCGTCCTCGTCGAGTCCGACGGCGAGGTCGGCCAGCCACGCGTTCCGCTTGCGGCGGGACTCGGCGAGCATGGTCTCGGCCCGCTCGGTCGACGTGACGACCTTCTGCCGGCGGTCCTCGGGGTGAGGCTCCAGCCTGACCAGTCCCTTGGCTTCCAGGAGAGCGACGATGCGGGTCATCGACGGCGGCTGCACATGCTCCTTGCGGGCCAGCGCGCCCGGGGTCGCCGAGCCGCATCCCGCGAGGGTGCCGAGCACCGACATTTCGGTGGGGCTCAGCGATTCGTCGACCCGCTGGTGCTTGAGCCGACGCGACAGGCGCATCACGGCGGAGCGCAGAGAGTTCACGGCGGCTACGTCATCGCCATGGGAGAGGTCCGGCATGTTCGTTAGCGTAACTCATTACTGTGTCTAACTACTACCGGACAAGCCCGGCCTGCCCGTGATTCGCGCCACCGAACCCTTACATCACCCATACGAGTGAGTCGGCTCCAGAAAGTGACACGCCGGGCGCCGCGCTCCCGGGACCCTGTTCCGTATGGGATCGACAGTGCTCAGCCTGCGGATAGACGGTGAGCTGCTCGACCGGCTCAAGGGGCATGCCGCGAAAAGGGGAATGAGCGTCCAGGACTACGTGGCCCGGACGCTCGTTCGAGACGACTTCGACGAACGCTTCAAAACGGCGGTCGAGGAGACGGAGAGGTTTTACGGGGCGGCCTGAGCCGCCCCGTACGGCCCGGTCAGGTGAGGCCGAGTGCCGGCATCAGGTAGTAGAAGACGAAGACCGCCGAGACCGCGTACATGGCGACCGGCACTTCCTTGGCCCGGCCTGCCACGATGCGCAGCACGGTGAAGGTGATGAAGCCCATGCCGATGCCGTTGGTGATCGAGTACGTGAACGGCATCATCAGCATCGTCACGAACGCCGGGATCGCGATCGTGTAGTCGCCCCAGTCGATGGCCCGGATGCCGCCGGACAGGATCAGGAATCCGACCGCGAGCAGCGCCGGAGTGGCCGCCTGGGACGGGACCATCGTGGCGATCGGCGTGAGGAAGAGCGCGACCGCGAAGAGGCCGCCGGTGATGACGTTGGCGAAGCCGGTACGGGCACCTTCGCCGACACCGGCCGTGGACTCCACGAAGCAGGTGGTGGCGGAGGCCGACGAGGCACCGCCGGCGGCGACGGCGATGCCGTCGATGAACAGGACCTTGTTCATGCCCGGCATCTGACCGCGCTCGTCGGTCAGGTGCGCCTCGTCGCTGATGCCCATGATCGTGCCCATGGCGTCGAAGAAGCACGACAGCAGCACGGTGAAGACGAAGAGGATGCCGGTCAACACGCCGACCTTGCTGAATCCGCCGAACAGGCTGACGTCGCCGACCAGCCCGAAGTCCGGGGTGGAGACCGGGTTGCCGGGCCACTTCGGGGTGGTCAGACCCCAGGACGGCACCTTGGCGACGGCGTCCACGATCACCGCGGCGACGGTCATCACGACGATGGAGATCAGGATCGCGCCCGGCACCTTGCGGACGAGGAGCGCCAGGGTCAGCAGCACACCGACGACGAAGATCAGCACGGGCCAGCCGTTGAGGTGACCGTCGGCGCCGAGCTGCAGCGGCACGGTGGTCTGCGCGGCGTCCGGCATGCGGGAGATGAACCCGGAGTCGACGAGGCCGATCAGCATGATGAAGAGGCCGATACCGATCGCGATGCCCTTGCGCAGGCCGAGCGGTACGGCGTTCATGACGCGCTCGCGCAGCCCGGTGGCGACGAGCAGCATCACCACGAAGCCCGCGAGGACGACCATGCCCATCGCGTCCGGCCACGACATGCGCGGCGCGAGCTGCAGGGCGACGACGGTGTTCACGCCGAGGCCGGCGGCGAGCGCGATCGGCACATTGCCGATGACGCCCATGAGCAGTGTGGTGAACGCGGCGGTCAGCGCGGTGGCGGTGACCAGCTGGCCGTTGTCGAGCTGGTGCCCGTACATGTCCTTCGCGCTGCCCAGGATGATCGGGTTCAGCACGATGATGTAGGCCATGGCGAAGAACGTGGCGAAGCCGCCACGGAGCTCACGGCCGACCGTCGAGCCACGCTCGGAGATCTTGAAGTACCGGTCGAGGCCGTTCTTCGGTGCCGACGGCGGCTGTTCGTTGGCGTCGACCGGAGCGGTGGCCGAAGTGGACATGGATGACCTCAGCGGTATTCAGGAGAGCGGTGCTTCCGCGGGCGGGAACGTGATCGAGTCTGGTCCTCGCGTGATCACCAATCGGTTACCCCGATGTTTCCGTTGGCATTTCGTACGAACAGAAGTGGCCAGACTCAGGCCGTTTCAGTATGAACATATGAGCCAGAATTCGCTATCTCCGCGCGTAGACCCTTGCGGCACACGGGTGACGCAGGGTTGCGGCACCGACCGAATCCGATCCCTCGTAAGCTGTGCACATGGCTGAGTCTTCTACGGGATCCCCGAAACGCGAGGCACCGGAACCTCTCGAGGGTCCTGTGGTCGCCACCGTCACCGGCGGCACGATTCTGTGGTTCGTCCTCTTCCTCGTGCAGCTGCCGTTCTACGGCTGGTTCGACGACCGCGGACAGACCTGGTGGGTATGGACGTGCCTGGCCGGGGCCGGGCTCGGACTCATCGGCATCTGGTACGTCCGAGGCCGCGACGCGGCGATCAAGCGGGCGGCGGCAAAGACCCCCTAAGGGGCGCGTACCCCCCAAATCGCCCGTACTGTCGATGCCATGACGCACATCGACGCGGGCGCCGAACTGGATCCGGTGCACCCGGTGCCCGTCCCGGGGCGGGCGACGGGGCTCACCGGCGCCGAGGTCGCGGAGCGCGTCGACCGCGGCGAGGTCAACGACGTACCCGTACGCAGTTCACGCTCGCTCACCGAGATCATCCGGGCGAACGTCTTCACCCGGTTCAACGCGATCATCGGCGTGCTCTGGCTGATCATGCTCTTCGTGGCACCGATCCAGGACAGCCTCTTCGGCTTCGTGATCATCGCCAACACCGGCATCGGCATCATCCAGGAGTGGCGCGCGAAACAGACCCTGGACTCGCTTGCCGTGATCGGCGAGGCCAGACCGACGGTCCGGCGCGACGGGACCGCCACCGAGATCTCCACCTCCGAGATCGTGCTCGGCGACCTGATCGAGATCGGACCCGGCGACAAGATCGTCGTGGACGGCGACTGCGCCGAGGCCGACGGCCTGGAGATCGACGAGTCGCTGCTCACCGGTGAGGCCGACCCCGTCGTGAAGCGGTCCGGCGACCCGGTCATGTCGGGGTCGTTCGTCGTCGCGGGCGGCGGCGCGTTCACCGCGACGAAGGTGGGGCGCGAGGCGTACGCGGCCCAACTCGCCGAAGAGGCCAGCCGGTTCACGCTCGTCCAGTCCGAGCTGCGCTCCGGCATCTCCACCATCCTCAAGTACGTGCAGTGGATGATGATCCCGACCGCGATCGGCCTGGTCATCAGCCAACTCGTCGTCAAGGAACATGACTTCAAGGACTCCGTCGCCCGCACCGTCGGCGGCATCGTCCCGATGGTCCCCGAAGGCCTCGTCCTGCTCACCTCCGTCGCCTTCGCGATCGGCGTCATCCGCCTCGGCCGCAAGCAGTGCCTGGTGCAGGAGCTGCCCGCCATCGAGGGCCTGGCCCGCGTCGACACGGTCTGCCTCGACAAGACGGGCACGCTCACCGAGGGCGGTATGGACGTCGCCGAGCTGCGCACCCTCGGCGGCGCCGACGAGGAGTACGTACGCACCGTGCTCGGCGCGCTCGGCGCCTCCGACCCGCGGCCCAACGCCTCGCTCCAGGCCATCATCGACGCCTACCCCGACAGCTCGGGCTGGCGCTGCGGCCAGGCGCTGCCGTTCTCCTCGGCCCGCAAGTACAGCGGCGCAGCCTTCAGCGAGGGCGACGGGACCACCAGCGCGTGGCTGCTCGGGGCGCCCGACGTGCTGCTGCCCGACGGCGACCCGGCCCTCACCGACATCGAGGAGCTCAACGAGCAGGGCCTGCGCGTACTCCTGCTCGCCCGCGTGGCCAAGGACCTGGAGGACCCGAGGGTGCAGGAGGGCGCCGAGCCGGCCGCGCTCGTCGTCCTGGAGCAGCGCCTGCGCCCCGACGCCGCTGACACGCTGCGCTACTTCGCCGAGCAGGACGTCAAGGCCAAGGTCATCTCCGGTGACAACGCCGTCTCCGTCGGGGCGGTGGCCGGGAAGCTCGGCCTGGCCGGCGCGGAGCACACCGTCGACGCCCGTGCCCTGCCCAAGGAGCAGGCGGCGATGGCGGACGCGCTCGACGAGGGCACGGTGTTCGGCCGGGTCACCCCGCAGCAGAAGCGGGACATGGTCGCGGCCCTCCAGTCCCACGGGCACACCGTGGCGATGACCGGCGACGGCGTGAACGACGTGCTCGCCCTGAAAGACGCCGACATCGGTGTCTCGATGGGCTCGGGCTCGGAGGCCACGCGCGCGGTCGCCCAGATCGTGCTGCTGAACAACTCGTTCGCGACGCTGCCCTCGGTCGTCGCCGAGGGCCGGCGCGTCATCGGCAACATCACGCGCGTGGCTACGCTGTTCCTGGTCAAGACCGTCTACTCGGTGATCCTGGCGCTGCTCGTGGTCTGCTGCCAGGTCGAATACCCGTTCCTGCCACGGCACTTGACTCTGCTGTCGACCCTGACGATCGGCGTCCCGGCGTTCTTCCTGGCGCTCGCGCCCAACAAGGAGCGCGCGAAACCACACTTCGTGAAGCGCGTGATGCGGTACGCGATTCCGGGCGGGGTCGTGGCCGGGCTCGCCACCTTCTTGATGTACATGATCGCCCGGCACTTCTACACGGGCTCGGGCGCGCTGGGCGCGGAGACCAGTTCGGCGACGCTGACGCTGTTCCTGATCTCGATGTGGGTGCTCGCCATCGTCGCCCGCCCGTACACGTGGTGGCGGGTCTGTCTGGTGGCGGCGATGGCGCTCGCGTTCCTGCTCGTCCTGGCCGTGCCGTGGCTGCAGGACTTCTTCGCGCTGAAGCTGGTGGGCACCACGATGCCGTGGACGGCGGTGGGTGTGGCGGTGGTGGCGGCGGCCGTCCTGGAACTCCTGTGGAGGTGGATCGGCCGCCGCTTTCCCGACTAGCGGACGTCGACGTAGTCGCTCACGGAGGTCGCCGCCGGGGTGGTGGAGGTACCGGCGAACTTGTAGCGGAAGTAGCCGTCGGCGGACGCCTTGACCGTGGTCTTCAGCGCGCCCGTCGAAGAGGACGTGACCGTCTTGACGTTCGAGTACGTGCTGGACGTCTTCTTACGGTACTGGAGCGTCACCGTCTGCTTGGTGTAGCCCATGTACTTGGCGGTGTCCCAGTTGGCGCGGGACAGCAGGCCGGTGACCGTGATGGTCTTGCCCTTCGCGACCGGCTCGGGGGCGGCGTTGGTGGTGAGCTTCGAGTAACGCTTGGCGGCGAACGACCTGGCCTTCTCGTGGATCGAGTAGTCGCCGTCCTTGGCCTGCGCGGCCGCGTAGACCTTCCAGCCACCGCCGGCGTCCGTGTTCCACAGGGAGCGCGGGTCGACGGTGAAGGAGAGCGTGCAGGTCGACGTGGTGGCGTTGACCGTCTTGCAGGTGGTGGCACCGTCGGCCTCGTTCGGCAGGGCCCCGGTGTTGGAGGAGTCCAGGTCGGTGCCGTGGTACACGATCGCGTACCCCGAGGTGTTGTCGATGCCGGCCGGGTCGGTGGCGGTGAAGGTCACCTTGAAGTTGGCCTTGGCGGAGGTGCCGAGGACGATGCCCTTGCCGCCGTTGACGGTGGTGTTGGAGAGGACGGTGTCGCCCCACTGCTCGTCGTAGCCGGTGCTCGCGGCGAACGCGGAGGCGCGCGAAGCGGCGTGACCGTCCTGGTAACCGGCGGCCAGCTGCTTGGCGGCGGCGGTCAGGGCCTTGTTGCCCTGGCCGTCCGCCTGCGCGGCCGGGACGGCGAGGGCGGTGAGGGCCAGGGCGCCGGAGATCGTCACGGCGGCCGCGGTGGCACGAATGCGCATGTGTTCCCCATGGTGGAGAAGGGGATCCGCGGTGCAGATGCCGTCACGCGGGTCCCAAGTGGTCTAGGAGTCTGTTGACTCGTGAAATAGACCAGCGATGCAGGCAACTGGTTGCACGGCAGTCACATAATCTTCACGTGATCTACATCTCACCGCGGGGGCGGTTAGTCGAACCAGCGGTCCCGCTCCAACTCCTGCGTACGGGACGGATCTTCGAGCAGCGCCGCCACCTCGAACCGACGCGGCCACTGCCCCGCCGCCCACGCGAGCCCGGCGGCGACGCCCTCCAGGGTCGCCGCGTGCACGGTGCCCTCGGGGGTGCGGCGCCAGTCGACCTCGGTACCGGCGACGAACAGCTCCTCGTGTTCGACGTACGAGGCAGGAGTCGCGGGCCCGAGGAGGGCACGGACGGAGTCGGGCACGGGGTGCTCGGCGCCCTCCCCGCTCACCTCCGCGTCGATGTCCGTGCTCAGGCGGCGCACTTGGAAGAGCTCCGCGAGGTGCGCGGCGCCGGCCGGCGCGACGGGCAGCAGCGCGCGGCCACCCGCGAGCGGGATCAGGTCGGGGGCGTCGGCGACGAGGGCGTCCGCGGCGTCGACCACGACCACCTCTCCGTCGCGCACGGCACGCAACTCGTCGGGCAGGGTGACCTGTTCGGGATCGAGCGCGGCCAGCCGGCCGTAGACGGCGTGCAGGTGGGCCGCGCCCACCGTCCGGTCCGGGTCGGCGAGCCGGTCCAGGAGTTCGGCGGCGCCCCCGGGTTCGTCGAGCAGCGCGGCGACGGAGGTGCGCACGCCCAGGGTGCGCAGCACCTGCTCGTCGTCGAAACCGCTGGCGTCGGCGGCCTCGTACAGGCCGACGAGGAGCGGGTCACCGCCCTCGGCGCGCAGTCCGGCGGGGCGGCGGCCGTCCAGGACCGGATTGCCGCGCAGCCACCACGCCGTGTACGGGCGGACCAGCTCATGGGTGCCGTCGGGCAGCAGGACGCGTACGGGCTGGGTGAGGGCGTCGCGCAGCGGCGGCTGCGACAGCAGGGCGA
This sequence comes from Streptomyces sp. NPDC102467, assembly GCF_044765445.1. Lineage (NCBI taxonomy): Bacteria > Bacillati > Actinomycetota > Actinomycetes > Kitasatosporales > Streptomycetaceae > Streptomyces > Streptomyces sp. NPDC102467. Next base: position 100,009 of record NZ_JBIWKA010000003.1, on the reverse strand, counting down.
GCGCCTGCGGCCAGCGGTCCTCGTCGACCAGGTCGAGATCGCGTACGGCGATCAGCTCGGTGGCGACCGGCGGCACCGGGGTGTCGGGGAGTCGGTCGAGGACGTCCTCGCACCAGACGTCGACGGCGTCGAGCAGACCCGGGTCATCGGGCTCGGGGAAGTCGCCGTCACGCGGCTCGAGTTCGTCGGGGTCCAGGACGACATCGGTGGCGCGCACCAGGGCGAAGGTGGCGAGCACCCCGCAGGCCGCGAGGGGCTGTTCACCCCACCGCTCGGCCAACTCCTCGTCGACGTACGGCAGCTCGCCCTCACGCAGGACGGAAGCGAGAGGACTGTCGGGGAGCAACAGTTCGGACGCGGGGGCGAGTTCACCGTTCTCGTCGGGCAGGGCGAGGGCGCCGAGCCACGGTTCGTCGCCGGTGTCGAGGTGGGCGTCGCGCGCCAGAGTGAGGACGACATCCGCCAACTCGTCGACGCTCAGCGTGCCTTCGTCGTCCCAGGCGGGCTCGTCGTCCAGGGACGCGGCGACGGCGGCCCGCAGCTGCGGAGTCGTCAGGACCGCGTGGGGCGTCGCGGGCTGCGCGCCCAGCTTCTCCAGGAGCGGGTGGGCGGCGTCGGGGTGGGCGACCTTGAGGCCGAGCCGGGCGAGGGCGTCGCCGGGCAGCGCCGACGCGCCGGCCGTCGGCAGCAGCACCTGGCGCGGTCCGATGACGGTCCGGCCCCCGGCGAGCGGCACGGGCAGCCCGCTGAGCCGGTCGGGGTCGACCCCGGCGAGGGAGTCGTAGAGCCGCCGCCACCAGCCGGGGTCCCGCTCCAGGCCGGCGAGCCGGTCGATCGCCTCGGTCAGCGGGACACGCGCGACGCCCACCGTGCGCAGCTCCGCGCGCCGTTCGAGCCCGGCGGGCAGCAGACCGGTCAGCACCTCGGCGAGGACGCGCACGGTGTCGGCCCCGACGCCCTCGACGACCTCGGCCTCGCGCGGCTTGAGCGAGACGGGCCGCTCGTCGTCATCGTCATCGTCATCGGAGACGGGTGCCAGCGCGGGCGGCAGGAAGGCGGTGCGGGGCAGCCGCTCCAGGATCGCGGCCCGCAGCGCCCCGTCCAGCTCACTCTTGCCGAGCGGCCCGGGTACGAGGTCGAGGATGCCGGTGCCCACGGGCCGCCAGTCGCCGAGCAGTTCGGCGTACGCGTCGGCGGCACGCCGCACGAGATGGTCGGTGAGCGGGCCCGGCGCGACATGCCGCCGCGCGGTGTCGAGCGGGAACGAGCCGATGAGCAGCGCGGGCACCCCGAGTGCCTCGTCGCTCGGGGTGGGCGCGTACAGCACGGGCGCGCTGCCCGGCCGCTGCGGAGCCCCGTCGCCGTCGACCGGCACGGCCCAGGTGACCGACCAGTGGGGGCGCAGGCGCTCCTCGACGGGCCGGTCGGCGAGCAGCTCGGGGGCGAGGGCGCCGGTGCGAGTGACGGTGCGCCAGCGCAGCTCGGCGGGGACCCGGGCGTCGTCCGAGATCACCGTGTACGCGTCCTCGGCGCCCCGGCGCAGCACGCGCGTCCCGGCGTCGGTGGTGACCGTGACCTCCGCGAGGCCCGGCAGGGCGAGCAGCAGCGTGTCGTCGATGTCCGCCAGGAGCCGGGCGGCGAGCGCCTCGGCGGCCTGGTCCCGCAGCGGCAGGATGACGACGGTGTCGTACGTGTCGGGGGCCTGCCCCTCGGCCGCGAACGGCAGCCGAAGCAGCGGTACGTGTCCGTCCCTGCGGCGCAGTTCGTCGCCGAGTGCGGGGCTGTGCCGGGCGACCTCGGCGGCGGCCAGGCGCGCCTCGCCGAGGGACCACCGCACGCCTCCGGTACGCCCGACGACGGCGGGCTCGTCGCTGACGGCGAGCACGGCGGCGAACCCGACACCGAAACGGCCCACGGCCGCCTCGGTGTCCTCCCGCTTGGCGGACGCCCGCAGCGTGGACAGCGACTCGACGCCCGTGGCGTCCAGCGGGGCCCCGGTGTTCGCGGCCGCGAGGACCCCGTCCCGCAGGGTGAGTGCGAGCCGGCCCTCGGTTCCCGTGCGGGCCGCGGCGTCCGCGGCGTTCTGGGCCAGCTCGACGACGAGCCGGTCACGGTAGCCGCCGAGCGCGAGGTCCTCTTCGGCGTTGGCGTCCTCCCGGAACCGGGCCGCGCTCCCGGCCCACGCGTCCAGCACGCCGCGTCGCAGCCTCGCGGTGCCGAACGGGTCCATGCCCTCGGGCGCCGGCCGCACGATCTTGCTGACGCTCACGGGGGTCTCCTCTGGGGGGCTGTCATGGGTCGGCCCGCACGGTATCGCGGCGCTCGGCGGTACCGGGTTCTTCGCCGGGCGGGGCCAGCGCCGGGTTCGTCGCCGGGTGCGGGCTGGGCGCGCAGTTCCCCGCGCCCCTGGGTTGTTCTCCGCCTGCGGGCCGGTGGGGGCTGAGCGCGCAGTTCCCCGCGCCCCTGGGGGCCTGCGGCTTCGCCGCTGCCCCAGGGGGCGCCTCTGAGATGGCGCACGTAGTGCGCATCTCAGAGGCGCGGGGAACTGCGCGAGAAGTCCCCACCGGGCGGCAGCGGGCAGACTACGAGTGCCCCAGATCGTCCGCGCCGTCGGCCGGCGCAGCCCCGACGGACCCTGCATCCGGCTCCACGCGGAGCGGCATCGCGTCCACCAGCGTCTCGTCCACCACCGGCGGAGCGGGCCGCGGTGGGGTCGGCATGACCGCCGCCTCGGAGTGCCCGCCACACCCGTACGCCAGGGACACCACACGCCCGTCCGCGGGCGAGAACTCATTGGCGCAGACGCCGAAGGCCTGGCCGAGGGAGCCGCCGACGGCCTGGAGGAAGCCGCAGGAGACACAGGTCGCGGGGGCCGCCTGCGCCATCGGGGTCTTCGCGCCGTAGGACTCCTCCCAACGGTCGGCCGCGACATGCAGCCCGTACCGCGAGAGCACCCGCGCACGGCGCATGCCCAGTTCCTCGGCGACCGCCGCGATCGAGCCGCGGGCCGGGGCGACGGGCAACTCGGCCACGGGCCCCGCCGTGATCTCGGCGTCCTCCGCCTCGATGAGCTCCGCCATCTCCTCGGACAGCGGCGAGTTCGGCGGCGGCGTGTCCTCCCCGGTGTAGCCGGGCTCAAGACGCAGGTCGTCGGCCTCGGTGGGCAGGAGGTCGCCGGGTCCCAGGTCGCCGGGGCGCAACCGCTCGCTCCACGGCACCCATTCGGGGGCCAGCAGGGCGTCGGAGCCCGGCAGCAGGACCGTCTCGTCGAGCGTGACGTACTTGGCGCGGGAGGCCCGGGCCACGGTCACGGCCCAGCGCCAGCCGCGGTAGCCGAATTCCTTGCACTCGAAAAGGTGCGTGACGACGCGGTCGCCCTCGACGACCATTTCGACATGCTCGCCGACCACACCGGGCGCGGCAGCCTCCTCGGCCGCCGTACGGGCGAGGTCTACCGCCTCGGCGCACAGACGGTCAGGGGTGCGGCTTCGCGTTGTCGCTGCGCTCACAGGTATCGCTTCTCTCCTACGCCGTCTCTCGAGTGCGCCATCCTGTGTGCGGGAGCGCGGACGGAGCGGACCGGAGGGCCGCGTCGACGTCCGTGCCCGACGTTCCGGGCGCACCTACGTCATCCATTCTGCGGGATGGCCGAGAGGCGCGCGGCCGATAACAACCGCCGCGGGCGCGCTACGCACGCTACCTCCTCCTGCGCCCTGCGCCCACACCGACGTACGAGCCGCGCCTCACGTGAAAGCCGACCCGCACCCCCATATCGGCACTAGTACGCCCGTTCACGGGGCACTATGACTGGGTGGCTACCGCAAGGTCGTCGTCCGGTTCGTCACGTTCGGCGGGAGAGTCGGCGTACGTACACAGCGGTTCGGGCCCGGTGCGCGGGGCCGTCCGCAAGGTGGGGCGTGCCCTGCGTCTGCCGTTCACGGGCACGGCGCGCGGTATCCGAAAAGTCACCCATGCGCACGGCGCGGGCGAGTCGGGCCTCGGAAAACTCATCGAACTTCATGCGGTGAACGGCGCGGGCGACGTCATGATCACCGTCGCCCTCGCCTCCACGGTCTTCTTCTCCGTACCCACGGACGAGGCGCGCGGCCGGGTCGCTCTCTATCTGGCCATCACCATGGCGCCCTTCACTCTTCTCGCCCCCGTCATCGGTCCGCTTCTGGACCGGCTGCCGCACGGGCGGCGGGCCGCGATGGCCGCCTCGATGCTGGCGCGGGCGCTGCTCGCGCTCGTTCTGTCGGGCGCGGTGGTGACCGGCGGCATCGAGCTGTATCCGGCTGCGCTGGGCGTCCTCGTCGCCTCCAAGGCGTACGGGGTCGTCCGTTCGGCGGTCGTGCCGCGGCTGCTCCCGCCCCGGTTCTCCCTGGTCAAGGCCAACTCGCGGGTCACTCTCGGCGGGCTGCTCGCCACCGGGGCCGCGGCGCCTGTCGGGGCGGGCCTGCAAGCGCTCGGGCCGCGCTGGCCCCTCTACGGCGCCTTCGTGATCTTCCTGGCGGGGATGGTCCTGTCGTTCTCGCTGCCGCACAAGGTGGACTCGGCCAAGGGCGAGAGCAGGGCGCTGCTCGCCGCCGACGAGGAACATCTGCACGGAGCCCGGCGCAAGCAGCGCAAGCCGGGCCTGCGGACCGTGGGCACAGCCGTGACCCACGCCCTCGCCGCGAACGCCGCCCTGCGCTGTCTGTCCGGGTTCCTGATCTTCTTCCTGGCGTTCCTGCTGCGCGAGCATCCGCTGACCGGGGAGAGCGCGGCCGTCTCGCTCGCCCTGGTGGGCGTGTCGGCCGGGGCCGGGAACGCGCTGGGTACGGCCGTCGGGGCGTGGCTGAAGTCGCGGGCGCCCGAGGTCATCATCGTGACGGTGGTGGCGGTGGTGCTCGGCGCGGCGATCGTCTCCGCGATATTTTTCGGGGCGTTCATGACGGCGTGTCTGGCGGCGGTCGCCGGTTTCGCCCAGGCTTTGGCGAAGCTTTCGCTGGACGCGACGATCCAGCGGGATGTCCCGGAGGCGGTGCGTACGTCCGCGTTCGCCCGTTCGGAGACGTTGTTGCAGGTGGCGTGGGTTCTGGGCGGGGCGATCGGGATCGCGCTGCCGTTGAACGGGGTGCTGGGGCTTTCTGTGGGGGCGGGCATTGTGGCGGCGGGGTGGTTGTCGACGGCGCGGGGTCTTTTGTCGGCCGCGCGTCGAGGTGGGCCGGTGCGGACGCGTGTGGCCTAGCGTCTGCCGGCCCCTGTTCGTTGCCGGGTGCGGCGCCGCCGTGGCTGGTCGCGCAGTTCCCCGCGCCCCTGGGTTGTTCTCCGCCTGCCGCCCGGTGGGGGCTGATCGCGCAGTTCCCCGCGCCCCCGGGACGCATCTCGACCGCGCGCCCGGTGGGGGCTGGTCGCGCCGTTCCCCGCGCCCCCGGGTTGCTCTCCGCCTGCCGCCCGGTGGGGGCTGATCACGCCGTTCCCCGCGCCCCCGGGACGCATCTCGACCGCGCGCCCGGTGGGGGCTGATCGCGCCGTTCCCCGCGCCCCCGGAGGCTTGCGGCTTCGCCGCTGCCCCATGGGCGCGTGATGCGCGCCGATGGAATGGCGCACGCAGTGCGCATTTCAGGGGCGCGGGGAACTGCGCGAGAAGTCCCCACCGGGCCCGCGGATGCCCACGTCCCCTCACCCTCGCGGCGCGCCCGCGCGGACCGGCCACGCCGACGGACGACCCACCCAGAGACGAGAGTGCGACGCCAGATAGCCTTCCGCCATGACCTCCCAGCGTTTCGTAGTGCGCCACAGGCGCACCGTGGCCGCCGTCGGTGCCGTCGGCGCCGGACTGCTCGTCCTCTCCGCCTGCGACAAGCCGTCGCCGCTGGCCACCGTCACGGTGGGCCGCAGCACGGTGAACTCCGAGGCCTCCTGCTACGACGACGGCAACGCGCTCAAGCCGTCGTCGCTGGAAGGGTGTCTGAAGGACAAGGACGCCAAGACCATCAAGGTCGATCCCGATGAGACGGTCCGCTTCGGCGTCGACCCGGAGATCGCGGACAAGGGCTGGACGATCCTGATGAACGGTCAGCCGCTCACGGACTCCAGCAAGAAGACGTATCGCACGGTCCCGGGCAGCGTCTTCTTCAACCAGCAGTACGGCGCCACCGGCGGCTCCACCACGGTGACGATCCTTCAGGGCAGCGACTCCAAGGCGTACGGCCTGTGGTCGTTCAAGCTCAAGAAGGACTCCTGACGGATACCGGCACCGCGCACGTTCGCGTACTGATCGCCACCGCCGTCCCGGCCGAACGGGACGCGGTGGCGCGCGGAGTGCGTGAGCGGCATCCGGCGATCGATGTGGTCGCCGTCGGCGTGGGCCCCGCGGCCGCCGCGGCCGGCACCGCCACCGCGCTCACGAAGGCCGCGCTGTCCGGCCGCCCGTACACGCTGGTCGTCTCGGCCGGTATCGGCGGCGGCTTCACCACCCCGCCCGGCACGGTCCTGATCGCCGACGCGATCACCGCCGCCGACCTCGGCGCCGAGACTCCCGAGGGTTTCCTGCCGGTCACCGAACTCGGGTTCGGCACCGTCACCCACCGTCCGCCGGCATCCCTCGTACGAGACCTCGCCGCGGCGACCGGCGCCGCCCCCGGGTCCGTCGGCACCGTACTCACCGTCTCCACGGTGACCGGCACCGCCGATCGCGCCGCGTTGCTCGCCCAGCGCCACCCGGGCGCCGTCGCCGAGGCGATGGAAGGCTTCGGCGTCGCCGAGGCCGCCGCCGCGCACGACGTGGCCGTGGCCGAGATACGCGCCGTCTCCAACGCCGTCGGGCCCCGCGACCGCGCCGCCTGGCGCATCGGTGACGCGCTCGCCGCGCTCACCGACGCGTTCGGGAAGTCGGCGCCCGTACTGGAGAGTTGGAACAACACATGACAGACACGACGAACACAGCGAGCACGACGGGCACGGGCACGACGGACGCCGTCCGCATCGCCTTCTCGCCCTGCCCGAACGACACCTTCGTCTTCGACGCCTGGGCCCACGGCCGCGTCCCCGGCGCCCCGGCGCTGGACGTGACGTTCGCCGACATCGACATCACCAACGGTGTCGCGGAGCGCCGCGAGGACACGTTCGACGTCCTCAAGGTCAGTTACGCGGTCCTGCCGTACGTCCTCGACGACTACGCGCTACTGCCGTGCGGCGGCGCACTCGGCCGCGGCTGCGGTCCGCTGGTCCTCACGCGTGAGGCGGGCGTGGACCTCTCGGACAAGCGGGTCGCGGTGCCGAGCGAGACCTCGACGGCGTATCTGCTCTTCAGGCTGTGGGCGGCGGACACCGTCCCCGGTGGCAAGGTCGGCGAGATCGTCGTCATGCCGTTCCACGAGATCATGCCCGCGGTGCGCGACGGGAAGATCGACGCGGGGCTCGTCATCCACGAGGCCCGCTTCACGTACCAGAACTACGGCCTGCACAAGCTCGCCGACATGGGCGAGCACTGGGAGGCCACGACGGGCCTGCCGATCCCGCTCGGCGCGATCATCGCGCGCCGCGACCTGGGCGCCGAGACGCTGCGCTCCTACGCGGACGCGGTCCGCACGTCCGTCCGGATGGCCTGGGACGACTCCGAGGTGTCGCGGCCGTACGTCATGGAGCACGCGCAGGAGATGGACCCGGCCGTGGCCGACCAGCACATCGGCCTGTACGTCAACGAGTTCACGGCCGACCTCGGCGAGGACGGATACGCGGCGATCCGGGGCCTGTTGACGCGGGCCGCGGCCGAGGGCCTGGTCCCGGCGCTGGCTCCGGACGCGCTCGCGTTCCCGTAGAACCGTGTGGGCTCAGACGTCCAACTGGTCGGCCACGGCGCGCAACAGACCGGCGATCTTCGCGCCCGCGGCCTTGTCGGGATAACGGCCGCGCTCCAGGCTTGGCGTGATGTTTTCGAGCAGAGTCGTCAAGTCCTGGACAATGGAAGCGAGTTCGTCCGGCTTACGGCGCTGCGCCGCGGCGACGGAGGGGGTCGGGTCGAGGATCGTGACGGAGAGCGCCTGGTCGCCGCGCTGGCCGGCGACCACTCCGAACTCGACGCGCTGGCCGGGCTTGAGGGCGTCGACACCATCGGGAAGTACAGAGGAGTGCACGAAGACGTCACCGCCGTCGTCGCGGGAGAGGAAGCCGAAGCCCTTCTCGCTGTTGAACCACTTGACCTTGCCGGTAGGCACGTGAAGTCCTCGTCCTCGTACTAGAAAGAAAACGCTCTGGATAGGGCCCTGGATAGCAGGACAGCGGGTCGTGGTACGACCCGCCGCCACCAAGACTATGGGTCCCTGGGCCGGTGACAAGACGTCGCCGAATGGTTCGCTTGCTTGTCCCTACGGCCTGGGAACTACCCTTGCTGGGTGCGCGACAAAACCCAAGTCAATTCCAGGGCGACCGAGGCGGGGCCCGGTGACGGCCTCGTGAAAGCGGGCGGCATCGTTTTCCTCGTGGGAGCGATCGCCACCCTCGTCACGGTGGCCCCGCTGTTTCTCGACACCGACCCGTTCCCGCCGATCGCTTATGCCGTCTGCATGCTCATGGGCGTCGGTTTTCTGCTGGCCGCGGCCGGCGTGATCCGCGGCATCTCGGCTCAGCGCAGGGCGGCGCGCGCCACGTAGCTTTCCAGCCAGGCCGGGAATCCGGTCAGATCCGGGAGCACCACGTCGGCGCCCGCCGTCCGCAGTTCGTCGGCGTCGCAGGGTCCGGTCGTGACGGCCACCGAGAACGCGTCGGCCGCGCGCGCCCCGCGCACGTCGCCGACGTGGTCGCCGACGTAGACGGTCGCGCCGTGCTCGCGCAGCGCCTCCGCCTTGCCCTCGGCCCAGAGGTTGCCGGCGACGATGTCCGCGTCGATGCCCAGGTGCGCGAGGTGCAGCTTGGCGTTCGGCTCGTACTTGGCGGTGACGACCATCGTGCGGCCGCCCGCGGCGTGCACGGCGTCCATCGCCTCATGGACGCCCGGCAGCGGCAGCGTCGGCTCGATGGCGTATGTGGGATACATCTCACGGTAGAGGTCGGCCATCGCCGGGATCTGCTCCGCCGGGAACCACTCGGCGAGTTCGTCGACCAGCGGCGGCCCGAGCCGGGTGACGGTCAGGTCGGCGTCGACGTACGTACCGGTCCGCTCGGACAGGGCCACCCAGGTCGCCCGGATTCCGGGACGCGAGTCGATCAGCGTCATGTCGAGGTCGAAGCCGACGGTGGGGCCGGTGGGGGCGGGATCTATGTGGGCAGCCATGGGGTCATTGTGCCCGGCATACGATGACCTCCTCACAGCCCATACTTAGCTAAGCCTTACCAAGCCCAGTCGGCCGCGCCGCCGGCCCGCCAGTCCATCGGGAGCCCCATGCCGGTCGTCAGACGTCGTGACGTCAGGGTTCTCGCGCTCGTGGCCGCGGCCGTGGCGCTGGCCCTCGCGGTGCTGTTCAGCCTCGCGGTCGGGGCCCGCGCGATCGCGCCGTCCGCCGTGTTCGACGCCCTGCTGCACGGCGGGCACAGCGACGCGGCCGAGGTGATCAGGGGCCTGCGCCTGCCGCGCACGGTCGTCGGCCTGATGGTCGGCGCAGCCCTCGCGCTCGCCGGCACGGTACTCCAGGGCATCACCCGCAACCCCATCGCGGACCCCGGCATCCTCGGCATCAGCCAGGGCGCGTCGGTCGGCGTGGTCCTGGCCATCGCCTATCTGGGCATCCACACGCTCACCGGTTACGTGTGGCTGGCGTTCGCCGGGGCGGCCATCGCCTCCGTCGCCGTCTACGCGATCGCGTCGAGCGGCCGGGGCGGCGCGACCCCCGTGAAACTGGCCCTCGGTGGCGCCGCGATCAACGCGCTCCTCGTCTCGGTCACCACCGCGATCCTCACCACCAAGGCCTCGGCGCTCGACGAGTTCCGCTTCTGGCAGGTGGGCTCGCTCTCCGGCCGGGACACGGAACTCGTCAACCAGGTCTGGCCCTTCCTCCTCCTGGGCACGGTCCTCGTCCTCTCGGTGGCCCGCGGCCTGGACGCGCTGGCGCTCGGCGAGGACATGGCGAAGGGCCTCGGACAGCGCGTGGCGACGGTACGCATCGTCGGCGGCCTGGGCGCGACGATCCTGACCGGGGTCGGCGTGGCGGCCGCGGGCCCGATCGCGTTCATCGGCCTGGCGGTGCCGCACATCGCCCGCGCACTCGTCGGCTCCGACCACCGCTGGCTGCTGCCGATGGCGGCGCTCACCGGCCCGGTGATGCTGCTGGTCTCCGACACCGTCGGCCGGGTGATCTTCCCGCCGAGCGAGGTGCCCGCGGGCGTCATGACGGCACTGATCGGGGTCCCGTTCCTGGTGACCCTGGTACGCAGAAAGGCAGTGCCCGCATGAGCACGCTCCCGGGGGTGCGCCCGGCCGGCTACACGGTGCTCCGCGCGGGCCGCGCCCGCTTCCTCCTGCACCGCAGGGCGGCGACCGTGGCAGCGCTCCTCACCGTCCTCCTCGCCGCGAGCTGCCTGGCCTACCTCTGCGTGGGCGAGACGTTCACGAGCCCGGCCGAGGTCTTCAAGGTCCTCACCGGACAGCCGTCCCCCGACGAACTCGTGGTCGGCACCTTGCGCGAACCCCGCATGGTGGTCGGCCTCCTGGTCGGCGCGGCGTTCGGCGTGGCGGGCGCGCTGATCCAGACCGTCGCCCGCAACCCCCTCGCCAGCCCCGACATCATCGGCATCAGCCAGGGCGCGAGCGCGGTGACGGTGGCCGCGATGACCTTCGGCCTGACGTCGTACACGCTCCTCCCCTACGTATCCGTAGCGGGCGGAGTCATCGCGGCAGCCCTGGTCTACGTCTTCGCCTGGCGGGGCGGCCTGCACGCCACCCGCTTCGTCCTGATCGGCATCGGCTTCGCGATCGCGCTCCGCTCCATCACCACGCTCTTCATGACGAAGGGCGACTACCTGGTGGCCCAGCAGGCCCAGATCTGGATGACGGGCTCGCTCAACGGCCGAGGCTGGCCCGAAGCACGACCGCTCGCCTGGATCCTGCTCCTCCTCGTCCCCTTCGTCGCCTGGGCGGCCCGCGCGCAGCGCACGGTCACGATGGACGACGACACGGCGACGGCACTCGGGGTGCGCCTGGACCGCGTACGCCTCGGCCTCGTCGCCCTGGGCGTGATCCTGGCGTCCCTGGCTACCGGAGCGGCGGGCCCGGTGGACTTCGTGGCGCTGCTGGCCCCCCAGATCGCCCGCCGCCTGACCCGCACCGCCCAGATCCCGCTGCTCTGCTCGGCGCTGATGGGCGCGGTGATCGTGGTCGTGGCCGATCTGCTGGCCCGCCGCCTGTTCTCCCCCACGGAACTGCCCGTCGGCGTCCTCACGGCGGCCGTCGGCGCCCCCTACCTGATCTATCTGATCGTCCGCAGCCGCTCCGTCCGCACTTCCGGAGGCACCGCATGAGCCGGCTCACGGCCCGCGACCTGACGCTCGCCTACGACGACCGCACGGTCGTGCACGGCCTCGACCTCACCGTCCCCGACGGCAAGGTGACGGTGATCGTCGGCCCGAACGCCTGCGGCAAGTCGACGACGCTACGGGCGCTCGGCCGCCTCCTGAAACCGGCCGGCGGCTCGGTCCTCCTGGACGGCAGGACCCTCACCGAGCTGCCCACCAAGAAGATCGCCCAGCAGATCGGCCTGCTCCCCCAGTCGCCCACCGCCCCCGAGGCGATCACCGTCGCCGACCTCGTCTCGCGCGGCCGCCAGCCGCACCAGAGCTGGTGGCAGCAGTGGTCGGAGGCGGACGAGAAAGCCGTCACCGAAGCCATGCGGCGTACCGATGTCGCGGCCCTCGCGGACCGCAACGTCGACGAGCTCTCCGGCGGGCAGCGCCAGCGCGTCTGGATCGCGATGGCTCTCGCCCAGGAGACGGACATCCTCCTCCTCGACGAGCCCACGACGTTCCTCGACATCGCGCACCAGGTCGAAGTCCTCGACCTGGTACGGCAGTTGAACCACGACAAGGGTCGTACCATCGCTCTCGTCCTGCACGATCTCAATCAGGCGGCCCGCTACGCGGATCACCTGGTCGCCATGAAGGAGGGCCGCATCGTCGCCGAGGGCGCGCCGGCGAAGGTCGTCACCGCGGAGCTGGTCCGGGAGGTCTTCGGCCTGCATTGCGTGGTGGTCCCGGACCCGGTCACGGGGTCACCGCTGGTCGTCCCGGGTACGCCATGGCGGGCCGCCGGCTGAGCGGATCGGGCCGCGCTCAGCCCCTGCCACCTGGTCATGCGCCCGGCACTGTCCCCCAGCCCCGGGGCTCCGCCCCAGCCCCCGCTCCTCAATCTCCCCCCAGACTCCGTCCGGGGGGACCCCCAAGGGGCTTGATCAACGCATCCGGCGATCAGACGCGTACGAGACGGGAGGGGACGGTCGGGGTATGTGCGCGCGCAGCACAGCGGCACGCGGTAGCGACGCCCGAAGCAACCGGCGAGGCCATCAAGATGGCGAGCACGGACATACCCCGGGCGGCCCCGTACCCACCACGCACCTGTCGGAACGCACCAGACAGCCGCCAACGAACCCCAGACGGCCACCCTCCCTTCATGGCGAAAGGCAACCCACATGACTGCCTCCCTCACCCCCCGTGGCCCCTTAGTCGGGGTCCTGGCCCTGGGCGCGGCCCTGCTCCTGACGGCCACAGCCTGCAGCTCCTCCGGCTCGGCGAAGGACGAATCCGCCTCCACCGCCGGAGGCACGGGCACGACCCACACCGTCAAGACCGCCATGGGCGACGTAAAAGTCAAGAACGACCCGAAACGCGTGGTCGTCCTCGACACCGCCGAACTCGACTCGGCGATCACCCTCGGAGTGAAGCCCGTGGGCGCCACCCGGGCCGGCGCGGAGCAGGCCCTGCTCTCGTACCTGCCGACGTCGCGGACGACCGGTATCACCCAGGTAGGCGAGATCGCGAACCCGAACCTGGAGAAGATCGCGAGCCTCAAGCCCGACCTGATCCTCAGCAACAAGGCCCGCGACGCGCAGCGCTACCAGCAGCTCAGCGCCATCGCCCCCACGGTCCTCACCGAGTCGACCGGCTACCCCTGGAAGCAGAACTTCCGCGTCCACGCCGACGCGCTCGGCAAAAAGGCCGAGGCCGAGACGGCGATCGACAAGTACGAGACCCACGTGGCCGCGGTCACCAAGGCGCTGGGCGGAAAGCAGAAGGCGGCGGCGACCGAGGTCAACGTCGTCCGCTTCGTCGAGGGCGCCGACATCCGCATCTACGGCAAGAAGAACTACATCGGCACGATCCTCGCCGACGTCGGCCTCGGCCGCCCCGCGGTCACCGACAAGGCCGAGGACGGGTTCACGTACGACGTCAGCCCCGAGCAGATCGACAAGGCGGACGCGGACGTCATCTTCACGTCGACGTACGGAAATCCGGGCAAGGCGAAGGTCACGCAGACCACGACGAGCGGCCTGTGGCGGGGCCTCAGGGCGGTCAGCGACGACCGGGTGTTCCAGGTGGACGACGAGCTGTGGATCCAGGGCATCGGATACACGGCGGCGAACAAGATCCTGGGCGAACTCCAGTCGGACCTGACGAGCTGAACCGGCCACCCCCCGAACCCGGCACTCCCCCCGAATCCGGGATCCGGGAACTCACCCCCGGCTGCGCTGCGACCGCCACACCAAATACAACGCGGAGGCGATCGCGGCGCACCGGAGTACCCAGGGCCACGTCTCCCCGAGGGCGCCACTCATGTGCCCGTCAGGTATCGGCGCGCCCCACCGCCCGACGCTGCGCCCCCAGAGCCAGACGATGCCGCCCACCGCGGTGAGACCCGGCAGTCCGAAAACCGCCCATTTCTTCTGGCCCATGGACAGCCGCCGGGACAGATAGACGACGGCCCAGCCGATCAGCAGGGCCAGCGGATTGCCGAGCGCGGCACCGGCGACGAGGGCGGCCGCGGCGAGCAGCAGCACGGGGTTGGTGAACCCACCGGCAGGCACGACCCGGGACATGCGCCGGGGCACGAACCGCCGCGCGCCGCCCGCCCCGGCAGCCTCGACGGCGTCGCCCTCAGCACCGACGGCGTCGGCGTCAGCGTCCGCGTCATCGGCCGGATCCGGCTCGACCGGCACCCGCTTCTTGCGCAGATCGGGCCCGCCGTCCTTGGGCGGCGGCTTGAGGATGTCCGGGATCTCCACCCCGCCGGTGAACCCGGGCACGCTGTCCGTGTCGGAGAGCGGCCCGGCGCCGATGCGCCACCAGTCGGTCTCCCCACCGGACGCGCCGAGTTCATCGGTGCCGGCGAGGTGCGGCGGCGCCGGCACGTCGGAGTCGTCCCGGCCGGCCTCGGGCGCGGGCTCGCGCCGGGGCCGTGGCACGATCCGGCGCCGCCCGGCGCTCTTGGGGGCGCGCTGTTCGGGCACCGGCCGGGTGAGGGAGGCGGCCGGGTCGACGGTGGGTCTGCCGTCCTGGGCGCCGCTGACCAGCCGGTCCGGGCTGCCGAGCCGGTCGAGGATGCGGCGGACCGCGGCCGGGCTGTCGACGGTGACCTGGGCGCGGTGCCGGTCGATCTCCCCCCGCAACTCGGTCACCAGGCGCATCCGGGCCGCCGACGGCAGCTGCCGCTGATGGGCCAGGTCGCCGACCCGGCTCAGATAGTCGAAGACGAGCTGATCACTCTCGATCCCCACGAAGTCCCCTCCGGGGTGCAGCAGTTGTTGTGTCGACGGTATCGCGAATGCCGGGCCCGACGGAGTACAGGCCCCGGGGCTCCGTCGCGTACCCCGCTCCGCAAAAGCCGGAGAGGCTTGAACTGCTCAATCGCTGCCTGGACCCACCCGCCCGCTACCGTGGGTCAGATGAGCCCCAACGAGCAGAACCCGGCGGCGACCACCACAGCCCCGCGGTCCCTGGCGGAAGCCCTCCGCGCCAGGGACGACGCCTCCTTGGCCCGCCTCCTGCGGGCCCGCCCCGACCTGCTCGGCCCGGTCCCGAACGATCTGACCCAGCTGGCCACCCGGGCCGGCACCCGCGCCTCGGTGATCCGTGCCCTGGACCGGCTCGACCGGTTCACGCAGCAGGTGGCGCAGGCGCTCGCGGTGGCCCCGGAACCGGCGACGTACGACGCGCTGCTCGGCCTGCTGCCGGGCGAGCACACGGCGCGGGCGCTGCCGGGCGCGGTGACGACGCTGCGCGAGCAGGCCCTGCTGTGGGGCGGCGACGACCAGCTGCGCCTGGTGCGGACGGCCCGCGAGCTGCTCGCGCCGGCCCCGCAGCATCCGTCCCCGACGGGTCTTGGGCCCACGGTCGCCGAGGCCACGGCCGGTCTCTCGCCGACCCGGCTCCAGGAGATCGTCGCGGCGGCGGGGCTGCAGTCGACGCACGACGGCGTGTCGGCGGTGGCGGCGCTGACGGGTCTCTTCGCGGACGGCACGCGGATGTCGGCGCTCCTCGACGAGGCCCCGGCCCAGTCCATCGACGTACTGAACCGGCTGCTGTGGGGGCCGCCGTACGGGCAGGTGACGGCGCAGCCGGCCGCGCATCTGCGCTGGCTGCTCGACCGGGGTCTGCTGCTGCCCACGGCGCCGGGCACGGTCGTGCTGCCACGGGAGGCGGCGCTGCACCTGCGCGGCGGCCGGGCGCACCGCGAGCTGGAGCCGGTGGCACCGGACGTGCGGGAGAAGGCGACGCACCGTCCACAGGTGGTGGACGCGACGGCGGCGGCGCAGGCGTACACGGCGCTCGCCACCGTCGAGGAGCTGCTGAAGGACTGGGACGAGGGCGGTCCGACGGTGCTGCGGGCGGGAGGTCTGAGCGTCCGGGACCTGAAGCGCACGGCGACGGCCCTGGACAGTACGGAACCGCAGGCCGCCTTCTGGGTCGAGCTCGCTTATGCGGCGGGTCTGCTGGCCCCGGACGGCGAGGCCGACGAGCGGTACGCGGCGACGCCCGCGTACGACGAGTGGCTGAAGCGGCCCCCGGCCGAGCGGTGGACGCGGCTCGCGGCGGCCTGGCTGCCGGCGACCCGCACGGCGGGCCTGGTCGGCGGCCGGGACAGCAAGGACCGCACGCTGTCGGCGCTCGGCCCGCACCTGGACCGCTCGGCGGCGCCCGAGGTGCGGCACCGGGTCCTCGCCCTGCTGGCCGGACTGCCGGAGGGCGCGGCACCCGACCCCGAGTCGATCGTGGCCCGGCTGACCTGGGAGCGGCCTTCGCCCGCCGCCCGGGATCTGCGGACGCGGCTGGCCCAGTGGACGCTGTCCGACGCCGAGTTCCTGGGGGTGACGGGCCGCGGGGCGCTCTCGGCGCACGGCCGCGCGCTCCTCATGGAGCAGGATCTCGGCCCCGCGGAGCGGGCCGCGGCGACGGCGAGAGCGGAGAAGCTCATTGCTCCGCTGCTGCCCGAGCCCCTGGACCACGTCCTGCTCCAGGCGGACCTGACGGCAGTGGCGCCGGGGCCTCTGGTGCGCCCGCTGGCGGACGCCCTGTCCGTGCTGGCCGACGTCGAGTCGAAGGGCGGCGCGACGGTGTACCGGTTCACGCCGGGGTCGGTGCGCCGGGCGCTCGACGCCGGACGCACAGCCTCCGACCTGCACGTCTTCCTCACCGAACACTCCCGTACGCCGGTCCCCCAGCCCCTCACGTATCTGATCGACGACGTGGCCAGGCGGCACGGGCACCTGCGCATCGGGGCGGCGTCGGCGTACGTCCGCTGCGACGACGACGCCGTGATGAGCGAGATCCTCGCGGACAAGCGGTCGGCGCCGCTGCGCCTGCGGCGGCTCGCCCCGACCGTTCTCGCGGCGCAGGTGGACCCGGGCTCGCTCCTGGAGGGCCTGCGTTCGATGGGGTTCGCCCCGGCCGCCGAGACGTCCGATGGCGATGTCCTGATCACCCGCGCCCACGCGCACCGCACCCCGCCGCGCACGCCCCCCGAGCCGGTCCCGGACGGGCCCGCGCTGCCCGACGGCACGCTCCTGGACGCCGCGATCCGGGCGATCAGAGCGGGCGACGTGGCGGCGACCGCGCCTCGAAAGGACCCCCCCAAGACGGCGCCCGCCCACTCCGGAACGGGCGAACTGCCCCGTACCGCGGCGGCCGAGACCCTCGCCACGATGCAGGCCGCGGTCCTCACCGGCGACACCCTGTGGATCGGCTACGTGAACGCGGAGGGCGCCGCCAGCCAGCGCGTCATCGCCCCCATCCGCGTCGAGGGCGGCTTCGTGACGGCGTACGACCACACGGCCGACGAGGTCCGTACGTATCCGCTGCACCGGGTGACGGGCGTGGCGGAGCTTTCGGACAGCTGAGAGCTGCCACGGCCCGGTTCCGCCGCTACGGCTTGACCCAGGGCTGCCACGCCCCGGCCTGTGCCACGCGAGCCAGTTCCGCGGTGGTCAGCGGCGGCGTGGCGGTACTCGCGGGACCGCGTTCGGCGTCGGCGGCGTTGGCCGTGGTGACGACGATGCGGGTGCCGTCCTTGCGGAGCAGGTCGGCGGTGCGCCGCACGAGGCGCCCCTCGTGTTCCTCGTACGTGATCAGGACCGCGTCGTCGGCGAGGTTGCGGGCGTCGCAGCCGCTCACGGTGATGCCGGGCGCGGCCCTGGCGGCGCAGGAGTAGAAGGCGCGCAGTTCGGCGCGGGTGACGGGACGCACCTTCTTCGCGCCCTTGCCCGAGGCCTTCGCGCCCTTGCCCGAGGCGTCGCGGGCGGCTTCCTTGTCGGGGGCGGCGGTGCCGGACTTGTCCTGCCGTCCCGCCTCCTCGGCGGCGGCGCGCGCCGCATCCTTGCCGAGCGCCTCGACCGCGGTCAGCTGCACGTTGCCCTGGACGCTGACGGCGACCTCCGCGCCGGCCACGAGAAGCCGGCCGCCCGCGTCGGCCCGCGCCGCCTCCCGCGGCCCCTGCCAGCCGCGCTGTCCGGTCGTGGCGGGCGCGCCCGGCAGCAGCCCGCGCAGGGTCGTGACGGCCTCCTCGCCGGTCAGCGGCCGCGTTCCGGCCGGTGGGCCCGAGGCGGCGGCGACCGGCTCGAACACCGGGATCGTCACCCCGTCCGCCTGCGCGGCGGGCCCGCCGCGCGGCCCCGCGCCGAGCGCCGCCCCGCCGGCGACGACGCCCGCGCAGACGACCGTGGCCGCGCCCCACAGCGCCCGGCGCCGGACGCGCATCCGCCGGCCGCGGACCATGCCGCCGGTTACCAGGTCCTCGCCCGGTCCCGGCAGTTCCCCGGCGTACCCGTCGAGGAGCGCTCCGAGACGGCGCTCGAACTCCGCTTCGTCCGGGGCCTGCCGGACGGCGTCGCGCCCGTCCCCGTACTGCTCCACTTTCTTCACGACAGCTTTCTTCATGACAGCTTTCTTCACGACAGCTTTCTTCATGACAGCTCCCTCAACTCCCCTGTTCCCGGCGAGGACGGCTACTTCCCGGCGAGGATGTCCTGTTCGCCGGCCAGCGCGCCCCGCAGGGACTTCAGCGCCCGCATGCTGCGAATGCGTACGTTCCCCTGGCTCAGACCCAGTTCGGCGGCGGTCTGGGCGACGCTGCGGTCCTCCCAGTAGCGCAGCACGACCACGGCCCGGTCCCTCGGCGGCAGCTGTGCCAGTGCGTGCACCAGCGTCAGCCGCAGGGCCGGGTCGTGAGCGCCGGTGGCCTGCTCCGGCAGCTCGTCCGTCGGTCTCTCGGACGCCCGATGCAGCCGGGCGTGCGAGAGGTAGGTGCGCATCAGCATCGCGCGCACATACGCCGTCGGATGGTCGGCCCTGCGCACGCGCCCCCAGGACACGAACACCTTGCCCAGAGTCGTCTGCACCAGGTCCTCGGCGAGGTGATGGTCCCCGCAGACCAGGAGCGCCGACCTGAACAGGGCCGGGCTCACGGTCCGCATGAACTCCTCGATCTCCTCGGTCCTGCGTGCCGCTCTGCGCATCTGTGCCCCCTCCTGGCCACGCGTCCGCTCTGCACTGTTGACGCTTCGGCCGGGCGGCCGCGTTACAGGGAGCGGCTCCCCGGCTTCGGCGTCCACACCACCGTGCCTCCCGATGAGGCACACTGGACGTTTGGCCAGATGGGCCCAACGGAAGGGTGCCGCGCGTGAACGGTCCACTCATCGTCCAGTCGGACAAGACCCTGCTCCTGGAGGTCGACCACGAGCGGGCCGACGCATGCCGCCGGGCCATCGCCCCGTTCGCCGAGCTGGAGCGGGCGCCCGAGCACATCCACACCTACCGGCTGACACCGCTGGGGCTGTGGAACGCGCGGGCGGCCGGGCACGACGCGGAGCAGGTCGTGGACGCGCTCGTGGAGTACAGCCGGTACCCGGTGCCGCACGCGCTGCTCGTCGACATCGCCGAGACGATGGACCGCTACGGGCGGCTCACCCTCTCCAAGCACCCGGCGCACGGCCTGGTCCTGTCCAGCACGGACCGCCCGGTCCTGGAGGAGATCCTGCGCTCGAAGCGGGTGCAGCCGCTGGTCGGCGTCCGCATCGACGCGGACTCCGTGGCCGTGCACCCCTCCGAGCGCGGCCAGATCAAGCAGACGCTGCTGAAGCTGGGCTGGCCTGCCGAGGACCTCGCCGGATACGTGGACGGCGAGGCGCACGCGATCGACCTCGCGGAGGACGGCTGGGCGCTGCGCCCGTACCAGAAGCAGGCGGTCGAGGGCTTCTGGCACGGCGGTTCCGGCGTCGTCGTACTCCCCTGCGGCGCGGGCAAGACACTGGTCGGCGCGGGCGCGATGGCGCAGGCCAAAGCCACCACCCTCATCCTCGTCACGAACACCGTCTCGGCCCGCCAGTGGAAGCACGAGCTGGTCAAGCGCACCTCGCTCACCGAGGAGGAGATCGGCGAGTACAGCGGTACGCGCAAGGAGATCCGCCCGGTCACCATCGCCACGTACCAGGTGCTGACGACGAAGCGGAAGGGCGTCTACCCGCACCTGGAGCTGTTCGACTCCCGCGACTGGGGTCTCGTCATCTACGACGAGGTGCATCTGCTGCCCGCGCCGGTCTTCAAGTTCACCGCCGATCTCCAGGCGCGTCGCCGCCTCGGCCTGACCGCGACGCTCGTCCGCGAGGACGGCCGCGAGTCGGATGTCTTCTCCCTCATCGGCCCGAAGCGGTTCGACGCGCCGTGGAAGGAGATCGAGGCGCAGGGGTACATCGCCCCGGCGGACTGTGTCGAGGTCCGCGTCAATCTCACCGACTCCGAGCGGCTCGCGTACGCGACCGCGGAGGCGGAGGAGAAGTACCGGTTCTGTGCGACGACGGCGACGAAGCGCAAGGTGACCGAGGCGCTGGTGCGCAAGCACGCGGGTGAGCAGACCCTCGTCATCGGTCAGTACATCGACCAACTCGACGAGCTGGGCGAGCACTTGGACGCCCCGGTCATCAAGGGCGAGACGACGAACGCGGTGCGCGAGAAGCTCTTCGAGGCGTTCCGCCAGGGCGAGATCTCGGTACTCGTCGTCTCGAAGGTCGCGAACTTCTCCATCGACCTCCCCGAGGCCACGGTCGCCATCCAGGTCTCGGGCACGTTCGGCTCGCGCCAGGAGGAGGCCCAGCGCCTGGGCCGGGTGCTGCGCCCGAAGGCGGACGGCCACGAGGCCCGCTTCTACTCGGTGGTCGCCCGCGACACCATCGACCAGGACTTCGCGGCGCACCGCCAGCGCTTCCTGGCCGAGCAGGGCTACGCGTACCGGATCGTCGACGCGGACGAGCTGCTCGCCGACGGCTGACGCAGCGCAACGACGAGGAGGCCGAGCCCGAGCAGCGGATAGGGCGACGCCAACGGCTGCTGCCACCAAGCGAGTTGGAGGTCCAGGTCGCCCTGGTGGGGCAGCAGCCACATGGTGCGGGCGGTGAAGAGCAGCGCCACGGCGACCGTCGTACGGCGATGGCCTGCCGCCCACAGGACCGCGAGCAGCGGCACGCACCACACCCAGTGGTGGGACCAGCTGATGGGCGAGACAAGGAGCGCGGTCAGCGCCGTGAGGGCGACACCGTGCGCCTCGGTGCGGGCGCGCGAGGCGGCGTAGAGCCCGCCCAGGGCGACGAGAACGGCGGGGACGGCCCAGAGCAGCCCCGGTTCGGCGGTGTGCACCGCGCGGGCGATCAGCCCCTGCAGCGACTGATTGTCCACGATCCACGCCTTGCCGACGCGCCCGGTCTCGTAGAGCCGCCGCGTCCAGAACTCCCAGCTGGCGTACGGGAGTACGAGCGCGCCGAGCACCACGGTGCCGGCGCACCCGGCCGCCGCGCAGGCCGCTTCGCGGCGGCGGCCTGTCACGTACAGGTAGACGATGAAGACGGCCGGGGTGAGCTTGATACCGGTCGCGACACCGAGCAGAACCCCCTTGCCGCGGGCGCCGTCCGACCTGACCAGATCGCCCAGGATCAGGCAGGCCAGGACGAGATTGATCTGCCCGAACAGCACGGTCTGGAAAAGGGGTTCGAGCCACAGGGCTCCGCCGGTGAGCAGGCAGGTCCTGGCCCGCGTCGCTGTCAACCCGGCCAGCCGGCAGGAGAGGTGCACCAGGAGGGCGACGAGTCCGATGTTGCCGAGCAGAAAGACGCCCTTGAGGACGGCGAGCGGCATCCAGCCCATGGGCACGAAGAGCAGCGCCGCGAACGGCGGGTAGGTGGCGGGCAGTTGCCACTCGGTGACGGTGAACCCATAGAGATCACCACCACCGCCCGCGGCGGCGACGCCCTCGGCCCGGTAGACGAGAACGTCGGCCATGGGCGCGTGCTGGAAGACACAGAGGCCGACGAAGGCGGCGACGGAGAGGCCGAGCAGCAGGTAGGCGGCAACTTTACGCGTACACATGATCACGCTGAGCAACCATAGATCACCCCTACTAAGCCCCTGCGGCGCTTGAGCAGCGGATTCCGAGCAAATCAAGCCCCCACCGCACGCAAGCAGCCAGGTCCGAGCAAATCAAGCCCCCACCGCACGCAAGCAGCGAGGTCCGGGCAAATCAAGCCCCCGCCGCACGCAAGCAGCGGGGTCCGAGCAAATCAAGCCCCCACCGCACGCAAGCAGCGAGGCCCGAGCAAATCAAGCCCCTGCGGCGAGTGAGCAGCGGGGTCCGGGCAAATCAAGCCCCCACCGCACGCAAGCAGCGAGGTCCGGGCAAATCAAGCCCCCACCGCACGCAAGCAGCGGAGTCCGAGCAAATCAAGCCCCTGCGGCGATTGAGCAGCGGGGTCCGGGGCGGAGCCCCGTGACCTCAGCTACCTCCCCGCTGAGCTAAAAGCCCGCCCGGAACCGCCGCAACCGCAAACTGTTCCCCACCACGAACACCGACGAGAACGCCATAGCCGCCCCGGCGATCATCGGACTCAAGAACCCCGCCGCGGCCAGCGGCAACGCAGCCACGTTATAAGCGAACGCCCAGAACAGATTCGACCGGATCGTGCCCAGCGTCCTCCGGGACAACCGAATCGCATCGGCGGCAACCCGCAGGTCACCCCGGACCAGCGTCAGATCCCCCGCCTCGATGGCCGCATCCGCACCCGTCCCCATCGCAAGCCCCAGATCGGCCTGCGCCAGCGCGGCCGCGTCGTTGACCCCGTCGCCGACCATGGCCACCGAACGCCCCTCCCCCTGGAGCCGCTTGACGACGTCGACCTTGTCCTGGGGCAGCACCTCGGCGATGACGTCCCCGGCCGCGATACCGACGTCGGCGGCGACCGCACGGGCGACGGCCTCGTTGTCACCGGTCAGCAGCACCGGGCGCAGCCCGAGCGCGCGCAGCCGTTGGACGGCGTCGGCGCTGGTCTCCTTCACCGCGTCGGCGACCTCCAGGACGGCGCGGGCCTCGCCGTCCCAGGCCACGGCGATGGCCGTACGCCCGGCGGCCTCGGCGTCGGACTTGGCGCGGGCCAGCTCGTCGGGCAGTTGGATCTCCCACTCGGCGAGGAGCTGTTCCCTCCCCACGAGCACCGCGTGCCCCTCGACGACGCCCTGGACGCCGAGTCCGGCGCTGTTCGCGAAGTCCTCGGGGACGGGCAGCGCCCCCACCCGGTCCACGGCCCCGGCGGCCACGGCCTGCGCGATCGGGTGCTCGGAGGAGTGCTCAAGAGCGCCCGCGAGCCGCAGCACGTCGTCCTCCGAAGCGCCGTCGGCGACGTACGTGGCAAGCAGCGTCATCCGACCGGTCGTCACGGTCCCCGTCTTGTCGAGGACGATCGTGTCGACCTTGCGGGTGCTTTCCAGTACTTCGGGGCCCTTGATCAGGATGCCGAGTTGGGCGCCGCGCCCGGTGCCGACCATGAGCGCGGTCGGTGTGGCCAGGCCGAGGGCGCACGGGCAGGCGATGATCAGTACGGCGACGGCGGCGGTGAATGCGGCGGTCAGGCCCGCGCCGCTCACGAGCCAGAATCCGAGCGTGGCGACGGAGAGTGCCATGACGACCGGCACGAAGACGGCCGAGATCCGGTCCGCGAGCCGCTGGGCGGCGGCCTTGCCGTTCTGTGCGTCCTCCACCAGCCGTGCCATACGGGCGAGTTGGGTGTCGGCGCCGACCCGGGTGGCCTCGACCACGAGCCGCCCGCCGACGTTCAGCGTGGCTCCGGTGACCGCGTCGCCGACGGCGACCTCGACCGGCGCGGACTCTCCGGTGAGCATGGAGACGTCCACGGCTGATATGCCCTCGACGACCGTGCCGTCGGTGGCGATCTTCTCCCCGGGACGTACGAGGAATCGCGTACCGGCCCTCAACTCGCCGACGGGGACGGTCTGTTCGCGGCCGCCGTCCCGTACGACGGTGACATCCTTCGCGCCGAGCTCCAGGAGCGTCTTGAGCGCGGCGCCCGCCTTCCGCTTCGAGCGCGCCTCGAAGTAGCGGCCCGCGAGGATGAAGGCCGTCACTCCGGCCGCGGCCTCCAGATAGATGTTCCCGGCGCCGTCGCCGCGCGCGATGGTCAGCTCGAAGGGGTGTGTCATGCCGGGCATGCCGGCCGTGCCGAAGAACAGCGCCCACAGGGACCAGAGGAACGCCGCCGACGTGCCGACGGAGATCAGCGTGTCCATCGTCGCGGCGCCGTGCCGTGCGTTGGTGACCGCCGCCTTGTGGAAGGGCCAGGCCGCGTACGTCACGACGGGCGCGGCCAGGGTGAGCGAGAGCCACTGCCAGTACGTGAACTGGAGGGCCGGGATCATGGCCATGGCGACGACCGGCGCGGCGAGTACGACCGCCGTGATCAACCGCTGCCGAAGCGACAGCAACTCGGCGTCACCGTCACCGTCAATGTCACCGGCGGGGCTGTCCTCCCGGGCGGGCGCGGGCTCCCGCGCCGTGTACCCGGTGGCCTCGACCGTGGCGATCAGGTCCGCGACCTCGACCCCGGCGCCGACCCCGCCGTCGAAGGTGACCTTCGCTTTCTCGGTCGCGTAATTGACGGTCGCCTCTACGCCCTCCATCCGATTCAGCTTCTTCTCGATGCGGGCGGCGCACGACGCGCAGGTCATGCCGCCGATGACGAGTTCCACCTGCGCGGGTGGGGCGACGGTCCGCGTCGACATACGACCTCCTCTATACGGGGGGCGGGTATCCCCTCCTCCTACATATACCCCTAGGGGGTACCCGTTGCAAGGTCTACGAGATCGTCTTCCCGCGCTCCCGGCCCGACCGGCGGGTCAGGACAGCTGCGTTCACGGTGCACGCGGCGTAGGCTGGGCAGGACATTGGACTAGACCTATAGCCGGTACCCCGGGCAGGTCGTCTTGACAGGAGTCTCATGAGCAAGCGTGCAGTCCTGGAGGTGATCGCCCTCGACGCCGAGGACGCGATCGCCGCCCAGGCCGGGGGTGCGGACCGCCTGGAACTGGTCACCGACATGGCGGCGGACGGGCTGACGCCGTCGGTGGAGACGTTCACCGCGATCCGCGCCGCCGTGGACATCCGGCTGCGCGTGATGCTCCGCCTCGCGGACGGCTTCTCGGTGGGCGGCCCCGCGCAGGTGGACGCCCTGGTCACGGCCGCGCGGGCGCTGCGCGCCGCGGGTGCGGACGAGTTCGTGCTCGGGTTCCTGGACGAGCACGACGGCCCCGATCTGGTCGCCGTCGAGCGGATCGTGGCGGAGCTGGACGGCTGCCGGTGGACGTTCCACCGGGCCATCGACCGGGCCGCGGACCGGGATGCTCTGCGCAAGCAGCTGGCGGACCTGCCGGGGCTCGACACGTATCTGACGGCCGGATCGCCGGACGGCGTCGACGCGGGTCTCGAGGTGCTGATCGCGGAGGCGGCGCGCGCCGGAGACCCCGGGTACGAGCAGCAGCTCCTGGTAGGCGGCGGCCTCCGCCTGGAGCATGTGCCGGGCCTGCGGGCCGCCGGGATCTCGGCGTTCCACATCGGCGGTGCGTCGCGTCCCGCCGGCTGGGACGAGCCGGTTTCCGCGGACGCGGTGCGGGTCTGGCGCTCAGCCCTGGACGCCTGACGCGTCCGCTGGGTTGGGGCGCCGTTGGGGTGCGGGTCCGTATCGCGCGCCGTTGCAGGTCCGGATCGTGCGCGAGTGCCGCGCCATCGTGGTTGCTCGCGCAGTTCCCCGCGCCCCTGGCGGGGCCCCTGACCGGCCCCGCTCGTGTTCCGCCCCCGCGCCGTGGCCGAGACCGGAACGTGCGCGAGTGCCGCGCGCCGTTCCCCGTCCCTAGCGGGGTGCCAGCAGCTCCGGGAGCGGGGTCTCGTGCGTCACCGTCAGGCCGGAGACCGCTCGGGTCAGTGCTACGTACAGGCGGCGCAGGCCGGTTCGTTCGTCGGGCTCGGCGGAGACCAGCGCCGACGGCTCGTCCAGGACCACGTAGTCGTACTCCAGGCCCTTCGCCAGCGACGCCGGGACCAGCGTCAGCCGGGAGTCGGCCGTCGTCTCCTCGCCCGGGGCGAGATACGTGAGGCCCGCCTCCTCAAGGGCCGCGCCCAGCGCGGCGCAGCGCGCGTCCGCCGCGATCAGGCCCACCGAGCCCTCCTGCTCCAGCGCCCGCACACACGCGGCGACGACCTCCCCGGGGCCCGACACGGCCCGCACCTCGAACGCCCCGGGGTTCTCCCGGACCGACTCCACCGGGGCGAGGCCGGGTGCGATGGACGGCAGCAGCCGCGACGCGTACGTGATGACGTCCGTCGGCACCCGGAAACCGGCCGTCAGCTCCTCCACCACCGCGTCCGGCTTGCCGAGGTGGGCCAGCGCCTCGGCCCAACTCCGCGTCGCCCACGGCGTGGTGCCCTGCGCGAGATCCCCGAGAACCGTCACGGACCCGGTCGTCGCGCGCCGCCCCACCGCCCGGTACTGCATCGGCGACAGGTCCTGCGCCTCATCCAGGACGACGTGCCCGAGCGAGTGCGTGCGCGCGACGAGATCGCCCGCCTCGTCGATCAACACGGCATCCGCGGCGGACCACTTGGCGCTCTTCACGCTCCGCGCCGGCTTCACCCACAGCACGGCCTTCTGCTCCTCCGCGTCGAGCAGCCCGTCGGCGTGCTCGGCGAGGAATTCGGCGTCGGAGAGCAGCCGCAGCACCAGCTTGGCCGGGTCGACGGCGGGCCAGACCTGCTTCACCACGGCCTTCACCGCGGGGTTGCGCGCGACCGCGTCCTGCACCCGGTCGTCCGGGGCCTCGCCCGCCCGCTCCATCTGGACGAGCACGGCGTGCGCGATGCGCTGCGAGAGGGCGTCGCGCGCAGCCCCGTACCGCATGTCGCGCTCGCTCAACTCCCGTACGATCTCCGCCAGTTCGTACGACGCCACGCGCCAGCGGCGGGACCCGCGCACGACCACGACGCCCTCGGCCGGCTCCGTGATGTGCGAGCGCAGCGCCCGCCGGACCACCTCCGCCATCCGGGCGTCCCCCTTGATCAGGGCGGTCCCCGCGCTGTCCGTGCCCCGCACCTCCACCTGCGCGACGAGCTGGTCGACCGTCGCCTGCTTCACCTCCAACTCACCGAGCGCGGGCAGCACTTGCTCGATGTAGTGCAGGAAGGAACTGTTCGGCCCGATGACCAGCGTGCCGGTGCGGGCGAGCCGCTCGCGGTGCGCGTAGAGGAGATACGCGACGCGGTGCAGGCCCACGGCGGTCTTGCCGGTCCCGGGGCCGCCCTGCACGCACACCGACCCGGCGAGCCCGCTGCGCACGATCTCGTCCTGCTCGGGCTGGATGGTGGCGACGATGTCGCGCATCGGGCCGACGCGCGGCCGCTCGATCTCCTGCTGGAGCAGCTTGCTGGTCCGCTCCACCTCTCCCGGGTCGGAGAGATGCTCGTCCTCGTACGCGGTCAGCTCACCGCCGGTGTAACCGAACCTGCGGCGCAGCGCGACATCCAGCGGATCCTTCTTCGAGGCCCGGTAGAACGGCTGCGAGACCGGCGCACGCCAGTCGATGACCATCGGATCGCCGTCGCCGTCGTGCACATGCCGCCGCCCGATGTAGAACCGCTCACCGTCGGCCCCCTCGGCCAGCTCGACCCCCGGGGCGTGCAGGTAGTCGAGGCGGCCGAAGAACAACGGTGTGTGGCTCAGATCGGCGAGCGCCTTGATCCGCTCGTCGATCTGGCGCTGCAGCACCTCGGCGTTGACCCAGTTCGCGGTGACGTCGCGGATGTCGAGCGCCTCCGCGTCCTCCCGCATGGCGCGCAGCGCGGCCCGGGACGAGACGAGGTGCGCGCGCTCACGGTCGAGCGGCGAGAACGAGGGCGGGGGTGACGTGCTCACGGGTGGTGCCTCCGGCTCCGGGTACGCGAATGCGATGCGACGGGTCCGGCCGGTTTCCGACCGGTCGGCGGCGCTCCGGCTTCAGCGGTTCCGGTGAAGGGAGGCGGGCAAGACGCGCGAGTGTACGGGACGGGCGCGTGCCCGGGCCAACGAATTTGCCGCGCCCTGAGTCGTACCCGGAGCCCCAGGGCTCTCTCGGGGTCGGCATCCGCCGAAAGTCGTACCGCGACGACTCCGATTACCTCGCGGGACGGATGTGCGCGCGAGGCCGGAATCGCATTCTGGAGTCATGACTACTTCGAGCATCACGCGAGCAATCCGGGCCTTCGCGACGGCGGCGTTCAGCGTCGTCGTACTGGGCGACTCCGACCGTTCCCTGTACCGCGAGGCCGGGGTCGTCGAGCGGCACTGAACCCCGCTGCATTCGCTCACCCGAATTCGCTCAGCCGAACAGATTCAGTTCGGCCTCCCGGACCCCGGCCAGCTCGTACCGCACCCCCACCAAGGGCCGCCCCGCGTACAACCGCACCAGCGTCGCCGCATCCCCGATATACCGAGCGGGCGGCTTCTCCCCGTCGCGGGCCCCGAGCACGAGCGGCTCGTCCGATCCGTCCACGTCGGCGTGGAGCGCCACCTGCCCCCGCTCCCGGCTGATCCGCGCCAGCAGTTCGAGCGCCATCGGCAGCCGGTCCCCCGCGTACGCCCCGGGCTCGCCGAAGGCGTCCCGTACGTCCCCGGCGTGCACCCACTCCCCCAGGGCGACACCGTCGAGCACCCCGCCGGCCTTGGCGATGGCGGCACCCGCCCCCGTCATCCCCCGCTCCAGCTCGTCCACGATCTCCTGGTGCGACCGGCCCGCCCGCTCCGCGATGTCCCGGTCGTTGCACTCGGGGCTGAACACATCCCGCCCGAAGCGGCTCTCGACCACCCGCGTCAGCGCTGCCGAACAGTGCGCGAGCACAGCCCGCACGGTCCATCCCGGACACGCGGTCCGCAGCTCGAAATCCGCGTCGGGCCGCGCCCTCAACAGCGGTATAAGGGCGTCCCGTTCGGCCGCAAGGAGCCGTCCGGGCAGCTCGGGGTCACGCGCGTCGTCCCGTACTACGTCTGCAGTCATCGCCCCACGGTAGGGCTAGGGTCGGGGCATGACGTACGAGCACGACGAAGACCCGCGGGAACTGCGTGAGCGCTGGGCCCGCACCCTGCGCGCGACGACGGGCACCCCGGACATCGACCCGTACCCGTACGCCGACAATCTTCTGGCCCGCTGGTCCGAACCCCAGCGCAAGTACCACACGACCACCCACCTCGCCGCCGTCCTCGACCACATCGACGTACTGGAGGACCACGCGGACGACCCGGCGCTGGTGCGCCTGGCCGCCTGGTTCCATGACGCGGTGTACCGCCCGGACCGCTCCGAGAACGAGGAACGCTCCGCCGACCTGGCTGAACGCGCTCTGACGGAAGCCGGATTGACGGCTCATCAGGTAGCGGAGGTGGCCCGCCTGGTACGGCTCACCGTCTCGCACGACCCGGCCGACGGCGACGCCGACGGCGAGGCCCTGTGCGACGCCGACCTGGCGATCCTGGCCGCTGCCCCCGAGGCGTACGCCGCCTACACCAAGGCGGTCCGCGAGGAGTACGCCTTCGTGCCCGACGAGGCGTTCCGCGAGGGCAGAGCGGCCATCCTGCGTCAACTCCTGGACCTGCCACGGCTGTTCCGCACGCCGTACGGGACGTCGCACTGGGAGGCCACGGCCCGGGAGAACCTCACGACGGAACTCGACCTCCTGGGAACACCTGACCAGGATCGGGAGAAGTAGCGGGAGAAGTAGCGGGAGCGCCTAGGGACCGGGAACCGGGGGGCGGGAGCCGGGAGACCTGGAGACCGGGAGCCGGGGGAATGCCACCCCCACTCCCCCGGTTGACCCCTTACATGCCGCCAAATCCCACCCCCACCAGCGCGCCCATCCGTACTCCCACCCGCATGCCCCTGGCCGTCTACATCCTCGGCCTCAGCGTCTTCGCCCTCGGCACGAGCGAGTTCATGCTCTCCGGGCTGCTCCCGGCGGTCGCCGACGACATGGACGTCACGATCCCGCAGGCGGGCCTGCTGATCTCGGCGTTCGCGATCGGCATGGTGGTGGGCGCCCCGCTCCTCGCCGTGGCGACGCTGCGCCTGCCCCGCCGCACGACCCTGATCACGCTCATCTCCCTGTTCGGCCTGGGCCAGATCGCGGGCGCGCTCGCCCCGACCTACGCGATCCTGTTCGCGTCCCGCGTCGTCTCCGCGCTGGCCTGCGCCGGTTTCTGGGCGGTGGGCGCGGCGGTCGCCATCGCCATGGTTCCGGTGAACCAGCGGGCCCGCGCGATGGCCGTGATGATCGGCGGCCTCTCGGTCGCGAACGTCCTCGGCGTCCCGGTGGGCGCCTTCCTCGGCGACGGGCTCGGCTGGCGCGCGGCGTTCTGGGCGGTGGGCGCGGCCTCGGCGATCGCCCTCGTCGGCATCGTCACGCTCGTCCCGCCCATTCCGGTACCGGCCGAACGCCCGCAGCTGAGGCGGGAGCTGACCATCTACCGGGACCGCCAGGTGTGGCTCTCCATCGCGATCACCGCGCTCGCCGCGGGCGGCGTCTTCTGCGCGTTCAGCTACCTCTCACCGCTCCTCACCGATGTCGCCGGGCTGCCGGAGGGCTGGGTCCCCGGGGTCCTCGCCCTGTTCGGCATCGGCGCCCTGACCGGCACGGTGATCGGCGGCCGGATCGCGGACGCGCACCTTTTCGGGGTGCTGCTGACCGGCATCACGGCGTCGACCGCCTTCCTGGCCGCGCTCGCCGTGCTCGGTCACATCGAGATCGCGGCGGTGGCCCTGTCCTTCCTGCTGGGCCTGTCCGCCTTCTATACGGCCCCGGCCCTCAACGCCCGTATGTTCAACGTCGCGGGCGCTGCCCCCACCCTGGCCGGCGCCACCACGACCGCCGCCTTCAACCTCGGCAACACGGGCGGCCCCTGGCTCGGCGGCACGGTCATCGACGCCGATCTCGGCTACCCGGCCACCGCGTGGGCGGGCGGCGCGATGACGGTGATCGCGCTGGCGCTCACCGCGGTGTCGCTGCGGCTGCACCGGCGGACGCCCTCGAAGGTCGTGGCGGGGTCGGCGGCGGAGACCGCGCCGCTCACGCGGCCCGCCGGTGCTTCGGTCTCCTCAGCCCCGCGGCCGTGATCCTGCGCACGAGTTCCTTCGAGCCGATCTCGACAGCTCCCGAGCGCACCGCGTCCTCGTACCGGTGCGACGGGATGTCGTAGTGGTCGCGCTCGAAGGCGCGCGGCGGAGCCCCCAACTGCTCGGCGAATTCGTGGAGTTCGGCGAACGAGACATCGCTGACCAGATGTGACCACATACGGCCGTGCCCCGGCCAGTTCGGCGGATCTATATAGACCGTCATCTCGTCACCCCGGGTACGCCGCACATCCCGCTGCCCCGCGCACCCCGTCTCCCCATTACCCCGTCACCGTGCCCAGCGATCCCACCGGCGCCACCACGACGCCCGCCTCCGAGCACACCCAGTGCGGGTCGGCACCCAGCTCGGGTTCGACGTCCAGGGCGTGCGGGCCCTCCGAGCCCGAGCCGGGGCCGCACACCGGGCACAGCGGCCAGCGGCCGCGCCGCTCCAGGAGCCCGTCCTTGACGTCCTGGGCGACGAGCCCGGCGACGTACGCGACACCCTCCGGCCACTGCTCGACCCACCAGCGGCGGGAGGTTATCGACTCCTCGACGAGCGAGACGACGTCCGGGTCGGCGACGTCCACCGCTTTCAGATCCGCGAGCACGAGCGCGCGGGCCGCGTGCAGGGCCTGCTCCAGGGGGCTGATGGTGTCCATGCCCCCAATTGTGCGCCCCGCCGGCCGCGGCATGTGAGTCGTGTGTGAGCCGCGCGACAGAACCGCGTGAGGGCACCGAAGGACTCTTGACCGACCCCCGTTTTGAAAATATCTTTCAGAACGTGAGCAATGACGTGAAGGAAAGTTTCTCAAGCGACGCGCCGCCCGCCCCCGCGGCCCTCGCGGCCAAGGTGCGCACCCTCGCGCCCTCGATGACGCGCTCCATGCAGCGGGTCGCCGAGGCCGTCGCCGCCGACCCGGCCGGCTGCGCGGCCCTCACGGTCACCGGCCTCGCCGAGCTCACCGGCACGAGCGAGGCGACGGTGGTCCGCACCGCCCGCATCCTCGGCTACCCCGGCTACCGGGACCTGCGCCTCGCGCTCGCCGGGCTCGCCGCCCAGCAGCAGTCGGGCCGGGCCCCCGCCGTCACCGCCGACATCGCCGTCGACGACCCGATCGCCGACGTGGTGGCCAAGCTCGCCTACGACGAACAGCAGACGCTCGCCGACACCGCGGCCGGCCTGGACACCGTGCAGCTGGGTGCGGCCGTGAACGCGCTCGCGGGCGCCCGCCGCGTCGACGTGTACGGCGTCGGCGCGTCCGGCCTCGTCGCCCAGGACCTCGCGCAGAAGCTGCTGCGCATCGGTCAGGTCGCCCACGCGCACTCCGACCCGCACCTGGCGATCACCAACGCGGTGACCCTGCGCTCCGGCGACGTCGCCGTCTCCATCACGCACTCCGGCGCCACCAGTGACGTGATCGAACCGCTCCGTGTCGCCTTCGAGCACGGCGCGACGACGATAGCCATCACCGGTCGGCCCGACGGCCCCGTCTCGCAGTACGCCGACCACCTCCTCACCACGTCCATCGCCCGCGAGAGCGAGCTGCGGCCCGCCGCGATGTCGTCCCGCACGAGCCAGCTCCTCGTCGTGGACTGCCTGTTCGTCGGCGTCGCCCAGCGGTCCTACGAGACGGCGGCACCGGCCCTGGCCGCCTCGTACGAGGCCCTGGCCCACCGCCACCGGGCCGCTCCGCGGGGGAGCCGGTCGTGAGCGCGGGGCGCTGCTGCACCGGTCCCGTCCGTGGCCGGTCGACCGCGAGCCGGTGGGGGCTGGTCGCGCCCACGCGGCGGAGCCGCACATGTCACAGCCCCGCGCCCCTGAGATGCGCACTGCGTGCGCCATCTCAAGGACGCGCCTAAAACACGCGCCCTCCTGGAGCAGCGGCGAAGCCGCATGCTCCAGGGGCGCGGGGAACTGCGCGAGAAGTCCCCACCGGGCCGCACCCGGCAACGAGCCCGCACCCGGCAGACGCCACCCCACCCCGACGCACCCCACACCCGTCACCCCACCCGCCGCACCGGAAAGAGCCGACCGAACATGACCACCACCGACGCCACCGGCGCCACTCCCGCTGCCGAAGGCGACTACAGCGAACTCCGGGCCCAGCTGGCCACCCTCACCACCGAGGCCTTCCGGCCCGAGCTCGCCGAGATCGACCAGCAGTCCACCCTGGAGATCGCGAAGATCATGAACGGCGAGGACGCCACCGTCCCCACCGCCGTCGCGGCCCAGCTGCCGCGGATCGCCGCCGCGATCGACGGCACGGCCGAGCGCATGGCGCGCGGCGGCCGGCTGATCTACGCGGGCGCCGGCACGGCCGGGCGGCTCGGAGTGCTGGACGCGTCGGAGTGCCCGCCCACCTTCAACACCGACCCGGGCGAGGTCCTCGGCCTGATCGCGGGCGGCCCGTCGGCGATGATCACCGCGGTCGAGGGCGCCGAGGACTCCAAGGAGCTGGCGGCCGAGGACCTGGACGCCCTGAAGCTGACGGCGGACGACGTGGTCGTCGGCATCTCCGCCTCGGGCCGCACCCCGTACGCGATCGGCGCCGTCGAGCACGCGCGCGGCGGTGTCGGCGCGCTCACCATCGGCCTGTCCTGCAACGCGGACAGCGCCCTCGCGGCCGCAGCGGACCACGGCATCGAGGTCGTCGTCGGCCCGGAGCTGCTCACCGGCTCCACCCGGCTGAAGGCGGGCACGGCGCAGAAGCTCGTCCTCAACATGCTGTCGACGATCACCATGATCCGGCTCGGCAAGACGTACGGGAACCTGATGGTCGACGTACGCGCGTCCAACGAGAAGCTGCGGGCCCGCTCCCGCCGCATCGTCTCCCTGGCCACGGGCGCCGAAGACGCCGCCATCGAGGCCGCACTCGCCGCGACCGACGGGGAGGTGAAGAACGCGATCCTCGTCGTCCTCGGCGAGGTCGACGGGCCCACGGCGGCCCGCCTGCTGGCCGACTCCGACGGCCACCTGCGTGCCGCGCTCGCCGCGGCCGCCACCTCCTGACCCCACCCCGGTACTTCCGTACTCCCGTACAGAGCAAGGCACCACGCACATGACCGAGAACAAGAACCGCGCCATCGCCGCCGCGATCCTCCCGCTCGTCGGCGGCGCAGCGAACGTCACTTCCGTCGTCCACTGCATGACCCGGCTCCGCCTGGGCCTGGCCGACCGCTCGCTCGTCCAGGACGAGGCGCTGAAGGCGCTGCCCGATGTCATGGGCGTGGTCGAGGACGAGACGTACCAGATCGTCCTCGGCCCGGGGAAGGTCGCCCGGGTCACCCCCGAGTTCGAGGCGCTGGTGGCCGAGGCCGACGTCCCGGCCGCCGCCCCCGCCCCCGCGCACACCACGACAGCCGATGAACTGGCCGACCGGGGGGCCGAGTTGAAGGCGGCGCGCAAGGCGAAGAACGCCACGCCCCTCAAGCTCTTCCTGCGCCGGATCGCCAACATCTTCGTGCCGCTGATCCCGGCCCTGATCGGCTGCGGCATCATCGCCGGCATCAACGGGCTGCTGATCAACCTGGAGTGGCTGCCCGGCGTCACCCCCGCCCTCGCCGCGATCGCCTCCGGCTTCATGGCGCTCATCGCGGTCTTCGTCGGCTACAACACGGCGAAGGAGTTCGGCGGCACCCCGATCCTCGGCGGCGCGGTCGCGGCGATCATCGTGTACGCGGGCGTCGCGAACATCACCGCGTTCGGCCAGAAGCTGAGCCCGGGCCAGGGCGGTGTCCTCGGCGCGCTGGGCGCGGCGGTCCTCGCCGTCTACGTCGAGAAATGGTGCCGCAAGTGGGTCCCCGAGGCGGTCGACGTCCTCGTCACACCCACCCTCACGGTACTGATCTCCGGCCTGGTCACGATCTTCGGTCTGATGTACGTCGCCGGTGAGATCTCCACCGGTATCGGCACGGCGGCCAACTGGCTCCTGGACAACACGGGCGCGTTCGCGGGCCTGGTCCTGGGCGGCCTCTTCCTCCCCCTCGTCATGCTGGGCCTGCACCAGGCCCTGATCCCCATCCACACCACCCTCATCGAGCAGCAGGGCTTCACGGTCCTCCTCCCGATCCTGGCGATGGCGGGCGCGGGCCAGGTCGGCTGCGCGATCGCGGTCTTCAAGCGCCTCAAGCACAACAAGTCGATCCGGAAGACGATCAAGTCGGCGCTCCCGGCAGGCTTCCTGGGCGTCGGCGAACCCCTCATCTACGGTGTCTCGCTCCCCCTGGGCCGCCCCTTCATCACGGCGTGCGTCGGTGGCGCGGCGGGCGGCGCGTTCATCGGCTTCTTCTCGATGCTCGGCGACAAGGTCGGCTCGACGGCCATCGGCCCGTCCGGCTGGGCCCTGTTCCCCCTCCTCAAGGGCAACCACGGCCTGGGCACCACCTGCCTGATCTACGGCGGCGGCCTCCTGATCGGCTACGTCGTCGGCTTCCTGGCCACGTACTTCTTCGGCTTCAGCAAGCAGATGCTGGTCGAGCTGAACGCGGACGCCGAAAACACGTCCGCGGGCGAGTCTCCGACGGCCCGCGCGGAGTCCACCCCGGACGCCCCGACCCCGGAACCGGCGAAGGTCTGATTCTCGCGCTCGCACGTGTGGCCTTGCCTCACGACCCTCTCGCACGTACGCTTTCCTGTACGTACAGGAAAGCGTACGTGCACACTCGAGGAGGCTGCGATGCGCACCATGACCTACACCGAGTCGCGGGCGAAGTACGCCGAGACGCTCAACGCAGTCGTGGACGACCGCGAGGAAGTAATAGTGACTCGCGCGGGCCACGACCCCGTCGTGATCGTCGCGCTCGACGAGTACGAGTCCCTGAAGGAGACGGCGTACCTGCTACGCAGCCCAGAGAACGCGCGACGGCTATTGGCCTCCATCGAACGCCTGGAGAACGGCGGCGGCACGGTCAGGGAGCTCGCTGAGTGAAGTTCGTCTGGGATGAGTCCCCCTGGCAGGACTACATTTGGTGGCAGGCCCAAGACCGCAAGATCGTCAAACGGATCAACGCCCTCCTCCAGCACATCGCCCACAATGGCAACGAGGGCATCGGCAAACCGGAGCCATTGAGGCACGGCTTCCAGGGTTACTGGTCCCGCCGAATCACCGACGAACACCGCCTCCTGTACAAGATTGTCGACGACGAGATCCGCATCGCCGGTTGCAGGTACCGCTACGAGCGGTGACCTCCTGAGCACCTGACCCGCTCACGGCAGCCGCCCCTCCTGATTGACCCACCGCACCCGCGGCCGCAGTTGCACGCATCCGCCCTCGCGGCCATCACCTGCCCGACGCGCCCGTCCCGTCTGTCGATCACGTACGGGCCGAGACTCATCGCGCGTTCCTCTCGTGCAGCACCGCGACCATCCGCATCGCCGTGTCCAGGTTCACGCACCCCGGGTCCACCAGCGGATACGCGGCCTCCCCCGCCGCCGACACGGGGTCGACCCGCAGCCAAGGCGGCAGCGCCCCCAACACGCCCAGCTCCGCCCGCAGTTGCCCACCTGGCACAAGTCCACCCACAGCGGCGGCGAGGGCAGCAACCGCCTCGCCGCCACCGACACCCCCGGACTCGTCCCGGCCCGCGACTCCAAGCACCCCTCCGACCCGAAGCCCGGGCCGGCGCGCGGCAACGAGTGGTGGACGGCGTACGCGGCACACCCGGCCACCCCGAGGCCCTGCCCGGCGGCGTCTGCGCCCTGTGCCGAGGCGCCCGCCCCGGCTACCGGGCCCCCGCCCCTCTCACCCCGGAAACCGTCCGCTCCCACGCGTCGGAAGTGCGCAGCGCGATGTGGTCCGGGCGGGAAAGAACGTGGGCATGGCCCCGCACCGGCCCCCGGGCCCGCCCGGCCCCGCTCCACATGCGGCGGGCCCCGCCCTCCCCCATCCTGACCCCATGGCTGAGAGCACCCTTTCGAAAATCTCCTGGACCGAGTTCCGCCCCGAGCGGCGGCGCCTTGTCGCGGGCGCCGCGCTGACCGGCGCGGGCATGCTCGTCGCCACGGCGGGCGTCGGCGTACTGGTCTACGAGCTCGCCCGCGCGGGCCGCACCTGGACCGGAAGCTGGGGCGTGCCGCCCGCCGAGCTGGCGTCCCGGACCATGCACCAGGCGCAGACCGCGGCCCAGAGCGCGGCCCAGGCCGGCCGCGACGCCTGGAGCAGCTACGAGGAGTCGCCGCTCCGGCGCCGCTAAATGTACTGATCACGAGCGCTGTGGGCGCTGGTGATCAATACACCTAGGGCCCTTCTGACGGATCTCCGTGAGGGAAGGAGCGGCGTAGTGGGGTCTCCCCTGCTCGAACGGAGTGGAGAGCTTGGGGAAGCGTGCGCTCGGGGTGCGGTGTGAAGGGTCATGTGGCGGAGCCACCTGTCCCTTTGCGCCGTGCGCCGAGGGTGCGTGCCGGGCGTCGTGACGCCGCGGAGATCCGTCAGAAGGGCCCTTAGCCCGCCCAGCGGCCCGACAGGAACGCCACCGCGTACAGCGTGGACAGCGGGGCCAGGACGCACAGGCAGACGTACGTCGCCCGCTGGCTGCGCAGCGTCCACGCGGCCAGGCCCGCCCACAGCGGCCACCACAGCAGCGTCGCGCGCGGCACCGACGTGTACCAGTAGGACGTGCCGAGCGCCCACAGCGTCAGCGCCACGTACGTGGCCTCGGCCCAGCGGCGGCCGCGCAGCAGCCGGGCGAGCAGGCCGAGGCCGAGCAGCGTCGCGACCAGTTCGGCCTGGCACGCGAGCGCGTACCCGGTGGCGTAGTTCCCGTCGAAGGCCGCGTTCCAGGTGGTCGCCCACGCTTCCCACGGCCAGTGGAACGTGCGGTACCAGCCGCGTTCCTGCGCGTGCTTCCACGCCATCCAGTCGCCGGTCCTGGCATGCAGATACGCCGTGTACGCGAGTACCGGCACGGCGGGCAGCGTCAGCCAGGGCAGCCGCCGCCACGGACGCGACGGAGCGTGCGTCACCAGGAACTGCACCAGCAACGCCGCCACGAGGAAGAGCCCGCTGATCCGTACCGTGGTCGCGCCCGCGGTGAGCAGCCCCGCGAGGGCCCAGTTCCCGCGCCGCGCCGCGAGCCACGCGGGCAGGGCGAGCGCGAGGAACAGCGACTCGGTGTACCCGGCGGCCAGGAACACCGCGCACGGCGAGAGCAGCAGAAGCAGTACGGCCCGGCCGCCGACCAGGCCGCCCGCGATGCGCGCGAGAGCCAGCACGGCGACGCCGCCCGACACGAACGAGATCAGCAGCCCGGCGAGCGTCCAGTCGGGGACGACGACGTGGACGGCGCGCAGCACGAGCGGGAACCCCGGGAAGAACGCCTCGGAGTTGGCGTCACCGTGGAAATACCCGTACTCGGCGATGGTCCGGTAATGCGCCCAGTCCCACTGCTGCCACACCGAGAGCAGCGGCCGCGCCCGCTTGACGTCCGGGCCGCCGACGGGGAAGAGCCGGGCCACGCAGTACGCCGTCACGAGGAGCCCGGCCCGGGTGAGGACGTAGGTCCGCAGCACCGTCCGGTCGAGGGGGGTCAGCCGGCGCAACGGCCTTTGTGCGGCGGGTAGTTGCTGTCGTACGGGTGGTGCTGGGGGTATGTCCAGAAGGGCTGCGGGCATACGCGAACTCCGTTTCGGGCCGTGCGGGACCGCCCGGCGGCGCGTCACGCGTGCGCGGCCGGCGGTTCAGGGGCGGTGAGGGGCTAGGTGTATTGACCCGCAGGGTTGTTGACGCGGGTCAATACACCTAGGGCGCGGACGTGGGCGCGTCCGTCGGCGTACCGGAGGGCGGGCTCGTCCCTTGCCTGGTCGGCGGCGGCGTCGTCCGCACCGACCCCGGCACCGACGGCGAGTCCGAGGACGTAGAGGTGGAGGACGTAGAGGTGGCGGACGACGTCGGAGTGGCGGGCGGCGTGGACGGCGGGCCGGACGACGGCGCCGGCGTCGGCTCCCCGGTGTCGGCGGGCCGGACCGTGCGCGGCCCGTCCGCCATGAGCCCGGCGGCCACGGTGCCACCGGTACCGGCGCACAGCACGACCGCGGCGGCCGCGGCGACGGTGAACCGGCGGCGCCGCAGCCGGTCGCCGCGGGCCCGGATCACCACCCCGGGCCGGGGCACGGACCCCCGCTGCCCGGACGCGGCCAGTTCCTTGAGCGCCTCGGCAAGGCCGGGCTCGTCGCGGGCTTCAGTCACGGTGCGCCTCCTGCGCGCGAGGGTCCTGCATACGGCCGGCCAGCGCGGCCCGGCCCCGGGACAGATGCGTCTTCACGGTGCCGGTGGAGAGCCCGGTCTCGCCCGCCACCTGCTCGACGGAGAGATCGCAGATGTAGTGCAGGGCGACGACCCTGCGCTGCTGGGCGGAGAGCCCTCTCAGCGCTTCGACGAGCGCGACGGATCCGGGCTCGGGCGCGCCCACGGAGGGTGCTCCGCCGTGCCGCAGCCAGGCCTGCTCGCTGCGCCGCAGCCCTCGGTGGCGCCGCAGCGCGAGCCGCCAGGCCACGGTCCGTATCCATGCTTCGGGCGCGGCTTCCCGGTCGAGCCGCCCGCGCCGGCTCCACGCCTTCACGAACGCCTCCTGCACGACGTCCTGCGCCTCCTGCCGGTCGCCGAGCATCACGTACAGCTGCCCGGTGAGCCGCCCGACCGCATGGGCGTAGAACTCCTCGAACTCCTCAGCGGTCACTCCCGTGCTCCCCGTGCTCCCGGCCGTCGTGCTGTCGTGATCTTTAGACCTGGCGGCCCCGAACCGGTTGACACTCAGGGGCAGAAATTTTCGAACGGCGCGCGGCCGGGAAACGCCCGAGGGCGGCACCCCCTCCAGAAGAGGAAGTGCCGCCCTCGGTACGAACAGACGAGCTGAACCAGGTCGGTGACCGGGATCAGAAGTCCATGTCACCGCCCGGCATGCCGCCCGGAGCGCCGCCGGCAGCGGCCTTCTCCGGCTTGTCGGCGATGACGGCCTCGGTGGTGAGGAACAGCGCGGCGATGGAGGCGGCGTTCTGCAGAGCAGAGCGCGTCACCTTCGCCGGGTCGAGGATGCCCTCGGCGATCATGTCGACGTACTCACCCGTGGCGGCGTTCAGACCGTGGCCGACGGCCAGGTTCCGAACCTTCTCCACGACGACGCCACCCTCGAGACCACCGTTGACGGCGATCTGCTTGAGCGGGGCTTCCAGGGCGAGCTTCACGGCGTTGGCGCCGGTCGCCTCGTCACCCGTGAGCTCCAGCTTCTCGAAGACCGCGGAGGCCTGGAGGAGAGCCACGCCACCACCGGCGACGATGCCCTCTTCGACGGCCGCCTTCGCGTTGCGAACGGCGTCCTCGATGCGGTGCTTGCGCTCCTTGAGCTCGACCTCGGTCGCGGCACCGGCCTTGATGACCGCAACGCCGCCGGCCAGCTTCGCCAGGCGCTCCTGCAGCTTCTCGCGGTCGTAGTCGCTGTCCGAGTTCTCGATCTCGGCACGGATCTGGTTGACGCGACCCTGGACCTGGTCGCTCTCACCGGAGCCGTCGACGATCGTCGTCTCGTCCTTGGTGATGACGACCTTGCGGGCGCGGCCGAGCAGGTCGAGACCGGCGTTCTCCAGCTTGAGGCCGACCTCTTCGGAGATGACGGTGCCACCGGTGAGGATGGCGATGTCGCCGAGCATGGCCTTGCGGCGGTCACCGAAGCCGGGCGCCTTGACGGCGACGGACTTGAAGGTGCCACGGATCTTGTTGACGACCAGGGTCGACAGGGCCTCGCCCTCGACGTCCTCGGCGATGATCAGCAGCGGCTTGCCGGACTGCATGACCTTCTCGAGCAGCGGAAGGAGGTCCTTCACGTTGCCGATCTTCGAGTTGACGATCAGGATGTACGGGTCGTCGAGCGACGACTCCATGCGCTCCATGTCGGTGGCGAAGTACGCCGAGATGTAGCCCTTGTCGAAGCGCATACCCTCGGTGAGCTCGAGCTCCAGACCGAAGGTCTGGGACTCCTCGACGGTGATGACGCCTTCCTTGCCGACCTTGTCCATGGCCTCGGCGATGAGCTCGCCGATCTGGGTGTCGGCGGCGGAGATGGAGGCCGTCGAAGCGATCTGCTCCTTGGTCTCCACGTCCTTGGCCTGCTCGAGCAGGGCGGCGGAGACGGCCTCGACGGCCTTCTCGATGCCACGCTTGAGGGCCATGGGGTTGGCACCGGCGGCCACGTTGCGAAGGCCTTCGCGAACGAGGGCCTGGGCCAGGACGGTCGCGGTCGTCGTGCCGTCACCGGCGACGTCGTCCGTCTTCTTCGCGACCTCCTTGACCAGCTCGGCGCCGATCTTCTCGTACGGGTCCTCGAGCTCGATCTCCTTGGCGATGGACACACCATCGTTGGTGATCGTGGGGGCACCCCACTTCTTCTCGAGGACGACGTTGCGACCCTTGGGGCCCAGGGTCACCTTGACGGCGTCGGCGAGCTGGTTCATGCCGCGCTCGAGGCCGCGCCGTGCCTCCTCGTCGAACGCGATGATCTTGGCCATGTGAAGTGGTCCTCCCGGACGGGGTGGAAATGCAAGCAAACGGACCGTGCTGGTGCCCGCGACGGACGGTCCCTGAGCCTTGTGGTTCCTTGCCCCACCCGGCCCCTGGACCTCACCGACCCGATCCAAGTTCTGTCACTCTCACTGGGAGAGTGCTAAGCCCAATGATTAGCACTCGACCCATGCGAGTGCAAGCGGCTACCACAGATCCTTGAGGGGCGCGCGCAGCACGGAGGGTCCCCGCCCCGCCGGGTGCGCAGCACGAAGGGCCCGCACCCCCTGTCGGGGACGCGGACCCTTCGCTTCATACGAAGCCTGCAGTCAGTCGCGACGCGCTTCAGCCGGCGGCGGCCAGGCGGACCATGTCGGCCTGCGGCCCCTTCTGGCCCTGCGAGATCTCGAATTCAACTCGCTGACCCTCTTCGAGGGTGCGGTAGCCGTCCATCTGAATCGCGCTGTAGTGGACGAATACATCCGCACCACCGTCGACCGCGATGAAGCCGTACCCCTTCTCCGCGTTGAACCACTTGACGGTGCCCTGAGCCATGCCTAACTCCCCTATTACTGGCCCTTGCACAGACCCGCACTTCGCGGATCCGGGTCAGACCTCACCCTCCCCAATGGGTGGGGGTGTGCGCCGGAACGCGTCGACCGCGGCTGAATGTATCTGCCCAACTGCCCTCTGCAACAGGTCAATCGGACGAGAATTCTGGGCACACATGATCGGGGAAACCGGGCCAACTCACCGGATCCCAGGGCAAGTCGGGCCGCGTAAATGCCATAAAAGGCCCGAATGGGCTGG
The DNA here is from genome assembly GCF_044765445.1 of Streptomyces sp. NPDC102467. Classification (NCBI taxonomy): domain Bacteria; kingdom Bacillati; phylum Actinomycetota; class Actinomycetes; order Kitasatosporales; family Streptomycetaceae; genus Streptomyces; species Streptomyces sp. NPDC102467. Next base: position 57,797 of record NZ_JBIWKA010000003.1, on the reverse strand, counting down.
GCACTTTGGCTGCTTCTTGTCGCGTCGAGAGCGAGAATTCATATGCACCCGTCATGCACCACACGGGGGAACGAAGCAGCTTCCCCAACTGTACCGCGCTCAACCAAGCAGAATTGCCCCCTCCGCTTCTCGGGCGGAGGGGGCAATTCAAGTAACTCTGCGTGGAACGTAGAGCAGGGGAACGTAGAGCAGGGGAACGTAGAGCAGGGGAAAGATCAGCCGCCGGCGACGGCGGGAATGATCGACACGCCGGCGCCGTCCGGCGTCGCCGTGCCGAGGCCCTGCTCGAAGCGGACGTCGTCGTCGTTGACGTAGACGTTGACGAAGCGGCGCAGCTTGCCCTGGTCGTCGAGGACGCGGGCGGCGATCCCGGTGTGGTTCTTCTCCAGGTCGGCGATGACATCGCCGAGCGTGGCCCCTTCGGCGGCGACCTCGGCCTGCCCGCCGGTGTAGGTACGGAGAATGGTAGGAATCCGGACGTTGACGCTCATGGTGGGTGACTCCCGGTGCTACAGGTTCGGTGGGCTCGGGTTCAGTGGTCGAGGCCCGCGGCGCGGAACGCCTCGAGGCTGGGCCGGATCGTCGCCGTGGCCTGCGAGGACTCCGCGACGGCGTCGAGCGTCTTCAGACCGTCACCGGTGTTCAGGACGACCGTCGTCAGGGACGGGTCGATGAGACCGGCCTCGATGAGCTTCTTGGTGACGCCGACCGTCACCCCGCCCGCCGTCTCCGCGAAGATGCCCTCGGTCTGCGCGAGCAGCTTGATCGCGTCGACGACCTGCTCGTCGTCGACGTCCTCCACGGCTCCGCCGGTGCGGCGCGCGATGTCGAGGACGTACGGACCGTCGGCCGGGTTGCCGATGGCGAGCGACTTGGCGATGGTGTCCGGCTTCTGCGGACGGACGACGTCCGTGCCTGCCTTGTACGCCACCGAGACCGGCGAGCAGCCCTCGGCCTGGGCGCCGAACAGCTTGTACGGCTTGTCCTCGACGAGCCCGAGCTTGATCAGCTCCTGCAGCCCCTTGTCGATCTTCGTGAACTGCGAACCGGACGCGATCGGGATGACCAGCTGGTCGGGAAGCTGCCAGCCGAGCTGCTCGCAGATCTCGTACGCGAGGGTCTTGGAGCCTTCACCGTAGTACGGGCGCAGGTTCACGTTGACGAAGCCCCAGCCCTCGCCCAGCGGGTCACCGATGAGCTCGGAGCAGAAGCGGTTGACGTCGTCGTAGTTGCCCTCGATGGCGACGAGGTCACCGCCGTAGACGCTGGCCATGACGACCTTGCCCTGTTCCAGGTCGTGCGGGATGAACACGCAGGAGCGGAAGCCGGCGCGGGCGGCCGCGGCGCCCACGGCGCCGGCCAGGTTGCCGGTGGAGGAGCACGAGAGGGTCGTGAAACCGAAGGCGCGCGCGGCCTCGATGGCCTGCGCGACGACGCGGTCCTTGAAGGAGTGCGTGGGGTTGCCGGAGTCGTCCTTGACGAACAACTTGCCCTGCTCGACGCCGAGTTCACGGGCGAGGTTGTCGGCCTTGACGAGCTTGGTCCAGCCGGGGTTCAGGTTCGGCTTCTCGGCGACGTCGGCCGGGACGGGCAGCAGGGGGGCGTAGCGCCAGAGGTTGGCCGGGCCCGCCTCGATCTGCTTGCGGAGCGCTTCGGGGTCGCCGACGGGCAGGTCGTACGCGACTTCCAGCGGCCCGAAACACTCGACGCAGGCGAAGATCGGACCGAGCTCGAACCTGGTGCCGCACTCGCGGCAGGAGAGCCCGGAGGCGGGGCCCAGATCGACGGTCTTCGCGGGGGTTCCGGTGACGGCGTCGGTGGTGGCGACAGTCTGTGCAGCCATGAGAGGCGAGGCCCTTTCTCCTCATCTTCCTCGCGGCGCATCTCGCCACGAGACGGACTTGGCACCTTCCCGAGCCGGGAGCCTCGCGGGCGCACTGCAATGTGCGGACGAGACCGGCTGGAGGGTTGCCGGGGCTTCAACGGGCCGTATCCCTCTGCCCCTCTGGATGAGCGGTATTCGGTTATGTGTAGCGGTTATGTGCGGCGGTGACCCCGACATGCGATGGTCACCGACCTTGTTCAAGACTGTAACCGAAGGCCCGGACCCTTGAGATAGTCGTCCGAACCGCGAGATGGATCACATCCACCGATACCGACCCGCCACCCGCCCCGCCGCTGAGGAGCCACAGACCGTGCTGGAAGAAGTCGAACACTGGCTGAGCAGCCGCTCCTGGTCCGTGGCCGACCGCCCGCCGCAGCAGCTGATCGCCGCGAAGCGGGCATCCGGCCAGAAGGTGAGCGTGGTGCTGCCCGCGCTCGACGAGCAGGAGACGGTCGGCGAGATCGTCGCCACGATCCGGCGTGAACTCATGACGGACACGGTGCCGCTCGTCGACGAGCTGGTGGTCGTCGACTCCGGGTCCACGGACCGCACCTCCGAGGTCGCCGCGGCGGCGGGGGCGACCGTCGTGCACCGGGACACGATCCTGCCGCGCCTGCCGGCCCGGCCCGGCAAGGGCGAGGTGCTGTGGCGCTCGCTGTTCGTCACGTCCGGCGACATCGTGTGCTTCGTCGACGCGGACCTGAAGGAGTTCTCCGCGGACTTCGTCACCGGGATCGTCGGGCCGCTGCTCACCGAACCGGACGTGGACTTCGTCAAGGCCATGTACGACCGCCCGCTGGACGGGGCCGCGGGGCAGGGCGGCCGCGTGACCGAGCTGATGGCCCGCCCGATACTCAATCTGCACTGGCCCCAACTGGCCGGATTCGTCCAGCCGTTGGGCGGCGAGTACGCGGCCCGCAGGTCGCTCCTGGAGCGGCTGCCGTTCCCCGTCGGGTACGGCGTCGAGCTGGGGCTGCTCGTGGACGCGCTGCACACCGTGGGTCTGGACGCGCTGGCCCAGGTCGACGTCGGGGTGCGCAAGCACCGGCACCAGGACGGGCAGGCGCTCGGGCGGATGGCCACGGCGATCTACCGCACGGCGCAGCTGCGGCTCGCGCGGGGGCATCTGGTGCGGCCCGTGCTCACCCAGTTCGAGCGGGGCGAGCACGGCTTCGAGCCGAGGACGTACCCCGTGGACACGGAGGAGCGGCCGCCGATGGCCGAGATCAGTGAGTATGCGGAGCGTCGCGTGGCGTAATCACCGGATGATCACGTTTTTACCTAGATTGCCCCTATGTGGCTCAGATACCTCAAGGGCGTGGCGGCGCTCGCCGCGACATCGACGGCCGTCGCGACGCTCCTCGCGACGGCCACCCCCGCCTCCGCCGTCGTCGTCGAACCGTTCGCCAAGCGCTACGAGGAAGCCCTGTACGGCGACTTCATCACGCTCGGCAACACCGTGCTGCAGTGCCCGGACACGCCCGAGGCCGACGCGACGCGCTGCCAGGACGCGCAGGCCGGACACACCGCGGAGAACAACAACCAGTTCGACATGCAGTACGCGGACCGGGCCGGGTTCGGCTCGACGGTGCTGAACTCCTCCACCGGCAAGGTGACGATCCCGCCCAGCGCCACCGTCGCGTACGCCCGCCTCTTCTGGGGCGGCAACGACGGCACGTACAAACTGGGCCGCAACCAGATCCAGCGGTGCGACACCGCGGGCCTCGCCACCTCACCGGCCGGGAACCCGCTCACCCAGAAGCCACTGGTCGCGGTGGACGGCGGCACCGAGACCCCCGTCGCCGTCCAGAACGCGGTGCGCACCCCGGCCGCGGTCGGCGGCCCGCACTACTACACGGCCGAGTCCGACGTCACCTCGCTGTTCTCCGGCGTCGCCACCGGCACCGAGGTGCCCGTCGCGGTCGGCAACGTCTGGGCTCCCACGGGCAAGGGCTGCGTCGGCGGCTGGTCGCTGACCGTCGTCTACAAGTACGACAGCCCCGACAGCGAGTACGCGCCCACCCGCCGCAACGTCTACGTCTACGGCGGCCACGTCGTGCAGCAGTCCAAGGACCCGGACACCACGATCTCCATCGACGACTTCTACCGGGCCGGCGGCGGCGACGTACGCGCCGGTGTCACGGCGTACGAGGGCGACTCGAACGTGGCGGGCGACCAGTTCCTGGTCAACGGCAAGCGGATCGTGGACCCCGACGGCGGCGGCGCCAACAACTTCTTCGACAGCCACGCCGACGGCTCCCTCGACCCGGCCGACCACAACAACTTCAGCATCGACGCGAAAGAGGCGATCATCCCCTCGGCCGCGCTGCCACCGGGCTCCACCTCCGCCGCTCTGACGTTCCGCACCCGGGGCGACACCTACGTGCCCTCGGCGCTCGCCTTCTCCGTGCCCGTCCCCGACCTGGAGGTCAAGAAGAGCGCCGCGCCGAAGAAGGTCGCGCCCGGCGGCAAGGTGACGTACACGATCACCGCCAAGAACATCGGCGAGGTCGACCACCCGGGCGCCAAGCTCAGCGACGACCTCAGCGACGTGCTGGACGACGCCACCTACAACCGCGATGCCAAGGCCACCCTGGGCAAGGTCACCTACGACACGCCGAAACTGAACTGGCGCGGGAACGTGCCCGCGGGGAAGACCGCGAAGATCACCTACAGCGTGACGCTGCACGACCCGCTCAGCGGCGACGGCAAGCTGACCAACAACGTGATCGCCGACACCCCGCGCACCAACTGCGACGACGACTCGTCCGACCCGAACTGCGGGACAACCCCGGTCATCGAGAAGCCGCGCACGCCCGCCCCTCCCGTCCCGCCGATCAAGATCGTGCAGACCCCGGCCACCACCACCCCGCCCCCGTGCGCCAAGGTCGGCGACACCATCACCCTGCGCAACGGAAGCGGCCACCCGCGCAGGAACGCCCGTATCCACTGGCCGGCGAAGGGCGCCGTCAGCACCCCGACCGCCAGTGGCGGCAGCATCACCAAGAAGGGCGCGAACTTCTACTGGAGCGGCAGCGTCCCCGCCCACGGCAAGGTCGTCATCAAGTGGAACGTGCGGGTCTCCTGCACACCCGGCCGCGTCCTCGCCATCCCGGTCACCGGTGACGTACCGAAGACCACCTGCACGACGCGCTCCCGTGGCGGCGGCGACGACCCGTGCACCGCCGTCATCGTCCCCCGCCGCCAGCAGGCCCGGCCCGCACCGGGAGCGACGCACGGCTCCGAGCTCGCCGCGACGGGCTCCGACGGCTCGCACGCCCTGCTGTACGGCGGGCTCGCGCTGTCGCTGTGCGGACTCGGCGCGCTGGCCCTCGCGGCGGTGCGCAGCCGCCGGGGCTGACCTGCGCTTGAGTCAGTCGTATACGGCCGGATCCCTGACGGGATCCGGCCATACGTTTAGACCCGGGTGAGCCGGGCTAGCGTGCCGGTATGGCTTCCACTCTTGGTGCTGCTGAGGTTCTCGTCGCGTCCAACCGCGGCCCCGTCTCCTACGTCGTCGGGGACGGTGACGACGGCGCCACGATCGAGGCGAAGCGCGGCGGTGGCGGACTGGTGTCCGCGCTGAGCGTCGTCGAGGACAAATTGTGGGTGTGCGCGGCACTCACCGACGGCGACCGGGCGGCCGTCGGGCGGGGAATCTCCGAGCCGGGTGTGCGGATGCTGGACATCGACGCGGACGTGCACGCGGACGCCTACAACGGGATCGCGAACTCCGTGCTGTGGTTCGTGCACCACATGCTCTACCAGACGCCTCTTGAACCGTCGTTCGGCCCGGAGTTCCGCCGCCAGTGGGCGTCCTACGAGGCGTACAACCGGGCGTTCGCCGAGGCCCTCGCCGAGGAGGCCGCGCCGGGCGCGACGGTGGTCGTGCAGGACTACCACCTGGCGCTGGTGCCGGGCATGCTGCGCGAGCTCCGCGACGATCTGCGCATCGGACACTTCTCGCACACGCCCTGGGCGCCCGTCGACTACTTCCGGATGCTGCCCGACGACATCGCCGAGCAGCTCCTCAAGGGCATGCTCGGCGCGGACCGGCTGGCCTTTCTGACCCGCCGCTGGGCGGACGCCTTCACCGATTGCTGTACGCGGATCCTCGGGGGCACGTCGGGCACCCGGATCGGGGTGCACGGTCTCGGCGCCGACGCCGACTTCCTGCGGGAGCGCGCCGGCCGCGCGGACGTCGAGGAACGCCTGGCCGCGCTGCGGGAACAGGTGGGCGCGGACCGCAAGGTGATCGTGCGGGTGGACCGCACCGAGCTGTCGAAGAACATCGTGCGCGGCCTGCGCGCCTACGAGCTGCTGCTCGAGACCCGCCCGGAGCTGATCGAGAACGTGGTGCACGTCGCGTTCGCGTACCCCTCACGCCAGGACCTCAGCGTGTACCGCGACTACACGGACGAGGTGTCACGCGTCGCCGAATCCATCAACTCCCGCTTCGGCACACCGGGTTGGACGCCGGTCGTGCTGCACGTCAAGGACGACTTCGCGCGCTCGCTCGCGGCGTACCGGCTCGCGGACGTGGCTCTGGTCAACCCGATCCGCGACGGCATGAACCTCGTCGCGAAGGAGGTACCGGTCGTCTCCGACGAGGGGTGCGTGCTGGTGCTCTCCCGGGAGGCGGGGGCGTTCGAGGAGCTGGGCGAGGACGCGCTGGTCGTGAACCCGTATGACATCAGCGCGACTTCGGCGGCGCTCGCCGCCGCGCTCGACATGGAGGGTGACGAGCGGGCGGAGCGCACGAAGAGGCTGGCCGCCGCGGGGACCGCGCTGCCCCCCGGCCAGTGGTTCCTGGACCAGCTCGAGGCACTGCGCGCCTGAGGCTTCGGGCGGGGGCGTGCCTAGGCGGAGATGGCTCGGGTGAGGTGCTGCAGCAGGGCCACCACCCCGGCGGGCCCGTCGAGGACCAGGTCGGCCCGCTCCGCCAACTCCGCGATCACCGTATCGGCGGCGACGAGCACACCCGGCATCCCCTCCTCGCGCACCTTCTCGACCGCCGCGAAAGCGGGGAGGTCGCCCAGGTCGTCGCCCGCGTACAGGACCGACTCCGCGCCGACCTCACGGATGTACTCGGTGAGCGCGACGCCCTTGTCGACACCGGGCGGGCGCAGCTCCAGGACCATCCGGCCGGGTTCCACCATCAGCCCGTGCCGGGCGGCGAGCGCGGCGAGCGGTGCGCGCAGCGTCTCGAACGCGCCCTGCGGGTCGCTCGCGCGGCGCGTGTGGACCGCGACGGCCCGGCCCTTCTCCTCCACGTACGTGTCGTGCCACAGACCCGACTCGGCGAGGACGCCCGGGAGTTCGGCGCGCACCGCGGCGACCCCGGGGTGCGGCGCGGGGGCCCGCACGGTGCCGGTGACGGCGTCCCAGCGCTCGGCGCCGTAGTGGCCGAGGACCACCAGGTGTTCCAGGCCCGGCACTCCCGCGAACCCGCCGTGCCGCACGGCGACACCCGCGGGCCGCCCGGTGACGACGGCGACGGAGGCGACCCGGGGCGCCAGCGCGGCGAGCGCCGCCACCGCGTCGGGGTGGGCGCGGGCCTGCTCCGGGTCGGCGACGATCGGCGCGAGCGTTCCGTCGAAGTCCAGGGCGATGACTGCCTTGGAGGGCCGGGCGGCGATCGCGGCCAGGCCGTCGCGCCCGGCGGAGGTGGTCGGGGTCCAGAGGTCGTCCTGGGGGCTCACCATGCGACCGACCTTAGCCGCGGCCCGGACGTCGTGGGGCCGCGGGGACCCCGTGCTCGGCCGGGTTCAACGCTCACGACGCTTGCTGTCCCGCACGCGCCGCAGCCGGTTCACCGTGACCGGGGCGAACTCGAGCGCCCGGGGATCGTCGAGCAGCGCGTTCAGCAGCTGGTAGTAGCGGACCGGCGCCAGGTCCAGCTCCTCGCGGACCGCCCGCTCCTTGGCTCCCGGCGACTCCCACCCGCGCCCCTCGAACGCGAGCACCGCGCGCTCGCGCTCACCGAGCGGGGGGCGGGGGTTCAGGGCGTCCATGCCGTCACGCTACTCGGCGGCTTCCGCGGCCGCCGCCTGGTTCTGGATCCGGCCGAGCACGGCGCCCGCACTGCTGTTGGCGGAGACGGCGGAGCCGATCTGGTCCTTGATGTCGGCGCTGACCGACGCCCAGGACGTCTTGCCGACGGGGTAGATCTCGGAGTTGTCGAGGCTCTCCAGGAACGGCCAGAGCTTCTTGTCCTCCTCGTCGCCCAGCATGGCCTCGGAGGCGCTGTTGGTGACCGGCAGCAGGTCGTACTCGCGGGAGAACTCCAGGACGTTCTTCTCGCTGTAGACGTAGTTGAGGAAGTCGCCGACCTGCTTGCGGTGGCCGTTCTGCTTGAACGCCATCATCCAGTCGGCGACGCCCATCGTGGACCTGGCCTGGCCGCTCGGCCCCGGCAGCGGCACGGTGCCGAAGTCGACGCCCTGCTTCGCGGCCATCCGCATCAGCGTGGGGTGACCGTTGAGCATGCCGACCTCGCCCTTGGCGAACGCGGCGAAGGCGGTGGCCCGGTTGAGCTCGCCGGGCGCCGTGGGGCCGGTCAGGCCCTTGCCGACGAGGTCGTTCTTCAGCCAGTCGAACGTGGCGACGTTCTGCTTCGAGTCGATGGTGTACGAGCCGACGTCGTCGGTGTAGCCGTCGCCGCCGCTCAGCATCCAGATCATGGTCTCGGCCTGGGCCTCCTCACGGCCCAGCGGCAGCGCGTAGGGGATCTTCACCCCGTGCGCCTTGAGCGCCTTGGCGTCGGCCTCCAGCTCGGGCCAGCTGGTGGGCGCGGAGATCCCGGCGTCCTTGAAGAGCTTCTTGTTGTAGAACAGCAGCCGCGTGGAGGAGGCGAACGGCATGCCGTACTGGGTGCTGTCGACCTTGCCGGCGTCGGCGAGCTGGGCCAGGTAGTCGGCCTGGGTCGGCACGTTGAGCAGGTCGCCGACCGGGTACAGCTTGTCGGCGGCGGCGTAGTCCGCGTACGCGCCGATCTGCGCCATGTCCGGGGCGTGCCCCGCGTCGACCATGCTCTTGACCTTCGCGTCGACGTCGTTCCACGAGTAGACGTCGACGTCGACCTTGACGTCCGGGTGGGTCTTCTCGTACGCGGCCGCGAGCTTGTCCCAGTATTTCTGGGAGCTGTTCGCCTCGGAGTCGCCGTAGTCGGCGGCGACCAGCTTCAGCGTGACGTCGCCGGAATCCGCGCCGCCGCAGGCGGTGAGCGTGCCCGCCATGCCCAGTGCGGCCGCTGCCGCGATCAGACCGGTGATGTGCCGCTGCACCGCTGTTCCACCTCGTATGTGTGTCACGTGTGTTGTTCGCGGGCCCCCGGGGGTCCCCCGGGCCCGCACTCAAAGACAAGATCTAAGGTCTACACCACCAAGATCTCGCTCCGGCAACAGGGCGGTATCCGCGCAAGATCCATGCGAATGGACTAGACCTCTCGCGGGTGTACGCGCGACACTGTGCCCCGTGAAACATGTCATCGCCCTGGACGTGGGCGGCACCGGAATGAAGGCCGCCCTGGTCGGGGCGGACGGCACCCTGCTGCATCAGGTGCGCCGGGCGACCCTGCGCGAACGCGGCCCCGCCGCGGTCGTCGAGACGATACTCGGCTTCGCCGCCGAGCTGCGCGCGTACGGCGAGGAGCACTTCGGCGAGCCCGCGGCAGCCGCCGGCGTCGCCGTGCCGGGCGTCGTCGACGAAGCGAACGGCATCGCCGTGTTCGCCGCCAACCTCGGCTGGCGGGACGTGCCCATGCGAGCCCTGCTGAGCGAGCGGCTCGGCTCCATCCCCGTCGCGCTCGGCCACGACGTGCGCACCGGCGGGCTCGGCGAGGGCCGCCTCGGCGCGGGCAAGGACGCCGACCGGTTCCTGTTCATGCCGCTGGGTACCGGGATCGCCGGCGCCATCGGCATCGACGGGCGGATCGAGCCCGGCGCGCACGGCTCCGCGGGCGAGATCGGCCATGTCGTCGTGCGCCCCGGCGGAGTGCCCTGCGGCTGCGGGCAGCGCGGCTGCCTGGAGCGGTACGCCTCCGCGTCCGCCGTCACCCTGGCGTGGCAGGCCGCGAGCGGCGACGAGAAGGCCACCGCGGCCCAGTGCGCGCGGGCCGTCGACGCCGGGGACCCGAAGGCCGTCAAGGTCTGGCAGGACGCCGTGGACGCGCTCGCCGACGGTCTCGTCATGGCGCTCACCCTGCTGGACCCGCGCACCATGATCATCGGTGGCGGTCTCGCCGAAGCCGGGGAAACCTTGTTCACGCCGCTGCGTGCGGCCGTCGCGGAGCGCGTGACGTTCCAGGCGCTCCCCACGATCGTCCCGGCCGTCCTCGGGGACACCGCCGGATGCCTGGGCGCGGGCCTGCTCGCCTGGGACCTGCTCGCCGACGACCCCGAGAACGCCGACAACACAGCCAACGCAGACGACGCCGACAACACGGAGGTAGCCCCCTGATGGCCACAGCAAAGGTGCTCGCCGGTGCCCGGGTGGTACTGCCCACCGGGACCGTCACCGACGGACGCGTCATCGTCGACGGCACGCGGATCGCCGGGAGCGCTCCCGGCGACGCGGAGGTCGTCGACCTCTCCGGCCACTGGGTGGTGCCCGGCTTCGTCGACATGCACAACCACGGCGGCGGCGGCGCCTCCTTCACCTCCGGCACGGTCGAGGACATCCTCAAGGGCGTCCACACCCACCGCCTGCACGGCACGACGACGGTCGTCCCCTCGTTCGTGACCGGCGAGACGGACTTCCTCACGCAGCGCGCGGGCCTGCTCTCCGAGCTGGCCGAGCAGGGCGAGATCGCGGGCATCCACTTCGAGGGCCCGTTCATCTCGCCGTGCCGCAAGGGCGCCCACGACGAGACGCTGCTGCGCGACCCCGAGCCGGCCGAGGTGCGCAAGCTGGTCGACGCGGCCCGCGGCAAGGCCAAGATGGTCACCCTCGCCACCGAGCTCCCCGGCGGCCTCGACTCCGTGCGCCTCCTCGCCGAGCAGGGCGTGATCGCCGCGATCGGGCACACCGACGCGACGTACGAGCAGACCGTGGAGGCCATCGACGCGGGCGCGACCGTCGCGACGCACCTCTTCAACGCGATGCCGGCACTCGGCCACCGCGCGCCGGGCCCGATCGCGGCGCTCCTGGAGGACGAGCGGATCACCGTCGAGCTGATCAACGACGGTACGCATCTGCACCCGGCCGCCCTGGAGTTGGCCTTCCACCACAAGGGCGGCGGGAAGGTCGCGTTCATCACCGACGCGATGGACGCGGCGGGCTTCGGCGACGGCCGCTACATGCTCGGCCCGATGGAGGTCGAGGTGAAGGACAGTGTGGCGCGGCTCGTCGAGGGCGGCTCCATCGCGGGTTCGACGCTGACCCTGGACCGGGCGTTCAAGCGCGCCGCGACCATCGACCGCCTCGCGGTCGAGGACATCGTCCGGGCCATCTCGGCCAACCCGGCCCAACTCCTGGGAATCTACGACAAGGTGGGCTCCCTGGAGCCGGGCAAGGACGCCGACCTCGTCATCCTGGACGCGGAGTTCGAGCTCAAGGGCGTCATGCGCAAGGGCGAGTGGATCGTCGAGCCGCAACTGGACTGATGCGCAGGGCGGTTGGTCCACCGGCTGGGCCAACCGCCTTGACTTTGGCATGATCCACACCCGTAACTGAAAGCGTTACTGCACGTACGCGTATCCATCGGGGGGTGAGGTCCTGTGATCCTCACAGTCACCTTGAACACCGCGCTCGACATCACCTACAAGGTCGACGCACTGCACCCGCACGCCTCGCACCGCGTGCGCGCCGTCACCGAACGGCCGGGCGGCAAAGGCCTGAACGTGGCCCGGGTACTCGCCACGCTCGGCCACGAGGTGGCGGTGACGGGGTTCGCGGGCGGCGCCACGGGACGTACGCTCCAGGACCAACTCCTCGGCGCCGACGGCATTTCCGACGCCCTGGTCCCCGTCAGCGGTTCGACCCGTCGCACGATCGCGGTGGTCGACGCCTCGACCGGCGACACGACCCAGCTCAACGAGCCGGGCCCGCTGGTCTCCCCCGCCGAATGGACGGCCTTCCAGGAGGCGTACGAGCATCTGCTGGGGTCCGCCTCGGCGGTCGCCCTGTGCGGCAGCCTGCCGCCGGGCGTGCCGGTCGGCGCCTACGCGACGCTGGTCCGGGCGGCGCGGGCCGCCTCCGTGCCCGTACTCCTGGACACCAGCGGTGAACCCCTGCGCCGCGGCATCGCGGCCCGCCCCGACATCGTGAAGCCGAACGCGGACGAGCTGGCCGAGCTCACCGGCTCCCACGAGCCGCTCGGCGCCATGAAGGAGGCCCGCAGGCGCGGCGCGCACGCCGTCGTCGCCTCGCTCGGCGCGAAGGGGCTGTGCGCCCTCACCCCGGACGGCAGCTGGCAGGCCCCGCCACCCGCCCGGCTCGCCGGCAACCCGACGGGCGCCGGCGACTCAGCGGTCGCCGGCCTGCTCTCCGGCTACGTGGAACACCTGCCGTGGCCACAGCGCCTGGCCCGCGCGGTCGCGCTGTCGGCGGCGACGGTGGTGGCGCCGGTGGCCGGAGAATTCGACGCGGCGACGTACGAGCGGCTCGTACGCGAGGTGAACGTGACGGATCAGATCAGCGCTGCCTGATCCGCCGGGGCGTCAGCCCTTGCCCTGGGCCAGCCACATCTGGTCGATGTTGGCGTTGCACGTGTTGCCCTGCTCACAGGAGACCGTGATCGCGTTCGTCCCCTTCGTGAGCTGGACGATGGCCCACGTGTTGGTCCAGCCCTTCTCCCAGTCGCCTTCCTTGGCGTGGGCGAAGTTCGTCATGTTCAGCGGCCGGGACTGCTTCGTCCCGTTGACGTTGATCGTGGCGTCGGAGTCCTTGCCGGGCACTCCGTAGTTCACGTACAGCTTGTACGCGCCGTCCTTCGGAATGTCGTTGACGGTCCAGGTCAGGCTCGCGCCCACCTTGTCGAACCCGGCGACATACACCCCGCCGGCCGCCTTCGCGCCGTCGACGTCGGAGGCCGTGGCGGTGCCGCCGTCCAGCTTCAGCGCCTTCGCGTCGGTCTTCGGCAGGTCGACCGGGTCGGCGGAGGCCGACTTCGAGGGCGTCTCGCTGGGCTGCACGGTCGCCGAGCCGGCGGACGGCTTGCTGCCCGCCTCACCCTTGTCGTCGTCCGAGCCCGCGCTCATCATGGCGACACCGATACCGATCACCACGGCCGCCACCACGGCCACCGCACCGATCAGCAGGGCCTTGGTGTTCGGGCCCCTGCCCCGGCCGCCACCGCCGCGCGAGGGCTGTGGCGGACCCGGCTGGGCGGGAGCGCCACCGCCGGGCAGCGTCTCCGGCGCCTGGTAGTAGGCGTTCGGCTGGTTGTACGCGGCGGTCTGCTGCTGCTGCTGTTGGGGCGGCACCTGCTGCTGCCCGTACTGGCGCTCGCCGACCGTGCGGACGTGGTGGTACGAGGAGCGGGAATGCGGGTAGCCATAGCCGCCACCCCCGCCGTTGGGCGGGGTCGCCCCGGCCGCCTGTCCGTCGGCGTACAGATAGCCGAACGGATCATCGTCCTCGGGCGTGGTGCTCGCGCCGTTGTTGCCGGGCGCCATCCCTGATCACTCCCTACACGTTGCTTACCGGGGCGAGCGTACCCGCTGCGAGCGACCCGAAGACGTGGCCTTGACCTCACCGAAACCTATGGAACCGGGCTTCCCGTCCGGTCAGCCGGCCCGTCGGTGCTGCTTGGCACGTGATCTCTTCTCCACGTACATCCGCTGGTCAGCGGAGCGCAGCACCTCTTCCGCGGTCATGCCGCAGTGCGCCCAGCCGATGCCGAAACTGGCCCCCACGCGGACCGCGCGGCCGTCGACACGAATCGGCGGAATGATGGCGTTCCGCAACCGGACGGCGAGATCCTGCGCGTCCGCCTGGCCGAGGCCGTCTGCCAGCACCACGAACTCGTCGCCGCCGAGCCGGGCGACCGTGTCCCCGTCCCGCACGCCGTGCGTCAGCCGGCGGGCCACCTCGATGAGAACGGCGTCACCCGCGTTGTGCCCGAACCGGTCGTTGATCGACTTGAAACCGTCGAGGTCGCAGAAGAGGACGGCGAGGCCCTTCGAACCGTCGTCGACACCCGACCCGTCACCTTCGGTCCCCGCGGGCGCGATCACATGTACGTGGTGGTCGAAGCCGTCGAACCCGTCGTACAGGCCGGACTGGGGCGGGACCGGCAGGGCGGAGCCGTAGTCGAAACCGTGCCCGTTGCCGTGACCGCCGTGCTGCGCACTGTGGGCGGCCTGGGCGCCATGGTCTCCGTACGCCGCGTCGAGCGAGTCGACGGCGCTCGGCCTGCCGGTGTCCAGCGGGCGGTGGCACAGCCGCGCGGAGAGCCGGGCGCGCAGCTCCGCCGAGTTCGGCAGGCCGGTCAGGGAGTCGTGCGAGGCGCGGTGGGCGAGCTGCAACTCGCGGCGCTTGCGCTCCTCGATGTCCTCGACGTGCGTGAGCAGGAAGCGGGGCCCGTCGGCGGCGTCGGCCACCACGGAGTTGCGCAGGCTGACCCAGACGAACGTGCCGTCGCGCCGCCCGAGCCGCAGCTCCGCACGCCCGCCCTCGGCGGAGGTGCGCAGCAGGGTGCCTATGTCCTCGGGGTGCACGAGGTCGGAGAACGAGTAGCGGCGCATCGCGGAGGCGGGGCGGCCGAGGAGGCGGCACAGCGCGTCGTTGGTCCGCAGGATCCGGCCGTGCTGGTCGCCGCCCATCTCGGCGACGGCCATGCCGGACGGCGCGTACTCGAAGGCCTGCCGGAAGCTTTCCTCACTTGCGCGAAGCGCCTGCTGCTCCCGCTCAAGCCGGACCAGCGCGCGCTGCATGTTGGCCCGCAGGCGGGCGTTGCTGATCGCGATCGCCGCCTGGAACGCGTACATCTGCAGCGCCTCGCGGCCCCAGGCGCCGGGCCTGCGTCCGTTGCGCGGGCGGTCCACGGAGATCACGCCGAGCAGTTCGCCGCCGGAGGCGCCGGACGGGGGTCCCCCCGCGCGCGTGGATTCGAGCGTGGGCGAGTACATGGGGGCGAAGAGGCGGTCGGAGGGGTGCCACTCGTCGTCGAAGCGGGGCGGCGGGCCGTCGGTGAACCACTGCGGCACGTCGTCCTCGTCGAGTATCCAGCCCTCGGTGTACGGGATGAAGCGCAGCTCGCCCCAGGGCTCGCCCATGCCCAGGCGGCGGTCCCAGGAGTCGCGGGAGCCGACGCGGCCGGTGATCAGGGCCTCCGCGGCGGAGTTCCCCGCGAAGGCCGCGACGACCAGGTCGCCGTCGGGGCGCACGAGGTTCACGCAGGCCAGCTCGTAACCGAGCCCGTTGACGACGCCGTCTGCGACGGTCTGCAGGGTGTCGGCCAGGCTGCGGGCGGTGTTCATGTCCGCCATCACCTGGTGCAGCTGGTGCAGGGTCGCAAGACGGACGTAGGGCTCCGACTCGGTCTCCATGCTCAGTTCTCCCCGAGACCTCGACAGCACTCCAGAATTCTGATCGGCTCTCCACGCGCACGTGCAGCAGCACGTTCATCTCGCAGTATCACCGCCACTGAATCACAGCGAGCTGCCCACCCGGTACACAGGGTCAACAAAATATGGCACCTGTGACTCAAGTCACAGCAGGGAGTGGAGGGTTGGGGTGGGTTCCTGAGGAAATCCTGTGTGCTTGCCGGGCGTGCGAAACAGTACGAGACGGCGCGAAGCCTGGCATACCCGGGCGGCTCCCGTCAGCTTCTTTCGAGGTCCTAGGACCCGTCTCGGCCATCAGCCCGATGTGGTGCGCATGAGGACACGACTAGCGTCTGAAGCGTGTTGAACAATCCCCCTGCCACGCCTGCCGATCCCTCCCCCCACGTCCCGTCCCCGAACCGGTCCACCGGGCATTCTGAGGGGGTGAGCAACGACGAGTTCCGCGCCGCCCTGTCCCGTCTCGCCGCGGGAGTCGTCCTGCTGACCGCGCACGAGGCCGCCCTCGACCCCGACGGGCCAGTCGGGGAGGACGCGGGCATGACGGCGACGTCGTTCATGTCGGTGTCGCTCGACCCGCCGCTGGTACTGGTGTCACTGCGCAACGGCTCCCGCATGGACGACCTCCTCGACGAGCAGCCCCTGTGGGCGGTGTCACTGCTCTCGGAGTCACAGAGCCACATCGCCGGGCGCTTCGCCATGAAGGGGCGGATCAGCGACCGGCTGCTGTTCGAGGACGTCTCCTACGTACGGGGCGAGCACACGGGGGCTCCGCTGGTGGGCGGGGCACTGGCCACGCTCGAGTGCCGCACCGAGCAGTTGGTGCCGGCCGGCGACCACACGCTGGTGATCGGCCGCGTCCTGAGCGCGTCTCTGCCGAGTGCGGACGGGGGCCCGCTGACGTATTTCCGGGGCCGGTACCGCAGCCTGGGCTAGCCGGAGCCGGGGGCGGCTACGGGGGTGCCGCTCTGGTGTTCGTCGCCGGGCGCGGATGCGTCGTGGCTGGTCGCGCAGTTCCCCGCACCCCTGAAATGCGCACTACGTGCGCCATCTCATGGGCTGCGGCGGAGCCGCATGCCCCAGGGGCGCGGAGAACTGCGCGACCAGCCCCCACCGGCCCGCGCCCGGCGACGAGACCGGTAGGCGGCACCCCCGTAACCGCCTACCAGTCCCGCGCGGAGCGCCCCCGCTTGGTCTCCGAGCGCGCCTTCTTCTCCCGCAGCCGCCGCTCGTTGATCCCGCGAGGGATCCGCGTGGCCCGGCGCTGCTTCGGCGGCGGAGCCGTCGCTTCCGCGAGCAGCGCCGCGAGGCGGGTCGCCGCGGTCTCCCGGTTGCGCCACTGCGAACGGTGCTCGGAAGCCCGTACGGAGACGACACCGTCCACGAGGCGGGACGCCAGCCGCTCCAGGGCGCGGGCCTTCCACACCTCGGGCAGCGCCTTCGTGGCGGCCAGGTCGAACCGCAGCTCCACCTGCGAGTCGCTGGTGTTCACGTGCTGCCCGCCCGGCCCGGACGACCGCGAGAAACGCCAGAGGAGCTCGGCCTCCGGGAGGACGACCGAACCGCGGATGGGATAAGGACCGGACATGTGTCCATGGTCGCCTGCCCGCGCCGGTCCGTCACCCGGTTTTCGCCCGGGTAAAGAAAGTAAAGGGACCTGGAACCTCCCGTACCCGCTTCGCGTTCATAGGGGTACGAGTAGCTTCGGCTACGCACGTATGAACTTAACGAGGGAAGGGACTCCCGCAATGGCTGTAAGCCTGTCCAAGGGTGGCAACGTCTCGCTCACCAAGGAGGCTCCGGGCCTGACCGCCGTCACCGTGGGCCTCGGCTGGGACGTCCGCACCACCACCGGTACCGACTTCGACCTCGACGCCTCCGCGATCGCGGTGAACACGCAGGGCAAGGTCTACTCGGACGGCCACTTCGTCTTCTTCAACAACAAGGAGACGCCGGACCAGTCCATCGTCCACACCGGAGACAACCGCTCCGGCGAGGGCGCGGGCGACGACGAGGCGATCAACGTCAACCTGGCGGCCCTGCCGGCCGACGTCGACAAGATCGTCTTCCCGGTCTCGATCTACGACGCCGAGAGCCGCTCGCAGAACTTCGGCCAGGTGCGCAACGCGTACATCCGCATCGTGAACCAGGCCGGCGGCACCGAGATCGCCCGCTACGACCTCTCGGAGGACGCGGCCACCGAGACGGCCATGGTCTTCGGCGAGCTGTACCGCAACGGGGCGGAGTGGAAGTTCCGCGCCGTCGGCCAGGGCTACGCCTCGGGCCTCACCGGCATCGCGCAGGACTTCGGCGTCAACGTCTGAGTTCGCGAGCGTTAAGCAGCCGGGCGGGCCCCGGGCACGCCGCAAGCGGTGCGCCCGGGGCCCGTCCCGCTGTTTCCGGGTTCCGGGTTCCAGGTTCCAGGTTCCAGGTTCCAGGTGCAGAGGAGACCGCGCACGTGCTGCAGCTCGCCGCTGGTCAGGCGTGGTCCGGCTTGCCGTCCCCGTACAGCCATACGTCCCAGATGTCCGCGAGCGCCTTCGCCTTGCCGGGATTCTTCTTCTCGACGTAAGCGGTGAAGTCGCCGGTGTCCGCATTGCCGTACCTGTGGTCGGCCGGCCAACTCTTCAGCAACGCAAAGAACTTGGTGTCGCCGAGCGCCTCCCGCACCTTGTGCAGGACCATCGCTCCGCGCTGGTAGACAGGCTCGTCCGAGACCTGCGCGGCGGTGGGCGGGACGGCGGGCGGGAAGGCCCAGACGTCGTCACCGGCCGGACGTGCGGAGAGCGCGTCGAAGGCATCCTGGGCCGTGTCGCCCGCATGGTCCTCCTCCCACAACCACTCCGCGTACGTCGCGAAACCCTCGTTCAGCCACATGTCGCGCCACGACTTCGGCGTCACCGAGTCGCCGTACCACTGGTGCGCCAACTCGTGGACGAGGGTGTCGAGGTCGGGGGCGCCCGGGAAGACGGGCCGGTTCTGGGCCTCCAGGGCGTACCCCGCGTCGCCTTCGCGGTCGACGATCGCGCCGGTGGAGGAGAACGGGTACGCGCCGAACGTCTTCGTCTCCCAGTCGATCACCTCGGGGAGCCGGGCCAGCACCTTCGCGCTCGCCTTCGCCTCGCGCGGGTCGACGGCCGTGTACACGGGCAGGCCGGACGGGGTCCTCGACCGCTCCGTCCCGAACTTCCCGACGGCGACGGTCGCCAGGTAGCTCGCCATGGGCTGCGCGACGTGCCAGGAGTAGGTGACGTGCCGCCCGTCCGCGGACCTGCGCGTGCGCCTCAACTCGCCGTTGGAGACGGCCTGTACGCCCTGGGGGACCGTGACCGTGATGTCGTACGTCGCCTTGTCGGAGGGATGGTTGTTACTGGGGAACCACGCCATGGAGCCGGTGGGTTCGCCGAGGCCGAGCGCGCCGTCCGCGGTGCGCAGCCAGCCTTCCTCGGAGCCGTCCGGGTCGGTGATCGTGACGGGCTCGCCGGAGTAACGGACGACGGTGCGGAACCTGCTGCCCCTGGCCAGTTCATCGCGCGGGCGGACCGTCAGCTCGTGCCCGGCGCGGCTGCCCACGGCACGCTTCCCGTCGACGGTGACCCCGTCCACCGTCAGCCCCTCGAGGTCGAGGTTGAACGCGCTGAGGTCCTGGCCCGCCTCGGCGGTGATGTCGGCCCTGCCGGTGAGGCGGTGGGTGCCCGGGTCGTAGGCGAGGTCGAGGGCGTAGTGCGTGACGTCGTAACCGCCGTTGCCCAGCTTGGCGAAGTACGGGTCACGCAGGCCCGCGGCGCCCGGAGTGCCGTGGACGCCGCCGGAGCACGCGGGGACGGCGGCGAGGGCCAGCAGGAGCGGCAGGACCACGAGGGGGTGGGGGGTTCGCACCTCGTGATCCTATGACCGTTATGCCCTGTCGCCGGGCGGGCGGGGGCCCGGCGGCGGCCTCACAGGACTCCTCAGAGGACGGCGATGCCCAACGGGCGGTCTCCAGCGGCCAGTCGCCGGGTGGCGCCGCTGTCGACGTCGACGACGGTGAGCCCGTTCCAGTAACCGTCGCGGGTGAAGCCGCCTGTCACGTAGGCCGTGCGGCCGTCGGTGGAGACGGTGACGTCCTCGTGCGGTCCGTCGAGCGGAATCACCTTTTCCTTGCCGTCCTTCGAGCTTCGGTCCTTCGAGCTTCGGTCCTTCGAGCTTCGGTCCTTCGAGCTTCGGTCCTTCGGGCGGACTGTGAGGGAGGGGCCCTCGTCCCGGGACGGGTCGATGGGGCCCGTGCCGACGACGAGGAGGGTGCCGTCGGGAGTGACCGTCGTGCCGTGCTGATGAGTGTTCGCCGTCATCCGCTCGGTCGTCGAACGGCCGGTGTCCGGGTCGACGACCACCAGCTTCTCGCCCTCGAAGGGGAACAGGAGCTTGCCGTCCGAGGGCCGGACGGCCGCGTAGTGCGGCTTGAGCCAGGAGCCGAGCCCGCCCTCGGTGCCGTACGGCGCCACTTCGATGCGGCGGGTGCCGCCGTCGAGGTCGGCGGGGTCGACGACGGTGACGTCGAACGAGTCGTGGCCGGTCGCGTACACCTGCCCGCCGTCCCACGAGACGTCCACGTCGAAGGGGCGACGGCCGACGCCGGCGACGCCGGTGACCTTGAGGGTGTCCGTGTCGACGACCTCCAACGTGCCCTTTGCATCAGGGACGTTGACACCTACGTAGACGTGTTCGCCGTCGGGGGCGAGGGCGATACCCATGCCGCCGCCGCGGTACTCGCCGTGCGTCGGCTCGCCGAGATTCCTCGTCTCGTACGGGATGAGGGCGATCCGCGTACGACTGCCGGTGTCGACGACCGCGACGCCCTCGGCCGTGGCGACCCAGGCCCGGCCGTCGTCGCCGACGGCGAGACCGTAGGGCGCGGTGCCCACCTTCACGGAGTCGACCGGCCCCTTGTCCGGATCGACGAAGGTGACCGTGTCGGCGCCGAAGTCGGCGACCAGGACCGTACCGGCGGGGGTCTTGGCGGTGGACCCCTTGGTGGCGGCCCGCTCATCGGGCGATGCGGGCTTCGCCGCCGACGGCGCGCTCGAATCACCCTTGCCCTGCGACGAGTTGGCGTGCTGTGAGGCGCAGCCCGCGAGCAGCGCCACCGCTGTCACGGCCACCAGCAGACGGCGTTTCACCGTACGGCCCTCAGCAGACCGGCGATCTCCATGAAACCGCGCCGCTCGGCGTGCGCCAGGGCGGTGACGCCATCGCCGTCAGGGAGGTCCGGGGTGGCGCCTGCCGTGATCAGCAGCTCGACGATCTCCTGGTGCGCACGGCCGCCGTCACCGAGGATCACGGCCTCCAACAGGGCGGTCCAGCCGAGGCGGTTGACGTGGTCGACGTCGATGTCGGTCTCGCGCAGCAGGGCCCGTACGTAATCGACATGGCCGCGTTCGCAGGCCGGGATGAGGGAGATGCCGCCGAACCGGTTGGTGACCTTCAGGTCGGGGTGCGCGGGCAGCAGGGCCCGCATCATGGCGACGCTTCCGGTGACGCCGGTGACCAGCCAGGGGGTGTCGGCCCGCTCGTCCCGGGCGTTCGGGTCGGCACCGGCCGCGAGCAGCTCCCGAGCGGCCGGCACGTGGTCGCCGAGGGCCGCGAGCAGCAGCGGGGTGCGGTGGTGCTCGTCGCGGGTCCCGGTGCCGGCACCGGCGGCGAGGGCGACGCGGACGGCGCCGGCGTCGCCGGTGGCTGCCGCGGCGAGCAGGGCGGCATTCTTGGGGTGCGGCATGCTGATCAGCTCCAAAATCAAGCCCCTCGGGGGTCTCCCCCGGACGGAGTCCGGGGGAGATGTGCCGGGCGCAGGGCAACGAGCGACCGGTTCTAGCGGAGCGCAGCGACACCCGCCTGGGCGAACTTCTCGTCCAGGTCCCCGGAGGGCGTACCCGCCACGCCGATACCGGCGATCGGCGCACCCTTGACGGCCACGGGGGCACCGCCTCCGAGGAACAGCGTGCCGGGGATGTCCTTCAGCGTCGGGGCCTTGTCCAGGCGCTTGGCCAGCTCGGACGTCGGGGCGTTCCAGGAGACGGCGGTGAACGCCTTCTTCTCGGCCGCCTCGTAGGCCTGCGGGCCCGCACTGTCGCCGCGCAGCGTCAGGATGGTGTTGCCGTCCCGGTCGACGACGGCGACGGAGACCTTCTGGTTCTCCTTCTTCGCGGCGTCGAGCGCGGCCTCGGCCGCCTTGGTCGCGGAGTCCAGCGTCAGGTGCGTGGTCGTCATGGTGGCGCTGCTCCTGGCGGCAGAGGCCGGGGCGGAGGAGGCGGCCGGGGCGGAGGCGGCAGCGGAAACCGTGCCGAACGTACCGGCGGCGACGGCGGCCAGCACGGCGCTGCCGGTGACGACGGTGGAACGGCGGGAGAGCTTCTTCATGGGGGACTCCTCGGAGGGCGGGGGCGGCGTTGTCCGCGTGCTCGGTGCGTTCGGTGCAACCGGTGCATTCGGTGTGATCGGTGCATCGGTGCGGTCGGTGTTCCTTCTGCTCTCAAGCCTGGGCCCGGAACCGGGGTCGAACCGTCGGCGTTCCGGCTGCTCGCGGCCTGCCGAGCGGCCGACACCGGGGTCATCCGATCGGTTGACCCCAGGGGCGCGGGAGCCCACCACAATGGAAGTGTTTGCCCAGTTCGAAGCCGCAGAGGGAGGTGCAGGAACCGTGCCCGAGGACGAGCGCCACCTCGACAAGACCTACGACGCGGACACCCGCCGCGTCACCGCCGTCATGCACGCCGCGTTCTTCCTGCTCCTGGTCGTCGCCCTCGCCCGCTTCCTGCTGCGCCACCCCGGCGGCGCCCGCACCCCCTGGATCATCGGCCTCTGCGCCGTACTGGCCCTCGTGTACGTCACCGGCCTCGCGCGCGGCATCGCGGAGCGGCCCACCACGAGGCAGCGGCTCTGGCTGACCCTCGTGGTCGTGGTGTGGGTGGTGCTCGTCGCGCTCGCGCCCAGTTTCGCCTGGTGCGCGGTGCCCCTCTTCTACACCGGCCTTCGTACGCTCCCGACCCGCGCCGCACTCGTCCTGGTGACCCTGCTGACCGGTCTGGTCATCGCGGCCCAGCTGCGCCTCGCCGGCCGCTGGGACCCGGACCTGGTGCTCGGACCACCCGCGGTCGTCGTGATCGCCACCGCCGTCTTCCTCACCATGGAACGGCAGTCCGTACGTCAGCGCGCCCTCATCGACGACCTGATCCGCACCCGCCGCGAACTCGCCGCCGCCGAACGCCGCGCAGGCACCCTCGCCGAACGCCAGCGCCTCTCCATGGAGATCCACGACACCCTCGCCCAGGGCCTCTCCAGCCAGCAGATGCTGCTGCAGGCGGCCGAGCGCGTGTGGGAGTCCGACCCGGGCAAGGCCCGCGCGCACGTCCGCACCGCCGAGTCCGTCGCCGAGCACAACCTCAGCGAGGCCCGCCGCTTCGTGCACGACCTGGCCCCCGCCGACCTGGCCCACGGCCTTGCGGACGCGCTGCGTGCCGTCGCCGCCCGCGAGAGCGGCGATCGCCTCACGGTCCGCGTCCACATCGACGCCATGGGCGGGCCCGGCTCCCAGAACGGGCCGGGCGCCGCCCCGCACCTGCCCGACCGCGTCCAGTCGGCCCTGCTGCGGATCGCGCAGGGCGCCCTGGCCAACGTACGAGAACACTCCGGCGCCACCACCGCCGCGCTCACCCTCACGCTCCTGGACGACCAGGTCGTCCTGGACGTCGCCGACGACGGCCACGGCTTCGACCCGGCGGCCCTGCCCGATTCACCGACCGGCGTACGCGGCCACGGGGTTCCGGCGATCCGGGCGCGGGTCCGCCAGCTGGGCGGCGCCCTGACCATCGAATCCGCGCCCGGCGAGGGCGCGGTCCTCTCGGCCGCCATTCCGTTGCGGAAGGAGGAGTGAGCGGCCGGTGTCCCACGCGGGCCACTCGCCGTGGGGACCAGGTCATCGCCGGGCGCGGGCCGGTGGGGACTTCACGCGCCCACGCGGCGGAGCCGCACATGTCACAGCCCCGCGCCCCTGGAGCATGCGGCTTCGCCGCAGCCCCCTGGGCGCCTTGGGCGCGCCGATGAACCGTCCGCCCCAACCGATCGGAGCCCCGCCCATGACCGGCCCCGCCAAGACACCCACCCGCATCCTCCTCTGCGACGACCACGCGGTGGTCCGCGCCGGGCTGCTCGCCCTCCTCGACAGCGCCGAAGACATCGAGGTCGTCGGCGAGGCGGGCACCGGCGAAGAGGCGCTCGCGCTGGCCGCCCGGCTCACCCCCGACGTGGTCCTGATGGACCTCCAGCTCGGCGACGGCATCGACGGCGTGGAGACCACCCGTCGGCTCGCCTCAGGACCGGCGCCCACGCCCCACGTCCTCGTCCTCACCACGTACGACACCGACGCCGACATCACCCGCGCCATCGAGGCGGGCGCGACCGGCTACCTGCTGAAGGCGGAACGTCCCGAGGAACTGTTCGCGGCGATCCAGGCCGCCGCACAGGGCCGTACGACACTGTCCGCGCCCGTCGCCAGCCGCGTCATGGCCAACCTGCGTAAACCCCGGCCCACCCTCACCGACCGCGAGCGCGACATCCTCGCGCAGCTCGCGCACGGCCTGGGCAACCGGGAGATCGCCAAAGCCCTGTTCATCAGCGAGGCCACGGTCAAGACCCACCTCGGCCGGATCTACGACAAACTCGGCGTGGACACCCGGGCAGGCGCGGTCGCCGTGGCCAAGGAGCAGCGACTGCTGCCGTAAGCCCTGCGCAGGCAGAAACAGTGACCGGCCGCCGTAGGTCCCGCGCACGCAGAAACAGTGACCGCCGCCGTCCGTCCCGCACACACAGAAACAGCCACCGCCGCCGTCCGTCCCGCACACACAGAAGCAGCGACCGCCACCCCGGCCGCCCGGCCCGCCGGGGCGTGACACCATCCCTTACGTGCTCGACATCGGCTACGCCCTCTCCCACCGCTTCCCGGACCCACCGCAGCTGGACTACCGCCGCGCGGACGTCCACACGCTGCGCCACGACCTGTTCTGCGGTGACGTGTACCTGGCCGACACCAAGGCGGACCGCGAGGTGTCCACAGCCTGGGGATGGGTGCCGGTGCTCGACTTCGCGTGGGCGCTGTGCGACATCGTCGAGCAGCTGGACCAGGACCCGCGCGGCAGCCGCAGCGCCACCCCGCAGTACGCGGACCTGGACTTCACCGAGTCGTCCGACCGCATGCTCTTCGAGCGCCGCTTCGGCTGGGTCGACGTCGAGGCCGACTGGATGCCGGGCGACGAACCCCCGCTGACCTTCTCCCACGCCGAACTGCGCCGCGAGGCACGGGACTTCCTGCACGACCTCGTCGCCGACCTCACCGACCTGCACGAGGACCTGGCGGAGAACCCGGCGATCTGGAGCCTCCAGTCCCGCTTCCCCCGCCTCCCCGACAAGCCATAGGCCCCACCGGAGCCGGCGCCGGCCCCGGGCCCGACCCGCCCTACCCCACCACCCGCACCCCGAGCTGCGCCGCGAACGCCGGTGCCAGATCGAAGAGTTGGGCCGGGGAGACGACCGCTCCGCCCAGCCGGTCCACCCCCCGCGCGATCCCCAGCTCGGCCGCGCCCCGCAGGTCGACGTCCGTCATGGTCACGCCCGTGAGATCCGCCCCCTTGAGCACACACCCGGGGAACTCCACCCGCTCCAGGCGCGCACCCCCGAAGTCCGGCTCCACCAGCACGCAGCCGTCGAACACGACGTCCTTCAGCCGCGCCTTGCGCAGATTCAGGTAGTCGATCTTGCCGCCCCGGATCACCACCCGCTCCAGGACCGCCCCGTGCAGCTGCACCCCGCCGAGCCGCGCGTCCGTCACCTCCACGTCCCGCAGCGTCGCCTCCGCGAGATCCGTGCCCACACCCCGGATACCGGTCAGCGTCGAGTCCAGGAACCGCGCGCGGCGCAACGCCGCCTCGTCGAAGCCGCACCCCACGATTGCGCAGTCCATGAACCGCGCCCCGGTCCCCTCCTGCCCGGCGAGGTCCGCGCCGCTGAACTCGAGCCCGTCGTAATCCCCGTCCGGCTCAAGGCGGCCACCTTCCTCCCACGGCACCAGCGGAGGCAGCCGCACCTCCGGCCGCCGCGCCTTCTTCACCTTCGCCGCCCCACCGCTCCTGTCTGCCATGCCCCCATGCTGCCTGCCCCCACTGACAATCCCGCGAGCCCCCTTCAAAACCCCGTACCACCTGCGGCGATCCCCCCGATGTCACATTCCGGGGCGCCCCGACCGTCGTAACCCCGAAGGACCACAGACGACCGGCACCAACCGACAGGACCGACAGGACCGACAGGACCGGCACGACACGGCCCGGCCCGGCACCCGGCCCGACAAGGCTCAAAGAGAACCGCACGCGACGCACCACGCCAGGAGCCCCCATGCCCCGCAGCACGCCCGCCCTCACCGTCATCGGCGGCGGATTCGCCGGCCTGACCGCCGCGATCACCGCCGCGGAGGCCGGCGCCCGCGTCACACTCCACGAGGCGCACCACACACTCGGCGGCCGCGCCCGCACCGCCGACGGCCCCTACCGCACCAACGAGGGCCCGCACGCCCTCTACAACGGCGGCCCCCACTGGACCTGGCTGAAACAGCGCGGCCTGCTCGGGCAGCTCGCCGCGCTCCCGCCCCGCGAAGCCGCCCGGCTGCGCTTCCACCGCGACGGCACCCTGCGCCGCACCCCGCCCCTCGCCCTGCTCCGCCTCCTGCGCCGCCGCCCCGAACTCGCCCCCGCCGACGAGGACTTCACCACCTGGGCGAGCCGCCTCATCGGCCCCGAAGGCGCCCGCGCCGCCGCCCACTACACCGCCGTCGCCCTCTTCCACCACGACCCCGGCGCGCTCTCCGCCCGCTTCGTACAGGAACGCCTGCGCCGCACCGCCAAACTGCCCCCGGAGGCCGCCTACCCGGTGGGCGGCTGGGCCTCGGTCATCGACCGGATGGCGGCCCGCGCCTGGAACCTCGGGGTCCGCGTCGAAACCCTGGCCCGCCTCGACACCGTGCCCACCGACACCCCGGTCGTCGTCGCCACCTCCCTGGACGCGGCCCGCCGCCTCCTCAAGGACGACACCCTGGTGTGGGACAGCGGCCGTACGGCCCTCATCGACCTGGCCGTACGCACCCGCCGCGGCGACCCGTTCGCCGTCTCCGGCCTCGACTCCCCGGCCTGGCTCGAACGCTTCACCGCGCAGGACAAGTCCCTCGCCCCGCCCGGCGAAAGCCTGATCCAGGGGCAGATCCCGCTCGCCCCGCACGAGTCCGGATCCGACGGCGCCGCCCGCGCCGAACACCTCCTCGACCTCGCCCTCCCCGACTGGCGCGAGCGCACCACATGGCGCCGCGACTCCGTCGCCAAGGGCCGCACCGGCGCACTCGACCGCCCCGGCACGACCTGGCGCGACCGGCCCGCGATCCACCGCGGCGACGGCGTCCACCTCGCCGGCGACATGGTGGCCGCACCGGGCATCCTCTCCGAGGTCTCCTTCACCAGCGCCATCGAGGCGACGACCCTGGCACTGCGGCTCCCCGTGACCACCCGCGGCCTTGACCTCAACAGCGCTTGAGGTCAAAGACTGGCGCCCCGAGCAGCTGAACCGCGTATCCGCCAGGGAGCGCCCATGCACGCCATCCGACTGCACGCCTTCGGCCCCGCCCAGAACCTCACGTACGAGAAGACCGACGACCCCGAACCCGGCCCCGGCCAGGTCCGCGTCACCGTCGAGGCCGCCGGCGTCCACCTCCTCGACACCGCGATCCGCAACGGCGTCCAAGGCCCGCTGCCCCGCCTCCCTGAGCTCCCCACGATCCCCGGCCGCGAGATCGCGGGCACCGTCACATCACTCGGCGCGGGCACCGACCCGTCCTGGCTGGGCAAGAAGGTCGTCGCCCACCTCGGTTTCGCACCCGGGGGCTACGCCGAACTGGCCGTCACGGACGCCACCCGCCTCCACCCGATCCCGCCGAACCTCGACGCCGCCCAGGCCGTCGCCATGATCGGCACCGGCCGCACCACCGTGGGCATCCTCAACTTCGCCGACCTCACCCCCGAGACGGTCGCGATCGTCCCCGCCGCGGCCGGCGGCATCGGCACCCTCCTCGTCCAGTACGTGAAGAACGCGGGCGGCACCGTCATCGGCCTGGCCGGCGGCCCGGCGAAGACCGCACTGGTGGCGGCGAACGGCGCGCACCTCGCCCTCGACTACAAAGACACCAACTGGCCCGCCCTGGCACGGGAGTTCCTCACCGCGCGCCACACCCGAGCCACCGTCCTCCTCGACGGCGTCGGCGGCCCCGCCGCCACCACCGCCCTCGACCTGCTCGGCCCCGGCGGCCACCACATCATCTTCGGCTGGTCCGGCCAGGGCATCGACGACACCGGCGGCCCACTGCTCCTGGACGACACCGAACGGACCCGCCGCGGCCTCGTACAGGAACAGGTACTCGGCCCGGCGATGATGCAGAAGGCAGGCGGCGACAACCCCGTCCGCACCCTGGAACTCGCCGCCCTCGACCTCGCCGGCCGCGGCGTCCTCACCCCGGCAGTCCACCGCTTCCCGCTCGCCGACGCGGCCGCCGCGCACCACGCACTGGAGACACGCGGCACGACGGGCAAGGTCGTCCTGGAACCCTGACCCGCCGGCGCGACTCCCCTACGAACCGAGCCGGTCGAGCGCCTCGTCGGTCAGCCGGAACACCGACCACTCCTCCTGCGGACGGGCGCCGAGAGCCCGGTAGAAGTCGATCGACGGCTCGTTCCAGTTCAGAACGGACCACTCCAGCCGCTCGTACCCGCGCTCCACGCACATCCGCGCCAGCCCGGCCAGCAACGCCTTCCCATGCCCACCACCCCGCGCCACAGGACGGACGTACAAGTCCTCCAGATAGATCCCGTGCACCCCGCGCCACGTCGAAAAGTTCAAGAACCAGAGCGCGAACCCGACCGGCTCCCCGGAGACATCGTCCTGCGCGATATGCGCGAACGCCGCCGGCCGCTCACCGAACAAGGCCT
The DNA here is from genome assembly GCF_044765445.1 of Streptomyces sp. NPDC102467. Classification (NCBI taxonomy): domain Bacteria; kingdom Bacillati; phylum Actinomycetota; class Actinomycetes; order Kitasatosporales; family Streptomycetaceae; genus Streptomyces; species Streptomyces sp. NPDC102467. The sequence continues at coordinate 29,355 of NZ_JBIWKA010000003.1, read as the reverse complement.
CCCCCAGCTGCGCCTCGGTGGCCCGCACCTCGTCGAGCGCCTTCTCGTACTCGGCGAGTTCACGGACCATGGCATGGATGACGGGCACGTCAGCGGGAGTGGCACTACGAATCATGGCCGCAGGTTAACCGCCCGCGCAGGCATGTCACCCCAGCAGCCGCCCCGCGATCTCCATACCGTCGGCCGAAAGCTCCCGCCCGTCCGCCACGTCCCACAACGCGTTCTGCAGCACCCGCCCCAACGTCCAGGCCCGCGCCCGCTCCCGGTCCAGACCCAGCACCTCCGTCATCGCGTCGAACCGCCACACCACCTCGTCCGCCTCGAACCGGTTGTCGAGCGCGGGCCACAGATCGAACCCCGGGTCCCCGGCGAGCGGCTTCGGGTCGATGGCGAGCCACGGCTCCCGCTCACTCGCCAGCACGTTCTCGAAATGCAGATCCCAGTGCAACAGGCGGTCCCCGGCCTCCCCCGCGACCTCGCGCACCGCCGCCGCACACGACGCCACGACCCCCCGCCGCACCGGATCGGCGATCCTCGGCAACGCCGCCGGCACCTCCGCGAGCATCCGCCCCGCGATGTCCGACAACGACCGCATCCCCTCCGGCGCGGGCCCCGCCGTCAGCCGCGCCAACAACCCGGCGATGACCAGAACAGCCGCACGGGAATCCGCCACCACGCTCAACATCCGCCCCGCGTCCAGCCGTTCGAGCAACATCGTGCCCGTACCGGCATCGTGGTCGAGCAACCGCATCGCACCATCACCACCCCACACCCGCAGCGCGACCGGCTCCCCCTCCGTCTCCCCGTCAAGAACCTGGAACTTCACCGCCGCACGCACCCCGTCCACCCGCCGCACCACAGGCAGCACCAGCGCCGCCACCCCATGCATCGCGGGCCCGTCGACCCGCAGATCCCACCGCTCGACGAACTCCTCGACCCGGGCCGGCAACGCCGCGATGAACGCACGGCCCGCCTCCCCCGCGTACTCGTACTGCGACTCGATCAGGCCCACCGGAATGTCGATCACGGCCGCGACCCTACCGGCGTGCCTGAATCGGGCATGCGCCTTTTTCTCCGTCGCGCAGGGACATCCATGGCGTCGTCCGTGTGGTCGTACCTCCGCAGCGCCCCGGGCACCTACCTCTGGCTGGCCGCACTCTTCGTCACCACCGTCGCCGTCCACCACATGGACCCGCACTTCGAACAGGACTTCCTGCGCCAGCGCTCCACCAACCTGCACGAACTGTCCAAGAACCCGATCCGCGTCCTCGTCTCCTCCGCCCTATGGATCGACGGCAGCAGCTGGTGGCCGTACGCGATCCTCTACACGGCCCTCCACGCGCAGGCGGAACGCTGGCTCGGCACCGCCCGCTGGCTCGCCATCGCCGCCGCCGCACACGTCCTGGCAACACTCATCAGCGAAGGCGCCCTCCTCTGGGCGATCCGCCACGGCCACGCACCCGCATCCTCGGTCAATACCCTGGACATCGGGGTGAGTTACGCACTCGCGGGCATCGTCGGCGCACTCACCTACCGCATCGCCCCACCCTGGAGATACCTGTACCTGACGGCCGTCCTCATCATCTACGGCAACCCGCTCATCACCAGCCGCACCTTCACCGACCTCGGCCACTTCACCTCGGTCCTGATCGGCCTCGCCTGCTACCCGCTCTGCCGAGGACACGGCGACCCCTGGAACCCCTTCCGCAAACCCATCAAAACACCGCAGACGTAGCCAACCCCAGACCCAGCAGCGAATCAGCCGAACAATCAACGGCCCGCACCTCCGCAACCCAACCCACCACCGGCCTCCACCCCCAGCCCCACACCCCTGCCACCGACCCCAACCCGCGCAGTAACGTCCCCTGCCATGAGCAGCGCGAACAGCATCGGCACCGGCGGACGCGGCCCGGTCAACGGCGGCATATCGTTCTGGTACGCCGACGACGGCATCCCCGACGCCCGCGAGCCCCTCACCGGCGACGCGAACGCCGACGTCGTCATCGTCGGCGGCGGCTACACCGGCCTCTGGACGGCGTACTACCTCAAAAAAGCCGCGCCCTTCCTCCGCATCACCGTCCTGGAACAGAAGTTCTGCGGCTACGGCGCCTCCGGCCGCAACGGCGGCTGGCTCTACAACGGCATCGCGGGCCGCGACCGCTACGCGGCTCTCCACGGCCACGACGCGGCCGTCCGCCTCCAACAGGCCATGAACGACACGGTGACCGAGGTCATCGACGTAGCCCGCGAGGAATCCATCAACGCCGACATCCACCACGGCGGAGTCCTCGAAGTCGCCTACACACCAGCCCAGTTGGCCCGCCTCAAAGCCTTCCACGCCACAGAACTCGCCTACGGCGAAAAAGACCGCACCCTGCACGGCGCCCACGAAACCACGACCCGCATCCGCGTGGCCGGCGCGGTCGGCTCCACCTGGACCCCGCACGGCGCCCGCCTCCACCCCGTAAAACTCCTCAAGGGCCTGGCCCACGCGGTCGAGAACCTCGGCGTCACCATCCACGAATCAACACCGGTCACCGAGATCGCCCCCAAACACGCCATCACCCCGTACGGCACCGTCCGCGCCCCCTACATCCTGCGCTGCACCGAAGGCTTCACCGCGTCCCTCAAGGGCCAGCGCCGCACCTGGCTCCCCATGAACTCCTCGATGATCGCCACCGAACCCCTCACCCCCGCCCAATGGGAGTCGATCGGCTGGGAAGGCCGCGAAACCCTCGGCGACATGGCCCACGCCTACATGTACGCGCAGCGCACAGCGGACGACCGCATCGCACTCGGCGGCCGCGGCTTCCCCTACCGCTACGGCTCCCGCACCGACAACGACGGCCGCACCCAGCCGGAGACGATCGCCTCACTCACCGACATCCTCACCCGCTTCTTCCCCCAGCTCACCGGCGTCGGCATCGCCCACGCCTGGTCCGGCGTCCTCGGCGTCCCCCGCGACTGGTGCGCCACAGTCACCCTCGACCGCTCGACCGGCCTCGGCTGGGCAGGCGGCTACGTCGGCTCAGGCGTCGCCACCACCAACCTGGCCGCCCGCACCCTCCGCGACCTCGTCCAACAGGACTCCGGCCAATCCGGCCCCACCGACCTCACCACCCTCCCCTGGGTCAACCACAAGGTCCGCAAGTGGGAACCCGAACCCTTCCGCTGGCTCGGCGTCCACGGCATGTACGCCACGTACGCGGCAGCCGACCGCCGAGAGCTCACCACCCCGAGCACGGAATCGTCACGGCTCGCGAAGATCGCGGACCGGGTGGCGGGGCGACACTGACCGCACCCACGGCACACCGACCATCAATTCCCTTGCATCTAAACCGAGTTGCGCGCATGCTCCCTGCCCGTAAGACGAGTTGCCCACGTTTCCCAAGAGACAGGAAGCACCGGATGCGCAAGCTCGCAGCACTCCTCACCACAGCCGCGGCCGCCGCCACCCTCGTCGGCATCACGGGCACCACCGCCCAGGCCGGCGCGGAGTCGACCTACATCGGCCGCTACGCCGGCAAGAGCGCCTGCGTGGACGCGGGCCAGCAGTACGTACGCGAGGGCTACAAGAGCTACAGCTGCCTCGTACAGCCCGGCACCCCCTACTACGACCTCTTCGTGTCGTAGCGGCCCGGCCCGCTCCACGATCCCGGCGCGGGACAGCGAAAAGCCCAGGTCACACGGGGTGTGACCTGGGCTTTTATGTGGAGCCCCCTATCGGATTCGAACCGATGACCTTCGCTTTACAAGAGCGGCGCTCTGGCCAGCTGAGCTAAGGAGGCACCGCGCACCACAACGCCGTGCGCGGAAGCTCTCCCACCTTACACAGCCTCCCTTACCGCAGGCCAAGAAGTTCACCCGCGCCCTATCGACCGAAATTCGTGAGTGACCACCCGTGCACCCGTTCGTTGAACGGACAGACATGCTGTTCCGAATATCGGACTGCACGAACGGGCGGGGGCTCATGGACGTTCCGGCGGAGAAGCCGTGTTCGGTGACGGATGCGGAGGCCAAGCGCGTCAAGCGCGAGGCGCTCGGCATCGCCGACAGCAGCAGGCCGCGCAGCCGCCCCGCCGGGCCCGTGAAGCGCCGCGCGAAGGAGGCGGGGACCCGGGAGCGTGTGTACCGGTACCGCTTCTATCCGACGGAGGCGCAGGCCGAGCAGTTGGCGAAGACATTCGGTGCGTGCCGCTGGGTCTACAACGAGGGCCTGGCGCTGCGCGAGAAGGCGTGGCGTGAGCATCACGTGTCGGTGGGGTTCGCGGAGACGAGCCGGGCACTGACGGGGTGGCGGCGCGCGGAGGGGACGTCGTGGTTGGGGGAGGTGTCGTCGACGGTGCTGCAGCAGCCGTTGCGGCACTTGCAGGCGGCGTTCCAGGAGTTCTTTCGTGGTTCGTCGAAGTATCCGAGGCGGAAGAAGAAGGGGCGGGCACGGGATACGGCGACGTATGCGCGGACCGGTTTCACCTGGCGAGAGGATCCGGAGCAGCCGGGCACGGGTGCGGTGAAGCTGGCGTTGCAGAGTGGGCCGCTGGATGTGCGGTGGTCGCGGCCGTTGCCGTCGGGTGTGATGCCGGTCCGGTTGACGGTGGAGCGGGATCGGGCGGGGCGGTTCTTCCTCGCGTTTCTGGTGGAGGAGTCGATCGATCCGCTGCCAACGGTGTTCCTCGCCGGGTCGCGGGAGCCGCGGGCGGTGGGCATCGATCTGGGTCTTGCGTCGCTCGTGACGCTCGACGACGGTACGAAGGTGGATCATCCGAGGCTGCTGCGGAAGTACGCGGATGAACTGAAGCGATTGCAGAAGGAGTTGCACCGCAAGAAGCTGGGTTCGCGGAACCGGGAGAAGGTGCGTCAGAGGATCGCGCGGCTGTATGCCCTGATCGGGGACGTGCGCAGGGACATGTTGGATCAGCTCACCACCCGCCTCGTGCGCGAGAACCAAGTGCTCGTGGTGGAGGATCTGTCCGTCGTGACCCTGATGGCGGCCGCGAAGGGGAAGGGTCGGCGGCGCAAGTCGCGGCTCAACGACTCGATCAAGGACGCTTCGTGGGGCGAGTTGCTGCGGCAGCTCCGTTACAAGTGCGAGTGGTACGGGCGGACGCTGGTGGTCGTGGACCGGTTCTTTCCGTCGACGCGACGGTGTTCGCATTGCCACGACAAGGGGCCGAAGCTGGATGTGTCGGTGCGGGAGTGGGTATGTACCGGTTGCGGTGCGGTCCACGACCGTGATGTGAACGCGGCGGTGAACCTGCGGGACGAGGGGATGCGGCTGTACTGGCTGGTGGCGTCGGGGCTGCCGCCGGGGCGGGCGACGCCTTCGGTGATCAGGGCGTCGGAGTTGCCGGTGCCGGGTGAGGTGGTGGCTGCCGCATAGGGACCGCGGCTGGTGTGTGTGCGGTACGGACCGATGGGCTGTCGGCCGTCATGCCTGTGGAGCTTGCGTGAGACCGTGCGGTGCGGCGGAGAAGTCCGTTGCCCGTCGGCGGCGGGCTGTGAAGCAGGAAGCCGTGGGCAAGGCCAAAAGGCAGTTGCTCTGACCCCCCTCAGCGGCGCGCGTCAAAAGTCACGCGCTCTGCCTGCTCGAAAACTTCGGCGAATCCCACAGCCTCCGACCTACTGACAGATCCCCCACCTGCCGGGTACCGTCCGATCAGTTCACCCGCGTGGACTACACCAGTGCTTCACTCAGCGCTTCACCATGCTTAACGCCGCCGTGGCACAAGCCGTGGCGGCCCCACCTTTACAACGGATCGTCCGGCACGTTCCTGCCGGTGAAGGGGGCTTCACAGCCATGGCTTCTGTCACGTTCGACAAGGCGACCCGCGTCTACCCGGGGTCCACCAAGCCCGCCGTCGACGGCCTGGAGATCGAGATCGAGGACGGCGAGTTCCTCGTCCTCGTCGGCCCGTCCGGTTGCGGAAAGTCGACCTCCCTGCGGATGCTCGCGGGTCTCGAGGACGTCAACGGCGGAGCGATCCGCATCGGCGACCGCGACGTCACGCACCTGCCGCCGAAGGACCGGGACATCGCCATGGTGTTCCAGAACTACGCGCTGTACCCGCACATGTCCGTCGCCGACAACATGGGCTTCGCGCTCAAGATCGCCGGTGTCAACAAGGCGGAGATCCGGCAGAAGGTCGAGGAGGCCGCGAAGATCCTCGACCTCACCGAGTACCTGGACCGCAAGCCGAAGGCGCTCTCCGGTGGTCAGCGTCAGCGTGTGGCCATGGGTCGCGCCATCGTGCGTGAGCCGCAGGTGTTCCTCATGGACGAGCCGCTGTCGAACCTCGACGCCAAGCTCCGTGTGTCGACCCGTACGCAGATCGCGTCGCTGCAGCGCCGCCTCGGCATCACCACGGTGTACGTCACGCACGACCAGGTCGAGGCCATGACGATGGGTGACCGGGTCGCGGTCCTCAAGGACGGTCTGCTCCAGCAGGTCGACACCCCGCGCAACATGTACGACCGCCCGAACAACCTCTTCGTCGCCGGCTTCATCGGCTCCCCGGCCATGAACCTGGTCGAGGTCCCGATCACCGACGGCGGCGTGAAGTTCGGCAACTCGGTCGTGCCGATCAACCGTGAGGCCCTGAAGGCCGCCTCCGACAAGGGTGACACCACGGTCACGGTCGGTGTCCGCCCGGAGCACTTCGACATCGTCGAGCACGGTGGCGAGGCCGCGAAGACCCTCACGAAGGACGCCACGGACTCCCCGGCGGGCCTCGCGGTCTCCGTGAACGTGGTGGAGGAGCTCGGCGCCGACGGTTACGTCTACGGTGCCGCGCAGGTCAACGGCGAGCACCAGGACCTGGTCGTCCGGGTCAACGGCCGTCAGGTGCCGGAGAAGGGTGCCCAGTTGCACGTCGTGCCGCGTCCGGGCGAGACCCACGTGTTCTCGACGTCGACGGGCGAGCGCCTCTCCGACTGAGGAATCACTGAGATACTCGAGTCAGCCCGATGGGCCCCGCGCGTCGGCGCGGGGCCCTTCGCGTACGCCCACGTTGTCGACAAATACCCCGGCAAGTAAGACATTTAGGCCAGTGGCGTCAACGCGTAGGCAAAGAAACATAGTTGGGTGTCCCTCGGTCGAGTGACTAAATGTCGCCAAATCATCACTGACCGCTACGCTCACTCGCGTGACGCACTCCGCTAACTACACCCAGAAGTCGCGCCGAGCCCGGGGCCAGGGCCCCGCCCGCCGCGCCGCCCGCACGCTCGCCTTCGTCCTACCGGTGATGCTGGTGCTCTCCGGGACCCTCGCGGTCACCCGAGTCAACTGGTCCGGGGGCTCTTCGGACTCCATCCTCACGGCTTCCTCACAGGACGTCTCCGCGCGCGCCAAGTCGCGTGCCCCTCAGGACGTCCTGCGCGACCGTCTCCTCCAGGAACTTCAGGAGGAGAACCCCGGTATCGCGCTCACCCATCTCCAGCAGGAGGTCGACCGACGCCCCTCGCTCGCCAAGCACTGCATGACGATCGCGAAGGCCCTGGGCCGCGCCGCGGTGCAGGCCTACGGTCCGGCCCGCGCGCAGTCGTACGCGCGGCCGGTCTGCGACACGTCCTTCGCCTCGGGGGTGGCGGGCTTCCGCGGCTGATCCCTCAAGAGCCTCACCGGTCCACACCAGTCCACGCCGGTCCACACCGGCCCCGGCGGGCCGTGCGCACGTACAGTTCCGGTCATGACGACCGCTGAACCGGCCGCGCACGGCCCGCATTCGTATCCGCACCGCCCCACGCAGGCCGTGGTCCTGGCGGGCGGCCAGGGTTCGCGCCTGCGCCCGTACACCGACGACCGGCCGAAGCCGATGGTGGAGATCCCAGGTACCGGGACGCCGATCATCGGGCACCAGCTGGCCTGGCTCGCGGAGGAGGGCGTCACGGATGCCGTCGTCTCCTGCGGGCATCTCGCCGAGGTCCTCCAGGAGTGGCTGGAGCAGGCGGAGCTGCCGCTGAACGTCACGACGGTCGTGGAGAAGGAGCCGCTGGGCCGTGGCGGCGGGCTGAAGTTCGCGGCGGCGCATCTGCCGCACGGGGACCGCCCCTGGTATGCGACGAACGGCGACATCTGGACGCGTTTCTCGCTGCGTGACATGGCGGATTTCCATCATGAGCGTGAGGCGACGGCTACGTTGGCGCTGGCCCGGCCGCGGATTCCGTGGGGGGCTGTGGAGACGGACGCGTTCGGGCACATCACGGACTTCGTCGAGGCGCCGCCGTCCCCGTTCCTGATCAACGCGGGGCTCTACGTCTTCTCCGCCGACTTCGCCTCCCTGCTCCCGGATGTCGGCGATCACGAGCGGACCACGTTTCCCCGTCTGGCGCGCACCAAGCGGCTGGCCGGTTTTCCGATTCCGCAGGGCGCGTACTGGCGGGCGATCGACACGGCGAAGGATCTTCGTGAGGCCGCCAAGGAGCTTGCCGCGCAGGGCCGTTGAGGTTTCCGGCCTGCCTGTACCCCCCTGAGCGGTCTACGTCGATGGGGCCCCGCACGTGGTTCGTGCGGGGCCCCATCGGTGTTCGGGAGGGGAGAGGGTGGGGCGTCAGCCGAGGAGGCCGCCGACGAGCCTGCCGCCGCCTCCGTCGTCGGAGCCGCCGCCACCGCTGCTGCTGGTGCCGCCGGAGGAGGTCGCGCCGCCTTCTGAACCGCCGCCTCCGGTCGTGCCGCCGGACGTCGGGCCGCCGGTGTTGCTGGCAGGCGGCTGTTGCGGTGTCGTCTGCTGCGGCGGGGCCTGGCCTGCCGTGGAGCCCTGCGTCGGCGTGGTCGTGGAGCCGCCGACGGTGCCGGTCTCCCGCGTGGCGCCGGGCGTTCCGGCGGCGCCGGAGGGGCTCGCGGTGGTGCCCTGCGTCGGCGCGTCGGAGGCCGCGGGGCTCTTCGACTGGCGCTGCTTGTGGCCGGGCTCGGAGGGCAGCGGGGAGCCGGGCAGTTCGTTGCGCGGGGAGTCGCCGGGGCCGGGTGCGGTGACCCGGTCGGCGTCGCGGACGGCGCCGCCGAGCACCGAGCCGATGAGCAGGGTGCTGCCGATGACGAGGGTGGCGATGACGGTGCCGCGGCGCAGCACGTAGCGGCGCAGGTCCCACAGGGCGGTGCGGGGTCCGAGGCGGCGCCAGGCGCCGCCGGCGAGCCGTCCGTCGATGGAGTAGACGGGGGCGCCCGCGATGATCAGGGGCGACCAGGCGGCGAGGTAGATGATGTCGGGCGCGTCGTAGGCGGGGACGGTCTTCCAGCTGACGGTGAGGAGCAGCGCGGCGGAGAGCAGTGCGCCGAAGACGGCGGCGATCCGCTGCCACAGGCCGAGGACGGTGAGTACGCCGACGATGACCTGGAGGAAGGCGATGACGAGTCCGGCGCCGACGGGGTGCTGGAGCGCCCAGTCGCGCATGGGTTCGGCGAGGGCCCAAGGGTGCAGTGAATTCAGCCACTTGACCATGGAGCCGCGCTCGCCGCCGTCGAAGTAGACGGGGTCGCAGAGCTTGCCCATGCCCGCGTAGATGGAGATGAAGCCGAGGAAGACGCGGAGGGGGAGGAGGACGACGCCGAGGTTCATCCGGCGTCCGGGGTAGTAGGCGTGCCGGACGGGGCCGTAGCGGCGTGCGGCGGTGGTCTCGTTCTCCGATTCGAGGTCGGGGTCGTAGCCGGAGTCGGAGGGGCCGTCGAACTCGTCGTCCTCGTAGCGGATCTGTTCGAGTTCGCCGGTCTCCTCGAAGGCGCTGCCGGCTTGTCGCATCTGCGGCAGGATCCGGGTGCCGGGGCCGCCCTGTCGGGGGGTGATGACGACGGGGGTCTCCTCGGTCGCCTCTCCCTCGTAGAGCTGGTCGGCGAGGTCGCGGTCGAGGCGCGGGATGACCTGTGTGGCACCGCCGTCACCGCCCTCACCGGGTTCGCCCACGCGGCGCGCGGACTGCAGCAGTCCGCTGGCGGCGAGGTCTCCTGCGCCGCTCATGACGACGGGGCGGCGGCGGGCACCGGGGGTGCCTGCGCCCGTGATGACGGGGATGCGGGTGGTCGCCGCGCCGGCTCCGGCCACGCCCGTGGCGTTCAAGTGCCGTGCGATGCGCGGGAGTTGTGTCTGCTGCGCCCTGGGAAGCTGCACGCGGAAACTCGCGTGGTTGACGATGACCTGCGCCGGGTCGCACGGAACCTTCACCATGCTCAGCGCGGGAGCGTCGTCGAATCCCGACGAGCGGTCCCCCGAGGGTGTGCGGGGCGTTCTGGTGTCCACACTCATCTAACCGAGTGATGTGTGTTTAGGACACTGCCTTGACCACACCGAAATGTCCGGGCCCCGTCAAGGTCGTGGGGCCCGGACCGAACGGGCCCCTCAGGCGCGGCGGCGCGACGCCTCGTAGAGCACAACTCCCGCCGCGACACCGGCGTTCAGCGACTCGGCGCCGCCCGGCATCGGGATGCGGACGCGGTAGTCGCAGGTCTCGCCGACCAGGCGGGAGAGGCCCTTGCCCTCGCTGCCGACCACGATGACGACGGGGCCGGAGAGTGCCTTGACGTCGCCGAGCTCGCGCTCGCCGTCGGCGGCCAGGCCCACGATGGCGACGCCGGCCTTCTTGTACTGCTCCAGGGTCCGGGTCAGGTTGGTCGCACGGGCGACGGGGATGCGTGCGGCGGCGCCGGCCGAGGTCTTCCAGGCGCCGGCGGTCATGCCGGCCGCCCGGCGCTCGGGCACGACCACGCCGTGTCCGCCGAACGCGGCGACGGAGCGGACGACGGCGCCGAGGTTGCGCGGGTCGGTGACGCCGTCGAGGGCGACGATCAGCGGGTCCTGGCCGGCGTCGAAGGCGGCGGCGACGAGGTCCTCGGGGTGCGCGTACTCGTACGGCGGGACCTGGAGGACGAGGCCCTGGTGGTTGAGGCCGTTGGTCATGCGGTCGAGCTCGGGGCGGGGGGCTTCCATGAGGTGGATGCCGCCGCGCTCGGCGGCGAGCTGGAGGGCCTCGCGGACGCGCTCGTCGTTGTCGATGAACTGCTGGACGTAGAGCGTGATGGCGGGCACGCCCTCGCGCAGTGCTTCGACGACCGGGTTGCGGCCGACGACCATCTCGGAGGTGCCCTTGCCGCGCGGTCCGCCGGTGCGGCTGGTGGGGCGGCGGGCGGCCTGCTTGGCCGCGGCGTTGGCGACACGGTTCTTCTTGTGGCCCTTGCGCGCCTCTGCGGGCGGGGTGGGGCCCTTGCCCTCCAGGCCCCTGCGCCGCTGGCCGCCACTGCCGACCTGCGCGCCCTTCTTGCCGGACATGCGACGGTTGTTACTGGCGGCCATGACTTACCTGTCTCTGTGTTTGTCCGCGCGGTGCGCGCGGATGTACGTCTACGTCTATGAAGTGTGCCGCCCGACGGGCCGGGCGGCACATTCGGGGGATCAGCGGGGTCCGAGGCTCCAGCGCGGGCCGCTCGGTCCGTCCTCGATGACGAGCCCGGACTGGCCGAGCTGGTCGCGGATGGCGTCGGCGGTGGCCCAGTCCTTGCGGGCGCGGGCCGACTCGCGCTGGTCGAGCACGAGGCGGACGAGCGTGTCGACGACGCCGTGCATGCTTTTGATGGATCCAGTGTCGCCGCGGTCGCCCTCGCCGGCCCAGTGCGGGTCGAGCGGGTCGAGGCCGAGGACGGCGAGCATGGCCCGGACCTCGGCGAGGCGGGCGACGGCGGCTTCCTTGTCGTCGGCGGCCAGTGCGCTGTTGCCCTGGCGGACGGTGGTGTGCACGATGGCGAGCGCCTGGGGTACGCCCAGGTCGTCGTCCATCGCCTCGGCGAAGGCGGGCGGGACCTCGTCGGCCGCTTCGACGACGCCGCCGGCCTTCTCGGCGACGCGCTGGATGAAGCCTTCGATGCGGGCGAACGCGGACTCGGCCTCGCGCAGCGCTTCCTCGCTGTACTCGATCGTGGAGCGGTAGTGCGGGGTGCCGAGGTAGTACCGGAGGACGATGGGCCGCCAGTGCTTGACCATCTCGGAGACGAGGACGCTGTTCCCGAGCGATTTGGACATCTTCTCGCCGGACATGGTGACCCAGGAGTTGTGCACCCAGTACTTGGCGAACTCGTCGCCGTACCCCTTGGCCTGCGCGATCTCGTTCTCGTGGTGCGGGAAGACCAGGTCGATGCCGCCGCCGTGGATGTCGAAGGCGGTGCCCAGGTACTTGTGGGCCATGGCGGAGCACTCCAGGTGCCAGCCCGGGCGGCCGCGGCCCCACGGGGTCTCCCAGCTGGGCTCGCCTTCCTTGGCGGCCTTCCACATGGCGAAGTCGCGCGGGTCGCGCTTGCCGGTCTCGCCGTCGCCGGACGGCTGGCGCAGCTCGTCCAGGTCCTGGTTGGACAGCTCCAGGTAGCCGGGGAAGGAGCGCACGTCGAAGTAGACGTTCCCGTCGGCCTCGTAGGCGTGGCCGCGCTCGATGAGGCCCCGCATCATCTCGACCATCTCGGTGACGTGTCCTGTGGCGCGCGGTTCGTACGTCGGCGGGAGGCAACCGAGGGCGGTGTAGGCGTCGTTGAACGCCCGCTCGTTCTCGTAGCCGATCGACCACCACGGCCGGTTCTGCTCCGCGGCCTTTTTGATGATCTTGTCGTCGATGTCCGTCACGTTGCGTACGAACGTCACGTCGTAGCCGCGGTACGAGAACCAGCGGCGCATGATGTCGAAATTGAGCCCCGACCGGATGTGTCCGATGTGCGGGGCCGCCTGGACGGTAGCGCCACACAGGTAGATCGAGACACAGCCCGGGACGATCGGGGTGAAGTCACGCGTCTGCCGGGCGCTGGTGTCGTACAGGCGAATAGTCACCCCTCCAGGGTAGTGGGCCCGGAGGGGTGCCATGGGCCCGCCGGTGTCACAGCCTGCCTACGACCTTTCGGGCGCGGACCCGCACGACGACGCGCTCCGCGTCCTCACCGGAGGAGGGGTTGAACTCCGCGTACTTCTTGCCGGTGTACTTGAGGGAGAGCTCGTCGATGAGTTCCTGGCCGCCCTCGGTGCTGATGTCGGCGGTGCCGCGGATCTCGGCGTAGGTGTACGGGTTGTCGGCGGGCTGGACGAGGACCGTGACGCGCGGGTCGCGGCGCAGGTTCTTCTCCTTGCGGCGGCCGACGGTGGTGGAGAACAGGATGTCGTCGCCGTCGCGCTTGGCCCAGACCGGGGAGACCTGGGGGCTGCCGTCGGGCTGGATGGTGGCGACGTTGATGAAGACCTTGGTGTCGAGCAGTGCCTTGAGTTCGTCGGACAGGTGGGCGGTCATGGCCTCACTCCTTCTCAGAGGGTTCACGGGCGGTCGTCTGACGCGGATGACGCGTACCCGATCCTGCGGGAATGGAGAGGGGCGGCGCGACATTTCCCGGTCCTTCGCGTCCGGTGTCACCCGAAGCCGGTGGCATTCAAGCCCCTCCGGCGTTTGAGGAGCGGGGTCCGGGGCGGAGCCCCGTGCCGGTTCACCGACGCCGCCGGGGCGCCGATGCCAGCACCACAAGGGCTCCCACGCACGCCAACGCCGCCGCAGGCGCGAGTACGGACCACGGCGCCCGTTCCGCGTACGGCAGGTTCTCCATCAGGAGGCGTCCCCACTCGGGGGTGGGCGGCTGGGTGCCGAGGCCGAGGAAGCTGAGGGAGGCGAGGGCCAGGGTCGTGGGGGCGAGGCGGAGCACCGCGTGCCGGGTGACCTGCGGGAGTACCCCGGTCAGGACGTGGTGGCGCAGGATGTGCCAGCGGCCGGCGCCGTGGACGATCGCGGCTTCTACGTGTCCCGAGGCGCGTTCCGTCTCGGCGAGGGCGGCGGTGTGCGCGGCGAGCGGTGCCCAGCCGACGGCGGCGACGGCGCCGGCCGCTCCGGTCATGCCCGCGCCGAACAGGCCGGTGACCAGGAGTCCGGCGAGGATCGCGGGCAGGGCGTTGGCGACCTCGGTGAGGCCCGCGGTCCAGCGGGCCAGGCCCAGGGCGACTCCGGCGACGAGGCAGGCCGCGCAGACCGCCGCCGCGACGGCCAGGGTGCGCAGGGCGCCGTGGCCGAGCCGGGCGAGCACGTCCCGGCCGAGCGCGTCGGTGCCGAACGGGTGCCCGGTGGTGGGTGGGGCGAGGCGGGCGGCGAGGTCGACCTGGAGGGGGTCGCGGGTGAGCCCCCAGATGATCACCGCGAGGAGTGCGGCGGCCAGTACCCCCGCCGCGTACAGGCGCCCGGGCCCGCCGCCGGGTGTGCGGGCCAGGCCGGGGAGCGCGCCCGCTTCGAGGGCGGGGCCGAGCAGGCGTCGGCGCAGGAGTCCGACGGTGACGGCGGCCGCGACCCCGAGTGCGAGCAGGACGAGCAGGCAGCCCTGGAGGAGGGGCAGGTCCAGGTCGAGGGCGGCGGCGACGGCGGTGCCGCCGAGTCCGGGGATGGCGAAGACCGCTTCGACGGCCGCGGCGGCGCCGGTCAGGCCGACCATGGTCAGTCCGGCCTGGGGCAGTACGGCGGGCAGGGCGCGCCGGGCCGCGTGCCGGGCGATGCGCGCGCGGGGCAGGCCGCTCGCCCGCCAGGTCCGCACCCAGGGTTCGGCGAACGCGGCGGGCAGCGCGTCCTGGCCGAGCCGTCCGAGGACGGCGCCTGCGGGGATGCCGAGGGCGAGGGCGGGCAGCACGGCGGAGGCGGGTGACTGCCAGCCCTGTGCGGGGAACCAGCCGAGGCGGACGGCGAGGAGTGTCGCGAGGACGGAGGCGAGCAGGAATTCGGGGAGGGCGGCGAGGATGCCCGCGCCCACGCCGTTCGGCGGCCGGGCGGCGCCGCGCCGCAGTGCCGGCAAGCACAGCGCGACGGCGACGAGGACGGTGACGACCATCGCGTAGGCCATGAGGGAGAGGGAGACCCCGAAGGCGCCGGAGACGTCCGCTGCGACGTCGGCGCCGGTCACCCAGGAGGTGCCCAGGTCGCCGTGGAGCAGGCCGCGCGCCCACTGCCCGAGGAACGTGAACGGGCCTTCGCTCAGGCCCAGTTGGTCGCGTACGTCGGCGAGTTGTGCCGGGGTGGTGGGGGCGTCGCCGTAGCGGGCGTGCAGCACGGTCAGGGCCGGGTCGGTGCGGGTCAGCCAGGGCAGCAGCGCGGTGAGGGCCAGCAGTGCGGCGGCCGCGGCCACCCGGCCCGCGGCGACGCTCGCGTATCTCATCGGGCGTGTGTCTCCAGTGCGACGAACTGTCGCTCGTAGGGGTCGAGGGCGACGCCGCGCACGGTGGCGCCAACGCCTTGGAGGTGTTCTTCGTGGACGATCGGCACGGCCGCGTCGGTGCGCAGGATCGTGGCCTCGGCGGCGAGTACGGCCTGTTGCCGTGCGGTGCCGGCGAGTCCTGCGGCCTCGCGCACGGCGGTGTCGACGGCCGGGTCGTCCAGCTGGGAGATGTTGAAGCTGCCGCCGCTGGTGAAGTCGGAGGCGAGGTAGGAGACGGGGTCGCCGGTGTCGAGCGCGGTGGAGCGCGACATGAGGAACGCGTCGTACTGCCCGTCGAGGGCGCCGGTCTCCAGGCGCGCGTAGTCCTTGATGACGAGCCGGACGTCGAACCCGGCGCGTTCGAGCTGCTGTTGGAGGGCCGCGGCTACTTCGGGCAGCTCGGCGCGGTTGGTGTAGGTGGCGAGGGTGAGGCGCTGTCCGCGCGGTGCGGCGGCCTTCGCGCGGCCGGTGACGGGGAGCTGTTTGCCGCTCGCCCAGGCGAATCCGGGGCCGAGGAGGCCGGTGGCGCGCTCGGCGTATCCCTCGTAGACGCTCTTCGCCAGTGCGGACGTGTCGGCGCTCTCGCGTACGGCGGCGCGCAGTCCGGGGTCGGCGAGCGGCCCGGTCCTGGTGTTCAGGTACAGGGTGGTGGTGCGTACGGTGGCGACCTTGCGGGCCCGGCCGCCGAGGATCAGCGCCTGCGCGGCGGGGACGAACTCGGCGAGTTCGATCTGGCCCGAACGCAGCGCGTTGGCACGGGCGTTGTTGTCGGCGACGAAGGTCACGTCGATGCCGCGCGCGGCCGCTCTGCCGCGCCAGTGCCCGTCGAAGCGGTCGAGCGTCGCGGACACGGCCCCGTTCAGCTCGGTCAGCGCGAAAGGCCCGGTGGCGGTCCCGACCGGGTCGACGGCGCCGTCCTTGCCGTAGGCGGCCGGGGAGAAGACGGCGAGGGAGGGGTTCGCGAGGCGGGCGGGCAGCAGCGGGTCGGCGGCGCCGGTCGTGATCCGCACGGTCCGCTCCCCCGCTGCGGTCGCCGTCAGGGTCATGTCGCTGAGCACGCGCGGCTTCACCTTGGCCCGCCCGGCCGCCCGCAGCGCGCCCACGACGGCCTGCGCGGTGACCCGGGCGCCGTCCTGGAACCGTGCGTCCCGCAGCGAGAACTCCCAGGTGGTGGCGTGGGTACGGGTCCACTTCGCGGCCAGCGCCGGGTGGATGACGCCGTCGGTGTCCATGCGGGTGAGCCCGTCGACGACGGCGAGCCGGCTGAGCAGCAGCCCGTCGTCGCCGTAGGGGGACAGTCCCTGGGTGGGGGCGAAGGCGAGGTCGACGGCGATCCGGCCGCCGCCCGAGGTGCCGGTGAACGAGCCGCAGGCGCTCGTCAGGCCGGTCGCGGCCGCCGCCAGCAGGAAGCCGCGGCGGCGCATCAGGCGACGGGCACGGCTGCGGGAACCGGTGCGGGCAGCGGCAGTTCGAAGTGGACGATGCCCTGTCCGCCGCCGGGCAGTGTGCGCTCGTCGCAGACCTCGTGCGCGAGGGAGCGCCAGAACGGTTCGGCGCCGGGCACGGCCGGGTCGGTGTGCAGGTAGAGCGCCTCGTAGCCGCCGGTCCTGGCCACGAAGCCGGTGAGCTCGCGCACCAGGGCGCGGGCGAGGCCGCGCCGGCGGTGTTCGGGGCGTACGTAGATGCGGCAGAGCTGGGCGGTGGTGCCGGAGGGGAAGCGGTCGGCGACCCAGGGCGGGTTGGGCGGCGCGGCGGGCCCGCGGTCGCGGACCGCGCCGGTGGCGACGATCTCCCCGCTCGGCACGTGCTCGGCGACGAGCAGCGTGCACCGCTCGGGGCGCAGGTAGGCGGCGGCCGGGTCGATGATGTCGGCGTGCCAGCGCGGCACGTACCCGGACCTCAGATCGCGGTACACGGTGTCCAGCATGACGGCGCGGGCTCCGTCCACGTCGCCGACACCGGCCGCGCGGATCTTGTACTCACCCATTGCCTGACACTGCCTCTGCTGCCTTCACCCACGACCGGACACCTGCCCGACCATGCTAACTGCAACTGATGCGCAGTAAGCCGCGGGCCGCTGGTCAGAGGGGTCGGGCGGTGCGCAGGGTCAGGCGGTGCGCAGGGTCAGGCGGTGCGCAGGGTCAGGCGGTGCGCAGGGTCAGGCGGTGCGCAGGGTCAGGCGGTGCGCAGGGTCAGGCGGTGCGCG
>NZ_JBIWKA010000003.1:0-11879 GCF_044765445.1 Streptomyces sp. NPDC102467 | reverse complement strand
CAGGGTCGGGCGGTGCGCAGGGTCAGGCGGTGCGCAGGGTCAGGCGGTGCGCACCACGAGCGCGGTCGCGACGGCCATCAGGCCCTCGTCGCGCCCGGGGAACCCGAGCCCGTCCGTCGTGGCGCCGGACACGGACACCGGCGCCCCGGCCGCCTCCGACAGCACCTTCTGCGCCGCGTCGCGCCGCTTGCCGATCTTGGGCCGGGCGCCGACGACCTGCACGGCGACGTTCCCGATGGTGAATCCGGCCTCGCGCACGATGCGCGCGGCCTCGGCGAGCAGTGTCAGGCCACTGGCGCCGGCCCACTCGGGCCGCCCGGTGCCGAAGTGCTGCCCGAGGTCGCCGACCCCGGCGGCGGAGAACAGGGCGTTGCAGGCGGCGTGCGCGACGACGTCGGCATCGGAGTGCCCGGCGAGCCCGGGCCCCTCGTAGTCGGGGGCCTCCCACTTCAGCCCGGCGCACCACATCTCCCGCCCCTCTTCGAAGGCGTGGATGTCGGTCCCGATGCCGACCTGCGGAAGCGCGTACGGGAAGGGGGTCGTCTCAGAACCCATCGTTGGCCCTCCTGCGGGCGAGCACGGCCTCGGCGAGCAGCAGGTCGAGCGGCCGGGTCACCTTGAAGGCCTCTTCGTGTCCGGGTACGAGCACGACCCGCAGGCCCAGCTTCTCGACCATGCCCGCGTCGTCGGTGACGTCGTCGGTGACGGTCTCGTGGGCGCGTACGAGCGTGGCGTGGTCGAAGCCCTGCGGCGTCTGCACGGCGCGCAGCCGGGCCCGCGGGGGTGTCGCGACGACGGGCTCGGGCGTGCCGTCGGCCGTCGGCACGACTTCCTTCACGGTGTCGGCGAGGGGCAGCGCCGGTACGACGGCCGGTGCTCCGTCGCGTACGGCCTCGATGACCGCGTCGACGGTGTCGACCGGGACGAGCGGCCGGGCCGCGTCGTGCACGAGCACGATGTCGATACCGGCCGGCAGCGCGTCGAGCCCGAGCTTCACGGACTCCTGACGCGACTCACCGCCGGGCACGACCACGAAATCCGTGCGCTCGGGGAGCGCGTGATCGGCGAGCAGCGACTTGACCTCGGCTGCGCCGTCCGGCGGTGCGACGACCACGACGAGGGAGACGGAGCGGGACGCCGCCATGGCGCGGACCGCGTGGATCAGCATCGGGGTGCCGCTCAGCGCACGGAGCGCTTTCGGGGCGCCAGGACCGAGGCGTACGCCCCGTCCAGCGGCCGGAATCACGGCTGCGGTACGGGCGCCACCAGCAACGGGACGCGTTTCGTCAGACATCGGTTCCGTTCAGGTTTGTGCGCTCGGGGGTGGTGGGTATGGCCACATCGTGTCGGGCGCGACTTCTTGACCGGACCCTTCCGTGACACTGGTCGAGCCAGCGTTCCGGGCCCGGCACACCCAAGTACGGGCGTGTCCCTGCAGGGAAAAATGCATATGGGTACGGACATGCCGCAGCGCCCGGCGACACCATAAGCGTCAGCGGGCACCACGGCATTGTTCCTACGCGGCGGCAGCGCGTATCAGGACGCGAGAACCTCGTCGAGCAGGGCCTCGGCCTTGTCCTCGTTCGTGTTCTCCGCGAGAGCGAGCTCGCTCACCAGGATCTGGCGAGCCTTGGCGAGCATGCGCTTCTCACCCGCGGACAGTCCGCGCTCACGCTCCCGACGCCACAGGTCACGCACAACTTCCGCGACCTTGATGACATCGCCGGAGGCCAGCTTCTCCAGGTTTGCCTTGTAACGACGCGACCAGTTCGTGGGCTCCTCGGCGTACGGCGCGCGCAGTACTTCGAAGACCCGGTCGAGCCCGTCCTGACCGACCACATCACGTACGCCGACGAACTCCGCATTGTCCGCTGGCACACGCACCGTCAGATCGCCCTGGGCGACCTTCAGCACCAAGTAGGTCTTGTCCACGCCTTTGATCTGGCGAGTTTCGATAGCCTCGATCAGCGCGGCCCCGTGATGGGGATAGACCACGGTGTCGCCAACCTTGAACGTCATGTGACAGGTACCCCTTCCGTGGCTATCCAGGGTAACACGGAAACTGCGGGTTCTGAATGGCGTTTTCGCAGGTCAGGGCATATCTCGGGGCTTGACAACAACAACAGGAACGTGCTGCGGAGGGGTAGCGGAGCACGGTATTCGCAGGTCGGAGCGGCTCTTCGGCAGGCCCGAAACACTCGCGCCACAGGCGCCTGAACAGGCCCGCAAGGGGATGAACGTCCCGTTTTGCGTAGTTCGAAGCGTTGAACTTCCGCTACTCCGTTCGGGGACGCGGAGGCCCGTTCGAGACGAATCCGGAATTGATCATCGGCAATCATCGGGATTCCCGGCGCCGGATGATCGTTTTTCCGGACCGCCATGCATTCCTTACCGGATATCCGCACGGACGGGTGGACGGCACTTATGTGAATGGTGAACAGGGGGTCAATGGTGCCGGTGGGGCGCACGAGAAGCACGAGGTGTTCAGGACGCGGGAGACCGGAGGCTGGGCACCGGCGCGATCCGGCGGCGATCCGGCGGCGATCCGCCAGAAGGGCGCTAGGGGCGGGTCGGGTGCGGTGGCGTGGGAACGGCTCGATAGCCTAAGGCCGCTGACAGTCCCTTAGGACGGCTTTACAACCTGTGGATGCCGTCGCTCCGCCCCCGTTCAAGGAGATGCCGCCGCCGTGAGCAGCAGCCTTCGACGCGGCGCCCTCGCCGCCGCCGCCATCGCGTTCTCGATCGCCTCGCTCGCTGCGTGCGGTGCCGGCAACGACGCCCAGACACTCCAGGTCAAGCCGGACAACGCCGAGACCTCGGTCGGCGACATCAAGATCCAGAACGCCACCGTCATCACGCAGCCGGACCGCACGTCCAAGGGCCCGGCCGTGGTCACCGCGACGCTCTTCAACTCCGGCACGTCGGACCAGACCCTCGACTCGATCACGGTCGACGGCGTGGACAAGACCGCGAAGCTGACGGACGCCAAGGGTGGCTCGACCATCAAGGTTCCGGCCGGCGGGTCGGTCGTCCTCGGCGGCAAGGGCAACGCCTCCGCCGAGCTGCCCAACAGCCGCACCGCGGTCCTCGACGGGAACGCGCAGCCGATCACGTTCACGTTCAGCGACACCGGCGCCGTGAAGCTGAGGGCGTTCGTGGTGCCGGCCGAGAGCTACTTCCAGAAGTGGGGCCCGAGCAAGGCACCGGCGACGCCGAGCGCCTCGACGACCTCGTCGCCGAACGCGGGCGCGTCGAACACCGTGTCCCCCTCGAACTCGGCGTCCGACACCTCGTCGCCGAACACGGGCGCCACGGCGACCGCGACGGGCAGCGCCACGAACAGCGCCGCCGGCCACTGAGCCGTACGTGTGAGAGCCGCGTGACAACGCCTGAGGGCGGACCCCGGACCGGGGTCCGCCCTCAGGCGTTTCCTACATCTACTGGGGCGTCTACTGGGGGGGCGGTCTACGGCTCGAACTTGTAGCCCAGGCCACGCACCGTCACCAAGTAGCGCGGGGCCCCGGGGTCCGGCTCGATCTTGGCGCGCAGGCGCTTCACGTGGACGTCCAGGGTCTTGGTGTCGCCGACGTAGTCCGCGCCCCAGACCCGGTCGATGAGCTGCATACGGGTCAGAACGCGGCCCGCGTTGCGCAGCAGCATCTCCAGGAGGTCGAACTCCTTGAGGGGGAGGTCGACCTTGGAGCCGGAGACCGTGACGACGTGGCGGTCCACGTCCATGCGGACCGGGCCCGCTTCCAGAGCCTGCGGGGCGACCTCCTCGGGCTCGCCGCGGCGGCGCAGGACGGCCCGGATACGGGCGACCAGTTCGCGTGAGGAGAAGGGCTTGGTGACGTAGTCATCGGCTCCTATTTCCAGGCCGACGACCTTGTCGATCTCGCTGTCCTTGGCGGTCACCATGATGACCGGGACGTTCGAACGGCCGCGCAGCTGACGGCAGACCTCGGTGCCGGGCAGGCCGGGCAGCATCAGGTCGAGCAGTACGAGGTCGGCGCCGTTGCGCTCGAACTCGTCCAGGCCGTCGGGGCCGGTCGCCGCGATGGCGACCTCGAAGCCCTCCTTGCGGAGCATGTAGGACAGGGCGTCGGAGAAGGACTCCTCGTCCTCTACGACGAGCACTCGGGTCACGGAAGGACCTCCGGGGACGGGGCTGCGGGAATGGATTCGTATGCGGTGGTGCGGTCGGGCCCGTGTGCGTCGTCTTCGTCGCGTACGTCTCCGGGGCCTGAGTCTTGGGGGGTCTTCTGGAGGAGGCGGGGCGCGGCGGCCTCGGGCAGCCGCAGCGTGAAGGTGGAGCCCTGTCCTTCGGAGCTCCACACGGTGACCTCTCCGCCGTGCGAGGCGGCCACGTGCTTGACGATGGCGAGGCCGAGGCCGGTGCCGCCGGTGGCCCGGGAGCGGGCCGGGTCGACGCGGTAGAAGCGCTCGAAGACGCGCTCCTTGTCCTTGTCGGAGATGCCGATGCCCTGGTCGGTGACGGCCACCTCTATGAGGTCGCCGCCGGGCGCGCTCACCCGGCGGGCGGCTATCCCGACGCGGGTGCGGGCCGGCGAGTAGTTGACCGCGTTCTCGACCAGGTTGCCGAGGGCCGCGGCGAGCTGGCCCCGGTTGCCCCAGATCTGCAGGTCGGCGGTGCCGCCGGCGGCCATGGTGATCTGCTTGGTGGCGGCGGGCTGGCGGCAGCGGTCGATGGCCTCGGCGACGAGCTCGTCGACGCGGACCGGTTCGGCGTCCTCCAGCGGGTCGTCGTTCTGCACCCGGGACAGGTCGATGAGTTCCTGGACGAGGCTGGTCAGGCGGGTCGCCTCGATCTGCATCCGGCCGGCGAACCGCTCGACGGCCTCGGGGTCGTCGGAGGCGTCCATGACGGCCTCGGACAGCAGCGACAGGGCGCCGACCGGGGTCTTCAGCTCATGGCTCACGTTCGCGACGAAGTCGCGGCGTACCGCCTCGATGCGCCGGGCCTCGGTCAGGTCCTCGACCAGGAGGAGCACCAGGCGGGAGCCGAGCGGGGCGACGCGGGCGGAGACCGCGAGGGCGTCGCCGCGGCCGGTGCCGCGCCGGGGCAGGTCCAGCTCGACCTGGCGTATCTCGCCGTCGCGCCGGGTGTCGCGGGCCATCTGCAGCATGGGCTCGACGGCGAGCTTTCCGCCGCGTACGAGACCGAGCGCGTACGCCGCCGAGCTGGCCTTGACCACGCTGTCGCCCTCGTCGAGGACGACGGCGGAGGAGCGCAGGACCGAGAGGACCGTGTCGACGCCGGGCGGAAGGACCGGGTCCGTGTGCAGAGAGGTGCGGGTGGGGCGTTTCTGGTCGCGTTCGCTCCAGCGAAACGCCAGCATGGCGATGACACCGGTGCACACTCCGGCGATCGCTGCCGCTGCGGCGACCGCCGCGTTCACGTCCATGTCATCAGGTTAAGCGGCCCCGACCCGTCCTCCACAGCCGTCCGAGTGGTAGCTCGAACACTCGTCGCCCAGAGTTCACCTTGGATACGGGGTCGGTTCACTTGGGATGCCGGATTCGGACGCGTACGGGGGCGAACGTGGGAGCGTGGGGCCGATCCGGCCACACGGAGAAAGCCTCAGAGAGCCTCAGGGACAGAGCTCAGGGACAGAGAGGGAACGTTCGTATGCGTGACGCGTACCACGAGGAACTTGACTCGATCGGCGAAGGCCTGGTCGAGATGGCCCGTCTTGTCGGGTCGGCTATCGGGCGCGCCACCACGGCCATGCTCGACGCCGACCTGAAGCTCGCCGAGAGCGTGATCGCCGCCGATCAGAAGGTCGACGATCTGCAGCACGACCTGGAGGCGCGGGCCATAACCCTGCTCGCCCGGCAGCAGCCGGTGGCGACCGATCTGCGGATCGTGGTCACCTCGCTGCGGATGAGCGCCGACCTCGAGCGGAGCGGGGACCTGGCGCAGCACGTCGCCAAGCTGGCGCGGCTGCGGTTCCCCGAGCGGGCCGTGCCGCACGACCTGCACGCGACCATCCTGGAGATGGGGCAGCTGGCGCAGCGGCTGATGGCGAAGGCCGCCGAGGTCATCATCACCAAGGACGTCGATCTGGCGATGCAGCTGGAGCAGGACGACGACGAGATGGACCTGCTGCACCGCACGCTCTTCCAGCACCTGATGGACGAGAAGTGGAAGCACGGGATCGAGACGGCGGTGGACGTGACGCTGCTGGGCCGCTACTACGAGCGGTTCGCCGACCACGCCGTGTCGGTCGCCAAGCGGGTGATCTACCTGGTGACGGGTGAGCACGTGGACGACGCGCAGGCGTCATCGTCGTCGTCGCCGTCGTCGGTCACGTCCGTAGAGACCTCCTGACGGGTCTCTTCTCTCCGTCCGCTCTATACGCATCTATACGTATCTATACGTACGCCAGGGCCCCGCACCCGTGACAGGTGCGGGGCCCTGTGGTGTCCGTGGGCGGGTCAGCCGGTGCAGCCGCCGCACTGGCACGGTGCGCCCGACTGGCAGCCGCAGCCGCAGCCCGAGCCGCACCCGCAGGCCCCGAGGAGCACCAACTGCGGGACAGGACGGCTCACTTCAACGGGAGTTTCAGGCGTCTGGTCGGGCGTACGGGACTCGGCAGCCATGGGGTTCCCTCCTCGGTGGCCTCCTCGGCGGAGTGCCTCCCCCATTGCATGCCCAGTGGGGCGGGCGCATCAACGGCGCACATGTGCGCGGTAGTCGGGAGCGGCGGCCGGGGCGGTGGTCGAGCCGGTGGCCGAGTCGGTGGCCGAGTTGGTGGCCCTGTCGCACCGGAAACTCCCTCCTCGACTGTCACAGCCATGACATACGCTGCGCCGTAGCAGCCGCGCCCCGGGTCCCGTCCGTGTGACGGGGCCCGGACGTCGCGCGGCGCTCTCATCTCCCGGCCATCCACCGGGATTTCTTTGTGGGGGTACACGACTGTGCGTACGCGCAGCATCTCTACCGCGACGGCGCTCGCGGTTCTTCTCGGTTCGGCGGCGCTGAGTGTCGGCGTCGCAGGGCCCGCCTCGGCCGCGTCCGCGACCGTCGCAGGGCCCGGCGGCATCGTCGCCGACGCCGCTCTGGGGCGGGTCTTCGCCGGGGACAGTACGGCCGGCCGGATCGTGGCCGCGGACTTCTCCGGCACGCTCGTCGACTCGGTGACCGGCATCGCCGGCGTCAGCGACCTCGCGCTCTCCGCCGACGGGGCCACGCTGTACGCCGCCTCGCCCGGCAGCCACCAGATCGTGGCGCTCGACGCGGCCACCCTGGACGTCAAAGCCCGTTATGCCGTGGCGACCGACACAGGTCCGCTCCATGTCGCCTTCGCCGGCGGCAAGGTGTGGTTCACGTACGGCGACCAGTGGGACGGGGACCTCGGTTCGGTGGACCCGGCCGTCGATCCGGCGGGCGAGACCTCCCCCGTGTCCATGGATCTTTTCCCGCAGCCGCACCCCGGTGTCTGGGGTCAGGCGCTGCTCGACACCGACCCCAATTCGCCCGGGCTCCTCGCCGTCGGCGAGACCGGCATCACGACGGACTCGATGGCTGTCGTCGACGTCACCGGCGCCACACCGCAGCTGACCGCCTGGCACCAGGGCAACTACACCCTGAACGACGGCATCGGCGACGTCGACCTGGTGCCCGGCGCCCCGCAGGTGCTGGTCAACGGCACGATGCGGGACGCCTACGCGGACGGCAGATTCACCGAAGCGGGCCGCTACCCGGCCGGGCAGCGCGCCGACATCGCCGCGAACGGCCTGGTCGCGCAGTTCACCGGCACCAAGATCGCCGTGTACCGGCCCGACGCCAAGGCGCCGCTGCGCACCTACTCCACGGGTTCGGTCGGCGGCCTCACCTGGGCGCCGGACTCCTCGCGGATCTTCGCGCTGGTCGCCGCGGGCGGCGGCTACACGCTCAAGGCGCTCACCGACCCGACGCTGAACGTGCCCACGCTCACCGTGAGCGCCCCGTCGAAGGCGACACGCGCCAAGAAGCTCACCGTCACCGGGAAGCTCACGGCCACCGTGCCGCTGTCGTCCGGTGTCCGCCTCGCCGTCACCCGCACCGACCTGGACAGCCCGAGCGGCAAGGCGCTGCCCGCCGCCACGGTCAAGGCCGACGGCTCCTACAGCTTCACCGACACCCCGCCGGCCGGCGGCACCGTCACCTACAAGGTCACGTACGCGGGCGACACCGGGCACACCACGGTCTCCGCGTCCGACAAGGTCGCCGTCTCCCGCACCACGCCCACCCTGACGGTCAACAAGAACGGCAACATCTACAACTACGGCTCGGACGTCTCCTTCACCGCGCACCTGGGCTCGACGTACAAGAACCGCACGGTGGAGATCTGGGCGGACCCGTACGGCGGCGACCGGCCCAAGAAGCTGATCAAGTCCGGCAAGGTCAACTCCGGCGGGAACCTCTCCGCGACGGTCGACATGGCCCGCGACACCGTCGTCACCGCCGTCTTCGCCGGTGACGCGCGTACGGCGCCGAAGAGCGCCAAGTCCACGGCGTACGCGCGCGTGAAGGTCTCCACCGCGGTCACCAGGCAGTACAAGACGGCCAAGATCGGTTCGACGTCGTACTACTGGTTCCACAAGAGCACCGACCCGGTCGTCACCACGACGATGACGTACTACAAGGGCCGTGCGCACCGCCTCGACTTCCAGGTCTACTCGAGCGGCAAGTGGCGCTCGGCCGACTCGGAGTACTTCGCGCTCGGCACGAGCGGCAAGTCGGCGGTCCGCATCGAGGCGCCCGGCCAGTCCGGGTTCAAGGTGCGGGTGCGTTCGGTCTACGTCAACGGCTCGTCCGGTGACAACGTCAACTCGACGACGTACAGCTCCTGGAAGTACCTGTACTTCGCCAGGTAATCCGCTGGCCGTAGTACCTGCGGCGGATCTACGGTGCCCCGATGACCCAAGTGATCGTCCTCAACGGCGGCTCCAGCTCAGGCAAATCGGGCATCGTCCGCTGTCTGCAGTCCCTGCTCCCCGGGCCCTGGCTCGCGCTCGGCACGGACACGCTCGTCGACGCGCTGCCGAGGACCGGCGCGGGCATCGAGTTCGGGGCCGACGGTTCGGTGACCGTCGGCCCCGGATTCCGCGCGGTGGAGGCCGCGTGGATCGCCGGGGTCGCGGCGACGGCCGCGACCGGGGCGCACATCGTCGTGGACGAGGTGTTTCTCGGTGGCGCGGGCTCCCAGGCGGAGTGGCGCAAGGCGCTGCGGGGCCTCGACGTGCTGTGGGTCGGTGTGCGCTGCGACGCCGCAGTGGCGGCGGACCGGGAGGTGGCCCGGGGCGACCGGGTCCCCGGAATGGCCGCCTCCCAGGCCGAGTTGGTGCACGAGGGCGTGACGTACGACGTGGTCGTCGACACGACGCGGGCCGAAGCCATGGCGTGCGCCCGGGAGATCGCGGCGCGGGTGATGCGCTGACCGACGCCGAGCCTCGGTCCGGCTCCGCCCCGCTCTGCCCGGCCCTGTCCGGCTCAGGTCAGTCCTGGTGCACGACGTTCGTCCCGGGCCCGCCCGAGAGGGTGTCGTTGCCGGGGCCGCCGTACAGCTTGTCGTTGCCGCTGTTGCCGTAGATCGTGTCGTCGCCGCTGTTCCCGTACAGGATGTCGTCGCCCTTGCCGCCGTACAGGAAGTCGTTCCCGGTTCCGCCGTAGATCTGGTCGTTGCCGTCGTCGCCGGAGAGGTTCTGGTCGTCGGCGCCGCCGTGGATCACATCGTTGCCCGCGCCGCCCGCGACCGAGCTGGAGTCGCCGTCGGCGTCGATGGTGTCGGCGCCGATCCCGCCCTGGATGACGGCCCCGCCGCCGGTGGCGTGCACCGTGTCCGCGCCGTCGTCGGCCAGGACCACCGCGGCCGCGCCCACCGTGATGGTGTCGTCGCCTGCGCCGCCGCGGATGCCGTTGCCGTCGACGCTGCCGGTGTCGGTCAGCTTGTCGGCGCCGTCGCCCAGGTCGATCGAGGCGAAGTTGTAGGTCTGGCCGGTGGCGTTGTCGTAGGTGACGACATCGTTGCCGTCGCCGAGGTTCAACTCCAGGGTGGCGTACGGGTCCTGGCTGTCCAGCGTGGTGACCGTGCACGTGACCTTGGTCCGGTCCGCACTGTCGGGATACGCGCAGCCGTCCCCGGCGGCTATCTCCACACTGTCGTCGATCACGTAGGTGATGTCCGCGGAGCCGGAGGCCTTCGACGCGGTGACCGCCGCCTGGTTGGCCTGGCCGGAGGCGGCGGTGTACACGGCGAAGTGGCCGCTGGAATCGAGCGCGGCAGTGGCCGAGGGCGTCGCGGCGGCGGCCGGGCCGACGAGGAGGGCCGGGGCGGCGAGCCCCGCGCCGAGCGCCAGGGTCAGCGCCGAGGCGGCTCGTAACATCCGGCGGCTGATGAGGTGAGAAGACATTGCGGTACCTCCGTGGGAAGTATGTGGTTCTCCGTTCCGACCACAAGTGACTCCCCGCGGATGTTCTTGGTTGCACGCCGCGCATCCGCCCGCGCAGGCTTCCTGCATGCCGTCTGACCTGCGCCGATGAGCTGATCGTCGGCGCAGGTACAGCTACGCGTCGGGCACGCTTCGACTGAAGTTCACGCTGCCCGGAAGCCGTCAGAGCGGGTTGAGGCGGGCCTTGAGCAGGCAGAACTCATTGCCCTCGGGGTCGGCGAGCACATGCCACTGCTCCTCGCCGGTCTGGCCGATGTCGGCGCGGCGCGCCCCGAGCGCCAGGAGGCGTTCGAGCTCGGCGTCCTGGTCACGGTCGACGGGGTTGACATCGATGTGCAGCCGGCTCTTGCCCGGCTCCGGCTCGTCCCTGCGGCTGAGGATGATCGTGGCCTGCGCGCCGCCGAACCCTTCGCGCGGCCCGATCTCGAACATCTCGTCGCCTTCGCGATCGAGCACGACGAAGTCCAGGACCTCGCACCAGAACCGCGCCAGCACTTCGGGTTCGCGGCAACCGAGCACGAGTTCACCGATACGACATGCCATGAACGAGACCTACCTTCAGCGTGGAGCGTGAACGCTTTCCGAGCGCCCCCGCGCGAAGCCGTCGAGCTCCCGACGGCGGGCACACGCCCGAGACCGTACGGGGCGGGGCGAGCGGGGGCGACGGATTTTCGACCCGCGACACGAAGATGTCCGTGCTCGCGCACCAGGGCGCAGGTCAGGGGCATGATCACGGCATGATCTCCGCGTGCGTACCGTGCGCCGCCGGGATTCGCGCCCGCCCCGTCCGGGGTGCCGGGCGCATGCAGCGTCTTGGGGGCGCGGTGTACGCAGGCCGGCCGATGGAGGGTAGGCCCGTCGGCCGCCCCTCGGAGACTTCCTCCGGCGTAGCCTGGCCGGCCATCGGGCACTCGCTCCGCTGGTTGTTCCTGCTCCGAGGTGGAAGGACCGGCCGTGCTTCATCGGGTGCACACGTAGGTGTCGAACGCGTCGGTGAAGTGGCATCAGGTGCATCCGCGCGGGCGGGTGTGGACCGCTCCCAAGGGGTACAGGGTGGACACCCCAGCTCTTCTGGAGGGAGTTCCAGAATGACAACGCCTGCTCCGGATTGTGTCGTGCTCGACATCCCGCAGGGACTGCGACTTGATCTGCTCGGCCTTGTGGTCGAAGTGGGCCAGGTCCGCATCGTCGCTGATCGGGCGGGTCTGCTCGGCGGCCTCATCGCTTCGTTGACGTGCGGTGGTGGCGCGGCCGCGGCGCAGAGCCTGGAGGCCTTGGCACAGATGCTGCGAGCTCAAGAAGCGACCACCAACTCCGCCGACCAGCCCTAGGTGTATTGACCCGTGAGGTTGGGGACGCGGCTGACGGGTGGTTGGCCTTTCAGCGCGGTGTGTCCGCGGTGGTGATTGTAGGTGTGCAGC
>NZ_JBIWKA010000002.1:440553-591255 GCF_044765445.1 Streptomyces sp. NPDC102467 | reverse complement strand
GCAATCCACACCGAACCGGAAGGCCCTCACCTGTTCAAGATCCCTCAGCCGAGATCTGCCTCACCCGTCCACAACCTCCCCGGACAGAACACCTAGGGTTCGAGCAACCATCAGCCCGTGCGGACCGATGGCTACTCGAAGAGGCCCCGCCCCGTACAGCACCGGGTGCGGGGCATTCGTGACCGGGGGCGGTGACCGGGCACGCGGCCCGCGCGAGAATCGAGTCGTGCCCGTCGACCCGGACTCCACTGAAGACACCATCGAACTGAGCGAACACGAACTCGGTGAGGTCGCCGGCTTCGCGGCTGAGTGCGCGCGAAGGGTGCTGTCGATCTTCGAGCAGAGCGAAGCGGACACACGCCCCCGTGACGCCATCACCGCGGCGGAAGCCTTCGCTGCGGGCGGTCGCCGCACGGCTGCTCTGCGGCAGAGCGCCTGGGCCGCGTACAAAGCCGCACAGGCGGTCGGCTCACCTGCCGCGGTCGACGCCGCACGAGCGGCGAGCCACGCGGCCGCCGCCGCGTTCCTGCACCCCAAAGCCAGCGCTCACCAGGTGAAGCACGTGCTCGGTGCGGCAGCGCATGCGGCCCGCGCCGAAGAGCTGGCATCGAAGAAAGAATCGCCGGAGGAATCGCCGGAGGAATCGGCGGAGGAGGCGGGAACCCTGGAATGGGCGCGTCTGCACGCTCCCGCGGCGGTCGCCGCGGTGCTCGGACGGCTGCCTGCCGCGCCGCCCGGAGGCGGCCGCGTGGGCGAGCTCATTCGCGATCTCGACGGCGGAATCGCGGCGCCGCGTGCCCTGTGAAATGGTGGGTGAGGGATATGTCCCGTTAAGCCCCAGTTTCGGTGCGGGGTAACCGGGGCGGATGCCCACCTGTCCACGCCAGTCCGCACCGGCTCGCATCAGTCCGTTTCGGTCTGTGCCGGTCTGTGCTGGTTCATGACCATTCATGCCCTTGGGAGGCGTCATGTCCTCGAAGCGCCGCCGTAAGAAGAAGGCCCGTCGCAAGCACGCCGCGAACCACGGCAGTCGGCCGCAGTCCTGAAGGCGTCACGCCCTCTGCACGAGTCCTCCACCGGCTGCCGTCGCCCACTCCGTGACGAGCGTCTCGTACTCCGCCCGGTCCTTGTCGGTCAACTGACCGCCGGTGCGCGCCCAAAGGTCGCGAATCTGCTGGTTGACCATGTCGGCGGACCGTGCGGAGCGCGGGGTGGGAGTGGAGGACATGTGAACGAGGGTAGGGGATCGGTACGGCTATGCGCTCCGGTCCGTCACGTGGGCATCGCCATGTGTGATGTTCGCCATTCCGCGCAACCTCTCACGGTTTGCGTGCAACACCCGCGTACAGAGGTACGGGAGTGCCGTCCCGCTCCTCGTCCACGGCCAGCTCCGGATGCCACTCCGGCAACCAGACCACGCCCGGGTCGAGCAGCTCCAGGCCCTCGAAGAACGCGGTCATCTCCGCCCGCGTACGCGGCACCAGAGTGACCCCGCCGGCCGCGTACATCTCGACGGCCTGACGGGTGCGCTCCGGGTCGTAGTCGGAGGCCAGTTGGGACAGGACCAGATGGCTGCCCGAGGGGAGCGCGTCCACCAGCGTGCGGATGATGTCGTACGCGCCCTGCTCGTCGGGGATGAAATGCAGGAGCGCGATGAGCGAGACCGCGACCGGTCGGTCGAAGTCCAGAATCTCCCCAGCAAGTTCGAGGATCTTCCGCGGTTCGCGTGCGTCGGCCTGGACGTAACGCGTCACGCCCTCCGGTGTGCCGCGCAGCAGAGCCGCCGCGTGGGCCAGCACGATCGGGTCGTTGTCGACGTAGACGACGCTCGTCTCGGGTGCCGCGGTCTGCGCGATGCGGTGCAGGTTCGGCTCCGTCGGGATGCCCGTGCCGATGTCGAGGAACTGCCGCACGCCGAGCCGTGCCGCGAGCATCCGCGTCGCACGCTGCATGAACCAACGGTTGTGCCGCGCCCCGTACTTGGCGGTCGGCTCCATCGTCGTGATCTGCCGGCCGAGCGCCTCGTCCACCGGATAGTTGTCCTTGCCGCCGAGGAACCAGTCGTACACCCGGGCCGGGTGCGGCTTGCTGGTGTCGATGCTGGGCGTGGCGGGGGACGTATCCGTCATGGGTCAACTCCCGGGTCGGCGAGCTCTGTTCGAGCGTACGTCCGATCATCCTGCCGTACGGGTGTGATGTGTGGGGCACGATCGGAGAGGATGACCGCGCCCCCAGGACAGGCTCTGGCCCCCGCGAACAGGAGCAGCGCGTATGAATGACGTGCCCCGGCGTCTCGACATCTCCAGGGCCGGCCCCGACGACTGGCCGGTGATCCGCGGCTGGGCCGCCGACGAAGGGTGGAATCCCGGGAACCTCGACGGGGCCAGTTTCTTCGCGCAGGACCCCGACGGATTCTTCCTCGGGCGGATCGACGGGGAGCCCGTCTCGGCGATCTCCGTCGTCAACTACGGTGCGGAGTACGCCTTTCTCGGCTGTTACCTCGTCCGGCCCGACCTGCGCGGCCTCGGCCACGGCATCGCCACCTGGCGGGCCGGTCTCGCGCACGCGGGCGCGCGCACCGTCGGGCTCGACGGCGTCGTGGCGCAGCAGCACAACTACCGTAAGTCCGGTTTCGAACCGGCCTACCGCACCGTCCGCTTCACCGGGGTCGTCCCCGCGCGCCCGGCCACGTCCGCGACCGCCGACGGGATCATGCCGATCGGGGACGGGATCGTGCCGATCGGCGACGAGCTCGCCCCGGGCCGCGCTGCCGTCCTCGCCTACGACAGCGCCTGCTGTCCCGCCGACCGGCCACGCTTCCTGAGGTCCTGGCTCACCACGGACGGGCACACGGCCCTCGCCCGCGTCGGCGACGGCCGCGTCACCGGGTACGGCGTGGTGCGCCCGGGGCGGGACGCATGGCGCATCGGGCCGCTCTTCGCGGACACCGCCGACGACGCGCGCGCCCTGTTCGACGCCCTCGCGCCCAGGGCCGAGCCGGTCAGCGTCGACGTACCGCAGACGAACACCGAGGCCGTCGCGCTCGTGGAGTCGCGCGGCCTCTCGGCCGGGTTCGAGACGGCCCGGATGTACACCGGGCCCGTCCGGTCATTCGCCCAGGGCCGCGTTTTCGGTGTGACCACGCTCGAACTCGGCTGATTCTGCGGGTACTTGCGGCGTGGCGTACGTGTCCTTCGCCGCGTACCACCACGCTGTCGCGAGAAGGAGGACCGCCGCGAGCGCCACGACCGCGTAGTTCATCGAGTCGACGGTGACGGGTGACGCCTGCGGCAGACAGAACAGGACGGTCACGCAGGCCACCCACACGACCGCGATCCAGCCGATCGGCCGGCTCCAGCGGCCCAGATGCCAGGGGCCGCGCTCGAAGCGGTCCCCCGCGCGCAGCCGCAGCAGCACGGGGATCGCGTACGCGGGCGTGATGCCGATGACGTTGATCGCGGTCACCGCGCCGTACGCCGTCGCCGACCACAGTGACGGCAGGGCCAGCACGCAGGCCGCCGACACCGACAGCCAGACCGCCGCGACCGGGGTACGCGTCCGGGTGCTCACCCGGCGCCACAGCCGCGAGCCCGGCAGGGCCCCGTCCCGGCTGAACGCGAACACCATCCGGCTCGCCGCGGCGACCTCCGCGTTCCCGCAGAAGAGCTGGGCCACGATCACCACGAGGAGCAGCGCCGTCGCCCCGCCCGAGCCGAGCGCGTCCAGCAGGATCTGCGCGGGCGGCACCCCGGTCGCGCTGTCCCGCGTTCCCGCGTAGTCCTGGATGGCGAAGGTCAGTCCGGCGAGCAGCACGAACCCGGCGATCCACGACGCCCAGATCGCCCGCACGATGCCGCGGGCCGCCGCCACCGACGCCCCGGACGTCTCCTCGGAGAGGTGCGCCGAGGCGTCGTAGCCGCTGAACGTGTACTGCGCGAGCAGCAGTCCGATCGCGGCGACATAGATCGGGTTGTGCCAGCCGGTGTCGTTGACGAAGTGCGTGAAGACGAACGACGGCGACTGGTGGTGGTCGGGCACGAAGGCGAGGACGCCGACGATCGCGCCGACGCCCGCCAGGTGCCACCACACGCTGATGGAGTTGAGGATGCTGACGAGCCGCACGCCGAAGAGGTTGAGGACGGCGTGCAGGAGCAGGATCGCCGCGAAGATCAGCATCGTCTTGCCTGGGGTCGGCGTGAAACCCCATTGGAGGTTCAGGAACGCGCCCGTGAACAGGGCCGCGCCGTAGTCGATGCCGGCGATCGCGCCCAGCAGGCCGAGCAGGTTCAGCCAGCCCGTGTACCAGCCCCAGCGGCGCCCGCCGAGCCGGTCCGCCATGTAGTACAGGGCGCCCGACGTGGGGTAGGCGCTGGTCACCTCGGCCAGGGCGAGGCCCACGAACAGGACGAACAGGCCGACGCCCGCCCAGCCCCACAGCATGACGGCGGGCCCGCCGGTGCCGAGCCCGAATCCGTACAGGGTCATACAGCCGGACAGGACGGAGATGACGGAGAAGCTGATGGCGAAGTTGCCGAAGCCGTTCATTCGGCGGGCCAGGACGGGCCGGTAGCCGAGGGCGCGCAGGCGCTGTTCCTCGTCGGGTGGTGCGCTCGACATGGTCTTCCCTCCGGTGGGGTCGGGGGTGCGGCCGCCCATGATCCATGCGGATGCCTCCAACGGCCAGAGCAAGCAGCCAAGTTGGGTGTCCTTGACGCGGATCGGGGCCGTGCCGCAGGCTGGCCGACGGCGATCAAGAGGCCGACCGGGGGAGGGGACGTCATGGTGAGCGGGCCCGTACTCGCCGTCGACCAGGGCACCTCCGGCACCAAGGCGCTCGTCGTCTGCCCGCAGCGCGGTGTGCTCGGCGCCGCGACGGCGCCCGTGCGGCCCCGGTACCTGCCCGGCGGCCGCGTCGAGGTCGATCCCGCACAGCTGCTCGGCTCCGTCCTCGACGCCGGAGCCCGCGCGCTCGCCGAGGCCGGCGAACCGGTCGTCGCCGCCGGCCTCGCCAACCAGGGCGAGACCGTCCTCGCCTGGGACCCGGCCACCGGCGAACCGCTCACGGACGCCATCGTCTGGCAGGACCGGCGGGCGGAGAGCGTGTGCGCGGAACTCCACGAGCACGCTGCCGAGTTGCAGGAGCTGACAGGGCTGCCGCTCGACCCCTACTTCGCCGCCCCGAAGATGGCCTGGATCCGCCGCCACCTCACCCGAGCCGGTGTCGTCACCACCAGCGACGCCTGGCTGGTGCACCGGCTGACCGGCGCGTTCGTCACCGACGCGGCCACCGCGAGCCGCACCCAGCTGCTCGACCTCGACACCGCCGACTGGTCGCCGCGCGCCGTCGAGCTGTTCGGGCTCGGCGACGAGAAGCTGCCGGAAGTCGTCGACGTGGCAGGGGAGTTCGGGACGACCGGCGCTTTCGGCGGTGCACCGATCCCGCTCGCCGGCCTCCTCGTCGACCAGCAGGCGTCCCTGCTCGCCCACGGCGTGACCGAGCCGGGCGCCGCCAAATGCACCTACGGAACCGGCGCGTTCCTGCTCGCGCACACCGGAGGGCGGCCCCGCCGCGGCTCCTCCGGTCTCGTCTCGTGCGTGGCGTGGCGGCTCGCCGGGCGCGGCAGCGACTACTGCCTCGACGGCCAGGTGTACGCCGCCGCGTCCGCCGTCCGCTGGCTCACCGACCTCGGCGTCATCGACGGTCCCCACGCGCTGGACGCCGTCGGCGCGACCGTGCCCGACAGCGGCGGCGTCACGTTCGTGCCCGCGCTGTCCGGGCTCGCCGCACCCTGGTGGCGCGGTGACGCCCGCGGTTCGCTCACCGGCCTCGGCCTGGACACCTCGCCGGGACACCTGGTGCGCGCGCTGTGCGACGGGATCGCCGCGCAGGTCGTCGCGCTCGCCGACGCCGTCTCCGACGAGCTGGGCGCACCTCTCGCGTCGCTCCGGGTCGACGGCGGCCTGACCCGCTCGGAGCTGCTCATGCAGACCCAGGCCGACCTTCTTCAATTCCCGGTGGAGGTTGCCGAGTTGGCCGACACGACGGCGCTGGGCGTGGCGGCCGCGGCCCGCCTCGGTCTCGATCCGGGTCTCTCCGTCGAGGACGCCGTGGGGCCCCGCGCCGCGGCACGCGTGTACGAGCCGCGCATCGACGCGGCGCAGGCCGAGGAGCGCATGGCCCGCTTCCGTGCGGCCGTGGACACGTCGTGACCGTCACCCGCACCGGCCCGCTGACCACACTTCCGTACGACATCACGGTCATCGGTGCCGGAGTCGTCGGCTGCGCGCTCGCCCGGGAACTGATCCGGCGCGCGCCCGCCGCGAGGATCGCACTGCTGGACGCGGCGGACGACGTCGGCGAGGGCACGTCCAAGGCCAACACGGCGATCCTGCACACCGGATTCGATGCCGTTCCCGGCTCGCTGGAGGCACGGCTCGTACGCGAGGGGCAGCGCCAACTGGCGGCATACGCACAGGATTCTGGTATCCCTGTCGAACAGGTCGGGGCTCTCCTCGTCGCCTGGGACGCCGCGCAACGCGACGCCCTGCCCGGCCTCGCCGCGAAAGCCGCCCGCAACGCGTACACCGAGAGCCGCATTATCGGTGCCGACGAACTTCGCGCGAGGGAGCCCCACTTGGGGCCCGGCGCCCTCGGCGCCCTCGACGTGCCCGGCGAGAGCGTCATCTGCCCTTGGACGACGACGCTCGCCTACGCCACCCAGGCCGTCCGCGCCGGTGTCGACCTGCACCTCAACTCCCCGGTGCGCGAGGCGGACAGGAGCCGCGGCGGCATGCATCATCTGACGACCGGGCGCGGACTCCTGCGCACCCGCTGGCTCGTCAACGCCGCCGGGCTGCACGCCGACACCGTCGACCGGATGCTCGGCCACGACACGTTCACCGTCACCCCGCGCCGCGGCCAGCTGATCGTCTACGACAAGTTCGCCCGCGACCTCGTGCGCCACATCCTGCTGCCCGTGCCCACCGCACTCGGCAAGGGGGTGCTCGTCGCCCCGACCGTCCACGGGAACGTACTCCTGGGCCCCACGGCCGAGGACCTCGACGACAAACGGGCCACGCACACCACCGCCGACGCGCTGGACCTGCTGCGGGACAAGGGCCGGCGCATCCTGCCGCGCCTGGTCGAGGAGGAGGTCACCGCCGTCTACGCCGGGCTGCGCGCGGCCACCGGGCAGGACGACTACCGCATCGACGCCCGGCCCGCGCAGCGCTACGTCACCGTCGGCGGCATCCGCTCCACGGGGCTCACCGCGTCGATGGGCATCGCCACGTACGTCGCCGATCTGCTGGCCGACAGCGGGTGCACCACGCTCGGCGCGCCGCGCGATCTGCCCCCGGTGGCGATGCCGAACCTGGGCGAGGCGTTCCCCCGTCCCTACCAGCGGCCCGAACTCATCGCCAAGGACCCGGAGTTCGGGACGATCGTCTGTCACTGCGAGCGCGTCACGCGGGGCGAGATCCGCGCCGCGCTGACCAGCACCATCCCGCCCGTCTCGACGGAGGGACTGCGGCGCAGGACCCGGGCGCGCGGCGGGCGCTGTCAGGGGTTCTCCTGCGGGGCCGCGGTGCGCGAACTCCTCGGCCGGGGGAACGGGGCCGGGGCATGAACCACGACGTGCGCCGCGTCGACGTGCTCGTCATCGGCGCGGGCCCCGCCGGACTCGCGGTCGCCACCGGGCTCGCCGCGGCGGGCGTCCGCGAGGTGGAGGTCCTGGAGCGCGAGCAGCAGGCGGGCGGAGTCCCGCGGCACTGCAGGCACGGCGGGTTCGGGACACGGTGGCGGCCCCTGAGCGGGCCCGCCTACGCGAGCCGCTCGGTGTGGGCGGCCGAGGAGGCGGGGGCCGCCGTACGGACCGGGGTGACCGCTCTTGGCTGGGCGGATGCCACGACACCGACGCTGGACACGGTCGGCGCCCATGGACACGAACGGATCGCGGCCCGCGCGGTCGTGCTGGCCACCGGCGCCCGTGAACGGTCCCGCGCGGCCCGCCTCGTACCGGGCACCCGCCCCGCCGGCATCCTCACCACGGGCGAACTCCAGCAAGCGGTCCACCTGTTCGGCCAGTACGTCGGCGCGCGGGCCGTCGTCGTCGGCGGCGACTCCGTCGGACATGCCGCGGTGAGCACCCTGCGCCGGGCCGGCGCCGCCGTCACCGCGCTGGTCACCGAGGACGGCGCGAGCCGCCGCGACCTGGACGCACGCCTGCGCCTCGGCGTCCCGGTGCTCACCCGCACCACGCTCACCGAGATCCTGGGCAGGCCCCGCGCCACAGGTGCCCGCGTCCGGCACGCCGACGGCCGCTCCGTCGTGCTCCCTTGCGACACCATCGTCCTCACCGGCGACTTCGTCCCCGACCACGAACTGGCGCGAAGAGGAAGCCTGTTGCTCGACGCGGACACGCGCGGCCCGGCCGCCGACGCGGCGTACCGCACCTCGCGTCCCGGTGTCCTCGCGCTCGGCAACCTGGTGCATGTGAACTGGTCCGCGCGGGCGGCCGCCGCGGAGGGCCGCCGCGCGGTGACCCCGCTCCTGCGGCACCTCGGCATGCGCTGAGCGCCTGTCTTTGAACCCCCGCCGCCCACGCGCTGAGCATGCTCACCGCGCGCCGAACGCGCCGTGTCGCCCTTCCCCGGCCGCGAACCGCTCCGCACCCTCCAGGCCCTCTGCCAACACGGCGGCGCCGTAACGCAGTTCGGCCCGCATGGCCGCATCCTCGCCCAGACCGCCCTGCTCGCGCGCCGACGTCCGGTCGCTGCGCAGACACGCCTGGGGGAACGCCGCGAGTTGCGCGGCGAGTTCCTCAGCGGCGGCGCGGGCCCCGCCCGGCGGCACCAGACGGTTGGCGAGGCCCATCTCGTACGCCTCCCGCGCCGGGACGGGGCGGCCGGTCAGGATCAGGTCCATGGCGCGGCTCTCCCCGATCAGGCGCGGCAGCCGCACCGTGCCCCCGTCGATCAGCGGTACGCCCCAGCGGCGGCAGAACACCCCGAACACCGCGTCCTCCTCGACGACCCGCAGATCGCACCACAGGGCGAGTTCGAGACCGCCCGCCACCGCGTGGCCGCTGACCGCCGCGATCACCGGCTTCGTCAGGCGCAGCCGCGTCGGCCCCATCGGTCCGTCACCGTCCTCGGCCACCCGGTTGCCGTGCTCGGTGCCGACCGCCTTGAGATCGGCACCGGCGCAGAACGTGCCGCCCTCGCCCCACAGCACCGCCACCCTCGCCGTGTCGTCCGCCTCGAACGCACGGAAGGCGTCCGCCAGTTGCGTGGCCGTGGGTCCGTCGACCGCGTTGCGGCTCCCGGGGCGGGCCAGGACGACCGTGGTGACATGGCCTGCGCGTTCGACGCGTACGGACGACATCGGTGAGCCCTTCCATCGAGCAACTAGGTCACGTTCAAGCCCAGTTTGGCCTCAGCCGTCGAGGAGGTGCCGACGAACAGCTCGAACGCCCCCTCCTCCAAACGGAATGCGCCCTCGGGGTCATTGGTCCAGAACCCGAGATCCTCCGCGCCGAGCTGGAAACGCACCTTCGTGGACGCGCCCGCGTCGAGCGGGACCCGCTTGAACCCGCGCAATCTGCGCACCGGTTGGGTGATGCTCGCGGCGACGTCACGGACGTACAGCTGCACCACCTCGTCGCCCGCGCGTGCTCCCGTGTTGCGCACGGACACCGACACCTCGACCGTGTCGCCCTTGCGCAGCGCCCGCGCCGAAACACTGCCCCGGCTCAGGGCAGGGGTGCCGAGCTCGAACGTCGTATAGCTCAGTCCGAACCCGAAGGGGAACTGCGGGCTCTGCGGCAGGTCCAGGTATTTGGAGGTGTACTTGTTGTCCGCGTCGTAGGGGCGGCCCGTCGACTCGTGGTTGTAGTGGATCGGGATCTGGCCGACCGTGCGCGGGAACGACACCGGCAGCTTGCCGCCCGGGTTCACCGCGCCGAAGAGCACGTCCGCGACGGCGTTGCCCGCCTCGGTGCCGGGGTGCCAGGCCTCCAGGACGGCCGGAGCCGAGTCCAGCCAGTCGCCGACGGTGAGCGGGCGCCCGTTGACGAGCACCACCACGAACGGCTTGCCCGTCGCCGCGATCGCGGCGATCAGCTTCTCCTGGTCGCCGGGGAGCGAGATGTCGCTGCGCGCCGACGCCTCGCCGCTCATCGAGGCCGGTTCGCCCACGACCACGACCGTCACGTCCGCGGCCTTCGCCGCCGCGACCGCCTTGTCGATGCCCCCGGCGTCCTTGCCCTCGGGGTCGACGCCTTGCGCGTACGTGACCTTCGCGTCCGGCGCCGCCTTGCGCACCGCGTCGAGGACCTTCACCGCCGAGAACTTCTCCGCCGACGCGGGCACCACCCACGTACCGAGCAGATCGGCCGAGTCGGCGAACGGGCCCACCACGGCGAGGGAGCCGACGGACTTCTTCAGCGGCAGGACGTCCCCGTCGTTCTTGAGCAGGACCATCGAGCGGGCCCCGGCGGCGCGGGCCGCCTTCCGCGCGGCCGCCGACGGTTCGGTGACCGCCGCGGCCTCCTCCACGTACGGGTCGTCGAAGAGTCCGAGCGCGTACTTGAGACGCAGTACGCGCGCCACCGCGTCGTCGATCCGACGTTGCGAGATCTTCCCGGCGCGCAGCAGCTTCTTGCCGTTGGTGAGGAGATTCGTGCTGCTCATCTCCATGTCGACGCCCGCGTTCAGAGCCAGGCGCGCCGCGTCCGCGCCGTCCTCGGCGAAGCCGTGCGCGATCAGCTCCTGCACGCCCGTCCAGTCGGACACGACGAATCCGTCGAAGTCCCACTCCTTCTTCAGGATGTCGGTCAGCGTGTGGGTGTTGCCGTGCGCCGGGACACCGCTGATCGTGTTGAAGGACGCCATCACCGTGGCGACGCCCGCGTCCAACGCGGCCTTGAACGGCGGCAGGTACAGATTGCGCAGCCGGGACTCGGACACGTCGACCGTGTTGTAATCGCGGCCGCCCTCCGCACCGCCGTACGCGACGAAGTGCTTGGCGCAGGCGGCCAGGGTCTCCTTCGTGCCGTAGCCCGAACCCTGATACCCCTTGACCTTGGCGGCCGCGAACCGCGCCGTCAGATACGGGTCCTCGCCGGTGCCCTCGGCGATGCGGCCCCAGCGCGGCTCGTGCGTGACGTCCATCATCGGCGAGAACGTCCAGTGCACGCCGTTGGAGCGGGCCTCCTTCGCCGACACCTCGGCGTCGCTCCGCGTCACCTCCGGGTCGAAGCTCGACGCCTGCGCCAGCGGGATGGGGAAGTTCGTCCAGAAGCCGTGGATGACGTCCAGACCGAACAGCAGCGGAATGCCGAGCCGGGACTCCTCGACCGCGAGACGCTGCAGCTCGTTCGTGGTCTTCGCGCCGAAGATGCTGAGCACCGAGCCGAGTCTGCCCGAGCGCGCCGCGTCCTCGACCTCCTTGGTGGAGCCCGAACCCGGGTTGAGGTCGTACGCCCACGGGAGCTGCTGCAGCTGGCCCAGCTTCTCTTCGAGAGTCATACGTGAGAGGAGGCCCTGGACCTTGCTCTCGTACCGCGTCCCGTGCCGGTCGCCCGCCGCGTACGCGCTGGGGGACTGGCTGGTCACGGCGGCCCCCGCGGCGGCGGTGACGCCGATCGCGGACAGCAGAGTACGCCTTCGTAGCTCCGGCATGTCTTCGCTTCCCGATAGTGCGAGACCCACAACTTCTGTGGCGGGTACAAGAATTGATGCGAAGCTACGTTCCGCTTATTCGTGGGTCAAGAGGTACGACCGGGGCGCCTCGTCGGATCACCTGCCTGCCCCTGGCCTCGGCCCTTGACCCGGTCTTGACCGCAACCGTTGACCTCAATATTGGTTGAGGTCCTACGGTCGTCACATGAGCATGGAAACGACAGCCTGGACGCAACTGCACAGCGTGATGAACGCCCAGAACGGCGCGGGGGGACGCCCCTTCGCCCGCGAGACCTTGCGCCGGATCGCCGCGTTCGCCCGGCCGCACCGGCGCCGCATCATCCAGTTCGTGATCCTCAGCATCCTCGGCGCGCTGCTCGCCGTGGCGACGCCGGTCCTCGCAGGGCACGTCGTCGACGCGATCGTCGGCGGCGACGGACAGGACGTGGTGATCCGGCTCGCCGTGCTCATCGCGGTCATCGCCGTCGCCGAGGCGGGTATCGGTGTGCTCGCCCGCTGGCTCTCCGCCAACCTCGGCGAGGGCCTCATCCTCGACCTGCGCACCGCCGTCTTCGACCACGTCCAGCGGATGCCCGTCGCGTTCTTCACGCGCACCCGCACCGGCGCGCTCGTCAGCCGCCTCAACAACGACGTCATCGGCGCCCAGCGCGCCTTCAGCAACACCCTCTCCGGAGTCGTCGGCAACGTGGTCACCCTGCTGCTGACCCTTGCCGTCATGCTCACCCTGTCCTGGCAGATCACCGTCCTCTCCCTCGTCCTGCTGCCCGTCTTCGTGCTGCCCGCACGCCGCATGGGCACCCGGATGGCGAAGCTCCAGCGCGAGGCCGCCACCCACAACGCGGCCATGGGGACCCGGATGACCGAACGGTTCTCCGCACCCGGCGCCACGCTCGTGAAGCTGTTCGGCCGGCCCGAGGACGAGTCGGCCGAGTTCGCCGCCAGAGCGCGCCGGGTCCGGGACATCGGAGTCCGTACCGCGATGGCCCAGTCCGCGTTCATCACGGCACTGACCCTGGTCTCCGCCCTGGCGCTCGCGCTCGTCTACGGACTCGGCGGCTACTTCGCGCTCGACGGCACCCTGGAGGCGGGCGCGGTGGTCTCCCTCGCCCTGCTCCTCACCCGCCTGTACGCGCCGCTGACGTCCCTGGCCGGAGCACGCGTCGAGGTCATGAGCGCCCTGGTCAGCTTCGAGCGCGTCTTCGAAGTCCTGGACCTCAAGCCGCTGATCGACGAGAAGCCGGACGCCCGCGAGGTCCCGGACGGGCCGGTCGCCGTCGAGTTCGACGACGTCCGCTTCGGCTACCCGTCCGCCGACAAGGTCTCCCTCGCCTCCCTCGAAGAGGTCGCCTCGCTCGACACCCGCGGCGGCGCCGAGGTCCTGCACGGCGTGAGCTTCCGCGCCGAACCGGGCCAGACGATCGCCCTGGTCGGCTCGTCGGGCGCGGGCAAATCCACGATCGCGCAACTGCTGCCCCGCCTCTACGACACCGACACCGGGGCCGTCCGGATCGGTGGCGTCGACGTACGCGACCTGAGCGCGCCGTCGATGCGGGCCACGCTCGGCATGGTCACCCAGGACGGGCACCTCTTCCACGACTCCGTCCGCGCGAACCTGCTCCTGGCCCGCCCCGGGGCGACCGAGACGGAACTGTGGGACGTCCTGCGCCGGGCCCGCCTCGAAGCGCTCGTCCGGGAGCTGCCGGACGGCCTGGACACGGTCGTGGGCGAACGCGGCTACCGGCTCTCCGGCGGCGAACGCCAGCGCATGACCATCGCCCGCCTCCTGCTGGCCGGCCAGCGCGTGGT
This sequence comes from Streptomyces sp. NPDC102467, assembly GCF_044765445.1. Lineage (NCBI taxonomy): Bacteria > Bacillati > Actinomycetota > Actinomycetes > Kitasatosporales > Streptomycetaceae > Streptomyces > Streptomyces sp. NPDC102467. The sequence goes on along the minus strand of NZ_JBIWKA010000002.1, from coordinate 577,746 downwards.
CATCCTCGACGAGGCCACCGCCCACCTCGACAACACGTCCGAAGCCGCGGTCCAGGAGGCGCTCGCCGAGGCGCTCGCGGACCGCACGGCGATCGTCATCGCCCACCGCCTCTCCACGATCCGCTCGGCGGACCAGATCCTCGTGGTCGAGGACGGACACATCGTGGAACGCGGCACCCACACCACCCTCCTGGCCGCGTCGGGCCGCTACGCGGAGCTGTACCGCACCCAGTTCGCGGACGGGGTGCAGGAAGCGGCGTGAGTGACTCGCCGAATGAGTCAACTGGCCCCATTGGTAAGCTAGTTGACTCATTTCGCGGGCCCCCGCACCCGGCTACCCTGAGCCCATGCTGATGGGTCGCACAGCGGAATGCGCACGGATCGCCGACCTCATCGACGACGCACGCGGCGGGCAGAGCGGGGCCCTTGTCATCCGCGGCGAGGCAGGCATCGGCAAGAGCAGCCTGCTCGGCCACGCCGCATCGATCGCCGGAGACCTCACCCAGCTCCGTACCCACGGCATCGAGACCGAGTCCCGACTGCCGTACGTGGGTCTCGCCGACCTCTTCCGCCCGGTCACCGACCATCTGGACCGCATCCCGGGCCGACAGGCGGCCGCCCTCACCGGCGCCCTGGCGCTCGGCCCCGCCGTCGCCCAGGACCGGTTCGGCGTCGCCGCCGGCACGCTCAGCCTGCTCGGCGCGGTCAGCGAGTCAGGGCCCGTGCTCGTTGTTGTCGACGACGCGCAGTGGCTCGACCCGTACTCCCTGGACGCCCTGGCCTTCGCCACCCGCAGGCTCGGCCGTGAAGGCGTCGTCGCCCTGTTCGCGACCCGCGACACCGACGAGGCCGCCTCCCGGCTCGCCCCCGTCGAAACCCTCACCCTGCGCGGCCTCGACACCGCCGCCGCGCGGCAGCTGGTCGCCGACGAGCCCCTCTCCCCGCACGACATCGCCTGGCTCCTCTCGGAGGCACGCGGCAACCCCCTCGCCCTCGTCGAACTGCCCGCCCTGCTCGCCCGGGGCGGCCACCGACCCGACACCGGAGCCCCGCTGCCCATCGGGGAGATACTCGCCCGCACCTTCCACACCGCCATCACCCGGCTGCCCGAACAGGCCCAGGACGCCATGCTGTTGCTCGCCGTCCTCGGGCCGCGCCCCCTCGCCGGAACCGAACGCGTCCTGCGTGCCCACGGGTTGACCTACGCCTCACTCGAACCCGCCGAGCACGCCGGGCTCATGTCCGTCGAGGGAGGCGCGTACGTCTTCCGCCATCCACTCGTCCGCTCCGGCGTCTACCACGGCGCGAGCGCCGTCCACCGCTGGCGCGCCCACCGCACCGTCGCCCACGCACTGCGGGACGCCGAGGCCCCCCGGGCGCTCGAGCGCTACGCCTGGCACCTCGCCGAGTCCGGCGCCGACCCCGACGAAGAGGTCGCCGCCGCCCTCGAACGCGCCGCGTCCGGCGGCCCCGGCAGCCTCACCTTCCCACTCGCCGCCCGCCTGTACGCGCACGCCGCCCGCTTCACCCCCGAGGGCGAGCACAAGGCGCGCCGCCTCCTGTCCGCCGCCCGCGCCGCGCAGGCCGCAGGGGCCCCGGACGAGGCGGCCGACCTGCTCGACCGTGCCCTCGGCCACGCCGCCCGCCCGCGGACCCGCCTCGACGTACTCCAACTCCGCTGCTACGTCGACATCAACCGGGGGAGCCCGGCCCGCGCCCGCGAGCAGCTGCGCGCCGCCGTCGGCGAAGCCCGCCGCGTCGACCCGGCCCTCGCCGCCGTCATGCTCGGCGGCATCACCTTCACCGAACTCGCCATCGGCGACCTCACCGCGGCCCGCACCACCTCCGCCGAGTCGATACGGATCGCCGACGCCTTCACGGACTCCGCCGCCGCCCTGCCCGTACGCCTGCTGCACGCCCTCGTCGAGCTGCTCGGCGGCGACGCGGACAACGGGCGCGCCCTGCTGCGCGAGCTCGAGAAACCGCTCGCCGAACCCGACCTGGCGTTCCCGTACCCGGTCTCCGGCGTCGGCGGCCTGTGCCATCTCGCGGCCGAGGAACTCGACGAGGGGTACGACCTGCTCGACCGCGCCGTGCACGCCGCGCGCGCCTCCAGCACCGTGGGGCTGCTCGCGCACCTCCTCGGCACGCTGTCGGTCGTCGAGTTCTGGCGCGGCCAATGGAACGCGGCGCTCGCCCACGCCGACGAATCCGCCCGCCTGGGCGAGGACACCGGACGCGTCCTGGAGGTGTGCCGCGCGCTCGCTGCCCAGGCCAAGGCCGAGGCCGCCCTCAACCGGGAGGCCGACTGCCGCCGCCATGGGGCCCAGGCCACCGCGATCGCCGCGACCGCCGAACTGCCCATGGACGCGGCCCGCGCCCACGGCGCCCTCGGCCTGCTCGAACTCGGTCTCGGGCGCTTCGAAGAGGCCGCCCAACACCTGGAACGCGTACGGGAGTTCTCGCTCGCCAACGGCCGCGGCGACGGCCTCTATCTCTCCTGGGCCGCCGACCTCGCCGACGCCTACGCCCACCTCCACCGCACCGAGGAGGCGCGGGGGGTGCTGCGCGTCCTGGAGCACGAGGCGGGCCGCGGTCACCGCCCGATCGCCGCCGCCGCGGCCGCCCGTTGCCGCGGCATGCTCGAACCCGCGGAGGCGGAACGCCACATGGACCGGGCGCTGGCACAACTCGCCACGGTGGGAGCTCCGTTCGAGCGTGGCCGCACCGAATTCACGCGCGGGGAACTCCTGCGCCGCCAGGGACGTCGGAGCGAGGCGCGGCGCTGGCTGCAGCGCGGCCTCGCCACGTTCGAGCGGCTCGGCGCCGGCGGCTGGGCGGCCAGGGCCGCCGCGGAACTGCACGCGGCGGGCGGCGAACGGGTACGCACAGGACCGACCCCGCTCGACGGCCTCACCCCGCAGGAACTGCGCGTCGCGCTCGCCGTCGGCCGGGGCGTCACCAATCACGAGGCCGCCGAACAGCTCTTCCTCAGCGTCAAGACGGTCGAGTTCCACCTCGGCAACATCTACCGCAAGCTCGAAGGCGTACATCGCAGGGCCCAACTCGTGCGCCTGATCAGCCAGTCGGCAGGGACGTGACCCGCGTAGCGGGGGTGCCCTGTCGGGCACCCCCGTCCCCCCCGTTGTTCCCCCCGTGCCGGAAGGTCCCGTGAACTTCCGTGCCTTCCACGATGGACCCCTCCGGAGCCCCGGGCCACGGTGAAAACCCTGGAGTCGCGGCCCGGGGACGTACGACCGCTGCAGTAGTCGACCGCTTCGATGGTCGCCCGCCGCGGTAGCCGCGTCACCCGGTCGTCAGTCGGTGACCTCGATGCGGCCGTTCTGCGAGGGAACCGGCGTCGCCGTCGCCTTCTTGAGCAGCTGTGCCAGGTCAACCCCCGTGGTGGAGCTGAGCAGTTCGATGCCCTGCGTCACATTGTCCGTGACGCTGCGGGACAGCTTGCTCGCGCCGTCCGTGGAGATCACCGTCAGCTTGTCGATGGCGGACAGCGGCTCGGCCGCCTTGGCGACCACCTGCGGCAGCGCCTCCACCATCATCTGCAGCATCGCCGCGTCCCCGTACCGCTCGAACGCGTCGGCCTTCTTCTGCATGGCCTCCGCCTCCGCGGCACCCTTGGCGCCGATCGCCGCGGCCTCCGCCGCACCTTCGAGGCGTACGGCCTCGGCGAGCGCCGCGCGGTGCGCCTTCTCACCCTCACCGGTCAGCCGGGCCCGCTCCGCGTCCGCCTCCGCCTGCTTGACCAGGGCGACCCGGCGGGCCTCCGCCTCCTGCTCGGCCTGGTAACGGGCGGCGTCCGCGGGCTTACGGACCTGCGTGTCCAACTCCCGGTCGGTGAGCGCCGCCTGACGTACCGCCACCTTCTCCTGTTCCGACAGCACCTCCTGGCGCCTGGCCGCCTCGGCCAGCGGACCCGCCGCACCGGCGCGGGCCGCCGCCTCGTCGGTCTGCGCCTTGATCTCGGCCTGCTTCAGTGCGAACGTCCGCTGCGCGACCGCGATCTCCTCCTCCGCCTTCAGCCGGGCCTGCTCGGCGGCGCGGCGCGCCACCGCCTCCGCGATGTCGGCCTCCTGCCGGGCCCGCGCCGCCTCCGGCCGGCCGAGGTCCTCCAGGTAGGAGCCCTCGGTGGTGATGTCCTGGATCTGGAACGCGTCGAGGACCAGGCCCTGCCCGGACAGCGAGGCCTCCGCCTCCTCGGCGACCTGCCCGGCGAACGCGGCGCGGTCCCGGATGATGTCCTCCACCGACATCCGGCCCACGATGGAGCGCAGCGCGCCGGACAGCACTTCCTGCGTGAAGCCGACGATGCCCTCCTGCTGCACGAGGAACCGTTGGGCGGCGGCCCGGATGGAGTCCTCGGTGCCGCCCACCTTCACGATGGCGACCCCCTCCAGGTGCGCCTTCACACCGCGCAGCGTGACGGCGCCGCGCACGGCGATCGGAATGTGCCGCGACGACAGGGCGAGCGTGAACTTCTGCTGCACGAACGGCACGACGAAGACGCCGCCGCCGACCACGACCTTCTGCCCGCTGTTGTCGGTGGAGATCCGGCCGGTGTCCGGATCGGTGGATGTCTTGCCGCGCCGGCCGGTGACGATGAACGCCTCGCTGGGCCCGGCGACCTTGTACCGGGTGACGACGACGAGCGCCAGCAGAACGAGGAGTACGACGACTCCGATCACGGCGATGACGACTGGACTCATGGTGAACTCTCCCTCGGGCCGACCGGGCCGGGTGGTACGGATGAGCGTGGTTCGGGCGCGCGTTGCACGGGTGCGCGTCTTACAGGTGCGGGCCGTACGTATGCGGGCCGTACGTATGCGGGCCGTACGGAAGCGCGTACGGCGCGGGTTCAGCGTTCGACGGGCCGTACTGCCACGGACGTCGGCGACAGGGACCGCTCGACCCACACCTCGCCGCCCCGCGCCACGGCGACCGCACTCTTCGCCGCCAACTTGACGGGCTGGCCCGCCTGTTGCAGCAGCACCTCGCCGAATCCGTCGGCGGGGATCGCGGTGACCACCCGGCCCGCGACGCCCACCAGATCGGCCCCGCGCGGCGCCCGGGACGACGCGTCCCGCATCAGCGCCCGGCTCAGCCGCCACGTCAGCCAGCCGGCGCCGGCCCCCGCACCGGCACCGACCGCCGTGGCCGCCCCCGCCCCGAGGCCCGTCGTGCCGAGCACGAGCGCGCCGCCGAAGCCGAGCATGGACACGAACCCCGCCATCACGGGCAGCGACAGCACCCCGTCGAACACCCCGTCCAACGCGCCCGCCCCGTCGAGGATCCCCTCCAGGACACCGTCCAGGACGAGAGAGAGCACGAGCAGGACGATCCCCGCGATGCCGAGACCAAGAAACAGCGTCATGGCCGCCCCCTTCCCCTGAACGCCTGCCAACTGGCCGCACAACGACCCTGTCACGCGGCTGCACCCCGGTGCATTGCCGGAACCCGGCAATCTTTACGCTTTCTTGATGCCAGGCCCGGAACAGCGCAGAAGGAACATCGAAAGGAGTGGTCGATGGTGGAACAGGGCATGTTCGACGTGTACTTGGAGGGGTACGCCGACCTCATCGCGGCCGCCTCCGCCACCGGCCGCCGGCTGACCCGCGCCGAACTCGACGAGCGCCGCGCCCTCGGCCTGCGCGCCGCCGAAGCCGGTCTCGGACTACGTGGCCTGGTCGCCGCCCACTTGGCCGCGACCCGCGTCCACTGGCCGCGCACGGCCGCCGCCGAGGGCGTCCTCGCCGCCGTGGAACAGGCAGTCGACGCCTTCGCCGAGGGGTACGAGCGGGCCCAACGCCTCGCCGTACGAAGGGAGGAGGCCGCGCGCCGCGAATTCGTCGACGACCTGCTCTACGGCCGCAGCGACCTGGGCCGGCTCGCCCAGCGCGCCGAACGCTTCGGCCTGCGCCTCTCCTCCGAGCACGCCGTCGCCGTCGCCCAGGGCGCGAACGCGTACGAGGACGGCGACCCGGTGCCCCGCGAGGTGGAGAGCGCCCTCGTCGCCCGCTTCGGCGACCGCAGCATCCTCCTCACCACCAAAGAGGGGCGGCTGATCTGTATCGCCCCCGGCGACCAGGACGAGGTCCTCGCCTTCTTCGCCAAGCACGCGTTCACCGCCACCGCGGGGCAGGTCGCCATCGGCCGCCCGCAACCGGGCGCAGGCGGCGTCGTCCACTCCTACGAGGAGGCTCTGGGCGCCCTCGACCTCGCCGCGCGGCTCGACCTCAACGCCCCCGTGCTGCGCGCCGCCGACCTGCTCGTCTACCCCGTGCTCACCCGCGACCGGGACGCCATCGTCGACCTGGTCCACCACACGCTCACCCCGCTCCAGGGCGCCCGGGGCGGCGCCCGCCCGCTCCTCGACACCCTCACCGCCTACTTCGACGCGGGCTGTGTCGCAGCCGAGGCCGCCCGCCGCCTCTCGCTCAGCGTCCGCGCCCTCACCTACCGCCTGGCCCGCATCCACCAGCTCACCGGCGCCGACCCGGCCGACCCGGGCCACCGCTACACCCTGCAGACCGCGGTGATCGGCGCCCGCCTGCTGGACTGGCCGGGGGAGCGGCCGTGAGCGCCGCCCATCCCTTCCGCCCGGCCCGCTCCTTCGTTTTGCGGACAGTGGCCCGGAGGGCGCGTCAACGGTTCGTTTTCCGGGCGGCGGAGCGGGACGACGCTCGTGATGATGAGGGTGGGGAGTCGGCCGGTTGCACACTCGTGGGTGTGCCCGAGGGGTAGGGGTGATGTTGTCGGACGTGGAAATAGCCTCTGTGGCGGCGCGGTTGACGAGCGAGGCCAGTTGCGAGCCGCTCGACGCGATGAGGGTGTTGGCCGCGTTCGTGGAGAGTGTCCGACGGCTGGCCGGCGCGCACGGAGCGGGAGTGCACTACGCGCCACGTGGTGGTGCCGCTCCGCATACGGAGGGGACCAGCCGGGAGGTACGCGCGCTGATGTCCGCTGCCGCGGCGTGGCAGGAAGGCCCTGATCACGAGGCGCGCACCGCGGGTTGCGCGCTCATCGACCTGAACGTGACAGGGCTCCCGGCCCACGTGCGCTGGCCTCGCTGGGCACCGCGCGCCCAGGCACTGGGAGTCGGCCGGGTCACCGCACTGCCGCTGTCCGATCCGCGCGGCCCGGTCGGCGCGCTCCTCCTGCTCGGCGGCCCGGGACACGCCCTGGACGACTGGGCGCTGGCGCTCTCTCTCACGGAGATGACCGCCGACGCGCTGTTCCTGCTGCGGGAGGTGCAACAGGGCCGCGCCGTGGTGGCGCAGTTGCGGCATGCGCTGACCAGCCGGATCGTCATCGAACAGGCCAAGGGGGTGCTGTCGGTCCGGTACGACGTCTCCGTCGACGAGGCCTTCACCCGCCTGCGCGACTACGCCCGCTCGCATCAGCGCAAGATCGGGGAGATCGCCTGCGACATCATTGCGGGATGCTCGGAACTTCCCGTGCTGTGAGCCCGAGACGATCCGGTCCGGGCCCTGCGCGGCGCCCGGCCCGTCGGGTAGCGTGCAAGAACATGCGCCTGTTCGGGCGCGAGCGTGGTCCGATCGCCTGAATCGGAGTCGTGTGGTGAGCGACGGGTCTGTGCGGCTGACCGAGACGCGTACCCACTCGGGGGACGAGGCGCAGAGTCTGCTGCAAGCAGCCTACGGGCGGAAGTTTCGCGCGGGGGCTCTGCCGGGTGGCGAAGAAGTTCTCATGCGGCACTTCGATGCCGGTGTCTTCCAGTACCGCGAGATGGCACTGCCCGCCCCTGTCGAATTCGCCAAGGAGCCCCAGGGCAGCCTGGTGGTCGTCCGCATCGTCGGCGGCCGGGCCCGGCGCAGCCTCGAGAAGCAGGACGGCGCCTTCGTGGCGGGAGACAGCTACATCGGCCACGTGCCGGCGCGGGCCTGCTCCGGGAGTACAGCGGATCTGCACGCGTCCGCCATCACCCTGCCCGCGGACCTGCTCGCGCAGGCCGCGGCCACGATCGACCCGCGCCGCGGCCGCCCGCTGCGTTTCACAGGCTTCACCCCGGCCGGGCCGCAGCACGCCGCTCATTGGGAACGCACGCGCGCCTACGCACGCAGCGTCTGCGAACTCGGAGCCGAGGCACACCCGCTGATCATCGGTCCGCTGGCCCGGCTGCTGGCCGGGGTGGTCCTCCAGGTCTTCCCCAACACCATGGTCGGCCACGAGTCGCCGCTGTCCGACACCCGTGACGCCACCTCTTCGACGGCGGCCCGCGCCACGGCGTACATCGACGCGCACGCGCACACCGACATCGGTCTCACCGACATCGCCACCGCCGCCAAGGTCACGCCCCGCGCCTTGCAGTACGCCTTCCGCCGCCACCTGGACACCACGCCCACGGCCTATCTGCGGCGTGTCCGCCTCGGGCACGTCCATGCCGCACTCAAGGCCGCCGATCCGCTCACCGGCGCCACCGTCACCCGGATCGCCGCCCAGTGGGGGTTCCTCCACCCGAGCCGCTTCGCCGCCGACTACCGCGCCATGTACGGGTGTACGCCCCGGTCCACGCTCCACGGCTGAGGTGGGTGCGGCGGACGAGGCGTGATCTTCGTATATGCAGTGCGTGTTAGCCTGCCCGCGGTCGTGATCGAACGCACGCGATCGAATGCACTCGGGGGAGGCGCGGTGGGCACGGACGGCTACCAGGTCACCGCAGGTATGACCGGGCAGGCCGGGCAACTCGACGACGCCGGGACGGACATGGACGGCGTGAGCTCGGCCGTCAAGTCCCGCACGAGTTTCTCGTACGACAATGTCGGCGGCGACGACGCCGCGTCGGCGCTCAACGCGTTCGTCAAGGCCTGGGAAGCGGAGGCCAAGACGCTGGCCTCGGCATTGCACGAGCTCGGTGGCAAGGTGCAGTTGGCCAAGAAGACCTACCACGGCACCGACGGCCTGGTGAAGACGCACGTGGACCGCGTCCCCGACGACGCCGGCAGTCTCACCGACACATCGACGCGGGGCGGGCGCGACTCGGCCCTCGCGAGCTACTGAGGAACGGGCCGGTGTCGTTCTTCTTCTCTCCCCTCGAATCCCCTGCCCTCCGCCTCGAATGGCTGGCCGGGCTGTCCAAGAAAATGCTCGGTGCCGGAAGCAAGAACGAGCTCCTCGACCTGATCGACGACGCCCTCTCAGTACCCGAACCGGGCGGCGACCAGGCCGTACTGGAGGACCTCGCACGGCTCTACCGCGGCCAGGTCGACCCCGTCGGCGGCGTCTTCGACCAGGTCGACCGGGTGGCCCGGAAGGGGCTTCCCGAGGTGTGGGTCGGCGACACGAGCGTCCTCGCCTCCGACGTGGTGAGCGCCGCCGGACGGTCCGCGACCCAGATGATGGAGGCGTTCCAGGGCTGTACGACGGTGCTGCTGACGCTGGCCGAAGCGATCGGCGCCGCGCAGCGCAAGGACGAGCAGGGCCGCGGACAACTGCTGGAGCAGAAGAAGACGCTCGGCGGCAAGGACGGTTTCCTCGACGACCTGCACGAGGACGACGAGGAGGAGTGGGACCGCAAGAATGCCGCCCACTTCGGGTCCTACGCGGCCGACCTGATGCACGATGCCGTCTCCGAGGCGCAGGAGGCCACCCGCATCGCTGCCCGGGACCTCAACAAGTGGGCCGCCGAGGCGCGGGCGGGAAAGATGGAGACCAGCGAACTCACCGCCGTCGACAAGCTGATGCTCGCCGACACCGGCGTCGCGGGCGCCGACACCGAGCTGAACGAGATCCTCACGGCCGGCGACCTGACGCGCGCGTCGACGCGGATGGATCGACTGAGCCTGGACGACGAGATGGCCATGGAGCGGATGCTGGCGAACTCGGACAGCCCGCAGGAGCGGGCCTACTTGATGAAGGCCCTGGCCGCCGGCCACAGCGTCGACGAGATCGGGACGTTCCAGGACAAGATCCACGGCAAGGACCCTGCCTGGCTGCGCCGGCACCTCACGCCGGTGGTCACCGCCGCGGACAGCATGGACGACGAGGGCCTGGCGTCGGACGGCGGGAACAACAACAAGGACTCCGTCACCTTCGACGGCCAGGCCTGGAGCCAAGGCGGCGACGGCTCCGAGGGCACCTGCGTGGCCTCGTCCACCGTCACGTCCCGCGCCATGGTCGACCCCCTCTACGCGCTCGACCTCACCGGCGGCCCCGACGGTCAGCAGGACGACCCCGACGCCTTCAGGCAGCGTCTGGTGGAAGAACAGCACCGGCTGCACACCGAAGGCGACGGCGGCAAGAAGTGGGTCGGTATGGGGCCCGAGGGGCAGGAACGGATCAATGACACCGCCGTCGGCGGTGCCACCGGCAGTGACTACCAGCGTCAGGGCCTGAACAGCGACGCCGACCGCAGGGCCGTCCTCACCGAAGTCGAGAAGTCGGTGGCGCAGGGACAACCGGTACCGGTCGACGTCTCGAACCAGAAGGGCGACGCCCACGCCATGACCATCATCGCCCAGGAGGGCGACATGCTTCAGGTGTACAACCCCTGGGGCACGACCACCTGGGTCAGCGAGGACGACTTCATCAACGGCCACATGGGCAAGGCTTCCGACAGTGATCTTCCCGATGCGTACAGCGTCTATCTTCCGCGGTAGCAGGGGCGGCGCCGTGATCGCGGCGACCGCGCTCCTCGCTCTTGCCACGGGCTGCGACTCCGGCACCGACGAACCGGCCGGCGGTTCCACGAGCCGCACGACGAGCCACCCGGTGAAGGACACCAGCATCACCGCCGCGCCGGGCGAGCGCTTCACGCTCACCGTCGACCAGAACGCCTCCACCCGCGAGTACTGGTACCTCGTCGGCCCCGAGCCCGACAGCTCGGTGCTGGTCGGCCGCGGCCAGGGCGCCGCGTCGGACTCCGACGACGACGAGCCCGCGGCCGGTGCCGGCGGTCGGCTCACCTTCACCTTCGAGGCGAAGGGCAAGGGGACCACCCGATTCACGCTGCTGCACTGCACGTTCACCACCTGCCAGGGCAACACCTCCGACCGGCCCCCCGAGACGACCGGACCGTCCGCCACGCCGACCACCGGGACGGCCACCCCCGCTCAGGCCCCCGAGCGCATCACCTACACCGTCACCGTCGACTGAGCCGCAGCGGACCAGCCGGATGAGACGAGACACCCGAGGCCCCGCCATGAACGACGCCCCGAACCCGCCGGACCGCACGGACGACGAGCTCGCCCGGCTCGACATCACCGCCCTGCTGCGGCACGGCCTGGCCGCCGAGCCCGGCACCCGGCGCACCGCCCTGTTCGGCGACGGCGCCGCGGCCGCCGCCGTCCTCCTCGACCGCCTCGGCACCGAGCCGCGCTCGGTCGCCTTCCTCGCCGAGACCGTGCGCGCCGGCGGACTCGCGCGCGCCGCGGAGCTGCCCGAGCCGTTGCCCCGCCCGGATGCGGCCGTCCTCGTACGGGAATGGCTGCGGGCCGGCAGCGAACTCGTCGGCGGGATCGCCGTCGACGACACGGCGGCCACCTGGCTGCGCGCCGTCGCGACCATCATCGAACTGAAGCAGCTGACGCGGGCACGCGGCCGGAGTGCGTGACCCGAGGGACTGATCCCTGTCCCGCCCGTCCCAGAGATACATGGGATCTCTGCTGTCACAGCTCTTATCATCAGCCTGTTCCTGCGTCATGATTCCCCGGGAGCGTAGCGAAGAGATCCGAGCAATGTGCCCGTAGGAGGGAACCATGACGTCTCGCCGCCAGATCCTCGGTGCCCTGGGAGCCGCCCCCGTGATCGCCGCCCTCGGCAGCGCGGGCGCTCACGCCACCACCGCCGCGACGACGGCGGCACCGACGGGCGGCGGGGGCCGTGTCCGTCCTGCCTCCATCATTCCGGTCACGGCGAAGGACACCCCGGAGCGGATCATCGCCAAGGCCGCGCACGTCGTCCCCAGGAAGGGGCAGATGGGGTGGCAGCGGCGGGAGATCACGGCGTTCACGCACTTCGGGATGAACACCTTCACCAACCGTGAGTGGGGGTCGGGCACCGAGGACGAGGCGACGTTCGCGCCGATCACCGTCGACGCCGACCAGTGGATCCGCACGTACAAGGCCATGGGCGCCGAGCTGGCGATGATCACCGCCAAGCATCACGACGGGTTCACGCTCTTCCCCAGCCGCTACACGCCGCACTCGATCCTCAAGAGCCCAGGGCAGCCGAATGTCGTCCGCAGGTACGTGGACTCGGCCCGCGCCCACAAGCTGCGGGTAGGGATCTATCTCTCCCCCTCCGACGGCTCCGAACTGCCGCACGCCTGGCACACCACGTGGATCGAGTCGCTGCGGAAGAAGCAGGCCGAGGGCGGGACGCTGACGTCGGTGGAGCTGACCGCGCTCGCCGACGGCGATCGTTCCCCCGGCGGCCTCGGCCGGTTCGGCAACGGCAGCGCGGTCAAGGAGCACACCATCCCGACCCTCGTGGAGGGCGACGACCGGGCCGACGACGTGCGGTCGGGGAAGCTGCCGACGTTCACCGTGCACGTCAACGACTACGACGCCTACTACCTGAACCTGGTCTACGAGCTGTTCACCGAGTACGGCCCGCTGGACGAGTTCTGGCTGGACGGCGCCAATCCGTGGGCCGACGCGGGGATCACCCAGGAGTACCGCTTCGACGAATGGTTCCGGGTGATCAAGGCGCTGTCGCCGGACACGGTGGTCTTCGGCGGACCGAACGGAGTCCGCTGGGTGGGCAACGAGAACGGGGTCGGCCGCGAGACCGAGTGGAGTGTGGTGCCGACGACCGCCGACCCGCGGACGTTTCACGGCGAATGGCTGCTGCCGCACGGCCCGACCGCCGCCGACATCGGATCCCGGGCGCGGCTCACCGAGTCCGGCGTGACCCACCTGTCCTGGTTCCCCGCGGAGGCCGACGTCTCCAACCGGCCCGGCTGGTTCCACCACCCCGACCAGAAGCCGAAGTCGGCGGCCCAGCTCTTCGACCTGTACGAGAAGAGTGTCGGGCGCAACGCGACGCTGCTGCTCAACGTGCCGCCGTCGAAGGCGGGGACGGTCGACGCCGCGGATGTCGCCGAGCTGACCGCGTTCGGAGAGCGGGTGCGGAAGGTGTACGGCCGACCGGTGGCGAAGAACGCCGACGGCACGACCACGTTCGACCGGGTCGCGGTGCGCGAGGACATCGAGCACGGACAGCGGGTGGAGGAGTTCGCCGTGGAGGCTGAGATCGACGGCTCCTGGCAGCAGATAGCCACCGGTACGACCATCGGCTACCAGCGGATTCTTCCGCTCGCCGCACCCGTCACCGCGAGCCGCGTCCGCATCACCGTCCTCGCCTCCCGCGCGGAGCCCCGCCTGGGACGGACCACGCTCCACCGGGCGGCCGACTGAACCGCGGCATCCGGGCTCTGCCCGGGCCGCGCATCGGCGTGACCAGCTCCCACCGGGTCTCCGGATCGACGTAGACCCGGCGGCACCCCGCGAGTGCGCGGATGCGTGCCGCGCTGCCGCATGTTCGGCGACCTCCGCTGTGTGCACCCCCCTTGTTTCCGGCCCGCGGCTCCCGCGGCTCGGCGCTGCCGCATGCACAGTCGCATCGAAAAATCAGATCGCCTGGAACGGAAACATCTGTTGGACAGAATTCATGCCGCGTTCAAGGATGGCTCGCACGGCAGCACAGTCGACGCGACACCAGGATGAACTGCCGTCTGAGTGGAGGATGAAGTGCCGAGCGAAGAAACCGAAGTAGTCGTCGTCGGAGCCGGCCAGGCGGGCGTGGCGGCCAGTGAGCACCTGGGGGCTCACGGTGTGCCGCACCTCGTGCTGGAGCGGCATCGCATAGCCGAGCGGTGGCGCTCGGAGCGGTGGGACTCCCTGGTCGCGAACGGGCCCGCGTGGCACGACCGTTTCCCCGGCCTGGAGTTCACCGACGTCGACCCCGACGGCTTCGCTTCGAAGGAGCAGGTCGCGGAGTACTTCGCCGCGTACGCCGAGAAGATCGGTGCCCCGGTCCGCTGCGGCGTCGAGGTGACCGACGTGCGCCGGCACACCGGCCGGCCGGGTTTCCGGGTGGAGACGTCGCAGGGATCGATCGACGCGCGGTACGTCGTGGTGGCGACCGGGGCGTTCCAGCGGCCGGTGTTCCCGCCCATCGTCGCGGACGACGCCGTCCCCGTGCAGATCCACTCCAGCGGTTACCGCAACCCGGAGCAGCTGCCCGAAGGCGCGGTCCTGGTGGTCGGGGCCGGTTCCTCGGGGGTGCAGATAGCCGACGAGCTGCGCCGCTCAGGCCGCCGGGTCTTCCTCTCCGTGGGCCCGCACGACCGTCCTCCGCGCGAGTACCGCGGGCGGGACTTCTGCTGGTGGCTCGGTGTGCTCGGGCTCTGGGACGCGGAGACGCCTCCCCAGGGCGCCGAGCACGTCACCATCGCGGTCAGTGGGGCGCGCGGCGGCCACACCGTGGACTTCCGTGCCCTGGCCGCCGACGGCATCGAGTTGCTCGGGATGACCGCGTCCTGCGACGACGGCGTCCTGCGCTTCGCGCCCGACCTCGCCACGAACATCAAGCTCGGCGACGAGAAGTACCTCGGACTGCTCCGGGCAGCCGACGACTACGTCGAGCGCAACGGCCTCGACCTCCCCGAGGAGCTGCAGGCCCACGTTCTCGGGCCGGATCCGGAGTGCGTGACCGACCCCCGGCAGCAGCTGGACCTGGCCGAGGCCGGCGTCACCTCGATCGTCTGGGCGACGGGCTTCGCCACCGACTACGGCTGGCTCGACGTCGACGCGTTCGACGAGAAGGGCCGCCCGAAGCAGCGACGCGGAGTCTCCTCCGAGCCCGGCGTCTACTTCCTGGGCCTGCCCTGGCTGTCCCGCCGCGGGTCCAGCTTCATCTGGGGTGTCTGGCACGACGCCCGGTACGTCGCCGACCACATCGCGACCCGGCGTGGCTATCACGCGTACGACGCCACCGAACGGCGCGCTGCCGTCCCGGCCACCCACACCTGAGGAGCAGAGATGACTTCCACGAACCAGGGCCCTCAGGCCAAGACCCCGATCGTCGCGGGCGGCCACACGCGGATCCGGCCGTTCAACACCCGCGACACCTATCCCGAGCAGAACCTCGACAACGACCTCTGCCAGGCCGTCGTCGCCGGCCGCACGGTGTACGTCCGGGGCCAGATCGGCCAGGACCTCGACACCAGTGAGTCCGTGGGCATCGGCGATGTCGAGGCGCAGGCCGAGCAGGCCATGGCGAACATCAAGATGCTGATCGAAGAGGCGGGCGGCCGCATCGAGCACCTGGTCAAACTGACCATCTATCTGGTCGACCCGCGCTACCGCGAGACGGTGTACCGCACGGTGGGCCGCTGGACCAAGGGCGTCCACCCGATCTCCACCGGCCTGGTGGTGTCCGCGCTGGCCCGGCCGGAGTGGCTGTGCGAGATCGACGCGGTCGCCGTGCTTCCCGAGGAGGTGCGGGCATGACGTTCTCCCTGGTGGTCCGGGACGGCGAGCGGTTCGGTATCGCGGCCAGTTCGTCGAGCCCGGCCGTCGCCGCCCGGGTCGTTCATCTGCGCCCCGGCGTCGGCGCCGCGACCTCGCAGAACATCACCGACCCCATGCTCGGCACCCGCCTGCTCGAGGGCCTCGCGGACCATGGCGACGCCGAACGCGCCCTGGCCGACGTCACCGGCGCCGCAGAGAACAAGGAGACCATCGACTACCGGCAGTTGACCGTCCTCGGCCGGTCGGGCCCGGGGGTCGCCTTCAGCGGCCCGCGCACCTTGGGCACCTTCGCCTCGGCCACCGCGGACGGCGCGGTCGCGGCCGGCAACATGCTGTCCGGCGAGCACCTTCCCGGCGTACTCCTCGACGCGTACGCCGCCGCCACAGGGGAGTTGGAGGAACGGCTGCTCACCGCGATGAAGGCCGCCGTCGCGGCCGGCGGCGAGGAGGGGCCCGTGTACTCCGCCGGGATGGCGGTCGTCGCGGACGTCGGCTGGCGGGTCACCGACCTGCGGGTGGACTGGGCCGAGAACCCCCTGGACCGGCTCGGTGACCTGCTCGACGTCTGGCTGCCGCAACGGGACGCCTACGTGCGGCGCGGACTCGACCCCGCTACCTCCCCCTCGTACGGCGTACCGGGAGACCTGTGATGGGGACGAAACCTGCGACGGGGACGGTGAAGGAGGCGGCGCGGCACGCGGTCGACCGGCACGCCGAGGAACTGATCGCCCTCTCCGAGCGGCTGCACGCCGATCCGGAGACCGCCTGGGAGGAACACCGGGCCGCCGCCGCCGTACCGGATCTCCTCGACCGCGCCGGGTTCGACGTCACCTCGTCCTACCTCGGCCTGGACACCGCGTTCCACGCCCGGTTCGGCAGCGGGCCCGTCCGGATCGCCCTGTGCGCCGAGTACGACGCGCTGCCCGGCCTGGGGCACGCGTGCGGCCACAACCTCATCGCGGCGAGTTCGGTCGGCGCGGCCCTCGGCCTGGCCGCCGTCGCCGACGACGCCGGACTCACCGTGGAGGTCTACGGCACCCCGGCCGAGGAGGGCGGCGGCGGCAAGATCGAGATGCTCGACCGGGGCGCCTTCACCGACGTGGACCTCGCGATGATGGTGCACCCGGCGCCCGTAGACGTCGCCGAGGCCCGCCCGTTCGCGGTCAGCCACTCCAAGGTCTCCTACACCGGGAAGTCCGCGCACGCCGCCGCCTACCCGGAGGCCGGGATCAACGCCGCCGACGCCTTCACCGTGGCCCAGGTCGCCATCGGGCTGCTGCGCCAGCAGTTGCCGGGCTCGGCGCGCGTGCACGGTGTGGTGACACACGCGGGGGACGCCCCGAACGCCATCCCGGAACGGACGAGCGGACGCTGGTACGTACGTGCCGAGACGCTCGCCGAACTGGCCGAGCTCGAGCCGCGCGTCATGCGGGCCTTCGAGGCGGGCGCCCTCGCCACCGGCTGCGACCTGGTGATCGAACCGGAGAGCAAGCCCTACGCGGAGTTCCGCACGGACGAGAGGGCCCTCGGGCACTACCGGGCCAACGCCCTCGCCCTGGGCCGGGAGTTCGCGCCACCCGGTCAGGCGGCGCGCATGAACCGCGCCTCCACCGACATGGGCAACGTCTCGCAGGTCGTATCGGCGATCCACCCCTACATCGGCATCGGCTCCCTGCCCGCCACCAACCATCAGCACGAGTTCGCCGCCTACTGCGTGGGCGGGACGGCCGAGCGGGCCCTGCTCGACGGCGCCGTCGCGCTGGCCTGGACCGGCGTGGACCGGAGCGCGCCCCTGACCGACCCGTCTTCACCCTGACGACACGACGTCGGCGGCACCCGCACAGCTCCGGCTTCGGAACCCCTTTCCCCCTAGGAGGCGCGTATGCCCACGCGTGAAAGCAGTGCCACGGCGACCGAGGCCGAGCCGGCCACCGACGTGGTCGCACTGCGCAGGAGCGTTGCCGCGGGAGCCGTCGGCGTGTTCGTGCACTGGTTCGACTGGGCTGCCTACGCCTATCTCGCCGGCACCGTCGCGACCGTGTTCTTCCCCTCCGACGACAAGACGACCGGACTGCTCGCCGTGTTCGGCGTGTTCGCCGTCTCGTTCGGAATCCGGCCCATCGGCGCCCTGGTCTTCGGACCGCTCGGCGACCGGATCGGCCGCAAGCGCACCCTGACACTGGTCATCTTCATGATGTCGGGCGCGACCCTGACCATAGGTCTGCTTCCCGGCTACGACTCGATAGGCATCGCCGCCCCGGTGCTCCTGGTGGTGCTGCGCCTGATCCAGGGCTTTGCCGCGGGCGGCGAGTTCGGCAGCGCGGCCAGCTTCCTCGCCGAGAGCGCGCCACGGCGCCGGCGCGGATTCGGCGTGAGCTGGCTGGAGGTCGGCTCCCTGCTCGGCTTCCTCGCCGGCTCGTTCGTCTTCCTCCTGCTCTCGTCCGCGCTCGACGAGAGCCAGCTCACCGCCTGGGGCTGGCGCGTCCCCTTCCTGATCGCCGCGCCCCTGGGCGTCATCGGGTTCGTCATCCGCAGCAAGATCGAGGACACGCCGGAGTACCGGGCGCTCGAAGCCAATGACACCGTTCCGAACAGCCCCGCCCGGGAACTGCTCCGCTCCCACAAGCGGGAACTGCTCCAGGCGGCGGGCCTGATGGCCGCCATGCACGTCCCCTTCTACGCAGTGCTGACCTACCTCGTCACCTACGAGACCGACCACCTGGGCCACTCGGCCGACAACGCGGCCCTGCTGTCCACCGCCATCTCGCTGATGGGGCTCGCGCTCGTGCCGCTGTTCGGCGCGCTCTCCGACCGGGTGGGACGCAAGCCGGTGTTCATCGGGGCGACGGCGGCCCTGCTCATCCTGTCCACCCCGGCCTTCCTCCTGATGCGGACCGGGCTCGTGGGCACCTGGATCGCCGGCCTGCTGCTCGGCGTGATCCTGGCAGCGATCCTCGGAACCTACGCGGTGTGGTCGGCGGAGATCTTCCCCACCCGCACACGCCAGAGCGGACTGTCCGTCGCCTACAACATCACCGCGGCGCTGTTCGCCGGAACCGTGCCCTCCTTGATGACCGTGCTCATCTCCGCGACGGGCAGCACGCTGGTGCCGGGCCCGTACCTGATGGTGTTCGCGGTGGGCGGCCTGGTCGCCGCCCTGACCCTGAAGGAGACGGCCGGAACCACGCTGCTGCGCCCCGAGGACGTCTCCAGTACGCCCGCAGAGCGGGTGTAGGCGTCGCCGCCGCTTAGGGTCGGTGCCGACACGGTTCACCGGGCGCAAGGGTCTCGCATGACGTCACCTCTGGGGTTCACCCTCGTTCAGCTGCGTTACTTCCTGGTGGCCGCCGAGCGCGGCTCCATGACGGAGGCGTCGGCCGAGCTGCACATCGCCCAGTCGGCCGTGTCCGCCGCCGTCTACAACCTGGAGCAGGACCTGCAGGTCCAGCTCTTCATCCGGCGGCGCGGCCGGGGCCTGACCCTGACCCCCGCAGGGGAGCGGCTCCAACAGCAGGCGCGGGACCTGCTGGCGCGTGCCCGCGAGGTCCAGCGGGAGGCCAGGGGCGACGGAGAGACCCTCTCCGGGCCCGTGACGGTCGGCTGCTTCGTGACCCTGGCCCCGTACTATCTGCCGCCTCTGTTCAGCGAGTTCACCCGGCGCCACCCCGGCATAGAGATCGACGTGGTGGAGGCGGAGACGGATGAGCTCGTCCAGGCCCTGGCAGCGGGCCGCATCGACTTCGCCCTCACCTACGGCCTCGGTCTGTCGTCCGAGCCGGAGCTGTTCAGCGAGACGATCGCCCGTGCTCCGGCCTACGTCATCGTCTCCGCCGACCACCCCCTGGCCGGGCAGGGCAGCGTGGAGCTGGCCGAGTTGTCCGCCGAACCCCTTGTCCTCCTCGACCTCCCGCACAGCCGCGACTACTTCCACGCGCTGGTGGCCGCCACGGGTACCGCGCCCGACGTCCGGTACCGCACCCGCAGCTACGAGACCGTGCGCTCACTGGTGGCGCGCGGACTCGGATACTCCGTGCTCAACCAGCGGCCGGCGACCAGCCAGACCTACGGCGGCGGCGAGGTCGCGGAACTGCGGCTGCGGGACGGCGGCCCTCCACTGGAAGTCAAGATCGTCTCCATGGGCGGCGTGGCACAGAGCGCCCGCGCCCGAGCAGTGATGAACCTCCTGCGGGAGATCGCCGCCCGCCCCACCGAGCTCTGAATCGCCGCCCGGCCCGAGGGAGCAACGGGAGGCGTGACCGTCGCGGCACTCGTCGGCACAGCCGTCGCCGGCGCCGGGACGGGGGAGAGGCGGCGGTGGGAGAGAGAGGGGCCCCACCGCCGCCTCAGGTGACGCCGCTCGCGGCGAGGTCGAGGATGCGTCGCTTGCTATGTCGCTCAGACTCCCCTCATATCGCACCGCGGTACACCCGCCGACCTACTGCAGCCGCCCATCCACTCGGCCGAAATCACACCGGCCGAGTGGATGGGTCGCCGTCGAAGACCGACCGGACGGGAGCCGTCCTTGCTGACGGATGCCTACCGGAGTGCTACGCATCAGGGACGGGCAAGTGACGAGCGGAGCACACGTGATCCGTGTACTGGTGGTAGATGACGAGGCCCTCGTCCGCACGGGCTTCACGCACATTCTCCAAGCCGCCGACGACATCGAGGTCGTGGCGGCAGTCCCTGGTGGCCGGGCTGTCGCGACGGTGCGGGATCTGGAGCCCGATGTCGTGCTCCTCGACATCCGTATGCCCGATGTCGACGGGCTCACGGTGCTGGCCGAACTGCGCGCCGTGCAGAAGCCACCGGTGGTGGCGATGCTCACCA
This sequence comes from Streptomyces sp. NPDC102467, assembly GCF_044765445.1. Lineage (NCBI taxonomy): Bacteria > Bacillati > Actinomycetota > Actinomycetes > Kitasatosporales > Streptomycetaceae > Streptomyces > Streptomyces sp. NPDC102467. The sequence goes on along the minus strand of NZ_JBIWKA010000002.1, from coordinate 557,404 downwards.
CTTTCGATGCCGACGAATACGTGGCGGTCGCCCTGAGATCCGGAGCGGCCGGGTTCCTCCTCAAGGACACGGACCCTGAACAACTCCCCGTACTCGTACGGGCCTTGGCCAGTCAGGGGACCGTTCTGTCCGCCAAGGTGACCCGCAGGGTGGTGGACGGTTTTCTCGACCGGGGTGGGCGGGAATCGTCGGCCGTTCACCTCGTCGGCCGGCTGACGGAGCGCGAGCGTGCGGTCCTGGTCCTGCTGGCCGAGGGCTACGCCAACACCGACATCGGCGAACGGCTGCACGTGAGCATCGGCACCGTCAAAGGCCATGTCAGCGCGGTCCTCGACAAGTTACGGGTCGGCAATCGCGTCCAAGCGGCCCTGATCGCCGAACGCGCGGGACTCCTGGGCCCCACCCGAGACGGAGAAGCGTGATGCGGCTGCGGCGCGGGCCCCCGTCCGCGACCGGGCTGGTTGTAAGCTGGATGACCAGCCCTTGACCTGCAAAAGCGCAGGCAGGGAGCCTAGGACCAGGAGTAGCTCGATGCTGCGCACCATGTTCAAATCCAAGATTCACCGCGCCACCGTCACCCAGGCCGACCTGCACTACGTCGGCTCGGTCACCATCGACGCGGAGCTACTCGACGCCGCCGATCTGCTGCCCGGCGAGCTCGTGCACATCGTCGACATCGACAACGGGGCCCGTCTGGAGACCTATGTCATCGAGGGCGAACGCGGCTCCGGTGTCATCGGGATCAACGGGGCGGCCGCCCATCTCGTGCACCCGGGCGACCTCGTGATCATCATCAGTTACGCTCAGGTCGACGACGCCGAGGCGCGGTCACTGCGGCCCAGGGTCGTACACGTGGACCGGGACAACGCGATCGTGGCGCTCGGCGCGGACCCTGCCGAGCCCGCCCCGGGCAGCGACGCGAAGCGGAGCCCCCAGGCCGTGCCCGCCGTGCCCGCCTGATCACCCGGGAGGCCCCATGAGCGACATCGACATCGATATCTACGACGACCGCGACCGGGGCCTCCTGCAGGCCCGCGCGGGCGGCGCCCACGGTGACATCGTCGGCCGCATCCAGTACTTCGTGCTCGACGAACCGCGGCGCGCCCTCGTGCCGGTGCACACCGTCGTGGAGCCGGCCCATGAGGGCAAGGGCATCGCGGGCTCCCTCGCGCGCGAGCTGTACGCGATGGCCGCCCGCGAGGCGGTCGCCGTCGCGCCCCTGTGCTCGTTCGTCGTCACCTGGGCCGAGCGGCACCCCGGCGAGGCTCCCGCCGCACCCGCCGAGCTGCTCGCCGCCGCAGAGGCCGCCCTGGCCGCCGACCCGGAGAAGTGGTGACCCGCCCGCACCCCGGTCAGTAGGGTGCCGGGCATGATCCTCACGCTCCTGCACACCTCACCCGCGCACGTCCCCGTCTTCGACGCCCTGCGCGACACCGGTCACCCGGAGCTCACGCTGCGCCACATCGTGCGGGAGGACCTGTTGGTGCGGGCCGGCGAGTCGGGCCCGGACTCGGTCGCCGACGACGTGCGGGCGCTCCTGGAGGCGGCGGAGCGGGACGGCGCGGACGCCGTGCTGTGCACCTGCTCCAGCATCGGCGGTGTCGCGGAGGAACTGGCCCCCGCCCTCGGGGTCCCGGTGCTGCGCGTGGACCGGCCGATGGCCGCGCGGGCCGTCGCCGCGGGGCCCCGGATCGCCGTCGTCGCCACGGTGCACAGCACTTTCGCGCCGACCGTCGCCCTCGTCGAGGAGGAGGCCGCGCGGGCCGGGCGGGCCGTGGACGTGCGCACCGTGTTCGTCGACGGGGCCTGGGAGCGGTTCCTCGCCGGTGACCGGGACGGTTACCTCGACCGCGTCGCGGCCGCCGTCGACTCCGTCACCGACGCCGACGCGATCGTCCTCGCGCAGGCCTCCATGACCGACGCCGCCGACCGCACCCGCACCGCGCTCCTGGTGCTGTCCAGCCCGCGCCCCGGGTTCGAAGCCGCGGCCACGGAATGCGCGACTGTCAAAAAGGCTTAGAGCCTGTGTCATATCCCCGGCCGGGCGCGCGCCGCCTGGCACGCACGCTCGCGGCGTTGCCGAAATGCCCGAGTAGCTCCTCCCCCAAGCTCTCGGCTCCGCTCGAGCAGGGGGACCCCCATCCAGGACCTTCCGGCGCCTTGCGTTCGCACGCACCGGACGACGCGCGCTGATCCGGCCCGGGATATGACACAGGCTCTTAGGTTGAGGAGAATTCGCGCACGGGCACAGTGCCCAGCGAGCACAGCACCGAGTGAGAGGAGCCGACATGACCGACAGCGATGTCGCCATCAGCCCCGCCGGATGGGTGGCAAAGCAGGCCCGCACCTACGAAGAGTCCGGCGGCACCAAGGGCACCACCCTGCAAGGCGCTCCGTGCCTGCTGCTCGACTACGAAGGCCGTAAGTCGGGGCAGTGGCGGCGTACCGTCCTGATCTACGGCCGGGACGGTGACGACTACCTGATCGTGGCCTCCTACGGCGGTGCCGACGATCACCCGCTGTGGTATCTGAACCTGCAGGCCAACCCGGACGTACGGCTGCGGGTGAACACCGAGCGGTTCACCGCGCGCGCCGAGACGCTGTCGTCAGAGGACAAGGCACGCGTCTGGGATTCGCTGGTCGAGCTGTTCCCGCCCTACGCGGACTACCAGAAGAAGACCAGCCGGGACATCCCCGTGGTGCGTCTGACCCGTACCGACGGCTGACGGGACGCGACCGGACGCGTGGGTTCGGCGAGCGTGGGCACGCGACACGGGAGACAGTGGACACGACCCCCCTCCGAACCCATGGAGGCAGTGCGATGACCCAGCCTTTCCCCGATCCCGCCCCGCCGAGCCCGACTCCGGTCCCCGGCCCGGGACCCGATGTCCCGGAGCCGGCCCCGGTACCGGCTCCGGACCCGTTCCCGAAGCCAGGACCGGGCCCGGTGCCCCAGCCTCCGCCGTCTCCGGCGCCGCCGGGCCCGCTGCCGGAGCCCGACCCGGGGCCGCCGGAGCCCGAGCCGTCACCCGTGTGAGGCAGTCGGCGAGATCCTAGGCGTCGACCTCGGAGCGGTCACCGCCCCACAGCGTGTGGAACGAGCCCTCCCGGTCGACCCTGCGGTACGTGTGCGCGCCGAAGTAGTCCCGCTGGCCCTGCGTGAGCGCGGCCGGCAGGCGCTCGGCGCGCAGCGCGTCGTAGTACGCCAGCGCGGCGGCGAAGCCCGGCGTGGGCACGCCCTGCGTGGTCGCGGCGACCAGGACGGCACGCCAGTCGTCCTGCGCCGTCGCGATCTCGTCCGCGAAGCTCTTGTCGGACAGGAGCGAGACCAGGCCGGGCTCGGCCTCGTACGCCGCGGTGATCCGGTCCAGGAACGCCGCCCGGATGATGCAGCCGCCGCGCCAGATGCGGGCCACCGCCCCGGAGTCGATGTTCCAGTCGTACTCCTCGCTGCCCGCGGCGATCTCGTGGAAGCCCTGCGTGTACGACACGATCTTCGAGGCGTAGAGGGCCTGCTCGACCTTGTCGGCGAAGGCCGAGGCTTCCGACTCGCTCAGCGGCGTGGCCGTCGGGCCCGCCAACTCCTTCGACGCGGCGCGCAGTTCGGCGTGCCCGGACAGCGAGCGCGCGAACACCGCTTCGGCGATGCCGGACACCGGCACGCCCAGATCGAGCGCGATCTGCACCGTCCAGCGGCCGGTGCCCTTCTGCTCGGCCTGGTCCTCGACGACGTCCACGAACGGCTTACCGGTGGCGGCGTCCACGTGCGAGAGGACCTCCGCCGTGATCTCGATCAGGTACGAGTCGAGGCGCCCCGTGTTCCACGTACGGAAGATGTCCGCGATCTGCGCGGGCGAGTATCCGGCGACCTCGCGCAGCAACTGGTAGGCCTCGCCGATGAGTTGCATGTCGGCGTACTCGATGCCGTTGTGCACCATCTTCACGAAGTGGCCCGCGCCGTCCGGCCCGACGTGCGTCACGCACGGGGCGCCGTCCTTCGCCTTCGCGGAGATCTTCTCCAGCATCGGGCCGAGCGACTTGTACGACTCGACGCTGCCGCCGGGCATGATGCTCGGCCCGTGCAGTGCGCCTTCCTCGCCGCCGGAGACACCGGTGCCGACGAAGTGGATGCCCTGCTCGCGCAGCTCCTTCTCGCGGCGGCGGGTGTCGGCGAAGTGCGCGTTGCCACCGTCGACGATCATGTCGCCGGGCTCCAGGAGCGGCGCGAACTCCTTGATCACCGCGTCCGTCGGCTCGCCCGCCTTCACCATGACCACGAGGCGCCGCGGCCGTTCGAGCGCGGCCACGAAGTCCTCGGCTGACTCGGTCGGCACGAAGATGCCCTCTTCGCCGAACTCCTCCACCAGCTGGTGCGTACGGGACGCGGTGCGGTTGTGGAGAGCGACCGTGTATCCGTTCCGTGCGAAGTTGCGGGCGAGGTTGCGCCCCATGACAGCGAGCCCGGTGACACCGATCTGGGCTGTAGTGCTCATGCCTGTCGCTCCTGGATTGGGAAAATGAAAGATCTTGTCCAGTTGTCGTGCGGTGGGGCGTAGCGTGAGGCTCCACCCCCCACCGATCCTCTCGTGAACTCTCTACGATGCTGGAGCCGTGCGTGCCTCATTTCGACCTGCCGCTCGACGAACTGCGTGCCTACAAGCCCGCTTTGACGGCCCTCGACGATTTCGACGCCTTCTGGGAGAAGACCCTGGCCGAAGCCAGGGACCACGACCTCGACGCACGTTTCCAGCCGGTCGACACACCGCTCACGGCGGTCGACGTGTTCGACGTTACGTATGCGGGCTTCGGCGGGCATCCCGTGAAGGGCTGGCTGATCCTTCCCGCGGGCACCACGGAGCCGATACCGGCCGTCGTCGAGTACATCGGCTACGGCGGCGGCCGGGGCCTGCCGCACACTCACCTCAGATGGGCCGCCGCCGGATTCGCGCACTTCGTGATGGACACCCGGGGCCAGGGCAGCGGCGGCAGCGTCGGGGAGACCCCGGACCCCGTCGGCAGTGGGCCGGCGGTCCCCGGATTCATGACGCGGGGTATCCAGGACCCGCACGACTACTACTACCGCCGCGTCTACACGGACGCCGTGCGCGCCGTCGACGCGGCCCGCTCGCACCCGCTGATCGACGCCTCGCGCGTCGCCGTGGCCGGCGGCAGCCAGGGCGGCGGCATCACGATCGCCGTGGCCGGCCTCGTACCCGACCTCAAGGCGGCCGCGTCCGACGTGCCGTTCCTGTGTCACTTCGGCCGCGCGGCCACGCTCACGGAGCGTCACCCCTATCGGGAGATCGCTCTTTACCTCAAGGCGCACATCGGCGAGGACGAGCGCGTCTTCCGGACGCTCTCGTACTTCGACGGCATGAATTTCGCGGCCCGCGCGACCGCGCCCGGTCTGTTCTCCGCGGCGCTGGAGGATCTGACCTGCCCGCCGTCCACGGTGTTCGCGGCGCACAACCACTGGGCAGGCACGGAGCGTTCCATGGAGGTGTACGCCTTCAATGACCACGAGGGCGGCGGCCCCTTCCAGCAAGCGGTCCAACTGCGGTGGATTCCCGGCCACTTGAGGGGCTGAAAGCAGCCAGGGTGGCTCCCGGAGCCCTTGTCACGACTGGGGAGGAGCGGCTAATTTGCGGCTCCTACGTATGCCTGTACAGGTTTTCGGTTCTCAGGTTTCGAGAGGGAGCTCCCATGGCGTTACGCGGCCGGCACCGCCGGTACCAGCCGAGCCGGGTCAACCGGGCATCGCTTACCGTGACCGTCGGCGGCGCCGGCATGGCGATCCCGCTGATCGGCGCGGGCACCGCGCAGGCCGCGGACGTGCACACGTGGAACAAGGTCGCCGCGTGCGAGTCCAGCAGCAACTGGAGCGTCAACACGGGCAATGGCTTCTACGGAGGCCTGCAGTTCACCCGCTCCACCTGGGCCGCGTACGGCGGCACGGCGTACGCCTCGCGCGCCGACCTGGCCACCAAGGATCAGCAGATCGCGGTCGCCGAGAAGGTCCTGAAGGGGCAGGGCCCCGGCGCCTGGCCGGTGTGTTCGCAGCGCGCGAGCCTGTCCCGTACGTCGGAGCAGGCGCCCCGGAGCACGCCCGAGCGCACCAGCGAGCGAACCGCTGTCCGCACGGTCAAGGACGTGAAGCCCGAGGTGACCCCGCAGTCGACCGCGGGCCGCGCCGAGATGTACACCGTGGTCGGCGGCGACACGCTCTCCGGCATCGCGGAGACCCGCAAGGTGCCCGGCGGCTGGGAGCGGCTGTACTCGGCCAACCGCAAGGCCATCGGCACCGACCCGGACCTGATCATTCCGGGCCAGCGGCTCTCGATGCCCGGCGCGTCCACCAAGACGGCCGAACCCAAGAAGCCCCAGAAGCCTCAGAAGACCCAGCAGTCTCAGAAGGCTCAGCCCAGGAAGGCCGAGCCCAAGAAGACGCACCCGCAGCAGGCCCAGCCGAAAACGGCCCAGTCCAAGAAGGTCGAGACCAAGAAGGTCGAGACCAAGAAGGCCACGGCCACCCAGACCGCCTCGCACCACTTCGTGGCCCCCGTGCACGCCGGTCTCGGCACGCCGTACCACGCCGCCGGTTCCTCCTGGTCGAAGGGCTACCACACCGGGGTGGACTTCGCCGTGCCCACCGGCACCACCGTCAAGGCCGTCGCCGCGGGGAAGATCGTCTCGGCGGGCTGGGGAGGCTCGTACGGCTACGAAGTGGTGATCCGCCACGCTGACGGCCACTACAGCCAGTACGGGCACCTGTCGGCACTGTCCGTGAAGAGCGGGCAGCGTGTGGTGGAGGGCCAGCGCATCGCCCGCTCGGGGTCCACCGGCAACAGCACGGGCCCGCATCTGCACTTCGAGGTGCGGACGGGGCCCGGCTTCGGCAGCGACATCGACCCGCTCGCGTATCTGCGGGCCCACGGCGTCAGGATCTGACGTTCCCTACCGCGGAGTCGTCGGAGGGCGGCTTCTGCTGGTTCGGCATGGTCCGGTTCGGTGCGGTCCGGCTCGGCATGGTGTCGAGCCCGGCCGGGCTGTCCGGCACGGGGGGTGAGTGCTGGGCGATCACCTGCGCGTCGCGGTCCCGGCCGATGCGCTCGGTCGTCAGCAGTATCAGGCCGCCCGCGGCCACCACGCCGCAGCCGAGCGCCAGGACCGTGCCGATCGTGCCGTGCCGGAAACTCTCGCCGAACAGGGTGAGGCCGACCGCCGCGGCCACCACCGGGTTCACCACGGTCGCGGTGGCCAGCGGGGCCGCCAGGCCCGCGCCCCGGTAGGAGGCCTGCGACAGGAGCATGCCCGTCGTCGCCAGGGCCGCGATCGCCAGCAGAGTGCTGAGCTGCTCGAGCGGCTCGCCCGACCAGTCGACGGCCACCGACTTCGTGAACACCGAGGCCATGCCGAACGCGCTGCCCGCCGCTATCGCGAGCAGCACCGCGCGCACCACGGGATGCCGGTGAGCGGCGCGGGCCGACATCATGAGCACCAGCACGCCGCCGGCCGTGATCACCCCGACCAGCAGGCGCTCGGTCCCGTCCAGGGAGTCCTCGGAGGCCGAGCCGGTCAGCGCCAGCAGACCCGCGAGCCCGACCGTCGCCATGATCGCCCCGCGCCAGGCGGCGGCCCCGGCCCGGCGCCGCACCAGCAGCGCCGCCATCGGCAGCGCCAGCACGATCGTCAGGGCGCCCAGCGGCTGGACCAGGCTCAGCGGACCGTACGCCAGAGCGATGACATGCAGCAGCGCGCCCAGACCGTTCAGACACCCGGCACCCCACCAGGCAGGCCTGCGCAACGGCGCGTACGCCGACTCCGGCGACGTCTGTGCCACCCGCTCCTGCACGATCGCCCCGCCTGCGTAGGCGACCGCAGAGACCAGGGAGAGCAGCACGGCCAGCGCGAGGGCACTCATCTGGCGCCCCCTGCGGTGCGGTGCGGCGCACGGTCGGTTTTCATACTCTCTACGATCTCTCGCGCACGCGCTCCTGTCGTCCGACCTGAGCAGGCATTGGGTCCTACTACCGATGGAGTACGCCGCATCGTGAGTCATCCCCTGGACGGGTGGTAGCGGGCCGGATAGGGGCACTTACGGTACGCACTCTTCCGCGAGGGGCGTCGATGGGTAAGCATGAGGTGCGGTGCGAGCACGACCGACCTGGGCAAGTGGGGACGAGCGAACGGGGGCCGCGCGTGCGTGTGGGACTGCTCAGCAGGGAGTACCCGCCGGACGTCTACGGCGGTGCCGGAGTGCATGTCGAGTTCCTGGCAAGGGAGTTGCGCCCGCTCGTCGACCTCGACGTCCACACGTGGGGCGAGGGGACGGCCGACGGAGTGCGCCGCCACCGCGCCTGGCCGGCGCTAGACGGGGCGAACGACGCGCTGCGCACCCTCTCCGTGGACCTGTCCATGGCCGCCGCCCTCGACGGCCGCGACCTCGTCCACTCCCACACCTGGTACACCAACCTGGCGGGCCACCTGGCGGCCCTCCAGCTCGGCGTCCCGCACGTGATGACCGCGCACTCCCTGGAGCCGCTGCGCCCCTGGAAGGCCGAGCAGCTGGGTGGCGGTTACGCGCTGTCGTCCTGGGCGGAACGCACGGCGATCGAGGCGGCGCACGGCGTGATCGCGGTGTCGCGAGCGATGCGCGACGACATCCTCGCCTGCTATCCGGCCCTGAACCCCAAGCGCGTCCGCGTCGTGCACAACGGCATCGACGTGGAGCTCTACCGGGCCGACCCCGGCACCGAGGTGCTCACCCGCTTCGGCATCGATCCGCAGCGCCCGTACGTCGTCTTCGTCGGCCGCATCACCCGCCAGAAGGGTGTGCCCCATCTGCTGCGCGCGGCCCGCGAGCTCGCGAAGGACGTGCAGCTGGTGCTCTGCGCCGGGGCGCCGGACACGCCGGAGATCGGCCGTGAATTCCGGGAGCTGGTCACGGAGTTGAAGGAGACCCGCGACGGGGTGTGCTGGATCCCGTCCATGCTGCCGCGCGCCGAGGTCGTCCAACTCCTCACGCACGCCACGGTGTTCGTGTGCCCGTCGGTGTACGAGCCGCTCGGCATCGTCAACCTGGAGGCGATGGCCTGCGGTACCGCGGTCGTCGCGTCCCGGGTCGGCGGCATCCCCGAGGTGGTGACGGACGGCGAGAGCGGGGTACTCGTCCCGTACGCGGAGGCGGACCCGGCGGCGTTCGAGGCGGGCCTCGCGCGCGCCCTGAACGAGGTGGTCGGCGACCCCGGCGCGGCGCGCCGCATGGGGGAGGCCGGACGGGAGCGGGCAGCCGCGGAGTTCGGCTGGGCCGCGGTGGCCCGGCGCACGGTCGACCTGTACGAGGAGATCCTCAACGGCGCCTAGAGCGCGGGGACATGAAGGGGGCGGGCATGCGTGGTGGGCCTTCGGTGCTCGGGATCGTACTGGCGGGAGGAGAGGGGAAGCGGCTGCTGCCGCTGACCGCGGACCGGGCGAAGCCCGCGGTGACGTTCGGCGGCACGTACCGCCTCGTCGACTTCGCCCTGTCGAACCTGGTGAACGGCGACATCCTGCGCATCTGCGTGCTGACGCAGTACAAGTCGCACTCGCTGGACCGGCACGTCACCACGACGTGGCGGATGTCGAGCCTGCTCGGCAACTACGTGACGCCCGTCCCGGCCCAGCAGCGGCTCGGCCCGCGCTGGTACTCGGGCAGCGCCGACGCGATCCTGCAGTCCCTCAACCTCGTCCACGACGAACAGCCCGACTTCATCGCGGTGTTCGGCGCCGACCACGTGTACCGGATGGACCCGCGGCAGATGCTCGCGCAGCACATCGAGTCCGGCGCGGGCGTCACCGTCGCGGGCATCCGGGTGCCGCGCGCGCAGGCACCGTCCTTCGGCGTCATCACGCCGGCCCACGACAGCACCCGCATCGAGGCGTTCCTGGAGAAGCCCTCGGACCCGCCGCCGCTGCCCGGCACGCCGAACCAGGTGTTCGCCTCGATGGGCAACTACCTCTTCACCACCAAGACCCTCGTCGACGCGCTGCTGCAGGACGCGGAGGACGACGACTCGGTGCACGACATGGGCGGTTCGATCCTGCCGATGCTCACCGAGCGCGGTGTCGCCCAGGTCTACGACTTCGACGCGAACCACGTCCCGGGCGAGACCGTCCGGGACCACGGCTACTGGCGCGACGTCGGCACCCTCGACACGTACTACGAGGCCCACATGGATCTCATCTCGGACGAGCCGATGTTCAACCTGGACAACCGGCGCTGGCCCATCTACACGCACTCCGGGCAGCTGCCACCGGCCAAGTTCTGCGCGGCCGGCATCGCGAGCGAGTCGATCGTCAGCCCCGGCTGTGTCATCCGCGGCCAGGTCACCGGTTCCGTCCTCTCCCCGGGCGTGACGATCGAGGACGGGGCGGTCGTCCAGAGCTCGGTCCTGCACGACAACGTGCGGGTCGGCAGGGGAGCGGTGGTGCGCGGCGCCGTCCTCGACAAGAACGTGGAGGTGCCGGCCGGAGCGACGATCGGCGTCAACCCGGTCCGGGACGCGGAGCTCTACACGGTGTCGAAGGGCGGCGTGATAGCCCTCGGCAAGGGCCAAGCGGTGCACTGAGCCACGCGCCCACGGTCGTACGCGCACCGTGGGCGCGGGCCCGCGCCAGGATCACAGCACCCGGCGCCGCCGCCCCAGCCACGTCTGCGCGATCACCACGACGGCCAGGAACGCCCCGCTGACCACCTGCTGATACGCGGAGTCCAGCGAGCCGATCTGGTTGATCACGTTCTGGATCACCTTGAGGAGGAGCACGCCCACCAGCGAACCGCTGATGAACCCGAAACCGCCCGACAGCAGGGTGCCGCCGATGACGACCGCCGAGATCGCCTCCAGCTCCATGCCGGAGCCGAGGATCGTCACGCCCGACACCAGCCAGGCCGCGTTCAGCGCACCGGCCAGGCCCGCGCAGAGACCGGACAACGTGTAGACGCCGATCTTCGTGCGGGCCACCGGCGCGCCCATCAGGGCCGCCGCGTCCTCGTTGCCGCCGACCGCGTACACGTACTGTCCGAACCGGGTGCGGCGCAGCACGAGCGCGCCGAGCACGAACAGCGCCAGCGTGATCCAGACCGGGACACCGATGCCGAACCACTTGTCCTGGCCGAGCGACGCGAAGAAGGTCGACTTGTCGACGAGGTACGTCTTCGAGCCCTCGTCGGTCACCGCGAGGAGGATGCCCCGCGCGCCGAGCATCGCCGCCAGCGTCACGATGAAGGGGGCGAGGCGCGAGCGGGCGATCAGCAGCCCGTTGACAAGGCCGATGAGACCGCACACCGCCAGCGGCAGCAGCAGCGCCACCACCGTCCCGTACTGGGAGCCCCAGGCCGCCAGCACACCGCCGAGCGCGAACAGCGAACCGACCGACAGGTCGATGCCGCCCGTCACGATCACGAACGTCATGCCGAGCGCCACGACCGCGAGGAACGCGGACGACAGCGCCATGTTCTCCAGGTTGTCGCCCGTCAGGAACGTGTCGAAGGAGAGCGAGGCGACGATCACCGCGATCACCAACGTGACCAGCGCGCCGTGCTGTTGGGCCAGTGCGCTCAGCCGCTCCGCGCGCGTCGCGCCGAGCGGTTCCTCCTGGGCGTCCTTGGCCGGCTGTGCCGCTTCGACATCGGTCATCGTCATCGCTTCCCCCGTTCCCTGGCCGCGTAGACGGCGAGGATGATCACCACGGCCTGGGCGATCTGCGTCCACGACGGCGGCAGGTCGTGCTTGATGAGCGTGGCCGTCAGGAGCTGGATGAGGACCGCGCCGGCCACGGTGCCGCCGATCCGCACCCGGCCGCCGGTGAGCGGGGTGCCGCCGACCACGACCGCGGTGATCGCGGAGAGTTCCATCAGATTGCCGAGCGAGGTCGGGTCGCTCGCGGTCAGGCGGGCGGTCGCGAGGACACCGGCCGTCGCGGCCAGCACACCGGACACCACGTAGACGAGGATCAGGACGCGCCGCACGGGCAGCCCCGCGAGCTTCGCCGCCGGGCGGCTGTCGCCGATCGCGAGGAGCTGACGGCCGAACGTGGTGCGCCGCACCACGAACGCCACGAGCAGCGCGAGGGCCGCCGCGATCAGCACCAGATACGGGATGCCCAGGACGTCCCCGGTGCCGAGCGAGCGCAGGCCCGGGTCGCGGACGTCCTTGAGCTGAGGCAGCAGGACGAGTGCGAGACCGCGGCCCGCGACCATCAACGCCAGGGTGGCGACGATGGGCTGGACGCCGATGAACGCGATCAGCGCACCGTTCGCGACGCCGACCAGGGCCCCGCCGACGAGGGCCGCGACCAGCGCGATCCACACCCCGTATCCGAGGTAGAGGGAGATCAGCGACGTGGCGAGCGCCATCACCGAGCCGACCGACAGATCGACGCCCTCGGTGCCGATGGCCAGAGCCATGCCGAGCGCCACGATGAGGACGGGCGCGACCTGCACGGCCTGCGTGCGGAAGTTCTCGGCCGACAGGAAGTGCGGCGTGAAGGCGATGTTCGCCACGAGCAGGACGGCGACGCCGAGATAGACGCCGTACTCCTGCAACAGGCGCAGCAGCCGGTCGCGGTCGACGCCGGCCCTGCCCAGGGAGAGGTCAGTCAACGGACGGCCCTCCAGCGGGTGTTGCGGCGATGGCACGCATCAGTCGGTCCTCCGTGACCGCGTCACCGGTGAGCTCCGCGACCACGGCGCCGTCCTTGAGGACGACGACCCGGTCCGAGCCCTCGATCAGCTCCTCCATGTCCGAGGAGATCAGCAGTACGCCGAGCCCGTCGTCCGCCAACTCGTCGATGAGCTTCTGGACTTCGGCCTTGGCCCCGACGTCGATGCCGCGGGTCGGCTCGTCGAGCAGCAGTACCTTCGGGTTCATCGCGAGCCAGCGCGCGAGCAGCACCTTCTGCTGGTTGCCGCCCGACAGCTCGCCCACCTTCTGGTGCGGTCCCGCGGACTTGATGCGCAGCCGCTTGACGAACGTGTCGACGATCTTGTCGATACGCGCCTCGTCGACCAGACCGAAGCGGGACAGGCCGGGCAGCGCGGCGAGCGCGATGTTCTCGCGCACCGACAGACCCGGCACGATCCCCTCCGCCTTGCGGTCCTCCGGCAGCAGACTGATGCCGGCGCGGATCGCGGCGGGCGTCGAGCCCGTACGCACCGCGGAGCCCGCCACCGTGACCCGGCCGCTGTCCGTGGCCAGCGCGCCCGCGATCGCCTTCGCGGTCTCGCTGCGCCCCGACCCGAGGAGCCCGCCGAGGCCGACGACCTCCCCGGGCCGCACGTCGATCGACACGCCGTGCAACTGGTGGCGGACCGTCAACTCCTGTGCCTGCAAGATCGGTTCGGCCCCCGCGTCGTGCTCGCCGGAGAACTTGGTGAGGCCCTCGTCCTGTACGTCGCCGATGTCGCGGCCCAGCATGAGCGAGACCAGACGCAGCCGGTCCAGGTCGGCCAGTTCGCCGGTGTGCACGACCTTGCCGTCACGCAGCACGGTGACCGCGTCGCAGACCTCGTACAGCTCGTCGAGGCGATGGCTGACGTAGACCACGGCGATGCCGCGCTCGCGCAGCATGCGGATCACTCCGAAGAGCGTCTGCACCTCGCGCGGTTCGAGCGACGACGTCGGCTCGTCCATGATGACGACCTTCGCGTCGACCGAGACCGCGCGGGCCAGCGCCACCATCTGCTGGGCGCCGATGCCGAGTTCGCGCAAGGGGCGCTGCACGTCCACGCGCACGCCCAGCTCGCGCAGGGCCGCGTCCGCCTCCCGGTGCATCCGCCGGAAGTCGATCAGACCGAGGCGGCCCCGCGGCTCGCGGCCCATGAACAGATTGCGGGCCACGCTCATCAGGGGGACGAGGTTGACCTCCTGGTAGATGGTGGAGATACCCGCGTGCTGCGCCTCAAGTGGCGTGGCGAAGCTGACCTGTTGACCGTCGTAGTTGAGCGTGCCGCCTTCGTTCTCGGTGGCGGGGTCGGGCTGGTACACGCCGGTGAGGACCTTGATGAGCGTGGACTTGCCCGCCCCGTTCTCCCCGATGAGCGCGTGCACCTCCCCGGCGCGCGCGGTGAAATCGACACCGTCGAGGGCACGCACGCCGGGGAACGTCTTACTGAGATTCTTTGCCGACAACATGTCAGAAGGCCTTGTTCAGATCCGTCTTGGCGTTGTCCTCGGTGTACGCGCTGTCCTTGATGACGATGTCCTGGCCGACCTTGTCGCCCTTGGTGAAGGAGTCCAGGGTCTGGAAGGCGAGCGGGCCGAAGCGCGGGTTGGACTCGATGACGCCGGAGATCCAGCCGTCGACGATGCCCTGCACCGCGTTGCGGGTGCCGTCGACCGTGACGATCTTGACGGCGCCGGCCTTCTTGCCCGCGCTCTTGAGCGCGTTGACGGCGCCGAGACCCATCTCGTCGTTCTCGGCGTAGATACCGGTGATGTCGGGCTTGGACTGGATGAGCTGCTCGGTGACCTGCTGGCCCTTCTCGCGGGCGAACTCGCCGGTCTGCTTGAAGACGACCTTCAGGCCCGGCGCCTTCTCCTTGAGCCGGTCCTCGAAGCCCTTGGTGCGCTCGGTGGTCACGTTGTTGCCCGCGGCGCCGAGCAGGATGCCGATCGTGCCCTTGCCGCCGGTCGTCTCGATCATCTGGTCCGCGGCGCGCTTGCCCTGCTCGACGAAGTCCGAGCCGATGAACGACACGTAGTCCTTGCAGGCCGTCGCGTTGATCTTGCGGTCGACGGTGACGATCGGGATGTGCTTGGCGCTCGCCGCGCGCAGCACGGGCTCCCAGCCGTCGGAGTTGAGCGGTGCGATGACCAGCAGGTCGGCGCCCTTGGCGATGAGGTCCTGGACGTCGCTGATCTGCTTGGAGAACTGCGACTGGGCGTTGGCGGTGAGCAGCTTGATCCCGCGCTTCTGCGCCTCTGCCTTGAGGGACGCCGTCTCCGCGATACGGAACGGGTTGGCCTCCTTCTCGGACTGCGAGAAGCCGACGGTGGCGCCCTTCAGGTCGAGCTTCTTGCCGCCGTACGCGGAGACGTCACACGTCTTGCCGCTACCGGAGGAGGCCACCTCCTGCCCGGCGTTCGCCTCCTCCGAGCTGGAACTTCCCTTGTCGGAGCCGGAGTTGTCGTCCTCGGACTTGGCGCATCCGGTGGCGAGCGCGAGGCTCGCCACGAGGCCGGCCGCGAGCAGGGCCTTGGAGGAGTAACGGCGGTAACGATGGAGCGCGGTCTGCGTCATGTGGTGCTCCCCAAAACGGCACGGCCCGGCGCGTGAACGCGCTGACGGGGTGGATGTGTTCGACCGGTCGGAACGGCGGTACAGGGGAGGTTTTTACATCGTTGGAAGGACGCTGTAAAGACCTCGTGCAGCGACTCGTGCCGACGCGCCCGGTCCAAAACGGCCGAACGGTCAGCGGCGGCCGAGGGTGCTTTCCCGCTCGATCAGCCGGTAGGCGGCGCTCAGTTCACGTCCGGAGCGATGCTCCGGATGGTCCAGGCGGCGCAGCAGGGACTCCACCGCGAGCCGGGCGATGGCCTGCTTGTCCGGGGACATCGTGGTCAGCGTGACCGCACCGAACCGCCCCTCCGCGATGTCGTCGAAGCCGACCACCGCCACGTCCCACGGAACCCTCAGGCCCCGCTCGTGCAGGACCCGCATCGCACCGATCGCGACCAGGTCGTTGTACGCGAACACGGCGTCGGGACGCACCCCCGAGTCCAGCATCCGCGCCATCGCCTCGGCGCCGTCCCCCCGGTCCCAGCCGCCGGTCGCCCCCACCTGCGTGTCCGGCGCCGGCAGGCCCGCTTCGAGCAACTCCGCACGCCAGCCCGCGAGTCGCAGATGTGCGGGCTGGTTCGCCGAATCGGTGCGTTCGCCCAGGTAGGCGATCCGGGTGCGGCCCCGCCCGAGCAGATGGCGCACGGCGGTGCGGGCCGCCGAGACGTTGTCGATGGCGATGTGGTCGTAGGGCAGGTCGTACTCGCGCTCGCCGAGCAGCACCAGCGGCACATCGTCGTCCCGGCCGCGCAGATCCTCCGCCTCCAGCTCCAGCGGGCTGAGGATGAGACCGTCGATCACCCGGGCCCTGAACCCCTGGCTGACCAGGACCTCCTGCTCGCGCTCGCCCCGGGTGTGGTCGAGCAGCACCGTGACATCGTGCTCGGCGGCCGCGTCGATCACGGCGCCCGCGAGCTCCGCGAAGTACGGATTGCCGAGTTCCGGAACGGCGAGCGCGATGATCCCCGTACGACCTTTGCGCAGGTTGCGGGCGGTCAGGTTCGGGCGGTACCCGAGCTCGTCGATGGCCAGCTGGACGCGGGCGCGCATCTGCGGGGTGACGTGCTGATAGTTGTTCACCACGTTCGACACGGTCTTGATCGAGACGCCCGCGCGCTCCGCGACATCCTTGAGGCTCACCCGCACGGAATCTCCTTCGGCTCGGCGCACCCGCTCACCGGGTGCGCTCGTCATGCCCCTGGACAGCACGCCGGAATGCGTGCTGTCATGCCAACTGCCGTTCCTTCCAACGTTGTACAGACGAGTTGTACCGACTAGAGCGGCGAGCCGCCACCCTTCCTCGACGTGTTCCACCGGACGCGTCCAGCACTGGAGGATCCGTGCGCACCAGAACCCTCAGACGACATGGCCGACATCTGGCCCCGCTGCTCACCGCGGCACTCGGCTTCACCGCACTCACCGTGGCGCCCACCGCCACGGCCGCGGACGAGCCGGTCGTGCCGCATGGGCTCAAGGGCGAGTACTACACCCAATCCGCCCCGGGAGCCTTCGACTTCGACAAGTTGAAGGCCACCGGCTTCGACCCCCAGATCGACTTCGGCAGCCTGGACTCCCGGCTCCAGTCGGCGACCGGCAGCGCCGACGACGCGAACGTCCGCTGGACCGGAAAGCTGGTCCCGGAGAAGACCGGCCTGACAACGTTTTCCGTCACCGGCGACAACGGCTTCCGGCTCTGGGTCGACGACAAGCTCGTGATCGACCACTGGGTCGACGACTGGGACAAGGAACAGACGTCCCAGGCAGTCCAGTTGACCGCGGGACAGGCGGTCAACTTCAAGGTCGAGTACTTCGAGCACTACGGCGGGTCCAACCTGCACGTGCGCTGGACCGAGCCGGGCGAGAAGAAGGAAGCGATCCCTTCCTCGGCCTTCCGGGTCCCCGACGACTGGGCGTACGACGGTGCCATCGGCACCACCGTGCTCGGCGACGGCCGCACCCTCAAGCTCGACTTCGCGCAGAAGCTCGGCGCCGTCGCGGGCGACGTCAACGACCACCTGACCGCCGTGATCGGCGGCGCGAAGTGGCCGCTCAAGAGCGTCAAGGCCGACCCGAAGGACCCGCGGGCGCTGCTCGTGAACCTGACGGAGCCCGTCGTCGGGAACAAGGACGGCGACGCTCCGGGCCTCGCCGACGTGAACTACGACGGCAAGGGCGGCCTGGCTGGCAGCGACGGGACGGCCGTGGGGTCGTTCTGGTCCAGCGGCCCGAACCACTCCACGTATCAGCTGAGCACCAAGTGGGGTGACGACGTCACTCCCAAGAACGCCCACCGCGAGTATCCGCGGCCTCAGCTGACCCGCTCGGACTGGCAGAACCTGAACGGCAGTTGGGAGTTCGCCGGCGCCAAGTCGGGCGACCCGGTGCCGGTCGGCAAGAAGCTCGCCGAGAAGATCCTCGTGCCCTACCCGGTCGAGTCCCAGCTCTCCGGGATCGAGCGGCACGAGGACCGCATGTGGTACCGCCGCACCTTCACGGTTCCCAAGAACTGGAAGGTCGGAAAGGACCAGCACCTCCAGCTGAACTTCGGCGCCGTCGACTGGCAGTCCGAGGTCTACGTCAACGGCAAGAAGGTCGCCGATCACAAGGGCGGCTACGACAAGTTCAGCGCCGACATCACCGACGCGCTGAAGCCGGGCCGCACCCAGGAACTGATCGTCGGCGTCTATGACCCGACGGACGCCGCGAACGGCGAGAACCCGCCGATGGGCAAGCAGCGCCTCGACCCCAGCGGCATCTGGTACACCCCGTCGTCGGGCATCTGGCAGACGGTGTGGATGGAGCCGGTCGCCAAGGACAGCGTCACCGACCTGAAGCTGACGCCGAACGTCAAGGACAGCAACGTGGCCGTCGAGACCACGGGCGTGCGGGCCGGACTCCCGGTCCAGGCCACGGCGTACGCGGGCAAGCGCAAGGTCGGCACCGTCTCCGGCGTCTCCGGCAAGCCGCTCACCCTGAAGATCAGCAAGCCGCACCTGTGGACCCCGGACGACCCGTTCCTCTACGACCTCAAGGTGAGCGTCGGCAAGGACCGCGTCGGCAGCTACTTCGGGATGCGCTCCATCGCCGTCGAGCAGGTGAACGGCACCCCGCGCACCGTCCTCAACGGCAAGCCCACCTTCATGATGGCCACTCTCGACCAGGGCTTCTGGCCGGACGGTCTGCACACCGCACCCAGCGACGAGGCGCTCGCCTACGACCTGAAGATGCACAAGCAGATGGGCTTCAACTCCGTCCGCAAGCACATCAAGGTCGAACCCGACCGCTGGTTCTACTGGGCCGACAAGCTCGGCCTGATGGTGTGGCAGGACATGCCGGCGATGACGGCCGGGGTGAACCCCTCCACCGCCGCCCGCGCCGAGTTCGAGCGCGAGATGAAGATCATGATCGACCAGCACTCCAACCACCCGTCGGTCGTCATGTGGGTCACCCTCAACGAGGGCTGGGGCCAGTACGACGAGGCGCGCCTCGCCGACCAGGCCAAGTCCTGGGACCCGACCCGCCTGATCAACTCGATGTCCGGGATCAACCTGGGCCGGGACGGCGGCACCGGCGACATCCTCGACGAACACGGCTATCCGAGCCCGGCACTGCCACCGAACCCCGACGGCAAGCGGGCCCTGGTCGCGGGCGAGTACGGCGGACTCGGCCTCGCCGTGCCAGGCCACGCGTGGTCGGTCCAGCAGTCCTACGTCGACGTCGACCCGGCGACGTACACGGACGACTACCTCACCAAGCTCGACGAGGTGCACAAGCTCGCCTGCAAGGGCGGCAACGGCGCCGTCTACACGCAGATCACCGACGTGGAAGGTGAGCTGAACGGCCTGATCACCTACGACCGCAGGGTCGTCAAGCCGGACGTGAAGACCGTGCACGACGCCCAGCAGGCGCTGATCAAGGACGCCTCGCAGGCGACCGTGGCCAACTGCGCCTGATCCGCACGACCCCAGGGGTGGGCCCGACGCCGGGCCCACCCCTTCTTTTCTCTCACAGCTCCAACCACCCACGTGAAGGAGCAAGTCGATGACCGTGACACGACGTGGCGTACTGCAGACCGGCACCGTGGCCGCCGCCGCGGTGCTCGGCGGCACGGCCGGCACCGCGAGAGCGACTGCGGCCCCCGCCGCGACCGCCGCCGCCGCCGACGCCTACACCCGCCTCCCCGTCGGCAGCATCACCGCCCGGGGCTGGCTCGCCGGACAGCTCAAGCTCCAGCTGGCGGGGCTCTGCGGCCGCTACGAGGACACGTCCCACTTCCTGACCATGGACACCAGCGGCTGGGTCCACCCCGAGCTCGGCGGATGGGAGGAACTCCCGTACTGGCTCAGGGGTTTCGTGCCACTCGCCATCGCCACCCGGGACGCGGAGGCGCTCGCCACCAGCAAGCGCTGGATCGACGCGATCCTCGCCACGCAGGAGGCGGACGGCTTCTTCGGCCCGCGCGCCCTGCGCACCTCGCTGAACGGCGGCCCCGACTTCTGGCCGTTCCTGCCGCTCCTCATGGCCCTGCGCACATACGAGGAGTACACGCACGACGACCGCGTCGTGCCCTTCCTCACCCGCTTCCTGACCTTCATGGAAGCCCAGGGCAAGGGCGCCTTCGACAGCAGCTGGGTCTCCGTGCGCTGGGGCGACGGCATCGACACCGCGCGCTGGCTGCACGAGCGCACCGGCGACGCGTTCCTCGCGAGCCTCGTCGAGAAGATGCACCACTACGGCGCCGACTGGACCGGCGCGCTGCCCACCCCGCACAACGTGAACATCGCCCAGGGCTTCCGCGAACCCGCCCAGTACGCGCAATGGGCGACCAGTGGCGCCGAGGACCTGGTGCGGGCCACGTACCGCACGTACGACCAGGTCCTCGCCGAGTACGGACAGTTCCCCGGTGGCGGCATCGCGGGCGACGAGAACTACCGGCCCGGGTTCGGCGACCCGCGCCAGGGCTTCGAGACCTGCGGCATCGTCGAGTTCATGGCCAGCCACGAGCTGCTCACCCGTACCACCGGTGACCCGTTGTGGGCCGACCGCTGCGAGGACCTGGCCTTCAACATGCTGCCCGCGTCCCTCGACCCGCAGGGCAAGGGCATCCACTACATCACCAGCGCCAACAGCGTGGACCTCGACAATTCCCGTAAAACAGACGGGCAGTTCCAGAACGGGTTCGCCATGCAGTCGTTCCAGCCGGGCGTCGACCAGTACCGCTGCTGCCCGCACAACTACGGCATGGGCTGGCCCTACTTCACCGAGGAACTGTGGCTGGCCACCCCGGACGGCGGACTCGCGGCCGCCCTGTACGCCGCGTGCGAGGTGCGGACCACGGTCGGCGCCGACGCCGTGCCCGTGACCGTACGGGAGGAGACGGACTACCCGTTCGACGAGACCATCACGCTGACCGTGCACGTGGACCGGTCCGTCGACTTCCCGCTGCGGCTGCGGATCCCCGGCTGGTGCGCGAAGCCTCGCCTCGCCGTCAACGGCCGTACTGTGCAGGCGAGTCCGGGTCCGTCGTTCGCCGAGATCCGCCGCGCCTGGCGGGACGGCGACACCGTCACCCTGCGCCTGCCCCAGCGCACCACCCTGCGCACCTGGAGCGGCAACCACGACAGCGTCAGCGTCGACCACGGGCCGCTCACCTACTCCCTGAAGATCGCCGAGAAGTACGTGCGCACCGGCGGCGACGACACCTTCCCCGAGTACGACGTGCACGCCGCTTCCCCCTGGAACTACGGTCTGGTGCCCGGCAGTTCACCCACGCTGCGACGCCGGTCCGGGCCGCTGCCCGCCAACCCGTTCACCCTCGACGGCACGCCCGTCACGCTCGACGCGCGGGCCCGCCGTCTGCCCGAGTGGGTCGCGGACGACGAACACGTCGTGGCGCCGCTCCAGGCCGGCCCGGCCCGCAGCCGCGCGGGCGTCGAGACGGTCACGCTGGTCCCCATGGGCGCGGCACGCCTGCGCATCACGTCCTTCCCCACGGCGGCGCCCGGCGGCCGTGCCTGGACGCCGGAAGCCGCGTACCGGCGCATCGAGAACAAGCACAGCGGCAAGGTCCTCGCCGTCGACTCCATGTCCACCGACAACGACGCGCGGGTCGTGCAGTTCGACAACTCGGGCACCGGCGACCACGCCTGGCAGCTGCTCGACGCGGGCGACGGCAAGCTGCGTATCCGCAACGGACAGAGTGGTAAGTGCCTGGCCGTGGCGGGTAGTTCAACAGAAGACAGTGCCCGCGTCGTCCAGTACGAGGACAACGGACGGGCCGACCTGCTGTGGACCCGTGTCGACCGGGGCGACGGCTGGTTCCTGCTGCGCAACGAGCACAGCGGCAAGGTGCTCGGCGTGGACGGGATGTCCACGGCGAACAGTGCCCAAGTGGTGCAGTTCACCGACAACGGGACGGAGGACCACCTGTGGCGTCTGACATCTTGACGGGCCCGTGGGACGGACGAAGAATGAGCGCGCTTACTGACAACGTTGTCGAAAGGCGCACGATGACCAGGCGCACGACCGCAGGGCCTACGACGAGAAGGCTGACGATGGGAAGACGCACCCGCCGGGCGCTGGGCGTGCTGGGAGCCGCCGCGCTGCTCGGCACCGGACTCGCGACGCCGATGGCGCAGGCCGCGTCCTCCGCGTCGGGGAAGCTGACCGATCTGGTCAATCCGTTCATCGGCACCGAGAACGAGGGCAACACCTACCCCGGTGCGGCCGTCCCGTTCGGCATGGTGCAGTTCTCACCGGACACCGGCCACAACACCGGCTACGACTACTCCGAGAACCACATCCGTGGCTTCTCCACCGTCCATATCTCCGGTGTCGGCTGCGGCCTCGGCGGTGACCTGCCGGTGCTGCCCACGACCGGCGACGTCACCAGTACCGACAACGCGAAGTACGCCGCCGAGTTCAGCCACGACGACGAGACGGCGTCGCCCGGCTACTACAAGGTCGGCCTGAAGACGGGCATCGGCGCCGAGCTGAGCGCCACCAAGCGCACCGGCGTCCAGCGCTACACCTTCCCGGCCACCGACAAGGCGAACGTCCTGATCAACGCGGGCCAGTCGCTGCACAAGTCGCTGCACACCAAGGTCGAGATCCTCGACAACCGCACGGTGCGCACCGCGATCACGGGCAGCGGCTTCTGCCAGGACACCAAGCCGTACACGGTCTACACGATCACGAAGTTCGACCGCCCCTTCACCACGTCCGGCACCTGGAAGGGCGACACGGTCACCGCCGGCTCGAAGTCCTCGGCCGCGGACGCCGAGCGCAACGGCGCCTACGTGCGGTTCGACACCAGCAAGGACCGCACCGTCGAGGCGACCACCGCCATCTCCTACGTGGACGCCAAGGGCGCCGACCTCAACCTCCGTGCGGAGGGCGGCCGTTCCTTCGACAAGGTGCACCGCGCCGCGACGGCCGCGTGGGAGGACCGACTCGGCGACGTGCGCGCGCAGGGCGGCAGCGACACCGTGCGCCGCACCTTCTACTCCTCGCTGTACCGCTCGTTCCTCGCGCCGAACGTCGGCAGCGACGTCGACGGGCGCTACACCGGCTGGGACCAGAAGACCCACCGCGCGAAGGGGTACACCTACTACCAGAACTGGTCCCTCTGGGACACCTACCGCACCCAGGCGCAGCTGCTCTCGCTGCTCGCGCCGAGCGAGTCGCGGGACATGGCGCTGTCGGTCATCCAGATCGACAAGGACAGCGGCTGGCTGCCCAAGTGGGGCTACGGCACGGTCGAGACCAACATCATGACGGGTGACCCCGTCACCCCGTTCCTCACCAACGCCTACCAGCAGGGGCTGTTGAAGGGGCATGAGGAGGACGCGTACCGCGCGCTGAAGAAGAACGCCGACGGTGTGCCGCCGGCCGACTCCGCGCCGGTGGGCCGCGAGGCCAACAAGGAGTACCTCGCCAACGGGTTCGCGCCGTACATCAAGGACCGGGCGCACGTGAAGCCCGGTGACTCGGACTACGACCACGGGGCCTCGGCCACCCTGGAGTACGCCCTCTCCGACGCCATGCTCGGCCAGATGGCCAAGGACCTCGGGCACAAGGCCGACGCGAAGCGGTACGCCGAGCGGGCCCAGAACTACCGGAAGATCTTCGACAGTTCGACCGGGTTCTTCCGTGCGCGCGACGCCTCCGGTGCTTTCACCGGGCCCGCGGATCCCGCGCAGAGCGAAGGGTTCCACGAGGGCACGTCCTGGCAGTACCAGTGGCTGGTGCCGCAGGACCTGTCCGGCATGGTCTCGCTGATCGGCGGCACGGACGCGGCGAACAAGCGCCTCGACTCGTTCTTCGCCTACGACCAGCTGGTCGCCGACCCCGCGAAGACCGCCCGCGAGGTGTGGGTCAACGGGCCGTACGACTACTACAACGCGGACAAGTACAACCCGCAGAACGAGCCCGACCTGATCGCGCCCTACACGTACCTGTCGACCGGGCAGCCGTGGAAGTCCACCGACGTGGTGCACGCCGCGCTGACCCTGTTCACCGACGCCCCGACGGGCATGACCGGCAACGACGACCTGGGCACCATGTCCGCCTGGAACGTCCTGTCGTCCATCGGTATCTTCCCGGTGCAGCCCGGCACCGACACGTGGGGTCTGTCGACGCCCGTCTTCGAGCGGGTCGATCTCACCCTCGACCGTCGCTACTACCCGCACGGGAAGCTGACCGTGAAGGCGCCGGGCACGTCCGACTCCGTCCGGTACATCCAGTCGGCCAGGGCGGACGGGGCCGCGTACGGCAAGACGTACCTGACCACCGAGGATCTGCGCGGCCTGCGGAACCTGACCTACAAGGTGGGCAGCGAGCCGTCGCAGTGGGGGACCGGGGCCGACGCGGCGCCGCCCGTGCTGAAGTGACGTAACAGACAGGTCGCCTGAG
Organism: Streptomyces sp. NPDC102467; assembly: GCF_044765445.1. Classification (NCBI taxonomy): domain Bacteria; kingdom Bacillati; phylum Actinomycetota; class Actinomycetes; order Kitasatosporales; family Streptomycetaceae; genus Streptomyces; species Streptomyces sp. NPDC102467. The sequence goes on along the minus strand of NZ_JBIWKA010000002.1, from coordinate 533,173 downwards.
TCGCCTGAGACCCGCCTCTCCCAGAGGGGCGGGTCTTCATCAGTTGTTAACTCAGCGTGCCGTGATCGTACTTGACCGTAATCGACCGATGGCGCTTGACTGCGACTTCCCCGTTGTCGACGCGAGAGCACTCCATGACAGCCAAGAGCTCGGACCTGCTCGCACCACTCGACCTTGCGTTCTGGAACATCGAGACCACCGAACACCCCATGCACCTGGGCGCGTTGGGAGTCTTCGAAGCAGAGAAACCCGGCGCCGCCCGGCACGCGTACGAGCTGCTGGCCGCGCGCGCCGCCGGGGTGCCGGGCCTGCGCATGCGGATAGCCGGGGTGCTGCTGCCGGTCGGCGGCGCCGCCCGGGTGCCCGTCGCCGAGTTCGACCCGCTCGACCACGTGCGGCTCGCGGAACCCGTGGACGACGGTGACTTCCACGCCGCCGCCGGCGCGCTCATGGGGCGGCCACTGGACCGGGACCGGCCGCCGTGGGAGGCGCATGTGCTGCCCGCGAAGGACGGCTCGTCGTTCGCCGTGCTCTTCAAGTTCCACCACGCGCTCGCCGACGGGCTGCACGCGCTGCGGCTGGCCGTCGCCGTCATGGACCCCATGGACCTGCCCGTCCTGCGGGCGCCGAAGGAGGAGCCCGCGCCGCGCCGCGGCCTCCGGCTCCCGTTCCCGTTCCCGGGACTGCGGGAGATCACCCTCGGCGACCTCGACCCGCGGCGCTACCCCGACCACGCGCGCTCCCTGGTGAGAAGCACCACACAGGCCGTCGCGATCGGCGCCTCCGTGGCGCGCGCCACCTGGGATGTGCGGACCTCGCCCGCACTGGTCTCCCGGCCGAGCGGCGGCCGTCGTACCGCGGGCGTCGTGCTCGACCTGGACGACGTGCACCGGATCCGTAAAACGGTCGGCGGCACCGTCAACGACGTGCTCATCGCGGTGGTCGCCGGTGCCGTGCGGCGCTGGCTCGACGAGCGCGGCGACAGCAGCGAGGGCGTCGCACCGCGCGCGCTGATCCCCGTCTCGCGGCGCCGCCCGCGCACCGCCCACCCGCAGGGCAACCGGCTCTCCGGCTACCTCGTGCGGCTGCCGGTCGACGAGGCCGACCCCGTGGAGCGGCTGCGCGTCGTGCGGGCCGCCATGGACCGGCGCAAGGACCGCGGACCGAACCGGGGAGCGGGCGCCGTCGCGCTGCTCGCGGACCACGTACCGGCCCTCGGGCATCGGCTCAGCGGCTCTCTCGTCGGGCAGAACGCGCGGCTGCTCTTCGATCTGCTGGTCACCAGCGTGCCGCTGCCCAGCCTGGGCCTGCGGCTCGGCGGCTGCCCGCTCACCGAGGTCTTCCCGCTCGCCCCGCTCGCCCAGGGACAGTCCCTCGCCGTGGCCGTCTCCACGTATCGCGGGCACGTCCACTACGGTCTGGTGGCCGACGCCGAGGCCGTTCCCGACCTCGATGCACTGGCCCGCGCGGTGACCGAGGAGCTGGGCTCGCTCAGCGCCGCCTGCGCTCCATGATCGGAACGGGTTTGGAGACTGGGGCCGCCGCTCCGTAAAATTCGGCTCTCGACAGCTCGTGCGGTTCGCGCGCGACGCGGGAGACCTCAGGAACGGCAGCGGCGATGACGGTGACAGACGACAACCAGGCCCCGGGGGCCCCTGACTTTTCCGGGGTGCTCCACGGCCCCGGCATCGACCCCGACCGGCTCGCCGTCTGCCTCAGCGTGCTGGACGAGCTCGACAAGATCGACGTGGACCACCCCGACGCGATCGCGGTCCGGCGCGCCACCGCCGGCATCTACCGGACCGTGAAGCAGCGCCGCCGCCAGGATCGCCGCGCCGCCAAGACCGCCCACGACAAGGCCGTCACCGAGGCGACCGCGACGGGCTCCGCGCAGCGCATCGACGACGAGACCGAGGGCTTGCTGCCCTCGTCGGGGACCGAGGAGGGCCGGGTCGCGGGGATACTCCAGCGCCCGCGCTCCTGCTACACCTGCAAGGCCCGGTACGTGGAAGTCGACTACTTCTACCACCAGCTCTGTCCCGACTGCGCGCGCGTGAACCGGGCCAAGCGCGACGCCCGCGCCGACCTCACCGGCAAGCGCGCCCTGCTCACCGGCGGCCGCGCCAAGATCGGCATGTACATCGCGCTGCGGCTGCTGCGCGACGGCGCGCACACGACGATCACGACGCGTTTCCCCAAGGACGCCATCCGCCGTTTCAAGGCGATGGAGGACTCGGCGCAGTGGATGGACCGCCTGGAGGTCGTCGGCATCGACCTGCGCGACCCGGCGCAGGCCGTCGCGCTCGCCGAGCAGGTCGCAGCGCAGGGCCCGCTCGACATTCTCATCAACAACGCGACGCAGACCGTGCGCCGGCTGCCCTCCGCCTACGCGGCCCTGGTCGACGGCGAGAGCGCGCCGCTGCCCGCGGGGGAACTGCCCGTCCACTCCGTCATCGGCGCCTTCAACTCCGGCGCGGTCGACGGCATCGCCGCGCTGCCCATCGGCACCAGCGGCCTCGACGCGCAGAAGGTCGCGGACCTCGCGCTCGTCGCGGGCAACGCCAGCGTCGCCCGGCACCTGGACGGCACCGCCATCGACGCGGGCGGCCTCGTCCCCGACGTCGTCGACTCCAACACCTGGGTGCAGACCATCGAGCAGATCTCCCCCGTGGAGCTCCTCGAGACCCAGCTGTGCAACTACACCTCGCCGTTCATCCTGATCAGCGCCCTGCGCCCGGCGATGGCCGACGCCGCGAAGAAGGCGTCGAGCGGCCGTTCCTACGTCGTCAACGTCTCGGCGATGGAGGGCGTCTTCGGCCGCGGCTACAAGGGCGCGGGCCACCCGAACACGAACGCGGCCAAGGCCGCGATGAACATGGTCACGCGGACCAGCGCCCAGGAGATGTTCCAGACCGACGGCATCCTCATGACCTCGGTCGACACCGGCTGGATCACCGACGAGCGCCCGCACTACGACAAGCTGCGCCTCGCCGAGGAGGGCTTCCACGCCCCGCTCGACCTGATCGACGGCGCCGCCCGCGTCTACGACCCGGTCGTGCGCGGCGAGTCCGGCGACGATGTGTACGGCGTCTTCCTGAAGGACTACGAACCCGGCAAGTGGTAGCGGAGCCGGTTCTGCACGGCCGGCGCGTCGCCTGTGGGTGAGGCGGCGCGCACCCGTGTGCCGCCGTCCACCAGCAGGTCCGCGCCGGTGATCCACGACGCCTCGTCCGACACCAGCCAGCGCACCGCCCGCGCGACGTCCTCGGGCTCACCGATGCGGCCGGTGGGCAGCGCGGCCGCCACGGACTCCTCGGCCCGCTCCCACACGAAGCGCGCCATCTCGGTGCGGACCAGGCCCGGGGAGACCGAGTTGACCCGCACCAACGGGCCCAGTTCACCGGCCAGTTGAGCCGTCAGATGCAGCAGGGCCGCCTTGCTCGTGCCGTACGCCCCCACGTTCGGGCCGACATGGGCGGCGCCCTCCGTGCAGACGGTGACGACGGCGCCGCCGTGCTCGCCCATCCACGCCCGCCACGCGCACTGCACCAGGCGCAGCGGCGCCTCGACGTTCACCGTGAAGGCGGCGCGCCATGCGTCCGGTTCGGCCTCCATGAGGGGCCCGTACGGTTGGTTCGTCGCGGCGTTGTTCACGACGATGTCGACCCGTCCGTACGCGGCCATCGTCCGTTCCGTCACTTCCCACAGGTGCGCCGGGTCGGCGACGGAACCCGCCACGCCCACCGCGTCCGCGCCCTGCGCGCGCAGCGCCGCGACCGTCTCCCGGACGCCCTCGGTGTCCCGTGCCGTCACGCACAACGCGGCCCCGGCGCGAGCCAGTTCCTCGGCGATCGCCCGGCCGATACCGCGCGAGGCGCCGGTCACGACGGCCGCTCTGCCGTCGAGGGCGCGCGGAGCACAGGGGGGCGAAGTCATGCGCGTACGGTCTCATGAGCCGGTAGGGCCTGACGATGCGTCAACCGTGCCCTGTTCGTGGATGGTTGGTGGGCCCGTCGTGCAGGCGAGGGTCGCTGTCAGTGGCTGTACACGGTGGTGGGGCGGCTGCCCGCCGCCACCAGTTCGAGCACCGGGCGCCAGTCCTCCAGCACCCCGGCCTCCAGGCCCACCACCTTGCCCGCGTCGTCCGCCTGGCGCAGTGCCACGGCGTCCTCGGCCAGGGGATCGGCCTCGAACGCGGCGACCTCCTGCGGCGTCATCGGGCCGCCCTGTACGGCGAGGGTCAGCGCGCTCTGCGCCGACAGGCCCCGGCCGGGCTCGACCGCGGTGAGATAGCGCTTGGCCGGAACGTGCAGCCGCACAAGGCACGCCACCCGTTCACCGAGCAGCCCGCGCACCGCGTCCGCGGCCCGCTCCGCGTGCCCGGCGTCGTCCCCCGGACACAGCAGATGTCCGAGGTCGTGCACCAGGCCCGCGACCTGCAACTCCTTGTCGCTGGGACGGCCGCGCCGCAGCAGCGCCGCGGTCTGCAGCGCGTGATCGTGCAGATCGACGGGATCACCACTGCGGTCGGGGGTGTCCCACGCACCCCGGCAGGCGCCCAGCGCCGCCATCAGCTCCTCGACGGTGCGCAGCTCGACGCGTTCCATGGTCGACTCCTCCCGAAAGCTCCTGCGCTGCCTGTCCGGAAGGAGACCATGGGGACCGGGCCGGTAACTGACGGGCCGGTCAACGGGACGTTAACGCTCGATCCCCCGTAGCGGACGGCAGCGGCGCGTACACACCGTGACCGAGCGGCGCGATCCGCGCGAGGAACTGAACACGACGGGCGCCACGCCCGTATCTTCCCGTACCACCAAGTAGCTCGTCGCACAGGCGAGTTGACGTAGGTCACCGGGAGGACCGCTTGCGTCGCGTCAACGGCACCACTCTCATCCTCGCCGCCCTGGTCGCCACCCTCGGAGCACTCGCGTTCCCGATCTGGTCGTACGCCGACCGGTCGGGAACCGGCCAGGCCAACCTGAACGCGGGCACCGTGGCCACCCAGTGGGGCCCGCTGTCGGCGACGGACCGGGACTTCCTCGTCAAGGTCAGGCTCGCCGGGCTCTGGGAGATACCGGCAGGACAGCAGGCCATGGAGCGCGCCCCGACCCAGGCGATCAGGAACGCGGGGGACCACCTCGTCGTCGGGCACACCGACCTCGACCAGCGGGTGCGCTCGGTGGCCGCGAAGCTCGGGGTGGAGCTCCCGAACCAGCCGAATCCGCAGCAGCAGGGCTGGTTGAACGAGATGTCCGCGGCGAGCGGCAAGGACTACGAGAACAAGTTCGCCAATCTGCTGCGCGACTCGCACGGCAAGGTGTTCGCCCTCATCGCCCAGGTCCGGCACACCACCCGTAACTCACTTGTACGAGAGCTGGCCACCGACGCCAATCAGACGGTCCTCGACCACATCACCATGCTGGAGAACACCGGTGACGTGGACTTCGACGGCATCGCCGACGAGGCGGCGGGCAGCGCGAGCGTCAGCCCGTCGGGCCCGCCCCCGCCGAACGGTCAGCTCCCGCCCGCGCCCGCCCCTGCTCAGCCCACGGGTTCGCCGGACGCCACGTCGCGCCCCTCGGCGGATCCGACCGAAGACCCGGGCCGCACCATCAACACGGACCGGCCCGCGCCGACCTCGTGAGGGGACCTGGCGGAGTGCGCCCGGAGGCCGGAAATCGGGTCGCGTCCCGCCGGGTCCGCGTGGCTGAATGAACACCTGGCGACCACCGACAGGCGTACGGGTTTCAGCCCCATCGAGCGGGCCCGCGCTCATTTGGTTACTCTGTAGCCGGACGGTTACCGCAAGTGGGTCCCACCCGTACCCATGGTGCCGTCCGGGGAGAGGCCGCACACCACGGCCGATCCCACCAGCGACAACCGGCGCCACCGCGCCCGAACTGGCCCTCTACTCAAGCCCGATCGGGCGTCCGGTGCCCCGTGCGACGCTGGGGCCGGTCACGCCGGAGCGGGTTACCCGACACACAAGGAGTGCGCGGTGACACCAGAGAAGACGAATCGCGAACAGCGCCCGAAGGAACGTACGGAGCGGGCCGGCCGGAGGCCGGAGAAGCTCGGCAGCCTCGACGTCTGGGCCCGGTCGGCCCCGATCCGCCTCGCCGGGTACGAGGACGATCTCGCCGAACCGCACATCCTGCCCAGCGTCGACTGAGCCTCAGGCTCCGACTTCGACCGTTCGCCCGCATCCCTCCATGGTGAGGGGTGCGGGCATACGTGTGTCCGGGCCGCGATCGTCGCCCCGGGTGGGACTCCCGGCGTCAGCCCGATCGGTCATCGGATCACTTTCCCAACTCCCGTACATGCACGGCCCATTGACGGCTTTCGCGCGCGCCACCATCATCAGACCTCCGATGAATGCAAGCCGAGCTGCCCTTCAGGGAGTGCTGTGCATGAGTGCGTACCCAAGACGTCAGGTCCTCGGAGCCGCCGCCGTCGTGGCCGCCGCGACCGCGCTGCCGTGGTCGGCGACGGGCCCGGCCGCCGCCGCGTCGCCGAACTCCGCAAGGGGTGACTGGGGCACGGTCCCCGCGCCGGTCCCGGTGCCGCTCGACGACCACTTCGACAACGACGGCCTCGACACCGCCGCGGCCCGGGGCGGCAGCTTCGACGGCAGCGGCTACACCTTCCCCGGCGAGGAACTGCCCGAGGGGCGACTCGAAGTCGACGGCGTCGTCTACACGTTCCCGTCCGCCGCCGCGGGCGCGAAGAACAACGTCGTCGCCCGCGGCCAGCGCATCGATCTCCCCGCGGGCCGCTACCTGTCCGCCCTGTTCCTCGCCGCGGGCAGCTACGGCAACGCGTCCGGGCAGGCCACCGTCCACTACGCCGACGGATCCACGCGGAGCGCGGGCCTGAGCGCGCCCGACTGGTACGCCGGCGGCGGCACCGTCGCCGCCCCGTACCGCTACAAACCCGACGGCACCAAGGACGAGCACGCCGTCGGCATCGGCGTCAGCGAGATCGCGCTCGATGCGCAACGGGAGGCCGTCGCGATCACGCTGCCGACGCTCGAACCGGCGGAGGAGAACAAGACCGCCCTGCACGTCTTCGCGCTGTCCCTGCAACCGGCCGCCGAGGGGCGGGCGCTGGCGCTGCGCGACGCGCACTCCACCTTCTCGCTCCTGGAAGGATCGGGCGCGCAGAGCGTCGAGGCCACCGTCATCAACGCGGGCACCGTCGCCGTCCTCGCCTCCGACGACCTGACCGTCAGCGTCGACGTGCCGGGCGCGCGCACCGTGGAGCCCGCGCGCGTGAAGTGGCTGGCACCCGGCGAACAGGCCCGGGTCCGCGTCGGCATCCGCAACCGGGGCGGCGTCGCGCCCGGCACCGCACAGGACGGCAAGGTGCTCGCCACGGGGCGCGGGAAGCGGGCCGCGACCGCCGGGCGCAAGCTGACGCTCGGCGTGCCGGACTATCAGCCGACCGAGGCGTCGCTCTCCGGACATCAGGCGCCGTACTGGTTCCACTCCGCCAAGTTCGGCATCTTCATCCACTGGGGTGTCTACTCCGTGCCCGCGTGGGCGCCCGTCGGCCAGCAGTACGCCGAGTGGTACTGGGACCAGATGCAGGACCCGAACAACCCGACCTACGCGCACCACAAGGAGGTCTACGGCGAGGACTTCGCCTACGACGACTTCATTCCGCGCTTCACGGCGGAGAAGTTCGACCCGCGCGCGTGGGTGGAGCTGTTCCGTGACGCGGGCGCGCAGTACCACGTCCTCACGTCCAAGCACCACGAGGGCTTCGCGCTGTGGGACACGAAACTGTCCGACCGCAACGCCGTCAAGATGGGCCCCAAGAGGGACCTGATCAAGGCGCTCTTCGACGCCTCCAAGCGGTACGCGCCCGAACTCCACCGGGGCCTGTACTTCTCGATGCCCGAGTGGTTCAACCCGGACAACCCGTGGATGGGCCACGCCCCGCGCAACCCGTACACGCTGGAGCCCGTCCCGTACACCGGCTACACCGCCGGCAAGGACTACGTGAAGGACTTCCAGGCCCAGCAGATGCTGGAGCTCATCCATGAGTACGACACCCAGCTCATGTGGTGCGACATCGGCGGCGCGAACGACTCCCTGCACGTCCTCGCCGAATACTTCAACCACGCCAAGAACCGGCCCAGGCCTCTTGAGGTCGCCGTCAACAACCGCGCCGGGATCGGCTTCCACGACTTCACGACGCCCGAGTACACGACGTACGACAACACGGTCGTCGCCACGTGGGAGTCCAGCCGCGGCCTCGACCCGTTCAGCTACGGCTACAACGCCCAGACCCCCGACGACAAGTACATGAGCACCCAGGAGGTCGTGCGCAGCCTCGTCGACATCGTCTCGAAGAACGGCAACTTCCTGCTCGACATCGGACCGCGCGCCGACGGCACGATCCCCGAGATCATGCAGACCCGGTTGCGCGAGACCGGCCACTGGCTGAGGACCAACGGCGAGGCGATCTACGACACCACGTACTGGTCGCGGATGGCACAGCTCGGCGAGGACCTGCGGTTCACGGTCCGGCCGGACCAGGCGTTCTACATCCACTCGCTCGCGGAACCCGGCGCCAGGCTCACCGTCGAGGCCCCGGTGCCGGTGCGCCCCGGCGACAAGGTCACGCTGCTCGGCCACGACCGGCCGCTCACTTGGGCGGTCCGCAAGGGTGCGTTCGTCATCGACGTACCTGCCGCGGCGCGCCGGGCGGGCGAGCACGTATGGGTCTTCAAGGTGGAGTGGCGCGGCCGATAGAGCCCCACGGTCAGTACGCTGGTGTCATCGGATCTGTCCCGGCGGAAGTCCAAGCATCCGCCGGGTTCATCCATGGACTGTCGCCGTCCGTTCATGAATCATCGGATGTCATGTTGACCGAGTTCCTTACGAAATCGCCTGCCGGGCGGTGCGGGCGGCGTGGACTGCGTATCGTCGGCGCCGCCCTCGCCCTGCTGCTGACCGCCGCCCCGGTCTCCGCCGCGCACGCGGACCCGGCGCCCACAGCGCCGCCCCGCACCGTCCCCGCCCTGACCAACTGGCAGCCGCAAGAGGGTAGTTACGCCTTCGGCAGCCGCACCCGGCTCGTCGCGCACGATGCCACGTCCCGGCGCGTCGCCCACACCCTCGCCGACGACCTGCGCGCCGCCGGCAAGGGGGCGGTGCCCGTCACGGGCGGCCCGTCCCGCGCAGGCGACATCGTTGTCGACGTAGACGCTCACGAGAAGAAACAACTGGGCGCCGAAGGATACGAGTTGCGCGCCGGGAAGAGCCTGGAGATCACCGGCGCCGCCGGGACCGGCGCCTTCTACGGCACCCGTACCCTCCTCCAACTCCTCGCCCGGAGCGGCGAGATACCCGCCGGCCGGACCGTGGACGTGCCGCAGTACAAGGAGCGCGGCGTCGGCGTCTGCGCCTGCTATGTGCACATCTCCACCGACTGGCTGGAGAACCTGGTCCGCGACATGGCGTACCACAAGCTCAACCAGCTGCTGCTCGAGATCAAGGTGAAGAGCGACGCCCACCCCGAGGCCAACTCCTGGGGCTACTACACCAAGAGCGAGATCCGGCGCCTCGTCGGCCTGGGCGAGAAGTACCACGTCACGATCGTGCCGGAGATCAACTCACCCGGTCACATGGACCCCTGGATCCAGGACAGGCCGGACCTCCAGCTCGTCGACACCGACGGCAACGCCCAGCCGTCGCGCCTGGACATCACCAAGCCCGAGGCCTTCGCCTACTACAAGAGCCTCATCGACGAGTACGGCGAGGTGTTCCCCGGCAAGTGGTGGCACATGGGCGCCGACGAGTACATGCTGGGCTCCGACTTCGCGAAGTACCCGCAGGTCCTGGCCTACGCACGCGCCAAGTACGGCGCCGACGCCACCCCGCAGGACGCCTTCATCGACTTCGTGAACCGCGTCGAGGAGTACGCCGCGAGCAAGGGCAAGCACCTGCGCATCTGGAACGACGGCCTGACCGGCGCCAACACCGTGCCCGTCAGACCCGGCACCACCGTCGAGCACTGGCTGAACGTGAACGTGAAGCCCAGCCAACTCATCGCGCAGGGCTACCCGGTGATGAACGCCGCCTACTCGCTCTACGTCATCCGCGGCGGCTTCCACAGCGACACCGCGAAGCTGTACGACGAGCAGTGGGACCCGCGCAGCTTCGAGGGCGAGCAGCTCGCCTCCCGTGACGGCGTCACCGGCGCCAAGATCAGCCTGTGGCCCGACAACGGGCGCGGCGAGACCGAGAACGAGGTCGCCACGGCCGCCTTCATGCCCCTCAACCACATCGCCCAGGCCACCTGGGGCACGCCGCATCCCGACGCCGATTACGCCGCGTTCACCGCCCGCGCCGACGCCGTGGGCCACGCCCCCGGGGTACGGGACCTGACCCGGGTACCGCTCGCCGACGGCACGTACACGCTCGCCGACCACGGCCACCGCACCGCCCCGGCCCAGGTGCGCCTCACCCGCACCGCCGACGGCTACGCCACGCTCACGAACGCGGCCGGCGCCTGTCTGGAGACGCGCGGCGGGAAGCTCACCCTCAATGTGCCGCTGGAGCCGGGCTCCGCAGTCACCTGGGAGACGTGCGACGCGAAGAACACCCTCCAGCGCTGGCAGCTCACGCCGTCCGCGAGCAAGGGCGGCCACCGGATCACCAACGCGATCACCCGCATGACGCTGGACGCGACCTCCGACGGCCGGCTCGTGCAGTACCCGCCGGACCAGCAGGCCCCCACCACCTGGACCCTGACCCACGCCTGAGCCGAAGGGACCCGTGAGAACCCGGGCGGGGTCGGCCGCGACCCCGCCCGTCACCCCGTGCGAAGATCGGCCGGACCGGACCGGACCGGCCGGCTCGCTCGGGGAGGAGACCCACATGACCGCGCAGGAGCCGACCGCGCCCGCGTGCTGCGCCGCGCCGCGCGGAGCCGCCCCGTCCGAGCCGGTGCCGATGGCCCTGCCGACCGAGCCGCGTCGCCGTCGGCCGGTGGGCAAGGGCATGATCACGCTGCCCGGCGGCACGTTCCTGATGGGCAACGAGGACGAGCAGGCCAACCCCGGAGACGGCGAGGGACCGGTCCGCGAGGTCACCGTCTCCGCGTTCCGGATCGACGAACACGCCGTCACCAACGCCCAGTTCGCTACTTTTGTGAAAGAAACGGGGTATGTGTCGGCCGCCGAGCGGTTCGGCTGGTCGTACGTTTTCGCCGGCTTCCTCACCCCCGAGCGGGCACGGGCTACGCAGGCCCCGGCGGGCACCCCGTGGTGGCGCGGCGTCGAGGGCGCGACCTGGCGGGCGCCCGAGGGCCCCGGCTCCGGCATCGGGGACCGCGCCCGGCACCCCGCCGTCCACGTCAGCTGGGACGACGCGAGCGCCTACGCCGCCTGGGCGGGCAAGCGGCTGCCGACCGAGGCCGAGTGGGAGTACGCGGCCCGCGGTGGCCTCGACCGGGCCCGCTACCCGTGGGGCGACGAGCTGACCCCGCGCGGTCACTGGCGCTGCAACATCTGGCAGGGCGAGTTCCCCAGGGTGAACACGGGTGCGGACGGCCACGTCGGCACCGCCCCCGTCGACGCGTACCGGCCCAACGCCTACGGCCTCCACAACGTCGTCGGGAACGTGTGGGAGTGGGTCGCCGACCGCTTCACGGCGACGCACGCGGCCACGCCGTCCACCGACCCGCAGGGCCCGGCCGAAGGCGAGAACCGCGTCATGCGGGGCGGCTCGTACATGTGCCACGACTCGTACTGCAACCGCTACCGGGTAGCGGCCCGCACCTCCAACACCCCGGACTCCAGCAGCGGCAACTGCGGTTTCCGGTGCGCACTTTAAGCCCCTCCGGCGATTGAGGAGCGGGGTCCGGGGCGGAGCCCCGTGAGCCGCGCGTCCATGCCGCCGGGGGTCCCGTCAGGCCCCGTACACCCGCTGCCCGCCCACAAACGTCTGCACCACCCGCGTCGCCCCGATCTCCTCGGGCACCCCCGCGAACGGATCCCGGTCCAGCACGACAAGATCCGCCAGACACCCCGCGGCGATCACGCCGGTCTCCGCGTCGAGACCGTTCACATACGCGCTGCCCGCCGTGTACGCCGTGAGCGCGTCGAGCAGCCCGATCCGCTGCCCGGGCAGGAACACCGGCGTCCCGGCGGGCGCGTCCGGGGCCACCCGGTTCACCGCCACATGAATGCCCTGCAACGGATCGGGGCTGCTCACCGGCCAGTCGCTGCCGGCGGCGAGGGTCGCCCCCGACCGCAGCAGCGCCCCGAACGGGTACTGGTGCCCCGTCCGCTCCTCGCCGAGGAAGGGGATCGTCAGCTCGTCCATCTGCGGCTCGTGCGCGGCCCACAGCGGCTGGATGTTCGCGCTCGCGCCGAGCTCCCGGAACCGGCCGATGTCGTCCGGGTGCACGACTTGGAGATGCGCGAGGTGCGGCCGGGTGTCGGTCCAGCCGTTGGCCTGCCGTGCCGCCTGCACCGCGTCGAGGGCCTCGCGCACGGCCCGGTCGCCGAGCGCGTGGAAGTGCACCTGGAATCCGTGCGCGTCCAGCGCGGTCACGTACTTCTTGAGGTCCTGCGGGTCCACGAAACTGATCCCGCTGTTGTCGGTCCGGCAGCCGCATCCGTCGAGATAGGGGCCGAGCAGCGCCGCGGTACCGTTCTCGGCGACCCCGTCCTGCATGATCTTCACCGTCGTCGACCGCAGCCTGCCGCGCGTGCCCGCCGCCCGCCGCGCGAGGAGATCGTCGAGCTGCTCGGTGCCGCGCGCCCGGTCCCACCACAGGGCGCCCACCACGCGCGCGGTGAGCCGCCCGTCGTCCGCGCACGCGAGATACGCGTCGGTGGGGTCGGTGAGATTGGCGTGCGAGCCGAGCAGCGCGTCCTGCCAGGCGGTGATGCCGAGCGAGTGCAGCAGCTCCTGGGCGCGCAGCAGCCCGGTGATCCGCTCCTCCCTGGTCGTCGGCGGCAGCAGCCTGCCGACCAGGTTCGCGGCGCCCTCCTGGAGCATGCCGGTGGGCGCACCCGCCGCGTCCCGCTCGATGCGGCCGTCGGACGGGTCGAGGGTGCGGGCGTCGACCCCTGCGCGGTGCAGGGCAGGGGAGTTGACCCAGGCCCCGTGGTGATCGCGGTTGACGAGATACACCGGCCGGTCCGGTACGAGCGCGTCGAGCTCGGCGGCGGTGGGCAGGCCGCCGGGGAACGCCTCCATCGACCAGCCGCCGCCGGTGATCCACTCCAGTTCCGGATTCCGTCGTGCGTACGCCGCGATCAGCTCGCGGTAGGCGGCGAGCGTCGTCGCCCCGCTCAGATCGCACTGGCCGAGCTCCAGGCCGCCGCCGACCGGATGGGCGTGCGCGTCCTGGAACCCCGGGATCAGCAACTTGCCCCCCAGGTCGACGACTTCGGTCCGCGGGCCGATCAGTTCGCGCACCTCGTCGTGTCCGACGGCGACGACACGTTCGCCGCGGACGGCGACCGAGGTGGCGCGGGACCGGGCGGGCGAGCCGGTGTGGACGGGGCCGTTGGTGAGGACCAGGTCGGCGGGGGCGGTGTCGGGCATGTGGGCAACTCCTCGTGTTCGTACATCCGTTGAAGGTCTACGGGACGTCGAGCGCGGTCGGCGGGAGAGCGTCGGCGTCGGTGCCGCGCCGGGTCGTGAAGTAGGGGGAGCGGCGGCGGTACTTGGCGACGGCCGCCATCGCGAGCCCGGAGGCGACGGTGGCCGCGGGTACGGACAGCATGAACCAGCCGTTGTCCGGGCTGAGTTCGAAGTGGTCGCTCATCGTGGCGTAGTCCCGGCCGAGGTAGACACCGACGCCGAGCAGGGCCAGCGCGCTCAGGCCGGGCGCGACCACCGCGCGCAGCGCCTGCGCGGGTGAGGTGCGCAGGGCCGAGCGGAACCGGACGGCGCAGGCGAGCGCGGTGAGGCCGTAGTACAGGGCCACGGTCAGGCCGATCGAGTTCACGGCCGCGAGGATCATCTCGTTCAGCTTCGGGATGGCGAGAGCGAGGAGCGCGACCAGCGCCGCGACGGCCATGACGAGCACCGTGCCGAGGGCGGGGGAACCGTAGCGCGGGCTGATCCGCGTCCACACACGGCCCATCGTGCGGTCCCGGCCCATCGCGTACAGGCCGCGCGCCGTCGGGATGACACTGGACTGCAGCGACGCCACCGCCGAGAAGAGCAGCGCGAGCAGCGGGAGGCTCGCGACCGGCTCGTCGGCCAGCTTCGCCCCGAGATACGTGAGCGCCCCCGGGCCCTGCTCGATCAGTTCGGGCAGTGACATCTCGCGCTGGAAGGCCACGGACCCGTAGAGGAACAGGGCGAGCATCGTGAAGAGGGCGATGAAGCCGCCGCGGCCCACGTCCCGTACGTCCTTCGTCTCCTCGGTGACGCTGAACGCGGCGTCCCAGCCCCAGAAGAAGAACACCGCGAGGACCAGTCCCTGGGCGAACGCCGTACCGTCGTGCACGGCGAACGGGTTCAGCCACGACCACTGGAAACCGTGCGAGCCGGTCACCAGGCACCAGCCGCAGAAGCCGAGCAGGACCGCGTACTCGAAGACCAGCAGCCACGCCTGCAGCCGGGTCGCCTTGCGGACTCCGGTGACCGCGGTGACGGTGACGACGGCGAGGACCAGCAGGCCGACGACCGTGCTCAGCGCCGTCGAGTTCGGATCGAGGTCGAGGCCCAACAGCGTATGCAGATGGGCCTTGTTGGCGAACTGCAGGAAGACCGAACCGGTCACCGCGCTGGTGTACGCCATGAAGATGACGGTGCCGACGAGCGTGACCCAGCCGGTGAGGAAACCGAGCCAGGGGCCGAGCGAGGACGCGACCCACACATAGCCGCTGCCCATGTTCGGCTCGTCGCGGTTGAGCCGCGCGTAGGCGGTCGCGATGCCGAGGATCGGCAGGAAGGCGACGAGCAGCACGGCCGGCGCCTGAAGGCCGACCGTCGCCGCGAGGGCGCCCATGCCGATCCCGATGCTCGTGGTGGCGGCGGTGCTGGACGCGGCGATGGCGACACCGTCGACGACACCGAGGGAACGGCGCAGACCTGGAGGTTCGCTTCTCATGGGCAGGCTCCTGGGACCGGGAGACGGAAGGTGTGGCGAGGAGGCTGCGATCAAACCGGCCTTGTCAGCGTTGCGTCAATGGTGTTGACATAAGGGCGTACGGGTTTCAGGGAAGGGCGGGCGAGATGACCGAGGGGCGCATTCCGGCGGAGCGGCGGCGCCGCAAGCCGACCAGGTCGGGTGTGGTGCTGTCCGAAGAGGTGATCGTCGACTGCGCGCTGCGCCTGGTCGGACAGCACGGGCCCGACGCGTTGAGCGTACGGCGGCTCGGCGCGGCGCTCGGCTGTGATCCGAGCGCCCTGTACCGGTACTTCCACAACACCGACGACCTGCTGCTCGCGCTCGCCGACCGGATCATCGGCGAGGCGCAGGCCGGCTTCGAACCCGACGGAATGCCGTGGGAGGAGGGGCTGCGCGAGATGGCCTTGCGGGTGCATGGGTGCTACCGGAAGCATCCGAGGGTGGCCGCGATGGCCGCGTACCGGGTGACCCGGCGGCTCAACGAGTTCCGGGCCGTGGACACGGGGATCGGGCTGTTGCGGCGTGCCGGGTTCGACGACGCGTCGGCGGTCCGTTACTACGCGGCTTTCATCGACACCGTGCTGGGGCATGCCGCGCTGGATGCGGCGCACTTGGCTCTGCCGGTTGAGCGCAGGGTTGCCGATGACCGGGCCTGGGTGGGGGAGTACGCGGAGCTGTCTCCTCGGACGCATCCGCACCTTGCCGCTGCGCGGGGGCAGTTGCCGCTGATGGGTGGGAGTTCTTTCGAGGTGGCGCTGGAGTTGTTGCTGGCGGCGTTGGTTGCGGCGGCGTCAGGGGAGGGCGTTTGAGGTCTCGTTGCCGGGCGCGCGCCGGTGGGGGTTGCTCGCGCAGTTCCCCGCGCCCCTGAGATGCGCACTGCGTGCGCCATCTCAGAGGGCGCACGCGCGTGCGCCCCATGGGGGCTGCGGCGGAGCCGCATGCTCCAGGGGTGCGGGGAACTGCGCGAGAAGTCCTCACCGGCCCGCAGGCGCAGAACAACCAGGGGTGCGGGGAACTGCGCGAAGTCCTCACCGGCCCGCAGGCGCAGAACAACCAGGGGTGCGGGGAACTGCGCGAAGTCCTCACCGGCCCGCAGGCGCAGAACAACCAGGGGCGCGGGGAACTGCGCGAGAAGTCCCCACCGGGCCGCAGGCGCAGAACAACGGGTCAGTCCAGTTGGGACCGGAGCCATTCCTCGACCTCACCGACATGCGCCGCGGCAGCGGCCCGCGCCGCCTCCGGGTCATGGGCCACCAGCGCCCGGTGAATACGGGAGTGCTCGCGACGGGTCCGCTCGAACGCCCCCTCCTCCTGGTACCCGCGCCACACCCGCGCCCGGAACGTCCGCGACGACAACCCCTCCAGGATCGCCGCCATCGTGTCGTTGCCCGCGGCGGCCACGATCGCCCGGTGGAACGCCAGGTCGTGCGAGAGGATCTCCTCCGGGTCGTCGGTGGCCTCCATCGCCGCCAAGTGCTCTTCGACCTCGGCGAGTTGGGGCCGGGTGATGCGCGCGGCGGCCAACGCTGTCGCCGTCGACTCCAGGATGCGGCGGACTTCGAGGAGTTCCACCAGGCGCGGCCCGCGCGACAGGTCCGCGACGACCCCGAAGGTTTCGAGGAGGTCCCCGGCCTCCAGCTGGGTGACGTAGATACCGGAGCCGTGCCGCGCCTCCAGGACCCCGAGCACGGTCAGGGCGCGGATGGCCTCCCGCATCGAACTGCGGGAGATGCCCAGCTGGACCGCCAGGTCCCGCTCCGTGGGCAGGCGTTGGCCCGGCTCCAGGCTGCCGCCGCCGATCATCGCCTTGATCTGCTCGATCGCCCGCGCCGTGACGGTGCCCTTCTGGGGGGCGGTCTGCTCCACCATGACGTCCTCCCGAGTGCGGGTACCGCTCCGTGACGCGGTGCGGTGATGCGGCGCAGTCTAATCAGCGAAGTGGTCCGACCACTACCCAGGTGGTCGGACCTTTCCGTGGTCTCAGAGCCGTAAAACCCGAGAAAACTTGGGTACAAGGGTGTTGGCGGAGCGAAGTGGTCTGATAAATATCTCGGCGCGGCCAGGTTCCAGGACGGCGGGACCCGACCGCGAGCCCATGACGTCCGGAGCCGAGGAGCGGTCCGATGAATGGCACCACGAAGCGCCCGACGAGTTCGAGAGCGGGAGCGCTGCGCATGGCGGCCCTCCTGGGCTGCGCCGCCCTCGCCCTCACCGCGTGCGGCAGCACCAAGGACGACACCGCCGGGTCCGCCGGCGGAGGAGGCGGCGACGGGAAGGGCAAGGTCGGCGTGATCCTGCCGTTGCTGACCTCGCCGTTCTGGCAGTCGTACAACGACTACGTGCCGAAGATGGCGAAGTCCGAGGGGGTCGACGCGATGAAGACGGTCAACTCCAACAGCGACCCCTCGCAGCAGATCACCGACATCAACAACCAGCTCAACCAGGGCGTGAAGGGCCTCGTCGTGGCGCCGCTGGACAGCGCCGCCATCGCCGCCGGGCTCGACCAGGCCGAGCGCAAGGGCGTCCCCGTGGTCGCGGTGGATGTCGCGCCCGAGAAGGGCAAGGTCGCCATGGTGGTGCGCGCCAACAACGTCGCGTACGGCGAGAAGGCCTGCGAATACCTCGGCAAGCAGGTCAAGACCGGCAAGGTCGTGCAGATCATGGGCGACCTCGCCTCGGTCAACGGACGCGAGCGCTCCAAGGCGTTCCGCGACTGTGTGAAGTCCAAGTACCCGAAGCTGAAGGTCCTGGAGATCCCGGCGAAGTGGGAGTCGGACACCGCCGCCTCCAAACTGGACACCCTGCTCAACGCCAACCCCGACCTCAAGGGCATCTACATGCAGGCGGGCGGCGTCTACCTCGCGCCGACCCTGCAGACCCTCAAGTCCAAGGGGATGCTGAAGAAGGCGGGCGACGCGGGCCACATCGCGATCGTCTCCAACGACGGCATCCCGCAGGAGTTCGACGCCATCCGCAAGGGCCAGATCGACGCGACCGTCTCCCAGCCCGCCGACGCGTACGCCAAGTACGGCATGTACTACATCAAGGCGGCGATGCAGGGGAAGACGTTCAAGCCGGGCCCGACCGACCACGACTCGGAGATCGTCAAGCTGCCCAGCGGCATCCTCGAGGACCAGCTGCCCGCGCCGCTGGTCACCAAGGACAACGTCGAGGACCCCAAGCTCTGGGGAAACACGGTCAAATGACGTCACCCACAAGCCAGTTGACGCCGCCGCTGGTGGAAGCCGACGGCATCGCCAAGCGGTACGGGCCCACGGTCGCCCTCGCCGACGGCCGGCTGACCGTGCGCGCGGGCGAGTCCCACGCGCTGGTCGGCCGCAACGGCGCGGGCAAGTCCACCCTCGTCACCGTCCTCACCGGGCTGCAGGCGCCGGACGCGGGCACGCTGCTCTTCGACGGCGAGCCCGCGCCACCGCTCGGCGACCGGGAGGCCTGGCGCTCCAAGGTGGCGTGCGTCTACCAAAAGCCCACGGTCGTACCGGAGTTGACGGTCGCCGAGAACCTGTTCATCAACCGGCAGCCCGGAGCCCGCCGCGGGTTCTTCAGCTGGAAGAAGCTGCACGCCGAAGCGGCCCGGCTCCTCGACACCTGGGACATCCACGTCGATCCCGCCGGGCGCACCTCCGACCTCAAGGTCGAGGACCGCCAAATGGTGGAGATCGCGCGGGCGTTGAGCGGCGGCGCCCGGTTCATCGTTCTCGACGAGCCGACGGCGCAGCTCGACAACCGGGAGATCGAGCGGCTCTTCGCCCGCATGCGCGCCTTGCAGGAGTCCGGCGTCACGTTCCTCTTCATCTCGCACCACCTCCAGGAGGTGTACGAGGTCTGCCAGACGGTCACCGTGCTGCGCGACGCCCGCTGGATCACCACGGCGCCGGTCGCCGAACTGCCCCGCCCCGCACTGGTCGAGGCGATGGCCGGCGAGGTGATCGCCGAGCAGGCGGCCGCCGCGGCCGAGGCGGTCGTCGAACAGGACGGGGTGGACGCCCCGGTGGTCCTGGCCGTACAGGGCCTGACCTCGGACACGTATCGCGACGTCGATCTGACCGTGCGCCGCGGTGAGGTCGTCGGCCTCGCCGGGTCGAGCGGCAGCGGCAAGATCGCGCTGGCCGAGTCACTGGCCGGGCTCCACACGCCGACCTCCGGCGCGGCCCAACTGGACGGCAGGCAACTCCCGTTCGGGGACGTGTCGGCCGCGCTCGCCGCCGGCGTGGGCTGCGTCCCGCGCGACCGGCACGACCAGGGCCTCGTCACCGGCATGTCCATCGGCGACAACGCCACGATGACCGTACTGGGCCGCCTGGGCCGCTACGGTTTCGTCGGCACGGACCGGAAGCGGTCCTTCGCCCGCGACCTCATCGACCGCCTCGACATCCAAGCCGAGGGCCCCGAGCAGCCGGTCTCCGACCTCTCCGGAGGCAACGCGCAGAAGGTCGTGATGGCCCGCGCCCTCGCCTCGGATCCGCACCTCCTCGTCCTCATCAACCCCACGGCCGGTGTCGACGTGAAATCCAAGGAGTCGCTGCTGCGCCGCGTCGACAGCGCCCGCGACGACGGCACCGCGGTCCTCGTCGTCTCCGACGAACTCGACGACCTGCGCCGCTGTGACCGGGTGCTTGTGCTGTTCCACGGGCGGGTGGTCGCGGAGCACGTCGCGGGCTGGTCGGACCATGACCTCATCGCCTCCATAGAGGGGGTGGCCCGTGACTGACCTCACCCCACGGGGCTCCGCCCCGGACCCCGCTCCTCAAGCGCCGGAGGGGCTGGAAAACCCATCGCCCGAAGGGGCCGGACAAGAAGGAACCCACCATGGCTGACACCCAGGCCCCGTCGGCCCCGGCCACCAAGACACCCGCGCACCCCGCAGGGCCCGGCACCGCGAAAACGGTGCTCTTGCGCCGCGCCCGCGAACTCGCCCTCGTACCAGCCCTGTTGCTGCTCCTCGTGCTCGGCGCGATCGTCAACGACTCCTTCCTCACCGAACGCAACCTGATCTCCATCCTCGGCGCGTCCGCCGCCCTCGCGATGGTCGTCCTGGCCGAGTCCCTCGTGCTGATCACCGGCAAGTTCGACCTGTCCCTCGAATCGGTCGTCGGCATCGCCCCGGCCGTGGGCGCCCTGCTGGTGCTGCCGGTGGCCCAGTCGGGGTGGGGCACGGAGTTCCCGGCCGTGCTCGCGATGCTCGCGATCCTCGTGGTCGGCGGCCTCATCGGCGCCTTCAACGGCATCCTCGTCGTGAAGTTCAAACTCAACGCCTTCATCGTCACGCTGGCGATGCTGATCGTGCTGCGTGGGCTGCTCGTCGGCGCCACCAAGGGCAAGACCCTGTTCGGCATGCCCGACTCGTTCTTCTCCCTCGCCACGACCACGTTCCTGCGCATCCCGATGTCGGTGTGGCTCGCCGCCGTCGCGTTCGGCGTGGCCGGGCTGATCCTCAAGTACCACCGCGTGGGACGCGCCCTCTACGCGATCGGCGGCAACGCCGACGCCGCCCGCGCCGCCGGCATCCGCGTCGAGCGCGTCATGCTCGGCGTGTTCATCGTGGCGGGCGTCCTCGCCTCGGTCGGCGGCATCATGCAGACGGGTTACGTCGGCGCGATCAGCGCCAACCAGGGCAACAACATGATCTTCACGGTGTTCGCCGCGGCGGTCATCGGCGGCATCAGCCTCGACGGCGGCAAGGGCACCATGTTCGGCGCGCTGACCGGTGTGCTGCTGCTCGGTGTCGTACAGAACCTGCTCACCCTCGCCCAGGTGCCGTCCTTCTGGATCCAGGCCATCTACGGCGGAATCATCCTCCTCGCCCTCATGATCGCCCGCGTCACCACCGGCCGCGCCCAGGACTGACCGCAGCCCCACACACGGCCCGAAAGGCAACCACACGTGCCCGCAACCACCCCGCGTGTCACCGCGGTCGACACCTACGACATCCGGTTCCCGACCTCCCGGGAACTGGACGGCTCCGACGCCATGAATCCCGACCCCGACTACTCGGCCGCGTACGTCGTCCTGCGCACGGACGCCGCCGACGGACACGAGGGGCACGGCTTCACGTTCACCATCGGCCGCGGCAACGACGTACAGGTCGCCGCGATCCGGTCGCTGCGCCATCACGTCGTCGGCCGGTCCCTCGACGAGTTGTGCGCCGACCCGGGCAGCCTCAACCGCGACCTGGTCGGCGACAGCCAACTCCGGTGGCTGGGGCCCGAGAAGGGCGTGATGCACATGGCGATCGGCGCCGTCGTCAACGCGGCGTGGGACCTTGCCGCCAAGCGGGCCGGCAAGCCGCTGTGGCAGCTGCTCGCCGACGCGGAACCCGAGTGGCTCGTACGGCAGATCGACTTCCGGTACATCGCGGACGCGCTCACG
The DNA here is from genome assembly GCF_044765445.1 of Streptomyces sp. NPDC102467. NCBI lineage: Bacteria > Bacillati > Actinomycetota > Actinomycetes > Kitasatosporales > Streptomycetaceae > Streptomyces > Streptomyces sp. NPDC102467. Next base: position 511,672 of record NZ_JBIWKA010000002.1, on the reverse strand, counting down.
CCGGAAGAGGCGCTGGAGCTGCTGCGCGCGGGGCGCGAGGGCGCCGCGGAGCGCACCGCCCTCCTCAAGGAGCGCGGCTACCCGGGCTACACCACCTCACCCGGCTGGCTCGGCTACTCCGACGAGAAGCTCACCCGGCTCGCCCGGCAGGCCGTCGCCGACGGCTTCACCCAGATCAAACTGAAGGTCGGCGCGGACCTGGCCGACGACATCCGCCGCTGCCGCACCGCCCGTGAGGTCATCGGCCCCGGCATCCGGATGGCCATCGACGCCAACCAGCGCTGGAACGTCGACGAGGCCGTCCAATGGACGCGCGCCCTCGCCGAGTTCGACCCGTACTGGGTCGAGGAACCCACCAGCCCCGACGACATCCTCGGCCACGCCGCGATCCGCAAGGCGGTCGGCCCCGTCAAGGTCGCCACCGGCGAACACGTCCAGAACCGCATCGTCTTCAAGCAGCTCCTGCAGGCCGGGTCCATCGACATCCTGCAGATCGACGCGGCCCGCGTCGGCGGCGTCAACGAGAACCTCGCGATCCTGCTGCTCGCCGCCAAGTTCGGCGTCCCCGTCTGCCCGCACGCGGGCGGTGTCGGCCTGTGCGAGCTCGTCCAGCACCTGTCCATGTTCGACTACGTCGCGCTGACCGGCACCACCGCCGACCGCGTCATCGAGTACGTGGACCATCTGCACGACCATTTCCTCGACCCGGTCGTCATGCACGAGGGCCACTACACGGCCCCGGCCGCACCGGGCTTCTCCGCCACCATGCGGCCGGAATCCATCGCCGAATTCACCTACCCCGACGGGGAGTTCTGGGTGAAGGATCTGGCTGGGCACGAATCGCCCCACACGAACGGAGCCGCAGCATGACCGACAGCGCCAGCCTCCAGGACCTCTCCGCCCTCCAGGACTTCGCCGGGCTCAGGGCCCTCGTCACCGGTGGCGCCTCCGGCATCGGCCGCGCCACCGCCGACCTGCTCGTCGCGCGCGGCGCCGACGTCGCCGTCCTCGACCGTGACATCACCGCCGTGGAGAAGCCGCTGCGGGGGTACGCGGCCGATGTCACCGACGACGAAACCGTGCGGGCCGCGGTGGCCGCCGCCGTCGCCGACCTCGGCGGACTCGACATCGTGGTCAACAACGCGGGCATCGGCGCCCAGGGCACCATCGCCGACAACGACGACGCCGAATGGCACCGCGTCCTCGACGTCAACGTCATCGGCATGGTGCGCGTGGCCCGCGCCGCCCTGCCCGCGCTCCGGGACTCCGGCCACGCGGCGATCGTCAACACCTGCTCCATCGCCGCCACCGCCGGTTTGCCGCAGCGCGCCCTGTACTCCGCGTCGAAGGGCGCCGTGTACTCGCTCACGCTCGCCATGGCCGCCGACCATCTCCGCGAGGGCATCCGCGTCAACTGCGTCAACCCCGGCACCGCGGACACCCCGTGGGTCGGCCGGCTCCTCGACAAGGCCGACGACCCGGCCGCCGAACGCGCCGCCCTCGAAGCCCGCCAGCCCACAGGACGCCTCGTCTCGGCCGACGAAGTCGCGGGCGCCGTCGCCTACTTGGCGAGCCCGCTGTCCGGCGCGACCACCGGCACCTCCCTCGCGGTCGACGGCGGCATGCAGGGCCTGCGCCTGCGGCCCGCGGGACAGTGACGCCGATGCGGACCCGCACCCTGGGCCGGGGGCACGTCCCGGTCACCGAGCTCGGCTTCGGCGCCGCGGGCATCGGCAACCTGTTCACGCCGGTCCGAGACGACGAGGCGTACGCCGCCGTCGACGCCGCCTGGGACGCCGGGATCCGGTACTTCGACACCGCACCGCACTACGGCATCGGCCTGTCCGAGCGGCGCCTCGGCGAGTATCTGCGCGGCCGCCCCTCGACCTCGTACACCCTGTCGACGAAGGCGGGCCGGATCCTGGAGCCGTACGACGGCCGGGGAGACGACCTGGCCCACGGCTTCGCGGTGCCCGCGTCGCACCGCCGCGTCTGGGACTTCAGCGCGGCCGGGGTGCGGCGCTCCATCGAGGACAGCCTCGGCCGGCTCGGTGTCGACAAGATCGACATCGTCTACCTCCACGACCCGGACGACCACGCCGAGCAGGCTTTCGGCGAGGCCTATCCGGAGCTGGAGCGGCTGCGCGGCGAAGGGCTCGTGGACGCCATCGGCGCGGGCATGAATCAGGCGCGGATGCTGACCAGGTTCGTCCGCGACACCGATGTCGACGTGGTCCTGTGCGCCGGGCGCTACAGCCTGCTCGACCAGCGGGCCCTGCCCCACCTGCTGCCCGAGGCGGCAGCGCGGGACGTCTCCGTCGTCATCGGCGGCGTCTTCAACTCGGGGCTGCTCGCCGACCCGAAACAGGGCGGCACCTTCGACTACGCCCTCGCCTCGGCCGAGGTCGTCTCCCGAGCCCTGAAGTTCAAGAAGCTGGCCGAGCGGCACGGCACCACGCTGCGCGCCGCCGCGCTCGCCTTCCCCTTCGGACACCCGGCCGTCACCGGCGTCCTCGTCGGCACCCGGTCGGTGGCCGAAGTCATCGACACCGCCGAGCAGTTCGCGGCACCCGTGCCCGCCGACTTCTGGGCCGAGGCCCGCGAACGGAACCTGCTCGCCGCCGACGTGCCCACCCCCGAACAGAAAGAGAGCGCGTGAGAGTCGCCCTGCACACCACAGTCCGCGCCGACCGCGTCGAGGAGTACGAGACGGTGCACCGCGAGGTCCCCGCCGAACTGGTGGCCGCCATCCGCGCGGCCGGAGCCACCCGGTGGACGATCTGGCGCAGCGGCACGGACCTGTTCCACGTCCTGGAGTGCGAGGACTACTCCCGGATGCTCGCGGAGCTGGAGAAGCTCCCGGTGAACATCGCCTGGCAGGCCCGGATGGACGAACTCCTCGACGTCGCGCACGACTACTCGGCCGACGGCGCCGGAGCGGGCCTGCCCGTGGTGTGGGAGCTGCCATGACGGCCCCGCGCACGGGAGCCGCGATGGCGCGCACGGGAATCATCGACGCCCACCACCACGTCTGGGACCTCTCCGTCCGCGACCAGGACTGGATCACCGGACCCGAACTGGCGCCGATCCGCAGGGACTTCACCCTCGACGACCTCGCCCCCGACGCGCGGGCGGCGGGCGTGGCGGCCACCGTCCTCGTGCAGACCGTCACCGTCGCCGGGGAGACCCCCGAGTTCCTCGCCCTGGCCGAGCGCAGCGAACTTGTCGCGGCCGTCGTCGGCTGGACCGATCTGACCCGCCCCGACGTGGCCGAAACCCTCGCCGTGCTGCGTCAACTCCCCTGCGGTCGGCACCTGGTGGGCATCCGGCACCAGGTCCAGGGCGAGCCCGACCCCGAATGGCTGCTCCGCCCGGACGTGAGCCGGGGCCTGACGACGCTCGCCGAGGCCGGACTCGTCTACGACCTGGTCGTGCTCCCGCACCAGCTGCCCGGCTGTGTCAAGGCGGCCGCCGCGCACCCCGAACTCACCTTTGTCCTCGACCACTTGGGCAAGCCGCCGATCGCTTCCGGCGAGCTGGAACCCTGGCGCTCGCACGTCCGTGCGCTCGCGGACCTGCCCAACACCTTCTGCAAGCTCTCCGGTCTGGTCACCGAGGCCGACCGGGCGACCTGGACCGTCGGGGCGCTGCGGCCCTACGCGGACACGGTCCTGGACGCGTTCGGTCCGGGCCGCGTGATGTTCGGCTCGGACTGGCCGGTGTGCACGCTCGTGGCGACGTACGCCCAAGTGCTGGAAGCAGCAGTGGAGTTGGTGGGAGGGCTGGACGAGGATGTGTTCGCCCGGACAGCCCGACGCGTCTACCTCAGCCGGGTCGGTGCCAGAAACTCCCGCACATAGGTCCGCTCCCACCACGCCCCCGTCGCCCGCAGCTCGCGCCACGTCGTATACCGGTAGCGGTACACACGGGCCCGGATGTGGGCGGGCGGCGCGTCCGGGAAGGGGCAGTGACGCAGCAGCCGCAGCGTGTCCCTGTCGCCCTCCAGGAGCCGCTCGACGAGCCCGTCGAACCATGGGCGGGCATACGCGGGTGACAGCGCGGCGAACCACATCATCCAGTCGAGCCGCAGGTGGTAGGGCGCGAACTGGCGCGGCAGTCGGCGCGGATCGCCCGGCTTGCCCTTGAACTCGTAGGCCTGCCAATCGGATTCGGGCCCCGGCGCCGTGTCGGTCGTGCCCTCGATGACGATCTCCTGCCGGATCCGGCCGACCGTGCCGAACGCCCCGTACGTGTTGACGAGGTGCAGCGAGTCGTACGACCGGTTCATGGACTGCCGTCGGGACAGCAGATTCCGCGTGGGCCGCCAACTCAGGCCCGCCACCAGTGCTGTCAGTGCCAGGACGACGATCTCGTACCAGAGCGGGGCCGCGGGCAGATCGCGGTGCGCGTGCAGCGGTCTCAGGTCGAGGGCGGCGACGGCGACCACGACAGCCAGCCAGTTCAGCCACGCGAAGTTGCCCGACAGGATCAGCCACAGCTGGGTGACGATCATCAGTGCGGCCGCTGCCGTGGTGACCGGCTGGGGGGTGAACAGGAGGAAAGGCAGCATGAGTTGGGTCACGTGGTTCGCCGCCGCCTCCATCCGGTGCAGCGGCCGCGGCAGATGGTGGAAGAACCAGCTCAGCGGTCCTGGCATCGGCTGCGTCTCATGATGGAAGTACAGGCAGGTCAGGTTCCGCCAGCACGCGTCGCCGCGGAGTTTGATCAGTCCCGCGCCGAACTCCAGGCGGAACAGCACCCACCGCAGCAGGAACAGGACGAGGACCGGGGGCGCCACCTCGTCGTTGCCGAGGAACACCGCGAGGAAGCCGACCTCCAGGAGCAGGGACTCCCAGCCGAAGCCGTACCAGGTCTGGCCGACGTTCACGATCGACAGGTACAGCACCCACGGCGCCAGCCACAGCAGCATCGCGCCCCACAGCGGCAGCAGCCCGTCGGCGCCCGCGAGCAGCGCCACGGCGAGCACGGCCCCGGCCCACGCACACACCGCGAAGAACCGGTCCGAATAGCGCAGCCGGAACAGCGTCGGCGCCCGCCGCCACGGCACCCGCGCCAGGAACCGCGGCACCGGCAGCATGCCGCGCTCCCCGATCAGGGCCCGGAACTGCAGGGCGGCCCCGACGAACGCGGCGAGGTACACCGCCGCCAGACCGCGCTGGAACACCAGGCGACTCAGCCAGTAATCACCGCTGCCGAACCAGTTCACGCCCTCAGTGTGGGGCAGCGCGCCCGGCAAGGTCATGAGTCGGCCGCGGCGCGCCCCGATCCCGGACCGGCGGAGCTCAGCCGGGCAACCGTCTGCCGAAGGCCCGCAGCACGAGCTCCTGCGCCGGCGCCTCCAGCGGCTCGGCCGTGCCCGCCCCGAGCGACCAGTCGAGATCCGTGGCACGCAGGGGCACCCCGTCGAGCCCGGCCCCGAAGAACTTCAGGGAGCGCGCGTCGACACCATTGAGGACGAGCCGCAGCCGCTCGGCCGGTACCCGCCGGTCGAGGCCGAGCGCGGTGGTGATGTCGAGACCGTGCACCACGTCATGGCCGAGTGCCGCCGTGAGCCCGCCGACCGGCGGCGTCCACGGATGCCCGGCGTTGTCCCGCAGCGCGGCGACCAGTTCAGCGGGCGTCAGCGCGGCCGCGTCCCGCCGCGCCACCCGGTCCGTCATCCGGTGCAGCCGCCCGCCCGAGCGCCCCAGTTCGGCCAGCGTCCTGGGCAGCGACAGCCGGAACCCCATCGACATATGAGCGGCGACCTCCCGCACCCGCCAGCCCGAGCAGAGACTCGGCGCGTCCCACTGCGCCTCGCTCAACTCCCCGAGCATATCCGCCAGTTCACGCCGCTCGGCGGAGATGACCGCCCTGAGCCGCACCGCTTCGGTCCGTGTCGTCGTCGGCATGCTCCCCACCCTGAAGCGGACCCGGCGATAAGTCCAAGAGCGGAAAGTGGTCGCTCCTAGAATCAATGGTTATGGAACTCCGGCAACTCCAGTACTTCGTCGCCGTCGTGGAAGAGGCCAACTTCACGCGCGCCGCGGCGCGCCTCCACCTCGCCCAGCCCGGGGTCAGCGCCCAGATCAAGCAGCTGGAGCGCGAACTGGGCGAGCCGCTCCTTGACCGCACCGGCCGCACCGTCACCCCGACCGCCGTCGGCGCCGCCGTCCTGCCGTACGCGCGGGCCGCCCTGGCGGCGACAGCCGACCTGCGCGCCACCGTCGAGGAATACTCCGGACTGCTGCGCGGCCACGTCACGCTGGGCCTGGTCACCGGCGCCGCCGCCGAGGCCTTCGACATCGCCGGGCTGCTCGCCGCCTTCCACGACGCCCACCCGCACGTCGAGATCGCCGTCGCCGAGGACAGCAGCGAACGGATGCTGACCGCGCTGCACCGCGGCGACCTCGACATCGCGGCGGTCGGTGTCGCCGACGCGACCCCGCCGCCCGGTCTCACCTGGGAGATCGTCGTCGACGACGCGCTCGTGGCGGTCGTGCCCCTCGACGACCCGCTCGCCGAGCACCCCCGCGTGCCGTTCGCCGCGCTCGCCGACCGCCGCCTGATCAGCCTGCCCCGCGGCACCGGGGTGCGCGGCGTCCTGGAGAGGAGCTGCGCCGAGGCCGGCTTCACACCCCGCGTCGCCTTCGAGGCGGCGACCCCGCTGCTGCTCGCCCGGTTCGCGGCGCGTGGCCTCGGGGTGGCCGTGCTGCCCGAACTCTCCGAGGCGCAGGCCGCCGGCATGGGTGTACGCGCGCTGCCGCTGACGGACCCCGGGGCCCGCGCCCGTGTGGCCCTCGCCCGGCGCGCCGCCGGCCCGTCCAGCCCCGCCGCGCGGGCCCTCCTCGACCGGCTGCGGGAGACTCTTCTCCCGCATGCGGCCCCTTGGAGCTGCGCCTAGCGTGGCCCTATGGACGCGGGTAGCGGGGGAGGCGAGGAGCCCGGCGATCCCCCCGGTGGGGAGAGCCCGGACGAGTCCCCGCGCGGATTTCTGGAGGCGTACGGGCGCGGCCTGCGCATGGGCGGCTTCGAATGGGACCTCGTCTCCGGCCTGATGCACATGGACGCCAACGCCCACGACGTCTTCGACGTCCTGCCCGAGGAGTACGACGACCGCCCCGAGACCCTCGCTCTGCGCGTCCCGCCCGGCGAGGGCAGCCGCCTCGACGCGATCGTCTCCCAGGCGCTCAAGAGCGGCGAGGAGAACTACGGCGCGTACTTCCGCATCCGCACCCGTGCGGGAGAGCTGCGCTGGACCCACACCCGCGGCTACATCCGCCGCGACGAGACCGGCCGCCCGCGCCGCATCGTCGGCATCGTGCGCGACGCCACCGACGAGCTCAACGACGCCACCGTGCAGCACGAGCGCGCGGCCCGCGAGGCGATCCGGCGCCGCGAGACCAGCGTCGTACAGAGCACCACCGCCGCCCTGGCACACGCCCGCACCGTCAACGAGGTCATCGACGTACTGCGCGAGACGCACGGCGTGGAGCATCTCGGCGCGACCAGCTTCGTCATGGGCGTGGTCCGCGCCGGCCGGATCCACCTGGTCGCCGAAGGTCCCGCCGGCAGCTTCGTGCCCGGCACGCACATCACCCGCGTCGACGACCCGTACCCGATGGGGGAGGTGGTGAGCACCCTCAAGCCCCGTTTCATCGAGTCGCCCGAGGACTTCGCCGCGTCCTACCCGGTCCTGTGGCCGCACATCACGCACCTCGGCATCCGCTCGGCCGCCTACCTGCCGCTCATCGCGCAGGCCCGGCCCATCGGCGCCGTCGGCCTGCTCTACCACGACCGCAAGGGCTTCACGCAGTCCGAGCGCAACGTGCTCCTGGCCCTCGGCAGCAGCATCGCGCAGAGCCTGCAGCGCGCCATGTTCTACGAGCAGGAGAAGGACCTCGCCCAGGGCCTGCAGCAGGCGATGCTGCCGCGCACCATTCCGTCCGTGCCGGGCGCCGACATCGCCGTACGGTATCGGGCCGCTTCCGATCAGTCCCAGGGACGCGACATCGGCGGCGACTGGTACGACGTGATCCCGCTGCCCGGCGGCCGCGTCGGCGCGGTGATCGGCGACGTCCAGGGGCACGACACGCACGCCGCCGCCGTCATGGGCCAGCTGCGCATCGTGCTCCGCGCGTACGCCGCCGAGGGCCACACCCCCGCGACCGTCATGGCCCGCGCCTCCGTCTTCCTCCACGAACTCGACACCGAACGCTTCGCGACCTGTCTGTACGCGGAGGCGGACCTGTCGACCGGCGTCGTGCAGATCGTGCGCGCCGGACACCTCGACCCGCTGCTCCGCCTGGCCGACGGCACCGCCCGCAGACTGCCCGTCGACGGCGGTCTGCCGCTCGGCCTGTCCGCCGAGTTCGGGCGGCTCGAATACCCGGTGACCACCGCCGAACTCGACCCGGGACAGACCCTGTTGCTGTGCACGGACGGCCTCGTCGAGCAGCCGGGTACCGACCTCGACGACGGCCTGCACGCTCTGACCGCGCTGATCGGCGCGAGCCCCGCCGACCTCGACCGGCTCGCCGACCGGCTGTGCGCGTCCGTCGACGAACGCGGCGGCGAGGACGATGTGGCGCTGCTGCTCCTGCGCCGCCGGCGAGCAGGTGCCCCGCAGAGCGGTGGCCGCCTCACCGAGCACGTGCCGCCCGGCGATCCGGAAGCGCTCAGCGCCGCCCGGCACATGATCCGCGCGGCCGTCCGCGCCTGGGGCGCCCGCGAACGCGCCGACGAGATCGAACTCGTCGCCGACGAAATGATCACCAACGCCCTGATGCACACCGACGGCCCGGCCATCGTCACGCTGCGGGTGCTGACCGGCCCCGACCGGCGGCTGAGGGTCGACGTGGAGGACTCCTCCAGCGCACTGCCGCGCCGCCGGGAGGCCGGTGAGTCCGGCGTCTCGGGGCGCGGCCTGCTCCTCGTCGACCGGCTCGCCGACGTCTGGGGCGTGGAGGCGCGCGGCGGCGGCAAGTGCGTGTGGTGCGAGTTCGTCGTCCCCGCCCGCACGGCGGCGTGAGCCGGACTCACCCGGCCGGGAGCGGCCATGCGCGCAGTGGCCACTCCCGGCCGTCGTCCCACTCGGTCAGGAGCAGGCGCGCGCCGGCGTTCGCCTCGTGCTCCTTCTCCATGCCGTCGAACTTCCGGTCGGCCGTGTCGGGGTCGTCCCACCAGCCGTCGAGGACGTGCTCGCCGTCGATGGTGAGGCTGAGGTGATATCTGCCGGGCGGTTCGGTCACGTACATCAGGATCTCCCACGCGGCGGCGGGCCGGCAGCGGACGAGTAGTAGACCACAACCATTCACCCGTACGGCCCATGCCTCGTCAACGCCTCCAGGACGGCCACACCCGCTCTGCCGCACGGGTAACGCAGGTCACTCCGGGCGCTGTGGCTACAGGCAGTGAAGCCCCTTGTTGCACGGAGTCGCGTCAGGCGGCGCGATGGGTACGTGGCACATGGTCGAAGCGGCGACCCCCGTTCGCCCCCATGTTCCGGAGGGAGTGATCACGCATGACGCAGGGCGAAACCTTCAACACCCCCGATGCCCTCGTGGGACTCACGGCGTATGACCGCACCGGAGAGAAGATCGGCAGCGTTGAGCGGGTCTACCTCGACGACACGACGGGTCGTGCCGACTGGGTGACGGTGAAGACAGGCCTCTTCGGCATGAAGGAGAGCTTCGTGCCGCTGGCCGGAGCCAGCCGCGAGGACGACACGCTGAAGGTGGCGTACACCAAGGAGGCGGTCAAGGACGCGCCCCGCGTCGATGCCGACCAGCACCTCGACCAGACCGAGAAGCAGGAGCTCTACGCGCACTACGGCATGTCCGGGCCGTCCGCGGCTCCCGGCGGCAACGCCGGACGCCAGGGCACGGCCGGTACGCGTGGCACCGCCGCCACCGGTACGGCCGCCGCGGCGGGCATGGGCATGGGCGGCGACGCGCAGCAGGGGCGGCACGCCGCTGCCGGGTCGCGCGAGCCCGCCATGCGTTCCGGCGCCGGAACCGACCGCAAGGACGAGATGATCCGCTCCGAGGAGCGGCTGCGCGTCGGCACGGAAGAGCAGGAGGTCGGCCAGGCCCACCTGCGCAAGGTGGTCGAGACGGAGAACGTCACGACCTCCGTCCCCGTCTCGCACGAGGAGGTCCGCGTGGTGCGCGAGCCGATCCGTGAGGGCGACAAGACCGCGCGCGCCAACATCGGCGAGGCCGAGGCCGAAGTGACGCTGCACGCGGAGCGGGCGGTGGTCCGCAAGGAGACCGTCCCGGTCGAGCGGGTCCGGCTGGAGACCGAGAAGGTCACCGAGACCGACGAGATCTCCGACACGGTCCGCAAGGAGAAGATCGAGTACGACACCCCCGAGGCCGACCGGAAGCAGATGCCCGGTGACGGCAAGAACGGGCCGCGCCACTAGCGCCTGTTCTCGGAGATATCGGCGGGCCCGGCTGCGCAGCCGGGCCCGCCGATCTGTGGGGCGGCCGCTGTGATGGCACCCTGGACGTATGCCGGAACTGCCCGAGGTCGAAGCGCTGAAGGACTTCCTCACCGAGCACCTGGTGGGGCACGACATCATCCGCGTCCTGCCGGTCGCGATCAGCGTCCTGAAGACGTACGACCCGCCGCTCACCGCCCTGGAGGGCCGCACGGTGACGTCCGTGGCGCGGCACGGCAAGTTCCTCGACATCGGTACGGGCACCGCCGGCGACGGAGACACGGGCGGCCCGCACCTCGTCACCCACCTGGCCCGCGCGGGCTGGCTGCACTGGAAGGACCGGCTGCCCGACGGCCCGCCGAAGCCCGGCAAGGGGCCGCTCGCGTTGCGCGTCGCGCTGGAGACCGGCGCGGGCTTCGACCTCACGGAGGCCGGCACGACGAAGAAGCTGGCCGTCTACGTGGCCCAGGATCCCCATGACGTACCCGGCATCGCCCGCCTCGGCCCCGACCCGCTCGCCGACGGCTTCGACGAGGCGGCGTTCGCGAAGCTGCTCGGCGGGGAGCGGCGCCGCATCAAGGGCGCGCTGCGCGACCAGTCGCTGATCGCGGGTGTCGGCAACGCCTACAGCGACGAGATCCTGCACGTCGCCCGGATGTCCCCGTTCAAGCTGGCGGCGTCGCTGACGCCCGAGGACGTCCAGGTGCTCTACGAGGCGCTGCGCGGCACGCTCACGGCCGCCGTGGAGCGCTCGCGCGGGGTCGCCGCCGGGCGGTTGAAGTCCGAGAAGAAGAGCGGCCTGCGCGTCCACGGGCGGACCGGCGAGGCCTGCCCTGTGTGCGGCGACACGATCCGCGAGGTCAGCTTCAGCGACAGCTCCCTGCAGTACTGCCCGACGTGCCAGACGGGCGGTAAGCCGCTCGCGGACCGGCGGATGTCACGGCTCCTGAAATAGCGGAGACCGCGGCTCCTGGAACAGCCGCCACCGCTTCACCGCCGGTCGTCGCGTCCGGACACCGGCAGGGCCAGCAGCCGTTCGCCGCCCGTCGCCCGCACCTCGAACCGCCGGATCTCCTCGGGCCGGTCCGCGGCGCCGCCCTGCACTTCGGTCCGGTCGCTCCGCACCGCCCAGCTCGCCACCGTCTGCTCGCCGCCGTCCCGGCCCACCGCGACCAGTTCGCACACCCGCGGCCCACCCGGCACACGTACGTCGAGACCTACCTGCGTACCCCACTCCCGGCCGTCCGCGGAGAGCGTCGCGACCACCCCGGTCGCCGGGTCCCGGCCGCGCAGCGTGAGCGCCGCAGGGTGGCCGCCCCCGTCCCCGCCCGCGCTCCCGTCCGCCGCGAGCAGCGTGGCGCCCTGTCCGGCCGCGCCGAGCAGCAGCACCGCCGCGACAGCCGTGCCCCACTGCCGCCGACGGGCCGCGCGGTGCAGCGCCGCGAGGCGGTCGACGGCGCGCTCCACCAAGGTCGGCGCGGGCCGCGCGAACAGCTCGACGCGACGAGGCGTCACCCGCGCGTACACACCCAACACACCTGCGGCGGGGCCGAGTTCACTCAAACGCTCCGCACACACCGGACACCTCAGGAGATGGTCCTCGAAGCGAGACCGTTCCGTCGCGTCCAGGACCCCCAGCGCGTAGGCGCCGGCGTCGCGATGCCGTTCCAGGGACCTCATGCGTTCCTCCCGCTCTCGCCCACCGGTACGCACCCGGCGCCCGATTCACTCAAGCGACCAGCCGATTACACTCCGCCGCATGCTGCGTGTACTGGCCGTCGACGACGAGGAACCCGCCCTCGCCGAACTCCTCTATCTGCTGCGCGCGGACCCGCGTGTCCGCAGCGCGGAGGGCGCCACCGACGCCACCGACGCCCTGCGCCGCATCGGCCGCGCCCTGGAGGACGGCCCCGGCGGCCCCAACGGTGACGGCGCGATCGACGTGCTCTTCCTCGACATCCAGATGGCGGGCCTGACCGGGCTCGACGTGGCACGCCTGCTCGGCGGCTTCGCCCGCCCGCCCCTGGTCGTCTTCGTCACCGCCCACGAGGACTTCGCCGTGCAGGCCTTCGACCTCAAGGCCGTCGACTACCTGCTCAAGCCGGTCCGTCGCGAACGGCTCGCCGAGGCCGTCCGCCGCGTCGCCGAACGCGCGGCCAGCGCCCCGCCGCCGGCCACCGTCGCCGACCGCATCCCCGTCGAACTCGGCGGCGTGACCCGGCTCGTGGCCGTCTCCGACATTACGTACGCGGAGGCGCAGGGCGACTACGCCCGGCTGCACACGGTGGACGGCGCCGGCCACCTGGTCCGCATCCCGCTGACCACCCTCGAGGAACGCTGGCAGCCGCTCGGCTTCGTCCGCGTCCACCGCAGCCACCTGGTCTCCCTGCACCGCATCGACGAACTCCGGCTGGACGGGGGAGGGATGACCGTGCGGGTCGGCCGCGCCGAGATCGCGGTGAGCCGTCGGCACGCCAGCCGCGTACGGGAGCTGCTGATGCGGCGGGCAGGCGGCTGACCAGCCCCCCCCTTCCACTGGCGGCGCGCGCCTGCCTACACTCCGCCCGTGTCCGAACCACGGCGGCAGGTGGTGACCGGCGAGCCGCGCACCGTGCACGGCGCGCCCGGTCTGCCCGGCCTGCGCACCCAGGGCGAGATCGACGAACAGACGCCGCTCGGAGCCGCCTACGTCCGCTCGCTCATGCGCAGCCAACTCCGGGCGGCAGCAGCCGCGTTCGCGGTCCTCGCGCTGCCCGTCGCCGTCCTGCCGCTGTTCTTCGGCGCCCTGCGCAACACGACCGTCGAATGGCTCGTCCTCGGCGTCGGCTGCTACCCGTTCCTCGTCCTCGTCGCATGGTGGTACGTGCGGCGCGCCGAGCGCAACGAGCGCGACTTCGCCGACCTGGTCCGCGGCCGCGACAGCGGAGCGCCGTGAACGAGGCGTACGCGATCCCCGCGGTGGCCGTCGTCGTCCTCGCCACCGTCCTCATCGGCGGGTTCGGCCTGCGCATCTCCCGGACGACCTCCGACTTCTACGTCGCTTCGCGCACGGTCGGGCCCCGCCTCAACGCGGCGGCGATCAGTGGCGAGTACCTCTCGGCCGCGTCCTTCCTCGGCATCGCGGGTCTCGTCCTGGTGCACGGCCCCGACATGCTCTGGTACCCGGTCGGCTACACCGCGGGCTACCTGGTCCTGCTGGTCTTCGTCGCGGCGCCGCTGCGCCGCTCGGGCGCGTACACGCTGCCCGACTTCGCCGAGGGCCGCCTGGAGTCCCGCCAGGTCCGCCGCGTGGTCAGTCTGTTCGTCGTCGGCGCGGGCTGGCTGTATCTGGTGCCCCAACTCCAGGGCGCGGGCCTGACGTTGCAGATCCTCACCGGGGCGCCGCGCTGGTTCGGCGGCGCGCTGGTCGCCACGGTGGTGGTGCTCGCGGTGGCGGCGGGCGGCATGCGCTCGATCACCTTCGTGCAGGCCTTCCAGTACTGGCTGAAGCTGACGGCCCTCCTGGTCCCCGCGTTCTTCCTGCTGCTGGCGTGGCGGGGCAGCGGCCCGGCGGACTCCATGCCACCGGGCGACCTGCCCTCGGTGGGCGCCGGAGCCGGCCGGCCCCTGGCCACCAGCCGCGCCGACCACCCGCTCTACGCCACGTACGGTCTGATCGTGGCGACGTTCCTCGGCACGATGGGCCTGCCGCACGTCGTCGTCCGCTTCTACACGAGCCCGAACGGCCGCACGGCCCGCCGCACCACGGTGGTGGTCCTGGCCCTGATCGGCACGTTCTACCTGCTGCCGCCGCTCTACGGCTGGCTGGGCCGCCTGTACGCCCCCGGGCTCACCGCCACCCACGACGCCGACGCCACGGTCCTGCTGCTGCCCGGCCTCGTCGTGCACGGCGTGGCGGGCGATCTGCTCGGCGCCCTGGTGGCGGGCGGCGCGTTCGCGGCGTTCCTCTCGACGGCGTCCGGAGTGACGATGGCGGTGGCCGGGGTGGTCAGCCAGGACGTCCTTCCGGCGCGCGGGGTACGCCACTTCCGGCTCGGCGTCGCGCTGGCGATGGCGGTGCCGCTGGCCGCCGCGCTCCTGGTGGACGGCGTCCCGGTGGCGGACGCGGTCGGCATGGCCTTCGCGGTCTCGGCGTCCTCCTTCTGCCCGCTCCTCCTCCTGGGCATCTGGTGGCGCCGCCTCACCCCGCCCGGCGCCCTGGCCGGACTCCTCCTGGGCGGCGGCTCCGCGTTCGTCGCGGTGACGGCGACGGTGGCCGGGGTGGCCACGGACGGCTGGCTGCACACGCTGCTCGCCTGGCCGGCGGTCTGGTCGGTCCCTGTCGGCTTCCTGGCCATGATCCTGGTCTCGCTCGCCACCCCGGACGCGATCCCGCCGCACACGACGGCCACCATCACCCGCCTCCACCTCCCGGAGACCCTGTGGTCCGGCGCCCTGAAGGGGCGCGGGGAACTGCGCGAGCAACCCACGACAACCCGCAAGCCGCCCTCCCCGCCCACGACGGGAGGCGATCACATATGAGCGGCACCGTCACAGCGACCCTCCTCGCCCTCTGCCCGGTCCTCCTGGCGGCCGGGTTCCTCGTCGGCAGACGCACCGCCCACCCCGCGGGCCGCAGCGACGTGGGCACCCCGGTGGAGCGCGCCACCTTCGAAACCCTGCACACCGCCTCGCTCGCCGCCCCGGCCCTGCGCGCCGGCCTCACCGAGGACACGGCCCGCAAGTCCGTCCGCCGCCTGCGTACCCTGCTCGGCACGGACGCCCTGGCCCTGACCAACCGCTCGACGGTCCTCGCCTGGGACGGCTCGTCCGAGCAGCAGCACGCCGAGCACGTCATGGACCGGCTCGTCCCCGTCCTGGCCGGCGGGCGTTCCGCCGCGTTCGACTGCGGCTGCTCGGACGTCGACTGCCCGCTGCGCTGGGCGGTGGCGGCCCCGGTGGTCGCCGACGGCCGCGTCCTGGGCGCGGTGGTCGCCTACGCGCCCCGCGAGTCCGCGGTCCTGGCGCGGGCCACGGACGAGGTGGCCCGCTGGGTCTCGGTCCAGCTCGAACTCGCCGAGCTCGACCGCTCCCGCACGCGCCTCATCGAGGCCGAGATCAAGGCGCTGCGGGCGCAGATCTCACCCCACTTCATCTTCAACTCCCTCGCGGCGATCGCCTCGTTCGTCCGCACTGATCCCGAACGGGCCCGCGAACTCCTCCTGGAATTCGCCGACTTCACCCGCTACTCGTTCCGGCGGCACGGCGAGTTCACCACGCTCGCCGACGAACTCCACTCCATCGACCAGTACTTGGCCCTGGTCCGCGCCCGTTTCGGCGACCGCCTCTCCGTCACCCTGCAGATCGCCCCGGAGGTCCTTCCGGTCACGCTGCCCTTCCTGTGCCTGCAGCCCCTCGTCGAGAACGCGGTCAAACACGGCCTGGAGGGCGCGGTGGCCCGCAGCCGCATCACCATCGGGGCGAGGGACGCGGGCGCCGAGGCCGAAGTGGTCATCGAGGACGACGGTGTGGGCATGGACCCGGAGGAACTCCGGGGGATCCTGCGCGGCGAGGGCGGCGCCTCGCACGGCATCGGCCTCTCGAACGTGGATGAACGCCTGCGGCAGGTGTTCGGCGACGCCTACGGTCTGGTGATCGAGACGGGGATCGGCGCGGGCACGAAGATCACCATCCGTATCCCGAAGTACCGGGCAGGCGTGTACGCGCCTTGAGGACAGCCGGTCTCCTTCAGAACAGATGGATGGCCAAGTGCCCAAGCGGAAGCCCCAGTTGCCACGCCGGGGTCCACACCTGCGGCCCGTTCTCCTCGTCCGGCACCGGCACGGCGTCCAGATCCGGCGCGAGTAACTCGGTCTCCTCCAGCCATCGCCACGCGACGGCGGCGAGCTCCAGATCGGGCGGGCGGCACCCGGCGCCGCCCGAGCGCTCCTCCCGCTCCGCGAAGCGCGCCCGTACCCACGACTGCCACGGCTGGTCGTACGCCGTCAGCGACGACCACATGTCCAGCTGCGAGATCACCCGGATCCCGGACAGTTCGTCGTCCGCGTCGGAGAGGAAAATCGTCAGGGCGAGCGCGTCGCGCCCGGCCCGGAACTCAAAAGAGGTGGGGGGCATCAGATCCCCGGTACGCAGCAGCTCGTCCGCGATGTACTCGGCGTACAACCACGCCATGGGAACGACGAGTTCACCGCCGTCGGCGCCCGAAGCACCGCCCTGGCTCTCGTGCAACATCCTTTCCTGCCTTCCTCCGGTCGGTGCGTCTCGCGGCCCCCGGACCCCCACCCGCCCAACTCACCGGGGAGGACAGCGGATTACTCAACCGAGAAACCACCACGCTGAGCAAGGCGCTTTACCGATGCTTGACCCGACCCACAGTTTCATCGCAGGTCAGGCGCGTAGCCCGGAAGTACCCTCCGTAACGCCCGCAACGCGTAGTACGCGCGGGACTTCACGGTACCCGCGGGAATGCCGAGTGCTCCTGCGGCTTCCGCCACACTCGCGCCCTTGAAGTAGACCTCCAATAGCACGGCCCGGTGCTCCTGGCTGAGAGTCGCCACTGCTTCCCGCACGTCGAGCGCGGCCGTGGACCGCTCGGCGTGGTCGGCGCAGACCCGCGCGTTCTCCAGAACCGCGTCGCCCACCTCGGCGGGCCGGGCGAGCCGCGCGCGCCGGGCGTCGATGGCGAGGCGCCGGCCGACCGTGAAGAGCCAGGGCCGCAACGACTCGTAGGGGGAGTCGAGCGCCTCCGGATGCTGCCAGGCCCGTACATACGTCTCCTGGACCAGGTCCTCCGCCCGCTGCCGGTCCCCGTCGCACAGGCGCAGCAGGAACGAGAACAAGGGCCCGCCGTGCTCCCGCTGGACCTCGGCGAGGTCCTCCTCCGGTGTCGTGGATCTCGTCAGCGCCGTCGTCATGCGCGTATGGCAACGCAGGCCGCCGCGTCCGCCCAGGGGACGCGCGCGGCTCTGCGGCAGGCGGTCGATGCCCTCGACGAGCGGTGCGGTGAACGGGCCGAGTGGAGCAGCGGGGTGACGCCCATTCAGGGGCGTACCCGGTATGGAGCCTTGACTCCGCCTCTCGCTCGTACATGGATGCGTAATGCGAAAATCCTACCGATATGCACCCTTTCGAGGGTCGCGACTCCCAGGGAGCCTGGTCGATGACACGGAGTACGCGCCGGACGCGGCGGACAGCGGCGGTGGTCCTCGTGGCCGCCGCGATCGGACTCGGCGCGGGCTGCGCCGGCCCCGCCGACGGACCGGCCCGCCCGCCGGGTACGCCCTCGGCAACGGGAACGACCGGCGCCCGGCCCGGCCCTCCGGCGTCCCGTGACTTCACACTCGTCGCGTCAGGCGACGTGCTGCCGCACACCTCGATCATCGACAGGGCCCATGCGGACGCGGGCGGCCACGGCTACGACTTCGGCCCGATGCTCGCAGGTGCCAGATCGGTCGTGTCCGGAGCGGACCTGGCGATCTGTCACATGGAGACGGTGTACGGCGCGAACGGTGACTACAGCGGCTACCCGGCGTTCAAGTCCCCACCGCAGATCGCCGTGGCCCTGAAAGCCACCGGCTACGACTCCTGCTCCACGGCCTCGAACCACACCCTCGACGACGGCGCCGCAGGCATCGCCCGCACTCTGGGCGCTCTCGACCGCGCCGGGGTGAAGCACACGGGCTCGGGGCGCACCGCCGCAGAGGGGCGTGGCCCGGCCTGGCTCCGCGCGAACGGCGCCAAGGTCGCCCAACTCGCCTACACCTACGACACGAACGGCTATCCGCTGCCCAAAGGCCGGCCCTGGGCCGTGAACCTGATGGAGCGTCAGCGCATCCTCGCCGACGCCCGCGCCGCCCGGAAGGCGGGCGCCGACGTGGTCGTCGTCTCGCTGCACTGGGGCACCGAGTGGCAGGACGAGCCGAACGGCCAACAGCTCAGTCTCGGCAGGGAACTCACCGCGTCCCGCACGCACGGTCGCCCCGACATCGACCTGATCCTCGGCACCCACGCGCACATCCCGCAGGCGTACGAGAAGGTCAACGGCACCTGGATCATCTACGGCATGGGCGATCAGATCGCCGGCGAGATGTTCAACTACGACGGCGCCCAGGACGCGCGCGGCAACATGGGCACGATCGGCCGCTTCACCTTCGCTCCGCCCGCCGGTGCGGGGGAGCGCTGGCAGGTGAAGAAGGCCGAGTTCGTCCCCGAGTGGTTCGACCTCGGCTCCGACCGGGTGGTGAACCTGAACCGTGCCATCGACCGGGGCGCCGATCTGCACGGCATCCGGGACCAGATCCGCCGGGTCGTCCTCAGCAGGGGCGCCGCCGAGGACGGCCTCACCATGGGGAAGTAGCCGCTTCCCGGGCACACTGGCCGCCATGCCTCTTTCGCTGCACCACATCGTCATCGACGCCCACGACCTGCCCGCCCTGGCCCGGTTCTGGGCCGGGGTGCTCGGCTGGCGGATCCTCTCCGAGCGGGAACGGGAGGTCGTGATCGGACCGGACGAGATCGCCCCGGTGGGCATCTGCTTCATGCCGGTGACCGACCGCAAGGCCGTCAAGAACCGCCTGCACCTCGACCTCACGTCCGCCGCGGCGGACCGGGAGGCCGAGATCGAGCGGATCCTCGCACTCGGCGCCCGTCGGGCGGACGTCGGGCAGAGCGGAAGCGAGTCATGGACCGTGCTGCCCGATCCGGAAGGGAACGAGTTCTGCGTGGTCCGCCCGAAGACCACCCTCGTCGACCAGGAGCCGCCGTCCGGCTCACGTCCTGGTGTCGCCGCGCGCCAGTTCCGACCTCTTGTACGAGTACCCGAAGTAGACGCCGAGCCCGATCACGAACCACACGGCGAACCGCACCCACGTCTGCCACTGCAGGAACGTGATCAGCCAGATCGAGAAGACGACACCCAGCGCGGGCACGAAGGGCATCCCCGGTGTGCGGAACGTGCGCGGCAGCTCCGGCTGCCGGTAGCGCAGCACGATCACCGCGACACACACGACGACGAACGCCAACAGGATCCCGATGTTGGTCAGTTCGGCTGCCTCGCCGATCGGCAGGAAACCGGCGATGGCGGCCGACGCGGCCCCGACGATCCACGTCACGCGGGTCGGCACGTGCCGCGTCGGGTGGGTCTTCGCGAACCACTTCGGCAGCAGACCGTCGCGTGACATGGAGAACCACACCCGGGTGACACCCAGCATGAACGTGAACATGACGGTCAGGATGCCGATGATCGCGCCCACCGCGATCACATCCGCGAGTCCGCTCAGGCCGACCGACTTGAACGCGGTCGAGAACCCGCTCTCCGGGTCGATGTCCTTGTAGTCCTGCATACCGGTCAGGACCAGGCACGCGAGCACGTACAGGACCATCGAGATCGCCAGCGAGTAGAGGATCGCCTTCGGCATGTGGCGCTGCGCGTCCTTGGACTCCTCCGCCGCCGTCGACATGGCGTCGTAGCCGAACACCGCGAAGAAGACGGTCGCCGCCCCCGTGAACGCGCCGCTCACCCCGAACGGGAAGAACGGCTTGTAGTGACCCGTGTTGATGTGGAAGAAGCCCACACCGATGACGAGCAGCACCACGAGCACCTTGAGGACGACGACGACCGTCTCGAAGCGGGCCGCGTTCTTGATGCCGAGAGTCAGCAGGTACGCGATGAGCAGACACAGGGCCGCGGCGAACAGGTCGACCTTGTGACCGCTGCCCGTGCCGGGCGCGCCCAGCATCCACTTCGGCAGGTCCAGGCCCATCTCGCCGAGCAGGAAACTGAAGTACCCCGAGATGCCGATCGCCACGACCGCGACGATCGCCGTGTACTCCAGGAGCAGGTCCCAGCCGATGAACCAGCCCGCGAGTTCACCGAGGACCGCGTAGCCGTACGTGTACGCCGACCCGGCCTTCGGGATGAGCCCGGCGAACTCGGCGTAGGAGAGTGCGGCCGCCGCGCTCGCGATGCCAGCGATGAGGAAGGAGATCAGGACCGCGGGGCCCGCCGTACCGTTGGCGACCGTGCCCGCGAGCGTGAAGATGCCCGCACCGATGATGCCGCCGACGCCGATCGCGGTGAGCTGCCAGAGACCCAGCGAGCGGGTGAGCTGCGACTGTCCGCCGCCCGCCCCGCCCCCGGTGTCCTCGATCTGTTCGATGGGTTTGCGGCGCAGTACGCCCTGCCCCGGGCGCGGGAGTCGGGGAACGGCCATGAGCTCACCTCTTCGCAGACGTGACGGCTGACGGCCGATCATGATGCACCCGTGGCGGCGGCCACGGAAGACGCCGCGCCAGGCGAGATGGCGCGCCGGCTACGGCACGACGGTGACCGGCCAGCGCCCCGCCTTCACCAGACGGACGGCGACCGAGCCGACGATGCGGTGCCCGGCCTGCTCGGAGGCGCCGACCACGACGGCGTCGGCCTTCAGGTCGTCGGCGGCGGTGACCAGCCCGTTGAACGGATCGCCGCGGAAGGTGTGGAACTCCCAGCGCACGTCGTATATGTCCCGCACCCGCTCCGCGGACTCCCGGATCTCCGCGATGAGCCCCTCGGCGATCTCGTCGGTCGTCTCCGCCACGGGGACGCCGAGCGCGGCACCGGCCGCCATCACGGGCTGCACATAGACGACGGCGAGAAGCGCGTGCTGTCGTCTGGCCAGGCCCCCGGCGTACGCCGCCGCGCGGAACGAGGAGTCGGAGCCGTCGACCCCGACCACAATCACCTTGGGGCCGTCGGTGCCGCGTTCGAACTGGTGTGGCTGCTGATCGTTCACGGGCAGAGGTTAGCGGAAACCCGCAGGTGAGGGCAGGGGCGCCGCTGAACGGGTGCTTTCGCGCGTCCCATCCGGTGGTCGTGCGCGCGGCGCCGCCGACACCGTGCGACGCATAAAGCATGAAAAACGATCAGAAGCTTTTCGGGCGTCGGACGGTGCTGCGGGGCTTCACCGCCGTCGGTGTGGCCGCCCTCACCGGCTGCGCCGCCGACGGCCGTACGAGTGCCCCGCCGAGCGCCTTGCCGAGCGCGGGCGCGAGTGCGAGTGCGAGTGCCGCGCCCGCCGCGGGGCCGCCCGCCGCCCGCGCGCTCGCACCGTCGGCGTACCGACTCCGGCCGATCGCCGGATACGGGCCGCAGCGCGCCGCCCCGCCCAAGCTGAGAGCCCGTCACAAGCCGATCCTGAGCATGGATTTCGAGCACGGCGACCGTGCCATGGTGCTCACCTTCGACGACGGGCCCGACCCCCGCTACACACCGCACATCCTGCGTATCCTGCGCAAGCACGACGTGCGCGCGATGTTCTTCGTGTGCGGCGAGATGGCCGTCGACAACAAGGACCTGCTGCGCGAGATGGCCGACGACGGCCACCTCATCGGCAACCACACCTGGACCCACCCGCAGCTGAACCGGATGACGCGCTCGCAGATGCGCCCCGAGATCGAGCGGACCTGCGAGGTCATCGACGACGCCGTCGGCGAACCGCCCGCCTGGTTCAGAGCCCCCTACGGAGCCTGGAACGGTGCGGCGTTCCGGCTCGGTGCCGACCTCGGCATGGAACCCCTCGCCTGGACCGTCGACTCCCTCGACTGGACCACCCCCGGCACCGGCACCATCGTCTCCCGGGTCCTCGACGGCGCGGCGCCCGGCGTCGTCGTCCTCAACCACGACGCCGGTGGCAACCGTGCGCAGAGCGTCGCCGGCCTGCGCGCGTACCTGCCCCGGCTGCTCGACGACGGCTACCGCATCACGATCCCGCGCCGCCGCGGCATCTGACAGATCCCCCGCACCCCTGCCCGCCCGGGCCGCGCGCTCCTCAGCGCACGGAGACCAGGCGGGCGAAAGCCACCACGTTCCCGGCGTAGCCGCTTCCCCTGGAGAAGCCGCCGCCGCAGGTGATGACCCGCAACTCCGGTGCGCCGGTGGCTGCGTAGACCTTCTGGCCGGGGAAGTTCGACTTCTCGAAGACCTCGATCCCGTAGACCTCGAAGACGGCCGTCCTGCCGTCCTTGCGCAGGACCTCGACGTGATTGCCCTTCTTCAAAGAGCCCAGGCCGTAGAAGACGGCCGGGCCCTGCCGGTTATCGACGTGTCCGACGACGACGGCCGTGCCCTTCTCGCCGGGGGAGACCGCCCCCGTGAACCAGCCCGCCAGATTCGGGTCCCCGGGCGGCGGCGCGTCCACCCAGCCCTCCGCGTCGAGACCGACCTGCGTCACGGGCGCGTCCACCCGGATCGCCGGAATCCGCACCCGCTCCACCAGCGAGAACGGCAGCGGCTCGGGCGCCTTCGATGTGGCCCAGGCGGGTGTGCGGCTGTCCGCGGCGGCGGCCGAGGCGGGTTGCGGCGGGCCGATGTCGAACTCCCCCGAGCCATTGCGGATCAACGCGAGACCGGTCAGCAGCACCAGCGCTATCACGCCCCACGGCGCACGCTTTCTCGGCTGCTCCTCGTCTGCGAGCCTTGCGTCGGACATTCGCTCATCCCCTCTGGCCGCGGCGGCGGGACCGCGACCGTTGCGCGTACGAAAACGCTAAGTCGGCCGCGGGCGGCCAGCGACGGGGCAAGGGCGAACGGGTGGCGCCGCGCGGGGCCGTCCAGCGGGTCGGTGCGCCATCCGGGGCGCCGCCGTCAGGAAATTTCTGACCGCCCGTGACCTGCGGTGATATCGGCTCGTACGGAAATCCCCCGGTGTGTCGGCCCACCAGGACGGCGGTTTCCGAAATGCGGCTCTGCGCACGGCATCTGAGGGTTCGTCTGGGAGGCGTTCTCGCCGAAATTCCCGGGGCCGCTCCCCGGGGACGCCTTCCGCGGGAGAGTTCCATGCGTACCACCCGTGCCCTGGCGGTGTCCGCCGTCGCGGTCGCCGCCGTCGGCCTCGCCGCCCCTGCCGCGTCGGCCTGGGCGGACCCGTCCAACATCACGGCCGTGCCGAGCGTCATCCCCCGCGGCGGCCAGCTCACCGTCACGGTCGACGGGAGCAAGTGCGCGTCCGGCGGCACGGCGACGTCGGACGCCTTCGGCTCGGCGAACTTCACCCCGGTCCCCGGCGGCGGCACCACGGCGAGCGCGAACGCCACCGTGCACGAGAACGCCGGCCCCGGCGCGCACGACATCTCCGTGAACTGCGGCGGGTCGTCGCTGACCAGGCCGGCGGCCTTCACCGTCATCCACGGCGGGGTGCGCGGTGGTCTGGGCGGCGCGAGTCAGGCCGGTGCGACCAGCACCGACATGGCGATCGGCGGGGCGCTCGTGGCCTCCGCGCTGATCGGCGGCGGCGTCTTCTGGATGCGTCGCCGCGCGGAGAGCAGGGCATAGCGGCGGGGCGGACACGCGGGCCCCGACCCCCCTTCGCGGGGCCCGCGCACGTGAACGGGCCGGTACCCCGAAGACCACGCGGTCTTCGAGGCACCGGCCCGTTCGAACGTCTGTCAGGTGTTGTCGTCGGCCGTGCGGCGCCGCACAAGGTAGTACGCGCCGCCGAGTGCGCCAGTGATCAGCGCCGCACCGAGACCGATCTCCTGGAGATCGAAGCCGGCGATGCTGCCGCCGACGCCGGCCCGGACGCCGTGGTCGACGGGTGGGGGGTTGGGGGCGACCGAATGTTCGGGCCTGCCGCCGGCGATCGTCAGGTCGACGTTGCGGGTGGCACCGTGTTTGCAGGCGAACGTCACGGAGTAGATCGCGCCCTGCTTGGCGTCCCAGTCGACGGTTCGGGTCTGTGAGCCGCTGCCCTTGCCGATGGTCGTGGTGTCGAAGATCCCGGAGGACACCGTGGTCTTCTTCGCGCAGCCGCTGACGTTCAGCGTCACCTGTCCGCCCGCCGCGATGGTCCTGGGCGTGACGCCGGCCTGGAACGATTCGGAGTCTCCGGCCGCGGCCAAGGGGGCGGCCAGGGCGAGAGCGGTGAGCGAGAGCACGGCGGCGGAAGCGGCGCGTATCGCGTGCATGAGGGTTCCTCCGGGTCCACGAGGAGCAGCTGCGGACCGGTTCCGCTCGCTTGGGACAAGCACCTCGATGCCCGAAACGCTAAATAATGCCCCGTATGGGCGCTATCCCTGTCGGGCGAACGGGGCATGCGCCTGAGCCGGTCAGGGGATGTCCCGGCGCGTGGTCTCCTCGTCGGACCCGTGGATGTGCCACACGTGCGGCCCCGCTCCCCGCCACTCGACGAGGTGCGGGTCGTCGAGCGTCACATCCGCCTCGCCGAGCCCGGCCCGCCGCAGCAGCTCCGTCAGGTCCGCGTCGTCGTGGGCGAGGCCGGCCGCCTGCCCGCGCACGGTCACGTGCCGACCCCCTTCGGGTGCGGGCGGATGGACGACGATCGGGGTCTGCCATCGGGTCATGCCCTGAAGAATGCAGCGCGCGAGGCCCGGCCGCAGCCCGATCGGCGTCACTTGGCTCGACAGCGGACCCCTCGGCGGACCCCGGCGGGGCCCTCAGTGAGCTCCGGGGAAGAGCATCAGGAACGGTTCCGCGGTGGCCGCGACGCCTCGGCTGTAGGGCGCGTCGAAGTCCCAGATGAGGAAGAGCAGGAAGGCGATCAGGGAGGAGAAGAGGCCGGCCAGGATCAGTTCGCGCAGCGTACGCCGGATCTGCAGCGCGAAGATCATGCCGATGGTCACCAGGCCGCCGACGATCAGACCGAACCAGACGACGCCCGGCATCGTGGCCCCGGTGGCGTCCGCGCGGGCATTGCGCGCGTCGTCGGCCGCCGTCACCTGATCCAGGAGCGGCTGGTAGGCCTGGGCCTGGAAGTCGTTCCTCGGCTTGAAATCGGTGACATCGGTACGGACCTTGTCGAGCAGCCGCGTGCCCTTGTCCGTCAGTTCGCCCTTGGTCCGCATCGTGTGCCACTCCGTGGTCACGACATGGCTGACATAGGTGTCGACATCCGCCCGGATCGTGTCCCGGACGTCGGCGGGGTAGACGCGGACGCGCTCGTGGACCTCGTGCAGCGCCTGGGCCTCGTTGCGTACGTGGTCCTGGGCGGCGCTGCGGCCCTCCCAGGCGCCCGCGATGGCCAGGCCGAGGACGATCGCGTAGACCACCCCGATCATCATCGTCATGTACTCGATGACGTCCGGAGTCTCCGACGGGTCGTCGTCATCGCCGATTCTTCGTTGCTGCAGGACCTGGACGATGAGCACGACCGCGCAGACGACGACCATCGCGAGGGCGAGAACAAGCCATTCCGACATCGGAACCTCCACACAGGTTCAGCGGGGGCGCAGTGCGGCGACCGCGAGCACCGCGGGCGCGGTGATGAGCAGGGTGAGTGTGACCAGGGACGGCCCGCCGCGCGGCGGCGCGTTGTGCACCGCGGGACGGTAGACAGGGAAGTGCACCGGCTTCGAAGAGGGTTTCGGGGGTTTCGGCGGCTCCGAGTGCGTCGGATCCGGGGCGGGGGCCGGGGCGAGCGGTGGCGGGGGTGAAGGACGGGGCTGGGGCGGCGGAGGCGGTGACGGAGGGGGTGGTGGCGGAGGAGGCGGTGGCGGCGGAGGAGGTGGGGGAGGGGGAGGCGCGGGTTTGGGCGGAGGTGGCGCGGGGGCGGGTTTCTTGGGTGGGGGCGTGCGCGGCCCCGCGCTGCAGATGACGCCGGAGCCGGAGACCGCCACCGCGCCCCCCGTCGCGCCGCCGTCGATCGAGGCGTACGCACAGCTGTCGGACGGGGCGAGGGGCGCCGCGGCCGCCATGGGCGCGCCGCACAGCCATGCGGCCGCCACCGCCGCGAGGGCTCGTGTGACCAGGGCGGACCTGGCCCGCTTGGTTCGGTGCACGACGGAGATCATGAGCGGCGCGGGGGAGCGGCACGCCGTCCTCGGACCGGAATACCCCGAAGGTGGGTACTGGGAGCGCTCGGGGTTTGGGCCCGCCGCGTCACTCGTCCGGGGAGTCGTTCGAGGCAATAAATCTTCGAACGCGTTGAACGCACCCGCCGTTCCCGCCCGTACCTAGGGCCATGTGCGGGCCCACTCGGGTCTCACAACACCCCAGTAACATGCGGGAGTTGACGATGAAGACCTCCTGGCGGAGCGCCTCGCTCGTAGCGACAGCTGCGGCCCTGCTGGCGCTGACGACGGCGTGCGGTCAGGACGCCGGCAGCACGTCCGCGAACGGCCAGAACGTGGGCAACGCCGCCCCTGCGCAGGGCGGTTACGGATCCGACGGCTACGGTTCGTCCGGGCAGGACAAGGCGGAGGCCGCGCCCAAGGCCAAGGCCGCGGGCCAACTGGCCGTGTGGGACAGCAAGAAGCTCGGCAAGGTCGTGACGGACAACGCCGGGTTCACGCTCTACCGCTTCGACAAGGACACGGCGCAGCCGCCCAAGTCGAACTGCGACGCGGCCTGCCTGAAGACCTGGCCGGCCGTCCCGGCGAACGGTGCCAAGGCCGCGCCCGGCGTCGACGCGTCCCTGGTCGGCGAGGTGACCGCAGCCGACGGCAGCAAGCAACTGACCATCGACGGCTGGCCGATGTACCGCTACGCGATGGACGCCGCCGCCGGCGACGCCAAGGGGCAGGGCGTGGGCGGCACGTGGTACGCGTCCGCCCCCGACGGCAAGAAGGCGAGCCCGGCCGCCGCCGCGCAACCCGCGCAGCCCGCCGACCTCAAGGGGCTGTCCACGCGCAAGGACCCGAAGCTCGGCGAGATCGTCGTCGACAAGAACGGCATGACCGTCTACCGCTTCCTGAAGGACTCGGCCTGGCCCATCAAGTCCAACTGCGTCGGCGCCTGCGCCAAGAAGTGGCCCGCGCTCGCGCCGGTCGCCAAGAACGACACCGAGAACATTCCACTGAAGGGATACATGACCTTCGACCGGCCCGACGGCACGAAGCAGCAGACGCTGAACTGCTGGCCGGTCTATACGTTCTCCGGCGACAAAAAGGCCGGCGACACCAACGGGCAGGGCGTGGGCGGTACTTGGTACGCGGCCGCGCCCGACGGAAAGCCGGTGGGCGCGCCCAAGTAACAACCGCGGCGACGGCGGTGCGTCCCGCGCGCGGCGCACAGTAGAGTCATTTGAAGGATTGGGCGAATGGCCGGTCCGTTCCCCGTATGCCCGAGTGATGGTCATGCGTCGGGAACGGACCGGTTCTTTTCGGTTGGGAAAGAGATGGTTTCGGCGTGGTTTCGGATCCGGACCAATTGGCACGTGCCGCAGGTAGTGACCGAGAACGGACGGTCAATTTCCGTTTTGACTCGCTCCTTTGGCGGCTGATCAGTAGCCTCTGCTCGAACACCGGCTCGCCTACGCCTTGGAGAGATTGATGGAGCGTCCTGCCTGGGCCCCGCAGGGCATCGATATCTCGGTGCCCAGTGTGTCCCGGATCTACGACTATTACCTGGGCGGTTCGCACAACTTCGAGGTCGACCGGGAAGCCGCCCGTAAGGCCATGGAGTTCCTGCCGGGCCTGCCCAAGATCATGCAGGCGAACCGGGCGTTCATGCGGCGGGCCGTGCGCCACGCCGTCGACGCGGGGCTGACCCAGTTCCTCGACATCGGCTCGGGCATTCCGACGTTCGGCAACGTCCACGAGGTGGCGCAGCAGGCGAGCCCCGGCGCCCGCGTGGTCTACGTCGACCACGACCCGGTCGCCGTCGCGCACAGCCGGGCCGTCCTCGCAGGCAACCCGGACACCGCGGTCGTCACGGCCGACCTGCGCACACCGCACCAGATCCTGCGCAGCCCCGAGATCACCGAACTCCTGGACCTGGAGCGGCCGGTGGCGCTTCTGCTCGTCGCCGTGCTGCACTTCATCGAGGACGCCGACGACCCTTACGGGGCGGTGGCGGAACTCAGCGAGGCGCTCGCGCCGGGCAGCATGCTGATCGTGACGCACGCCTCCTACGAAGGCATGCCGATATCGACCATATCGACGGAGCAGGCCGACGGCGCGGTCGACGTCTACCGGAACGATGTCCGCAATCCGCTGATCATGCGGAGCCGCGAGGAGATCGGACGGTTCTTCAAGGGGTACGAGGTGGTCGAGCCGGGCATCGTGCAGATGCCGGTGTGGCGGCCGCAGACCGCGCCCGAGGACGAGGACCCGTTCACTTTCGCGGGCTATGTGGGAGTGGGGCGCAAGGCGTGAGCGAAGAGCCGGGCGGACCGGAAGACAGACTGCGCAGGTTCGCCACGATATGGAGCCGGGCGATCTTCCCGGTGACGGCGACCTCCCTGACCCGGCCCGAGTTCGAGGAAGAACTCGTGCCGCTCGCCCGCCGGCTGCGCGAAGCGCTGGCCGCGCGGGCCCTGGACGCCGCGCAGGGGCAGGCCGTCGGGGCCGCCCTGATCGGCGTCCACTGCACCGACCCCGAGGCGCTCAGCCGCACCCTCGACGTCGTCGACGCGTACCTCGTCCTGTACTGCGGCGAGGAGGCGCACACACCGGAGCGCGAGGACGATCTGCGGGCCCGGTGCGCCCGCATCCAGCACACCGTCGCCGCCGGCTTCGCGGCCGCGCTGCGCGAACGGACGCTCGCCGAGCAGGAGGCCATCTCGCTGGCCGCGCTCAACGCCCGCAGTGCCGTCGCCGAAGCGCTGCACGCGAGCGAGGCCCGGTTCCGCGCGGTGTTCCACGGCGCCGCGATCGGCATCAGCATCGCCTCCCTCGACGGGACCGTCCTGGAGGTCAACGACGCGCTGGTGCGGATGTTCGGCGGCGCCGAGGGCATGCTGCGCGGACGCAACGTCGCGGAGTGGACCCACCCCGACGACGCCCCGCAGGTCTGGCACCTCTACAACGAGCTGGTGCGCGGCGAGCGCGAGCACTACCGCGTGGAGAAGGCGTTCCACCGGCCCGACGGCACCGCGCTGTGGACGAACCTGACGGTGTCGCTGCTGCGCGACGCCGACGGCGTACCGCAGTACCAACTGGCGTTGATGGAGGACACGACCGAGCGCCGGCTGCTCAACCTCCGGCTCCGGTACGAGGCCACGCACGACGCGCTCACCGGGCTGCCCAACCGCACCCTGTTCTTCGAGCGCCTGGAGAAGGTGCTCGGCGCGGGCGAAGGCATGCGCTTCGGGCTCTGCTACCTGGACCTAGACGGCTTCAAGACCATCAACGACAGCCTCGGCCACGCCGTCGGCGACCGGCTCCTCGTCGAGGTCGCCGACCGCCTCCAGGCCTGCGCCACGGCGCGGGGCGAGATGGTCGCCCGGCTCGGCGGCGACGAGTTCGTGGCCCTGACCACCGGCCGGGACACCGAGGCCGAGGTCGACGAACTGGCGGGCCGCATCATGCACGCGCTGGCCACCCCGATCCGGATCGACGGCCGCGAGCTCAGCGTGCGCGGCTCCATCGGCATCGTCGAGGGCCCGGTCGGCGACCGGAGCCCCGCCGAGGTGCTGCGCAGCGCCGACATCACGATGTACCGGGCCAAGTCCGCAGGCGGCAACCGTTACGAGCTGGCCGATCCCGAGGCCGACGCCCGCGCCATCACCCGGCACGGGCTGACGACGGCGCTGCCCGCCGCCCTGGACCGCGGCGAGTTCTTCATCGAGTACCAGCCGCTGGTCCACCTCGGCGACGGCAGCGTGCGCGGCGCCGAGGCGCTGGTGCGCTGGCACCATCCGCAGCACGGCGTCCTGGGACCCGACCGCTTCATCCCGCTCGCCGAGCACACCGGCCTCATTGTTCCGCTGGGCCGCTGGGTCCTGGAAGAATCGGTCCGGCAGGCCCGCGTCTGGCAGGACCGCCACGAGGGAGCGGGCCCGCTGCGCATCAACGTGAACCTGTCACCGATGCAGCTCACCCACCCCGGCCTGGTCTCCGACACGGTCGACATCCTGGAGCGTGTCGGGCTCCCGCCGGGCGCGCTGTGCCTGGAGGTGACGGAGTCGGCGTTGATCGGTGCCGACGACGACCTGCTGAAGCCGCTCAGGCGCCTCTCGGAGATGGGCGTCGACATAGCGCTCGACGACTTCGGCACCGGTTACTCGAACCTCGCGAACCTGCGCCGCCTGCCGGTGAACGTACTCAAGCTGGACCGTTCCTTCACGCAGGGCATGCAGCAGTACCCCGCCGACCCGGTCGACCTGAAGATCGTCGAGGGCATCGTGTCCCTGGCCCACAGCCTGGACCTGGCCGTCACGGTCGAGGGCGTGGAGACGGGGGCGCAGGCCGAGCAGTTGCGGGAGCTCGGCTGTGACACGGCGCAGGGCTGGTACTACGCCCGTCCCGGGCCGCCGGACCGGTTGCACGAGCTGGCTCTGGCCGACGCGACGGGTTGAGCGGGGCTGTTCGAAGTTGTTCGCCGGGTGCGGGCCGGTGGGGGCTGGTCGCGCCCCGCGGCGGAGCCGCTGATCGACACAGCCCCGCGCCCCATGGAGCATGCGGCTTCGCCGCAGCCCCATGGGGCGCGCTGCGCGCCGCCCCTTGAGATGGCGCACGCAGTGTGCATCTCAGGGGCGCGGGGAACTGGGCGACCAGCCCCTACCAGGGCAGCGCCCGGCGACAGACCGGCGGACCCGAGCTGTCACCCGTCCCGTTCCACCAGCATCCGCTGCAACTCCCGCGCAGCCCGCGGCGGAGCCACATCGCTGCGATGGGCCAGCGCGATGGTCCGGTGCAGCCCCGGCCGCGCCAACGGCGTGACGTGCAGATCGGCCCCGGCCCGCAGCGCGACCATGTGCGGCACCACCGCCACCCCGAGCCCCGCCCGGACGAAGCCGAGGACCGCGTCCATCTCGCCGCCCTCCACCGCGAAATCCGGGTCGAACCCCTCTGCCCGGCACGCCGCGACGGTGAGCTCCCGCAGGTCGTAGCCGTGCCGGAACATCACCAGGCGCTCACCCTCCAGGTCGGAGATCCGGACCGACGTGCGCCCGCGGCCCGGCCGGGGCGCGCTCGGTGAGGACACCACCACCAGCTCCTCCCGCAGCAGCTCCACCGAGGTCAGCGCGGGCGCGGGCGCCGGCAGGGGGAGGACGACCAGCGCCAGATCCAGCGCGCCCCGCGCGAGTTCCCGTACGAGATCGTGCGAGCCGCCCTCCTCGATGAGCAGCTGGATGCCGGGATAGCGGTCGTGGAAGGCGCGCAGCACGTCCGGCAGCAGGCCCGTGCAGAGCGAGGGCGTCGCCCCGAGCCGCACCCGCCCCCGCCTGAGCTGTGCCAGTTCCTGCACCTCGTGCCGCGCGGTGTCCGCGTCGGCGAGGATGCGCCGGGCCAGCGGCAGCAGCGCCTCGCCCGCGTCGGTGAGCGTGATGTTGCCCCGGGCCCGGCCGAACAGATCTGCCCCCAGCTCCCGCTCGAGCGCCCGGATCTGCTGGGACAGGGACGGCTGGGCGACATGCACCAGCTCGGCGGCTCGGGTGAAGTGCCGGGTCTCCGCGACCGCGACGAAGTACTGGAGCTGTTGGAACTGCATAAGACCACGATAGTTCCCCGCATAGGCAATGCCTATGGAAATGAGCCGCACCATGTCTTGGACCGATCGTGTCCTTCGGCTCTACCGTCTTGAACCATGGCTCTGGCAACGCGGACGGACCGACGACCGTCCATGACACGCACGATCTGGGACAGCTCCGTCGGCAAGAAGACGGTGATGGCTGTCAGCGGCATCGTGATGCTGCTCTACCTGGTCGCGCACATGATCGGGAACCTCAAGATCTTCTTCGGGCCCGGCGAGATCAACCACTACGCCCACTGGCTGCGCACCATGGGCGAGCCGGTGCTCCACTACGAGTGGGCCCTGTGGCTCGTGCGCATCGTGCTCGTCGTCGCCGTCGTGGCCCACGCGACCTCCGCGTACCAGCTCAGCCGCCGCGACATCAAGGCGCGCCCCAGCAAGTACGTGCACAAGAAGCCCGGCGCCAGTTACGCCACGCGCACCATGCGCTGGGGCGGCATCATCCTCGCCCTCTTCATCGTCTGGCACATCCTCGACCTGACCACGGGCACCGTGCACCCGGGCGGCTACGAGCACCTGCACCCGTACCAGAACATCATCGACACGTTCTCGACCTGGTACAGCAACGTCATCTACATCGTCGCGATGCTCGCCCTCGGCCTGCACATCCAGCACGGGTTCTGGAGCGCCGCGCAGACCCTCGGCGTCGGCAGCCGGACCCGTGACCGCGTCCTGAAGACCGTCGGCAACGTTCTCGCCGTACTGCTCACGCTCGGTTTCATCGCCGTGCCCGTGGGCGTGATGACCGGATTGGTGAGCTGAAGAACATGACCACCTACGCGGAATACTCAACCGGCGAACCGGTCGTCGACACCAAGGCGCCGACCGGACCCGTCGCCGAGCGCTGGGACACGCGCCGCTTCGAGGCGAAGCTGGTCAACCCCGCCAACCGCCGCAAGCACACCGTCATCGTGGTCGGCACAGGACTGGCCGGCGGCAGCGCCGGGGCCACCCTTGCGGAACAGGGCTACCACGTCGTCCAGTTCTGCTACCAGGACTCGCCACGCCGCGCCCACTCGATCGCAGCCCAGGGCGGCATCAACGCCGCGAAGAACTACCGCAACGACGGCGACTCGGTGCACCGCCTCTTCTACGACACCGTCAAGGGCGGCGACTTCCGCGCCCGCGAGTCGAACGTGCACCGGCTCGCGCAGATCTCGGTGGAGATCATCGACCAGTGCGTCGCCCAGGGCGTGCCCTTCGCGCGTGAGTACGGCGGCCTGCTCGACACCCGCTCGTTCGGCGGTGTGCAGGTCTCGCGCACGTTCTACGCCCGAGGCCAGACGGGACAGCAGCTGCTGCTCGGCGCCTACCAGGCACTCAGCCGGCAGGTCGCCGCAGGCACCATCGAGCTGCATCCGCGTACGGAGATGCTCGACCTCGTCGTCGTCGACGGGAAAGCGCGGGGGATCGTCGCCCGCGATCTGATCACGGGCAAGATCGACACCTACTTCGCGGACGCCGTGGTGCTCGCCTCCGGCGGTTACGGCAACGTCTTCTACCTGTCGACCAACGCGATGAACTCCAACGCGACCGCCATCTGGCGCGCCCACCGGCGCGGCGCCTACTTCGCCAATCCCTGCTTCACACAGATCCACCCCACCTGCATCCCGCGCACCGGCGACCACCAGTCGAAGCTGACCCTGATGAGCGAGTCGCTGCGCAACGACGGGCGCATCTGGGTGCCGAAGGCCAAGGGCGACACCCGTCCGGCGAACGAGATCCCCGAGGACGAGCGCGACTACTACCTGGAGCGCATCTACCCGGCGTTCGGCAACCTCGTGCCCCGCGACATCGCCTCGCGCGCCGCGAAGAACGTGTGCGACGAGGGCCGGGGCGTCGGCCCCGGCGGGCAAGGCGTGTACCTGGACTTCGCGGACGCCATCCAGCGCATGGGCCGCAAGGCGGTCGAGGCCAAGTACGGCAACCTCTTCGACATGTACCAGCGGATCACCGACGAGGACCCGTACAAGGTGCCCATGCGGATCTACCCGGCCGTGCACTACACGATGGGCGGCCTGTGGGTCGACTACGACCTGCAGACCACGATCCCCGGCCTGTTCGCGATCGGTGAGGCCAACTTCTCCGACCACGGCGCCAACCGGCTCGGCGCCTCCGCACTGATGCAGGGCCTCGCGGACGGCTACTTCGTCCTCCCGGCCACCATCAACGACTACTTGGCGAAGCACCCGCACACCGATGAGGTGAACGCCGAGCACCCGGCCACCGTCGAGGTCGTGCGGGAGACCGAGGAGCGGCTCGCGAAGCTGCTCGCCGTCGACGGGGACCGCACCCCTGACTCCTTCCACCGTGAACTCGGCGAGCTGATGTGGGAGTTCTGCGGCATGGCCCGCACCGAGGAGGGCCTGCGCAAGGCGCTCGACCGGATCCCGCAGATCCGCGAGGAGTTCTGGCGGCGCATCAAGGTCCCCGGCACCGGCGAGGAGTTCAACCAGTCCCTGGAGAAGGCGAACCGCGTCGTCGACTACATCGAGCTCGCCGAGCTGATGTGCCTCGACGCGCTGCACCGCGCCGAATCCTGCGGCGGTCACTTCCGCGAGGAGTCGCAGACCCCCGACGGCGAGGCCGCCCGCGTCGACGAGGAGTTCTCCTACGCGGCGGCCTGGGAGTTCACCGAGACCGGTGAAGCCCCCGCCCTGCACAAGGAAGACCTCGTCTTCGAGTACGTCCACCCCACTCAGCGGAGCTACGCATGAAGCTCACCCTGCGCGTCTGGCGCCAGAAGAACGCCGACGCCGAAGGCGCCATGTCCACGTACGAGGTGGACGGGATCTCGCAGGACATGTCGTTCCTGGAGATGCTCGACACCCTCAACGAGGAACTCATCGTCCAGGGCGACGACCCCGTCGCCTTCGACCACGACTGCCGCGAGGGCATCTGCGGCGCGTGCTCGCTCGTCATCAACGGCGACGCGCACGGCCCGGAGCGCACCACCACCTGTCAGCTCCACATGCGGTCCTTCAAGGACGGCGACACGATCGACATCGAGCCGTGGCGCGCCTCCGCGTTCCCCGTCATCAAGGACCTGGTCGTCGACCGCACGGCCTTCGACCGGATCATCCAGTCCGGCGGCTACATCACCGCGCCGACCGGCGCGGCCCCGGAGGCGCACTCCACGCCCGTCCCCAAGCCGGACGCGGACTTCGCCTTCGAGAACGCCGAGTGCATCGGCTGCGGTGCGTGCGTGGCGGCCTGCCCGAACGGCGCGGCCATGCTCTTCACCTCCGCCAAGGTCAACCATCTGAACGTGCTGCCGCAGGGCGCGCCCGAGCGCGAGACCCGCGTCCTGGACATGGTGGCCCAGATGGACGAGGAGGGCTTCGGCGGCTGCACGCTCACCGGCGAGTGCGCGACGGCCTGCCCCAAGGGCATCCCGCTGTTCTCCATCACCAGCATGAACAAGGAGTGGCTGCGCGCCAACCGGAAGGTCAGCCGCGCCTGATCCGATTCGATCCATCCATGACGTCCCGCGAACAGCGCGGGGTGGGCGGGACCGGGAGTGGTGCTCAACCCCGGTCCCGTCGTCGCGTCCGCGCACCGGCCGGGAGCAGGTCGCCGTACGCCCCTGACGCCTCGTCACCTCTCTGGCGTACCGTCGTTCCCATGTACCCGGGAGCGTACGACCGAGCCAGGCCGGCCGTCGTCACGGCCGACGGCAACACCACCCTCAGCTACGGCGAGTTGGAGGACAACTCACTGCGCCTCGCCGACCATCTGCGCGTGCAGGGGCTGCGCAGGGGCGACCATCTGGCCCTGCTGTCCGACAACGATCCGCGCGTCATGGAGGTGTACTGGGCCGCCCTGCGCTCGGGCCTCTACCTCACCGCCGTCAACCACCATCTGACCGCCGAGGAGGCCGCCTATATCGTGCGGGACTGCGGGGCGGCCGCACTGATCGTCGCCGACGGCACTCTTGGTGAACTCGGCTCACGCGTAACGGAGTTGGTTCCCGAGGTGACGCACCGCCTCGGCTTCGGCGACGGGACGTACGACGCGGCGCTGGCCGCCGCCTCGGCAGAGCCGCCCGCGATCCAGCCGCGCGGTGCCGACATGCTCTACTCGTCCGGCACGACGGGCCGCCCCAAGGGCATCGAACCGGCGCTGCCCGAAGGGGACATCCGCACCGACCCCTCCACGTACCAGCTGCTCTTCCAGCCCATGTACGGCTTCGACGAGGACACCGTCTACCTGTGCCCGGCCCCGCTGTACCACGCGGCGCCGCTGCGGTTCTGCGGCACGATCATCGCGACGGGCGGCACTGTCGTCCTCATGAACTCCTTCGACGCGCAGGGGGCGTTGGCGGCGATCGAGCGTCACCGGGTCACGCACAGTCAGTGGGTGCCGACGATGTTCGTGCGCATGCTCAAGCTCCCGGACGCGGTGCGCGCGAGGTACGACACCTCGTCGATGAAGGTCGCCATCCACGCGGCGGCGCCCTGTCCCGTCGAGGTGAAGCGGCGGATGATGGAGTGGTGGGGGCCCGTGCTGTACGAGTACTACGCGGCGACCGAGGGGAACGGGATCACCTTCATCGGGCCGCAGGAGTGGCTGCGCAAGCCGGGGTCCGTGGGCCGCGCCGGGATCCTGGGCGAGCTGCGGGTCTGCGACGAGGCGGGGAAGGTGCTGCCGCCGGGGGAGACGGGTGTCGTCTACTTCGAGCGGGACGCGCTGCCGTTCCGCTACCACCACGACGAGGACCGCACGCGCGAGGCGCAGCACCCGGAACACCCGCACTGGACCACCACGGGCGACATCGGCCATGTCGACGAGGACGGCTACCTCTTTCTCACCGACCGCAAGGCGTTCATGATCATCTCGGGGGGTGTCAACATCTACCCGCAGGAGGTGGAGGACTGCCTGGTGCTGCATCCCGCCGTCGCCGACGTCGCGGTCATCGGTGTGCCGGACGAAGAGATGGGGGAGTCCGTGCGCGCGGTGGTGCAGGCCGCCGAAGGGAGCACTCCGGGGCGGGAGTTGGAGCACGAGCTGATCGCGTACGTACGGGACCGGATGGCGCACTACAAGGTGCCGCGGGAGGTGGAGTTCGTACCCGGCCTCCCGCGGACCCCGACCGGGAAACTGGCCAAGGGGAAGCTGCGGTCACCGGCCCAGGGCGCGCGCTAGGTAAGGAGCGGTGCGGCTCATCGAGTCACCGGCCACCGCCCCGGGCGGCCCCGCGACGACAACGTGGCCGCCCGCGTCGCCCCCGCCCGGCCCCATGTCGACCACCCAGTCCGCGCCGGCGACCACCGCCATGTCGTGCTCGACGACCACCACCGAATGACCCGCGTCGACCAGCCCGTGCAGCTGGCGCAGCAGTACCTCCACATCGGCCGGGTGCAGTCCGGTGGTCGGCTCGTCGAGGAGGTACAGGGTGTGGCCGCGACGCACGCGCTGCAACTCGCTGGCCAGCTTGATGCGCTGCGCCTCGCCGCCGGACAGCTCGGTGGCGGGCTGGCCGAGGCGGAGATAGCCGAGCCCCACGTCCAGGAGGGTGCGCAGGCTGCGGAGCACGGACCCGGCCGCGTCGTCGTCGGCGAAGAACACGGCCGCGGACTCCACGGTCAGATCGAGCACCTCGGCGATGTTCCGGCCCCGGTACGTCACTTGGAGCGTCTCGGGGTTGTAGCGCGCGCCCGCGCAGTCCGGGCACGGCGCGTACGTGCTCGGCAGGAAGAGAAGTTCGACGCTGACGAAGCCCTCGCCCTGGCAGGTCTCGCAGCGCCCTCCCGCGACGTTGAAGGAGAAGCGGCCGACGCCGTACCCCCGGCCCTTCGCCTCGTCCGTGCCCGCGAAGACCTTCCGTACGACGTCGAACAGGCCCGTGTACGTCGCCAAGTTGGAGCGCGGCGTCCGACCGATCGGTTTCTGGTCGACGACCACCAGCCGTCCGACGCCCGCCAGGTCCTCCGTGATCTCGCCGATCAGCGTCGACTTGCCGGACCCGGAGACTCCCGTGACGGCGGTGAACGCGCCCGACGGGATCTCCACCGTCACGTCCCGCAGATTGTGCCGGGACACCGGGCCGACCTTCAACCAGCCCGCGGGCTCCCGTACTTGACGTTCGCCCTGTGGCGCGTCGTCGAAGAGGAAGCGTGCCGTCGCCGACGCCTCGACCTCCCGCAGCCCCGCCACCGGGCCGCTGTGCAGTACCTGCCCGCCGTGCTCCCCGGCCAGCGGGCCGACGTCGACCAGCCAGTCCGCGTGCCGCATCACGTCCAGCTGGTGCTCGACGACGAACACCGAGTTGCCGGCCGCCTTGAGACGGTCGAGGACGGTCAGGAGCGACTCCGTGTCCGCCGGGTGCAGTCCGGCGGACGGCTCGTCGAGCACGTACACGACGCCGAAGAGACCGGACCTCAACTGCGTGGCGAGCCGCAGCCGTTGCAGCTCGCCCGCGGACAGCGTCGGCGTCGCCCGGTCGAGGCTCAGATATCCGAGCCCGAGCTCGGTGACCGTGCCGATGCGGGCCTTCAGGTCATCGGTGAGAACCCGGGCCGTCTCGGAGGCGTCGTCGGCGCTGGCGAGGACTCCGGCCAGCTCCGCCAGCGGAAGCCGTGCCAGCTCGGCGATCGTCCGTCCCGCGAACGTCACCGCCAGTGCCTCGGCCCGCAGCCGGGCGCCCCCGCACACCGCACACGGCGCGCTGTCCAGGAACTTCTCCGCCTTCGCGCGCAGCGTCTGGCTCTTGGAGTCGGCGAACGTCTTCAGTACGTACCGGTTCGCGCTCATGTACGTGCCCTGATACGGGCGTTGGATGCGGCCCGCGTCCCGCACCGGGTGCACCGTGACCACCGGCTGCTCGTCCGTGAACAGGATCCAGTCGCGGTCCGCCTGCGCCAACTCCTGCCAGGGCCGGTCCACTTCGTAGCCGAGCGCGTCGAGGACGTCGCGCAGGTTCTTACCCTGCCAGGCGCCGGGCCACGCGGCGATCGCGCCGTCGCGGATCGAGAGCGACGGGTCGGGTACCAGGAGCGCCTCGGTGGTGCGGTGCACGCGCCCGAGGCCGTGACAGGCCGGGCACGCACCGGCCGCGGTGTTCGGCGAGAAGGCGTCCGAGTCGAGCCGCTCCGCCCCCGGCGGGTAGTTCCCGGCGCGGGAGAACAGCATCCGCAGCGAGTTCGAGAGCGTGGTGACCGTGCCGACCGACGAGCGGGACGTCGGCGCCGACCGGCTCTGCTGCAGCGACACCGCGGGCGGCAGGCCGCTGATCGCGCCCACCTTCGGGGCGCCGACCTGGTGGATGAGGCGGCGCGCGTACGGCGCGACCGACTCGAAATAGCGGCGCTGCGCCTCCGCGTAGATCGTGCCGAACGCGAGCGACGACTTCCCCGACCCCGACACCCCCGTGAACACCGCGATGACGTCCCGCGGTACGTCCACGTCGACGCCCTTGAGGTTGTGCTCACGGGCGTTGCGGACCCGGACGAAGCCGTCGTGGCGGGGGTCGGGCGAGGACGGCTGGGTCATGAGGGCGGCTCCAGGTCGTACGGCGGTCGCGGGCCGACCGCGGCCGGAGTGGCGGTAGCAGGGGAGGGGCAGGGGCAAACCACCCGATTCTAGGCCGCCGTGCTGCATCATCATGCGGCGGCACCACCCCCGGGCGGGTCACCGCCGCACCGGGCCCTCCGGCTCTCTAGACCGGGCTGAGCCGGGCGATCCTCGCCAGCCTCCGGTACGACTCCAGCAGGCCCTCGCGATCGTACGTACTGGTCGTGACCAGCACCTCCTGCGCACCGCTCTCCTTGATGACGGTCTCCAGCTCGTCCGCGACCTGCTGCTCCGTGCCCGCGATGTGGCCGCGCAGTCCGGACTCGTACAGCTCGCGCTCCTTGGCGGTCATCTCCAGGGCCGAGACGCGCTCGGCGGGCGGCAGCGGCGGGAAGGTGCCGTGCGTGCGGGAGTACGCCATCGACCAGGCCTCGGGCACGAGCAGCCGTCGGGCCTCCGGCTCGCTGCCGGCCACGGCGACCGTCCCGGAGATCATGACGTACGGCTCGTCGGCCCAGGCCGAGGGGCGGAACTCGGCGCGGTAGCGGTCGATGCCGCGCAGCATCTTCTCCCGGCCGCGGAAGTCGCCGATCACCATGGGCAGCCCGGCGCGGGCGGCGATCGACGCGCCCTCGCCCATCGCCAGTACGTACGGCGGCACGGTCAGGCCTTCGCTCGGCCGTGCGTGGGCGCGGGTCGACGACGTGCCCGTGAAGAAGGCGAGCAACTCGTCCAGCTGCCCGGCGAAATCCGCGGCGTCGGCGGCGTCCTTGTCGCGGCCGAGGGCCGCGCGGACCCCGTCCGTGAAGCCGACGGACCGGCCGATCCCCATGTCGATCCGCCCCGGGAACAGGGAGTGCAGGACCCCGAACTGCTCGGCCACGACGAGCGGCTGGTGGTTGGGGAGCATGACGCCGCCGGTGCCGACGCGGATCGTGCGGGTCGCCGCCGCGACGGCCGCCGCGAGGACGGTCGGGGCGGATCCCGCGACGCCGGGCACTCCGTGGTGCTCGGAGACCCAGAGCCGCCGGTAGCCGAGGCGCTCCAGGTCCTGGGCGAGCGAGACGGTGTCGCGCAGCGCCTCGGGGCCGGTGTGGCCCTCGCGGGTGCGGGAGCGGTCCAGGACGGAGAAGCGGGTCGTTTCGATCACGGTGGTCACGGTTGTTTCAACACAGTGGCTCCGCAGGGATTCCCTGACCCGCCCCATAGGGTGCCGTCATGACCCCGGACCCGAGGCCGCTGGCCGTATTCGATCTGGACGGCACGCTCGCCGACACCGCCCACCGGCAGCGGTTTCTGGAGCGCAGGCCGCGGGACTGGAACGGCTTCTTCGCGGCGGCCCCGCAGGATCCGCCGCTCGCCGAGGGGGTGGCGCTGGCTCTGGACAGCGCGCGCGAGTGCGAGGTGGTGTACCTGACCGGGCGGCCCGAGCGCTGCCGCGCCGACACCGAGGCGTGGCTCGCGGCCCAGGGCCTGCCCGCGGGAGCGCTGAAGATGCGGCGCGACGACGACCGCAGGCCCGCGCGGCGCACGAAGCTGGAGGTGCTGCGCCGACTGGCGCGCGGCCGCACCGTACGGATGCTCGTCGACGACGACGAGCTGGTGTGCGACGAGGCGGAGCGCGCCGGATTCTCCGTCGTACGGGCCCGCTGGGCGAGCACGTCCGCGGCGCTGAAGGACGCCCAGGAGCGCGAGGGCCGGACCTGAGAAGGTGCCGGCCGGACCGTGCCGCCTGGGCGGCGCCGGGCGGACGGTGTCAGTCCTCGTCCAGCCGGAAGCCCACTTTGAGGCCCACCTGGTAGTGCTCGACGTCCCCGTCGACGACCTGGCCGCGGACCTGCGTGACCTCGAACCAGTCGAGGTTGCGCACGGTCTGTGAGGCGCGCGCGATCCCGTTGCGGATGGCCTGGTCGACGCCTTCGTGGGAGGTGCCGACGATCTCGGTGACGCGATATGTGTGGTTCGACATGGTTCCACCGTGCCCCAGGGGGCCGCTGATCGCGAGGGGACGGACGGTGCGCGTGTTCGACGTGTTCGACTTACTTCTCGGTAACTCTTGACCGTCCGATTGGTACATACCAAAATTCAACTACATACCCGTACGAGCCGAGCGCTCTTCCCCCACGTCGGGCGATCCTCCCTGTCCGCAGGCAGAAAGCGACCCTCGTGAGATCCCGCCGTGCCGTACTGTCCCTCGGTTCCCTCGTTGTCGTGTCCGGTGCGCTCACCAGCGCATGCGGCGTCCTCCCGGGCGGCGAGCCGGATCGGCGCACCGTCACCGTGTGGCTGATGCGCAACAGTGCGTCGGACGCGTTCATCAAGCGCTTCACCAAGGAGTTCGAGGCCGAGAACACCGACGTACGCCTGGACATCCGCATCCAGGAGTGGACCGGTATCGGCGAAAAAGTCACCAAGGCGCTGCAGCGCAGCCACGCCGACGACAGCACCCCCGACGTGATCGAGGTCGGCAACACGCAGGTCCCGCAGTACGTCGAGGGGGGCGGCCTGCTCGACCTGTCCCTGGAGTCCGCGCGCGACCTCGGTATGCAGGACTGGCTGCCCGGCCTCGCCGAACCCGGCGTCGACAAGTCCCGCCAGTACGGCATCCCTTGGTACGCCGCCAACCGCGTCGTCATCTACAACAAGGACCTCTTCACGCAGGCCGGCATCAAGAATCCGCCCAGGACGCGCGAGGAATGGCTCGATGCGACGAGCCGCCTCGACTCCGGCGGCAAACAGGGCATCTACCTCGCCGGGCAGGACTGGTACACGCTGTCCGGGTTCATCTGGGACGAGGGCGGCGAGCTGGCGCACCAGTCGGCGGGCAGCTGGACCGGCGCCCTGGACACCGCGGCCGCACTCCGCGCCATGGACTTCTACCAGCAGCTGCAGGCGCTGGGCGGCGGGCCGAAGAACGCCGACGAGGAGCACCCCTCGCAGGCCGACGAGTTCGCGAAGGGCGACATCGCCCAGATCATCTCGGTCCCCGGCGCGGCCCAGCAGATCGTCCGCAAGAACCCGTCCCTGAAGGGGAAACTGGGCTACTTTCCGATCCCCGGCAAGACGGCCGCACGGGCGGGCGCCGTCTTCACCGGCGGCTCGGACCTCGTCGTCGCGGGCAACACCGGCGACCGGCCGGGCGCGGTCGCCGTGGTGAAGGCCCTGGCCGGGAAGGAATGGAACACGGAGCTGGCCAGGACCATGAACTACGTCCCCAACAAGACGACCCTGGCCGACGCCGTGGCCGACG
This sequence comes from Streptomyces sp. NPDC102467, assembly GCF_044765445.1. NCBI lineage: Bacteria > Bacillati > Actinomycetota > Actinomycetes > Kitasatosporales > Streptomycetaceae > Streptomyces > Streptomyces sp. NPDC102467. The sequence continues at coordinate 469,057 of NZ_JBIWKA010000002.1, read as the reverse complement.
AGCCGGGCGTCGCCGCCATGGCCGTCGGCGCGGCCCACGGCAAGGCGACGCCCGCCTCCCCGCTCTGGGCGGGCGTGGAGGCCGCCGACAACCCCATCAAGGCCTACATGTCCCAGGTCCTGTCCGGCGCGGACCCGGCCACCGCGGCGAAGAAGGCGTCCCGGGAGATCACCCGCCGCCTGGACGAGAGCGGCGAGTGACCTTCGCGTACCGGGCGTGAATCAGGTGGCCGGGACGGAGCTCAGCGACAGCGCGAACCGACCCTCCGAATCCGGCCACCAGCGCACCAACTCAAGCCCTGCCGAAGCGAGTTCGGCCTGTACGCCCGCGCGCCGGAACTTGGCCGACACCTCCGTGCGCAACGCCTCGCCCGCCGCGAAGTTCACCGCGAGGTCCAGCGCGGGAACCTTCACGGTCTGCGCCACCGCGGAGCGCAACCGCATCTCGATCCACTCCCGCTCCGGATCCCACACGGCCACGTGGTCGAAGGCGTCGAGATCGAAATCGGCGCCGAGTTCACGGTTCACCACGCTCAGCACGTTCTTGTTGAACGCCGCGGTGACGCCCGCCCTGTCGTCGTACGCGGCGACCAGCGTCGCCTCGTCCTTGACCAGGTCGGTGCCGAGCAGGAAGAAGTCGCCGGGCGCCAGCAGCCCCCGCACCGACGTGAGGAACGCCGCCCGCTCCTCGGGCAGCAGATTGCCGATCGTGCCGCCGAGGAACGCCACCAGGCGCGGGCCGGGCGTCTCGGGGAGCGCGAGCGCGCCGGTGAAGTCGGCGACCAGGGCGTGGATGTCGAGCGCGGGGTGCTCGGTGAGAAGGAGTTCCGCGGCGCCCCGCAGCGCGCTCTCGCTCACGTCCACGGGGATGTAGGTGGTCAGCTCCGGGAACGCGGCCAGCAGATGGCGGGTCTTGTCGGAGGAGCCCGAGCCCAGCTCGACCAGGGTCCGCGCTCCGGTCGTCGTCGCGATCTCCGTGGCGCGCCCCACGAGGATCTCCCGCTCGGCGCGGGTCGGGTAGTACTCGGACAGCGTGGTGATCTTGTCGAACAGCTCGCTGCCGTGCGCGTCGTAGAACCACTTGGGCGGCAGCGTCTTGGGAGCGGCGGTCAGGCCGGTCAGGACGTCGGCGCGCAGAGCGGCGTCGGTGGCGTCCTCGGGAAGAGTGCGGGTCATGGCGTACGGGCTCACGCGGACGGCTCCTTGAGGGGGGTCAGCAAGACGTCGGTGCGGCTCGCCGCGAGCAGCGTGCGGTCGGGCACCTCGATCCAGTGCGGATCGTCGTTGTACGGCTCGGAGGCGACGACGGTGCGGCGGCCGGGTTCGGAGAGATACCAGAGGGTGTCGCCCCAGGCGGTCGCGGTGATCGTCTCGCCGTTGGTGAGAAGGAGATTGAGGCGGGCGTCCGGCGCCGCCCCGGCGACCTCGGCGACGGTGTCGGCCAGCGCCTGTGACTCGTCGTCGCCCGCGCGCAGCCGGTGCAGCACCAGCGCCCACAGGAACGCCGCGTCGCAGCGGGCCTCCATCGACAGCAGCTCGACCGCGGGCAGCGTGGGAACCAACGGCGCCAGCGAGCGCGGCCAGCCGGGCACCGCGCCGTTGTGGCTGAACAGCCACGGCCCGGACGTGTACGGGGCTGCCGCGGCCTCTCCGTCGGCACCGCCGAGCGTGGCGTCCCGGACGGCCCCGAGCAGCGCTCCCGAGCGGACCACCCGGGCCAGGTCCGCGTACGACTGGTCGCCCCAGATCGGCCCCGCGCGCCGGTACCGGGCGGGCGTCGGATCGCCGTCCGCGTACCAACCCACGCCGAAACCATCGGCGTTGACCGTGCCGTGCCGCTGTCTGCGCGGCTCCCACGACTGGCGGAACAAACTGTGCGGCGGCGCGTCCAGCACCTCGCCGAGCGCTACCGGCGGCCCCAGGTAGGCCAGGTGACGGCACATCAGGAGCCGTCCTGCGGCCGGCCGTCGCGCGCCGTCCGGAAGCCGGCGAAGATCTGCCGGCGGATCGGCAGGTCCCAGTTGCGGAACGTGCCCCGGCAGGCCACCGCGTCCACCGCGAACGAGCCGCCGCGCAGCACCTTGTGATCGGGGCCGAAGAACACCTCCGAGTACTCGCGGTAGGGGTAGGCGACGAAACCGGGATAGGGCAGGAAGTCGCTCGCCGTCCACTCCCAGACATCGCCGATCAACTGCCGTACCCCCAGCGGGGATTCACCCAGCGGGTAACTGCCTGCGGTGGCCGGGCGCAGATGGCGCTGGCCCAGGTTCGCGCGCTCCGGCGTCGGATCGGTGTCGCCCCACGGGTAGCGCAGGGAGCGGCCCGACTCCGGGTCGAAGCGGGCGGCCTTCTCCCACTCCACCTCGGTCGGCAGGCGCCGCCCGGCCCAGCGGGCGTAGGCGTCGGCCTCGTACCAGCTCACGTGCAGCACCGGCTCGTCGGGCGGAACCACCTCCGTCACCCCGAAGCGCCGGCGCAGCCACTGGCCCGCGTCCCGGCGCCAGAACCGCGGCGCCTCGAAGCCGCCGTCGCGGACCATGGCCCAGCCCGCGGGCTCCCACCAGCGGGTCTCGCGGTAGCCGCCGTCCGCGATGAACTCCATGTACGCGGAGTTCGTCACGGGCGTCGTGTCGATGTGGAAGGGCGGCACGAGCCGGGTGTGCGCGGGCCGCTCGTTGTCCAGCGCCCACGGCTCGGCCGTCGTGCCCATCGTGAACGGGCCGCCGGGGACGAGGACTTCGGCCGGACCGTCGAAGGGCTCCGCCGGCCGCCCGGGGTCGGACGCGGTCAGCGCGGCCGCGCCCGACCTGAGCTGATGCGTGATCAGCATCGTCTCGTCGTGCTGCTGTTCGTGCTGGGCGACCATGCCGAAGGCGAAGCCCGAGCGGGTCAGCCGGTCGGCGCCGTCCGCCGCGAACGACGCCGTGTCCAGGATGTCGAGCGCCCGGCCGCGCACATCTGCCGCGTAGCCGCGGGCCTCCTGCGGTGCGAGCAGCGGCAACCGCGGGCGCTCGGCGCGCGGGTGCTCGAACGCGTCGTACAGCGGGTCGATCTCGGGCCGCATCGCCTCACGGCCCGCCACCGCCCGCAACAGCCACTGCTCCTCCTGGTTGCCGATGTGCGCCAGATCCCACACCAGCGGTGACATCAACGGCGAGTGCTGCGCGGTCAGTTCGGGCCCCTCCACGCAGCTCGTCAGGAGAGTGGTGCGACGGCGCGCGGCGAGAAGGGCGTCCGCCGCGCGACGGCGCAGCGCCTCCGGGTCGGTGGTGACGTTCTCCTCGGTGGTCATGAGCGGACGGTCCTCCCCTGTGCGGGTTCGGGAAGCAGGTCGAGCACGTCGTCGGCGGGGCAGCGGCCGCGTACGACATGGCGGTGCGTGAAGTCCGCGACCGCCTTCCGTACGTCGTCCCCCGCGCCGATCCTGGGCAGCGCGTCCAGGGCCGTCGTGAAGCAGGCCGTCGCGGCCTCGCGCAGCTCAGGGTCGGCGAGGCCGATCCGGGCCGCGTCCCGCCACAGCGGATTGTGCGGCGCGGGCAGCGGGCCCGCCCGCTCCGCGAGGGGTTTGACGGCCCGGTACGCGGTCTCGGCGGCCTGCGGATCGTCGAACAGGGCGGTCGTCACGGCGAGCGGCACGAGCCACCCGTCGTCGCCCGGCTGCGCGTCGATCATGCGCAGTTCGAGGTGGCCGCGCGGCCGTACCGGCGGGAACAGTGTGCTCTGGTGGTACTCGAGGTCGGAGCGGGTCGGCGGCCGCGGCCCGCCGCCGCGGATCCACTCGCGGAACGACAGGCCCTCAGGGACGTGCCACGGGCCGCTGTCCGTGCGCACACACATCACCGGTGCGTCCAGGACATGCCGTGCCCACGCCGCGCGCGGCTCGCCGTCGAGCGGCGGCGCGCCCGAACGGCCCACCGCGATGCGCTCCCACAACAGCTGACGCGTGGAGGCCCAGCCCGTCGAACGGCCGGACAACAAGGGCGAGTTGGCGAATGCGGCGACCAGGACGGGGCCGAGCAGATGGGCGAGCCGCCAGCGTCTGCCGTGGCCGAGCGGACCGGGCTCCTCGTATCCGGCGTCCAGGCACACCTGAACGGAGGCGGAAGAGCACATCATGGACCGCCCGGCGGGTCCTGCCCGGTCGAGGGACGCCTCCAGGGCGTCGTAGCGGGGCTGGCGGAGGACGCGGCGCGGTGGCCGCCACGGATCGGTGCCGTGGCCGGACAGGACGAGTCCGTGACCGCGGAGCGCGGCGCGGACGGCGGTCAGATCGGCCTGCATGGCCGAGACGCATTCCATCAGCGAGGCGGCAGGGAGCGAGCTGAGCTCCAGCTGTCCGCCGGGTTCCACGGTGAGCGCCGAGCTCAGTGGCAGGGCGCGCAGTGCGACGTAGGCCGCATCGAGTCGTTCGGGTGCCACCAGGAGCCGCGGGCGTCGCGGCTCGTGGACGATCCACTCCAGCTCCACACCCACCGTGCGGGGCGGGCCGGTCTTGAAGCAGATGCCCTGTACCAGGGCCTCCGCCTCGGCCTCGGTGACCGGGTCACCGAGCGCCTTACAGTCTCCCTCGCTCATGCCGGGGCCTCCTGGTCCTCGTGCATCCCATGGTCCCCGGTGGGGGCCATGCCGGCGATTCGGCCCGGTGCGGGCCGTTTCTGGCAACGCTCGATCCACCCAAGACGTTCCCGCCGGTTCGCACAAGAGTGCCCGGCGCATCCTGAGCGGGTCGGAAAACTGTTGCCCCGGCCGTCACCGATCACGCACGACGTGTTCATGAAAAGGTGACGATGCCGAGCTTTGGTCGTCCGTGCATACGGTCGGCGATGCCGAGCCCCGGACCGTCGCGCGAGGCGTCACTGCCAGCCGTAGCGCTCCCGCAGCCGCAGCACCACCAGGTTGAAGCGGCCCCGGTCCAGGGCGCACGCCTCGCGGCGCATCCCCCGCTCGTGCACGCGCAGCACCCGGTCCACGTCCACCCACGAGTCACGGCCGCTGGCGTCCCACGGACCCGAACCGAGCGGCACCCACTCCCGGTCGTTCGCGTGCCGCTTGCTGGACAGCTGCACGGCGAGCAGCGTGCCCGCGGCCTCGCGCGCGACGACGAGCACCGGCCGGTCCTTGCCACGCCCGTCGTTCTCCTCGAAGGGCACCCACGTCCAGACGATCTCGCCCGGGTCCGGGTCGCCGTCGTGCGCCGGCGCGTACTCGGTGCGCACCCGCCCCACCTGGCGCGGCTCGGCCTCCACCGTGGCCGTCGCGCCGCTGCGGCCGGGGTGCTCGTACGCGTGGTCATCCGTATCCGTAAAGGCAGTCACGCGGGTCACGTTAGAGCCTGGACGGCCCAATTCGCGCGGCGGGTGGGCCGGGCGCCGCACAGGCTCGGCACATGGCACGACGAATACACCGAAGCGCCCTGTCCGCCCTGACCGGCCTGGCCGGCCTGTCTGGCCTCGCCGTACTGCTCACGCTGATCGCCGCGGCCCCCGTCCGCTCCGCGCCGCCCCCGCGCACGGTCTCGGCCTGGCTGCCCTACTGGGGCCAGGAGGCCGCCTACCGCGACGCCCTCGCACACGCCGCGCAGATCCGCACCATCAGCCCCTTCTGGTACGAGACGAGATCGGCCACCGGCGTCGTCGGCCACCCCGGAGCCGGCGAGCAGCGCATCATCAAGGGCCTGCGTGCCAAGGGCATCCAGGTCGTCCCGACCGTCAACGAACAGATGAAGCCCGGCGCCCTGGCCGCCGTCCTGACCAGCCCCGCTCAGCGCGCGGCGCACGTAAAGGCCTTGCTCGCGGTCGTCAACAGCCGCGCCTACGACGGACTCGACCTCGACTACGAGTCGATCGCACCGACCCCGGAAGCCAAGTACCCGGCGGTACGCGCCGGTTACGCCGCCTTCGTCACCGACCTGTGCGCGCGGCTGCACGCCCTGCGCAAACAGTGCTTCGTCACCGTCACCCCCAAGACCCGTACCACCGGCCGCATTTGGGACTACCGGAAACTCGGCGCCGCCGCCGACCGGATGCGCATCATGGCGTACAACATGCACTACGCCCAAGGGGCGCCGGGACCGCTGTCGACACCGCAGTGGTACGACGAGATCCTGGCCCGCGCGACCGCCGAAGTACCGCGCGCCAAACTGGAGATGGGCCTGCCGGCGTACGGCTGGGACTGGGCCGTCGGCAGCAAGGCCCGCGCCAGGCACCTGACCTCGACGGAGGCGGAGGCGCTGCGCCGCAAGGTCAAGGCGCCCTACGCCCTCGACCCGGCCTCGCACACCCCGCACTTCACGTACAAGGACGGCGGAACACGCCGCACGGTCTGGTACCAGGACGCCCGCGGCACCGCCGCCCACCTGCCCGTTCTGCGCAAATACGGGGTGCCGCACACCGTTGTGTGGGCGCTCGGGTTCGAGCGGCCCGAGCTGTGGCCGACGCTGGCGGCCGGATAGCCGGCCCGTCGCCCGGCACGCCCGGGGCGGGCCCGCCGGGGCACGTCTGGAAAGATGCCGGGGGACATGGTGCAGATACCGAAGCAGCAACACGCCCAGCCGTCCGGATCTCCCGAGGTCGCACCTCCCAGGGCCGCCGGGACAGCCCGGGGCGCCGTGCCGACGAGCGCCGACGTCGCGCGCCTGGCCGGGGTCTCACGGGCCACGGTCAGCTACGTCCTGAACAACACCAGCGCCGTCCGGATCAGCGAACCCACCCGGCGCCGCGTCCACGAGGCCGCGAAGGAACTTGGCTACGTCCCGCACGCGGCCGCCCGCAGCCTGCGCGCCGGCCACACCCGCATCGTCCTGATGCCGACCCCCGAAGTGCCCGTGGGCCCGCTCTACAGCGGCTTCCTCAACGAGCTGCAGTGGGCGCTCAGCCGCCTCGACTACACCGTCGTGCAGTACGGCAGCGTCGGCGTCGGCGGTGACGAGGCGGCCCGCGCCTGGGCCGAACTGCGCCCGGTCGCCGTCCTGGCCCCGACCGGCATGGGCCCCGACGGCGTCGGCATCCTCCGGCGATCGGGCGCCAAGGCCGTCATCACGCTGGGCCCCGACCCCGTGGAAGGCGCGCACGCCCTGCTCATGGACCACCGCGAGGTCGGCCGCGCCGCCGGTGAACACCTCCGCGCCCGCGGACACCGGCGGATCGGCGTGGTCATGCCCCGGGAGGACGGCCTCGGCACGTTCGCGCTGCCCCGCCTCGCGGGCGTGGCGGAATCCGGGGCGGGCGTGGTGCGGCTGCCCCTCTCGTACGAGGAAGCGGACGCGGCCCGCGTCGCCGGGCAGATCCGGGAGCTGGGCCTGGCCGCCGTGTTCGCGTACAACGACGAGTACGCGATGCTGCTGATGCGCGCACTCCAGGACGCGGGCGTCGACATCCCGGGCGAGGTCGCCGTCGTCGGCGCCGACGACCTGATGCTCGGCCGCCTGCTGCGCCCCCGCCTCAGCACGGTCCGGATCGACCTGCCCTCCGGCGAGGAGCTCGCCGGACTCGTCGACCGGCTGGTGCGCGATCCGGCGGCGGAACCCGAGGTCAGGGACGTGATGGGGGCGAGCGCGGTGCCCCGCGAATCGACCTGAGAACTTTTTGACGACCTGACGACCTGAGAAGTTCTTGGGGGAGACAAGGAGAGGCGGCCGCCACACGGGCGACCGCCTCCACCCGCGACTGTCGGGCTCAGCCCTCTTCGGGCTGCTGCGCGGCCTGCGCCTGCTGCTCGGCGACCGACTTGCGGACCTCGTCCATGTCGAGCTTGCGAGCCTGTCCGATCACGTCGTCCAGAGCCTCCTGCGGCAGCGCGCCCGGCTGAGCGAACACGGCCACCTGGTCACGGACGATCATCAGCGTCGGAATCGACTGGATGCCGAACGCGGCGGCCAGCTCCGGCTGCGCCTCCGTGTCGACCTTGCCGAAGACCAGGTCCGGGTTGGCGTCGGCGGACTTCTCGTACACGGGGGCGAACTGCTTGCAGGGCCCGCACCAGGACGCCCAGAAGTCGATCAGCACGAACTCGTTCTCCGTGACCATCTGATCGAAGTTTTCCTTGGTCAGCTCCACGGTGGTGCTGCTCATGGTGTTTTCCCTCTTCCTGCTTCCTGGGTTTCGGGGGCGAAGCCGTAGGGGGCAAAGCCGCTGAACACAACGGTCCGCAGAGCGGACGTATTCCGCGCACGTACCCATGTGGCCCACCGGCACACCTACGACCACACTAGGGCTTATGACGGAACCTATTGAGTACGACGTTGTAGTGGTGGGAGCAGGGCCGGTCGGCGAGAACGTGGCGGACCGGGTACGGGCCGGCGGCCTGAGCGCCGCGATCGTGGAGAGCGAACTGGTCGGCGGTGAGTGCTCGTACTGGGCGTGCATGCCCAGCAAGGCGCTGCTGCGCCCGGTGATCGCCCGCGCGGACGCCCGCCGCGTGCCCGGCCTGCGCCAGGCCGTGCAGGGACCGCTCGACGCCGCCGCCGTGCTCGCCCACCGGGACTACTACACCTCGCACTGGAAGGACGACGGCCAGGTCGGCTGGATCGAGTCCATCGGCGCCGACCTCTACCGCGGCCACGGCCGCCTCGCCGGGCCGCGCCGGGTCACGGTCACCGCCGACGACGGGACGGTCACCACGCTCACCGCCCGGCACGCGGTCGCCGTCTGCACCGGCACCCGCGCCGCCCTGCCCGATCTGCCGGGCCTCGCCGACGCCAAGCCCTGGACCAGCCGGGAAGCCACCAGCTCCGACCACGTGCCCGGCCGCCTCGTCGTGGTCGGCGGGGGAGTCGTGGCCACCGAGATGGCCACCGCCTGGCAGGCGCTCGGCTCGCAGGTCACCGTGCTCGTACGCGGCGACGGACTGCTGAACCGGATGGAGCCGTTCGCCGGGGAACTGGTCGCGGACGCGCTGCGCGAGGCAGGCGCCGACGTGCGTACGGGCGTGTCGGTGAAGGCCGTCGAGCGACAGGGCGACACCGTCACGGTCACCCTCGGCGACGGCTCGACCCTGGAGACCGACGAGATCCTCTTCGCGACCGGCCGCGCACCGCGCACCGACGACATCGGCCTGGAGACGGTGGGCCACAAGCCCGGTTCCTGGCTGACCGTCGACGACACCCTGCGCGTCGAGGGCAGCGACTGGCTCTACGCGGTCGGCGACGCCAACCACCGCGCCCTCCTCACCCACCAGGGCAAGTACCAGGCCCGCATCGTGGGCGACGTGATCACCGCGCGGGCCGCGGGCGTCCCGATCCTGGAGACCGACCCGTGGGGCGCCCACGCGGCCACCGCCGACCACGCCGCCGTCCCCCAGGTCGTCTTCACCGACCCGGAAGCGGCGAGCGCGGGCCTGACCCTGGCCGAGGCCGAGGCGGCGGGCCTGCGGGTGCGCGCCGTCGACTACGACATGGCGAACGTGGCCGGAGCGGGCCTCTACGCCGACGGCTACACCGGCCGCGCCCGCATGATCGTCGACCTCGACCGCGAGATCCTCCTCGGCGTCACGTTCGTCGGCCCCGGCGTCGGCGAACTCATCCACTCGGCCACGGTCGCGATCGCCGGCGAGGTCCCGATCGCCCGCCTGTGGCACGCGGTGCCGTCATATCCCACGGTGAGCGAGGTGTGGCTGCGGTTGCTGGAGGCTTATCGCGGCTAAGGCAGGGGCCTCCCGAATCCGTCCGGACAGGGGGCCGGCCACCGCCGCGCCCCCGAGTCCGGACACGCTCTACGACGGGCGTCGCTGAACAGCGTCGGCGACGACCGCTGTCACGAACTTGTGGACGGCCGCCGTGGTCGGCGGTCCGGTGTCGCGGTCCGTGAACAGGAGATGCCCGCCACCGACCAGGGAGAGCGTGAGCGAGTCGATGTCGGCGTCGGTCGCGATGCGCCCCAGTCCACGCTCGTCGGCGAGATAGGCGGAGATCGCCTGCGTGGCCTGGGCGAGGATCGCGATGCCGCCTCCGGGCATGGCCTGCCGAAGGCGAGCGCGCAGCTCGTCCCGGAACGTGATCAGCGGAATGATCGCCACCGGAACCGGTCCGAACGAGACGATCAGCGCGCTGGTGAGGTTGTCCGCCACGGTGCCGGTGCCGGCGGACTCGCGCAGCGCACTCGCCTGGTGCTCAAGTTGCCCGGCCCGGTCGAGTACGAGGTCGGTCAGGAAGGCGTCGAAGTCGGTGAAGTGCCGGTGCAGGACGCCTTTGGCGCAGCCGGCCTCGTCGGTGACGGCCCGGCCGGTCAGCCCGTTCGGCCCGTCGCGCAGCAGCACGCGTTCGGCGGCGTCGAACAGCTGCTGCCGCGCATCGCGCAGGTGCACTCCAGTCGGCACTCACAGATCCTCTCGTACGTCGGCCTGCCTGCGCCCCGGCCATCAAGATGAGCGCGCGCCCACCTTACCGTTTCCGGATTGACGGAGTGGGCGCACGCCCACTAAGTTCGCTCCATGGAGAATTTGAAGCTCGGCGGAGAACTCCATCAGCAGCGGCGCGTGGCCGAATCCTATGGGGTGAACGCGGAACGCTACGACCGGACGCGACCTCGCTACCCAGATGACTTGGTGAACCGAATAGTGCGGTCGTGCCCGGGTGTTGAGCTACTGAATGTAGGCACGGGTACGGGTATCGAGGCGCGCCAATTCCAGGCCGCCGGGTGTTCGGTTCTCGGCGTGGAGCCGGATGTGCGGATGGCGGAGTTCGCGCGGGCCAAGGGAGTTGAAGTCGACGTCGCGCGATTCGAGGAATGGGAAGCGGCGGAACGTCGATTCGACGGGGTCGTCTCGGGACAGGCATGGCACTGGGTAGACCCCGTAGCGGGCGCGCTCAAGGCGGCGTCGGTGCTGCGTCCGGGGGGACAGTTCGCCGCCTTCTGGAATGTCGCCGAACCTCCGGAAGAGGTGCGCGAGGCTTTCAGGGAGGTCTATGTCGAGGTGGTGCCGGACGCGTTGGCCACGCGCGCCTACAGAATGCCGACGCCTCCACCGACAAACACCTCGCCGTTGCTCGCCAAGACCATCGAGGGGATTCGCCAGGTCGGCGGATTCGGTGAGCCCGAGCAATGGCGGTTCGAGTGGCAGCACGTGTACAGCAAGGACGAATGGCTGGATCAACTGCCCACGCAGGGGGACCACGGTCAATTCCCGCCCGAGAAACTCGACAAGGTCATGGCGGGGGTCGGTTCCGCCATCGACGCCATGGGGGGCGGCTTCGACATGAAGTACACCGCCGTCGCGGTGACCGCGACGCTGTGCGTCTAGCGGCGCTCGCCGGCGACTTGTCGCGGTCGGGCAGCCTCGTCCCGGCCGCGTACCCCGGCCTCGTCCCGGATTCGTCACAGCCCTCCGGCCCCCGCCCGGCCTGCGCATAGGGTGGAGCCGGTCAGTCCGCCCCCGTGAGAGGTCTGTAATGCCCGAGTTCCCCTCGGACCCCGCCGTCGCACAGTTCGGTCCTCAGGGGTTGCGTCGCATCAGCGTGCCCGCTTCGTACGGAACCGTGCCGGGTTCGGCCCGCGCCCACCTCGCGCAAATCGGTGTGCCGCTGCACGTCGGCCCGTACTTCATCGCGGCGGACGACACCGACGGGCCCACCCTCGGGATGTACACCGGCCACCGGGGCGTGGCCCTTGAGGGCGACTGGGCGGAGTGGGTGCGCATCGGCACCGACCGGCTGGCGAGCCTGTGTGTACGCACCGACGGCTCCGTGCAGGCCCTCTTCCTCGGCCGCGACGAAGCCCGCCTGTTCGTCAACTCGGACATCGCCGCTTTCACGCACTGCGCCGCCGCCCTGGACCGCGCCCTCCCGGTGATCGCGGCCTCCGACGGGCTCCACTCCGCCGCCGAGGCCTTCGCCGCGCTGGTCCAGGAGATCCGGCAGATCGACCCGGAGGCCGTCGCCGACCGGGAGAACTGGTGGTCGCGGGTGCTCGACGACGTCCGCCACACCCTCAACTTCCCCTTCTCGTCGGCCTTCGAGTACGTCGGCAGGGACGGCGAGAGGCAGATCGTCACCGCCCAGGCCGGCCCTGGCCGCATGCACCCCGAGGAGCAGCTGTGGCAGCAGCTCTCCTCCGCCGGAGTGGAGCCCGAGCAGGTCCGCCGCGTCTACTGCGAACTCGAACCGTGCATGATGCCGGGCCACTACTGCTCCGCCTGGCTCCAGGCGGTCCTCCCGCATGCCGAGTTCACGCACAGCTTCGACTACGGCGACACCGCGGAGTCCCGCGAGGAAGGCCTCAAGGAACTCATCACCCACGCCGCGCAGCAGGCCCGGCAGTGACACGCCGCGCGGGCGCCTCGGAGACGGAGACGGGTTCGTGACCGCCGACCCCGCCCTGCGCTGGTCCCGGCCCGCTTCCGGGCGGGACCCCGCCGCGGCCGCCCTGCTCGTCTGGCTCGGCGACCCCGGTGCCCCCGGCCTCGCCGTGGTCACCGGCTCCGAGGGCAGCGGCAAATCGCGGCTCCTCTCCTGGCTGATCGGCCACGGCACCCGGCCCGGTACCGTCGGCGAACGCCGCGTCCACGGCTTCGTACCGCTGCCCGGCCAGACCGCGACCACGGCCGCCTGGATGCTCGGCGAACAGTTGTCGATCGCCGCCTCCTCCCCGGGCGACCTGCTGGCCGCGCTCGCCGCCGACCGGCGCCGCACCGTCATCGCGCTGCCGGAACTGCACTCCGCCGACCAGCCTGGACCCCTCGTCGAACTGGCCCTGCAATTGGCCTCGTTGGAGCACGTCCGGGTACTCGTCGAGGTCCGCTCCGGCACGCAGTGGGCGCAGGCGCTCACCGCCGCACCCTGCGCCCACATGGACCTGGACGAGCCCCAGTGGACCGACGAGGTTCGCCGCGAGTCCTGGGACGCGGCCCACCCCGTCGACCAGGCCGGACTCGCGGAGCAGGGCCCGGAACCGGCGGAACCGTTCGACCTGGACGATCCCGCCTCGGTCTGCGCGGCGGACCCCTGGAGCGTGACCACCGCGTACGAACGCTCCGAGGAGGGCCATGGCGGCCTGCGCGCCGCCTGGCTGCGGGCCGGTGCCTCTCTGACCCGCGAGCAGCCGGCCGCCGAACGCGCCCTCGTCCTCCTCGCCGCACTCGGCGACGCCGGTGATCCGCGACTGCCCGCCGCCCTCGACTCCCTTGCGCAGGGAGCCTCCTGGTCCGTCGTCTGGCACCGGGTGCGCGGCGACGTCACTCCACCGTGGCCCGGCCCGGTCCGTTCCATGGCGATCGGCACCGGCCCCCTCGCCGGGCAGCTCGTCGTAGCCGACCACCAGGGCACCGTGCGCCTCCTCGACGCGGAGAGTGCCCGCTCCGCCGGACGCCTGCCGCACGCCGCGCCCGGCGTCCGTGCCACCGCCGAGTACGGCGACGGCACGGTCGGCGTCCTCGACGAGCACGGCCTCCTGCACACCCAGCGCGCCGCGGACTCCGCACAGCCCAAGGGGCTCGCCGCCCTCCTCGACGACGGCCCCTCAGCGCGGGAGCAACTCCTCGAAGCCGTAGGTGAGTACACGCAACGTCAGCAGGAGACGGCCACCGCGCTGACCGGCACCGGGGACTGCGTCGTCCTCGGCGATGCCGCCGGAACAGTGCACGTGGTGACCGTCGGCGCGGAGCCGCGAACCGCCTCTCTCCACCGAGGGCGTGTCACCGCGGTCGCGGGGACCGCCCTGCCCGTCTCCGCGGCGGGCGACACCGTTACTTTGCTGTACACGGGCGGTGCCGACGGCACCGTACGCGCATGGGCCCCGCACACCGACCCCATGTCCGAGCCGGTGGCCGCCCGCAACTGCGCCGTCAACGCGGTGGCGGTGGCGATGGCCGACACCGGGCTCGTCCTCGCGATCGCCTGGGCCGATGGCCTCGTCGAACACCGCGCCTTGGACGACGACCGGCTGCGCACCTTCCACCCCGGCAGCCAGGCCCACGCCCTTGCCTTCACGGCGGAAGGGGATCTGGTGGTGGGGACGGACGAGGCGCTCGTGCGGATGCGGATGCGGTAACGGCTGCGACGCGGTGAACGGGCACCCTCATGGCACCGGAGAGACTCCGTTTCCCCCGGGCGGACCCGGTCAATTCCGTTGCCGACACCGCCAGATAAGTCCCTTGTCGCAGAACCGTGACGCTTCCGCTTGTGTACCTGACAACCTCTCCCGTTAGCCTGGGCGAAAGATCATGTAGATGACGGGGACGGAGCACGCGGCCATGGGTCTGGTACTGCCCAGCATCATCGACGAGGCACTTGACCTCATCGGGGTCAGCTGGCCGAACGTCGACGAGGACGACTACTTCGAAATGGCGACGTCCATGCGGGACTTCGCCGAGGAGTTCGAAGGCCGCGGCGGCGACGCGGACAAGGCCGTGACCCGCATCCTCGGCTCCTCCGAGGGCTGGGCCGTCGACTCCATGCAGAAGCACTGGTCACATGTGAAGACCGGCCACCTGGACAAGATCCCCGAGGTGGCCCGGCTGTTCGCGGAAGCCTGCGACGCCGTCGGCCAGATCATCCGCGGCCTGAAGGTCAAGGCAGGCGTCGAACTCGGCATCCTCGCCGGCACCATCGTCGCCGAACTCGCCGCCGCCCCCTTCACCTTGGGTATCTCCGCCGCGGTCGCCGCCGGTGAGATCGCGCTGATGCGCACCATCGTGAAGCGGATCGTCGACGAAGCGGTCGACCAGATCGTCGACGCGCTCATGGCGAAGGTCACCGAGCCCGTCACCGCCAAACTCGCCGAGCTCGTCTCGGACATGGCCCTCGACCTCGCCGAGGGGGCCTTCAACCCCGGTGACAAGCCGGGCGGCATGAAACTGGCCTCCGCGGGCGACGACGACGGCGGCTCCGGCAGCGCGGGCAAGAGGACGGTCATCGACCACTTCGAGTTCGAGGACGGCGCAGGCAAGGTCTCCCGCCACGGCAGCGACATGGGCAGCCAGTCCGGAATCCACCTCAGCAAGTCGAAGAGCGCCTTCAGCAGGACCAAGGGCAAGGACAGTTTCTCCGAGCCGTGGGAGGGCGTGCTCGAGGGCGCCATCGACGGCATGGTGGAGGCCGCGAAGAAGGTGACCGACCACGTCACCGACACGGTCCCGGACCGGGTGAAGGCTGCCTCCCGGCACCAGAAGCGCAAGGATCACGACGTTCGCGACGAGGCCGAAAAGGTCGACGTCAAGAAGGTCAAGCGGGACGGCGGTACGCCCATGTACCTGCTCAGCGACGACGGTTCGATCCGCCAGCTGCACCCCAACGGGAAGACCACTCCTGTTGCTCACAACGACTCCTCCGGAGTGAAAGACGTACTCGGCGACAAGGCCTGGTACCCGTGGACCACTGGCGAGAAGCAGCGCAAGGACAAGCCCGCCAAGGGAACCGTCGGCTCCACGAAGGTCGCGCCCGGTTCCACCGAGCTGGCCCGCGCCAGCCAGCTCGGCCGCTTCGCCAACCGCACCGAACGCCTTGACTCCTACATCCCCGGCGGCAACTACGCCTCAGCGCTGCACGACGACGGCAAGGGCAAGAAATTCATCCTGGTCGGCGCCAGCGGCAGGGCACACTCCGAACGGTCCATCGGACACCCGCTGATCAAGAAGGGGCACGAGGGCAACGTCGGCGAGCTCTACACGGAACGTGAGCCCTGCCAGAAGAATCCCAAGTGCAACAAATATCTCGCGAGGGAATTCCCCGACCATCTCGAGGTCACCCACAGCCAGAAATACGACCAGTCCGAAAAGGGAGCGGACGGCAAGGAACTCTCCGGTCACAGGAAGGACCGGGAGCACCGTGCCTACGTCAAGTGGCTGCACGGGCAGTGGGACCAGCACGGTGTCGAGGGCGGACGCACTGATACGGTGATGAACTTCTCGCCCACCGACAACAAGTTCGTTCCGTAAGAGGACGGGCGGGTGAGACGGGCGGGATCGGATGCGCCGCAAGCGCCTCGACCCGCACCGCGGTCGGTTGTTGTGACCGCTCCCATCCACTGAAAGTCTCACGGCGCCTGTGCCGCCGCCGAGTTCGGAGTTCCGGCAGTGCTTTTCGACATCACCCGCAGCGAACTCGCCGACATCTTCGGCGAGGACCGGCTCGCGACCCTGCCCGCCACCGCCTTCCCGCCCTCCACCGCGGACACCGAGGGCGCCCGCCTCCTGCAGACCGTCGGTGTTCCCACCGGGACGCTCCTGCTGCGCGAACCCGACGAGGACTCCGGTCGGCTGCCCCTCGTCCAGGACGTCGTCGACCTCGGGGACTTCGAGGATGCCCCGGAGGGCGCGGGCGCATGGCCCGTCATCGGCTGGCTGCTCAACGCCCACCTCGCCCTCGACTCCGGTTCCGGCAAGGTGCACGCCTTCGACGCCGACGAGGAGACCGCGCAAGCACTCCACACGGACGTCTCCTCCCTCGTCCAGGTCACCGTCCGGTTCCAGCGCCTGCTTGAGGAGTTCACCTTCAGCGAGGGCGGTGACGGCGGCGACGATGGTGACGACAGTGATGAGGAAGCCGACTTCGAGCGCCTGGAGAGCGAGGTCGAGCGTGTCCGTCAGGAGACGAGCGGCGTCGACCCGCTCCCCTTCCAGGACGACGAGACCGTCTGGTGGGTCGTCGGCGAGGAGATCGCCGCGGGCCAGCGCTTCACGGGCGACAGCCCGGGAGCCCGCTCGCTCTACGGGTGACCTGAGCCGGTGGCGGTGCACCGGTCGCGATCGGCGCACCGCCGGCCACCCCCGTCCGGACCCGTCTAGGTGTCCCACGAGGGTGGCCGGGGTGAAGCTGGGGTCGCAACCTCCCGAGGAGCGTGATCGACGTGGCCCGCAACCGCCGCCTCATCCTGAGCCCGCCGTCCGCGGTCTGGGCACTGCTGGCAGACGGCCATCGCTTCGGGGAATGGGTGACGGGAACGCAGCAGATTCTGGCCGCGGACCCGGAGTGGCCGCAGGTCGGTGCCGCGCTCAAGGTGCGGGTCGGACTCGGCCCGCTCACCCTCGACGACACCAGCGTCGTGCGGATCTGCGAACCGGAGCACCGCCTGGAGCTGGAGGCGAAGGCGGACCCCTTCGGCGCGGCCCGCATCGCCATGAACCTGATCCCCTGGGCCGAGCACACCCTCTTCGTTCTGGACTGGCATCCCCTCCGTGGCCCGGGCACCCGCATGCACGGGCTCCCCGTGGAGTACCTGGTCAAGATCCGCAACGGCATGATGCTGACGAAACTGGCCCGGATCGCGGTACGAGAGGGCGAGCGGGCCGGTGACGCCCAGTACAGCTAGGGCCCTAGGGCCCTTCTGACGGATCTCCGCGGCGTCACGACGCCCGGCACGCCCCCTCACCGCACGGCGCAAAGGGACAGGTGGCTCCGCCACATGACTTTTCACACCGCACGCCGAGGGCACGCTTCCCCAAGCTCTCAACTCCGTTCGAGCAGGGGAGACCCCACTACGCCGCTCCTTCTCCCACGGAGATCCGTCAGAAGGGCCCTAGGCGCAGCCGCCGAGGACCGTCGCGCCCCTGGTCAGTTGATGGTGACGACACGCGCCCAGGGCGGCGGGGTGTCCGGGACATAGTCGGGGTTGTTCTCGTTCACGGATCGGGTGGGGCGCGGGAAGAGACCGACGACGGTGCGGCAGGGCGGCTGCGCGGAGGGCCACGGCGTCTGGCCGTCCGTCAGGGCGACGATCACGTCCGGGCGGGGCCGGGAGCGCAGCGCGCGGGCGAAACCGGCGCGCAGATCCGTTCCGCCGCCGCCGACCAGTTCGATGTTCTCCGCACGGCAGATCGGGACGGCGATCCCGGCCGCCGCGTCGCAGGAGATCACCGAGACCAGGTCGCGCCGCCCGCCCACCGCTCGCGAGATCGCCGCGACCTCGAGTAGGGCGCTGCCCAGTTCGGCGTCGCTCACCGACCCGGAGGTGTCGATCACGACGCTGACCCGGGGCGGCGTGCGGCGCAGGCTCGGCAGCAGCACCCCGGGGACGCTCGCCGAACGCCGGGACGGACGCCGGTAGCTGTGGTTCTCGCCCACCCCCGGCGCACCCGCGGCCGTGCGGACCGCCGCCCCCAGCAACTGCCTCCAGGGCTGCGGCGGTTGGAACGCCGTGTCCGCCCACCGGCGCCACCCCTCCGGCGCGTCGCCCGGCCGGCCCTTGATCCCTTCCGCGACCCGGAAGCGGACCGCGTCACGCTGGTGCCTGCTCAGTCCGTGGGCTCCGTCAGGACCCAGTTCCCAGGGCCGGTCCTGCCCGTCGGCGGCACTGCCGCAGTCGAGCCACGCCAGGTCCACGGTGAGGTCGGTCATCGAGGCGGTCCGCAGGTATTCCTCCATCAGCAGTCCGTCGTCCAGCCGCAGCAGGGACGGCAGTACCGCGCCGGCGGGCAGCGGCAGCCCGTCGCCGTAGATGTCGTCGTTGATCTCGAAGTCGGCGGCGATGTTCCGGCGCAGCCGCGCGCCGGCTCCCTGCTCCTCGTGCTCGCGCGCGTACCGCTCGCCCCGTCCGTGATGGTCCCGGAGCAGGTGGGAGACCTCGTGCACCCAGACGCCCGCCAGATCCTCCACGGGGGTACGCGCCACGAAGCCGGGGGAGACGTAGCACCGCCAGTGCGCGTCCACCGCCATCGTCGGCACCGTCCTGTCCTCCACCACGTGCAGGGCGAAGAGCGCGGCGGCCAGATACGGCCGGACCTTCACCGCGTGCAACCGGGCGGCCAGCAACTTCTCGATGTCCAGAGGGAGTTCGGACCGGTCGGCCGAGTCGGCGGAGCCGGGCGGTGGCGTAGGCGTGGGCCTGGGTACGGTGGCCCGCGCCGGGCGGGGCGGGGCGGGCCGGGGCACCGGGCGCGGGTGCGGGTGCGGGTGAGGGTGTGCCGGTGGGTGCTTTTCGGTGCTGGTCATCGGCCGGCCCGCATCGTACGCGTCGCGCGTTCGGCGCCGGCTGCCGTGGCTCGTCCCACGGACCGGTCGGCCCGGCGCGAGAGACCGACCACCTCGGCCAGCCGCTCCACCGCCTCCGGCACCTCCCAGTCGTCACGCCGCAGCGCGGCCAGCGCCGTCGCCGGGGCGACCAGCAGGTCAGGGGCGCCGGTCTGCAGAGCCCTGACCAGTACGGCCCAGCCCGCATCCCACCGATCCCGCTCCGGCCGCGCACCGACGGCGGCGACCACAGCCTCCAGCGCCGCCTGACGCAGATCGCCGCGCTCCGGCAGTTCGGCGGCGGCCGGATCGGCCAGCAGCGACTCCGGGTCCGGCAGATCCATCCGGTCCAGATGGGCGAGGAGCTCGTGCCCCGGCCCGTCCCCCACCGCGCCCCGAACCAGCAGCGCCAGCACGTCACGTGAGACATCGGCCGCCGTGCCGAAGGCCAGCAGAGTCATGGCGGCCTCCCAGCTACGAGGCGAGGGCCAGGCGCCGCCGCGCCGCGACTCGGTGCTCGGCAGCCGGTGGATCAGCGTCGGCCGGGCCTTCAGGAAGCCGCAGACCGCGCGGCGGGCGAAAGCCACGGCGTCCGTCATCCGCTCCGGCCGCAACCGGGGCAGTTCGGCGCGGGGCCAGACCCCGCCGAGCCCGCGCACCACCACCTCCCGGTCGTGCACCCAGTGCAGGTGCACGAACCGGTTGGCCAGCGGCGGACTCAGCTCCCAGCCGTCCGCCGCCGACGCGCGCGGATTTGCGGCGGCCACGATCCGTACGCCCGGGGGCAACTGCAGGGCGCCGACCCGCCGCTCCAGTACGACCCGGAGCAGTGCGGCCTGGACCGCGGGGGTGGCGGTGGAGAGTTCGTCCAGAAAGAGCAGGCCCCGCCCAGCCCGTACGAGTTCGACCGCCCACTGCGGCGGCGCCATCGGCACCCCCTGCACCGCCGGGTCGTCACCCACGATGGGCAGCCCGGAAAAGTCCGACGGCTCATGGACGCTGGCGATCACGGTGGTCAGAGGCAACCCGAGCGACACGGCGAGTTGCGTCAGAGCCGCCGTCTTCCCGATCCCCGGTTCTCCCCACAACAGCACGGGCAGATCGGCGGCAACGGCGAGGGTGAGCGCTTCGAGTTGTTCGTCGGGGCGCGATTCGGTGGTGGTGGCGCGTAGTAGGGCCAGGAGGCCTTCGGCGACGGCGAGTTGGGGTCCTGAGCCGGCTTCGTTGTCGGGGGTGAGGGTGGAAGGGGCGAGGGCGGAGGTGGGTGCACCGATGGAGATCGGGGCGGTGGGCCGGAGGGTGCTGGAGGTCATGGGCATCACCTGTGAGGAGAGGGGAGGAGGGGACAGGAGGAGGGAGGGGCGGAGGTTGGGTCGGTGCCGGGCTGGGGGGGGCGGGGGAGGAGGTGTGCAGTGCTGCGGTGAGGGACAGGGCTACATGTCGATGTGTCGGCATGTCGGTTGGTCTCCGGACCGGCGAGGGCGGCGAATCTACGGTCGCTGGGTCGCTGGGTCGCTGGGTCGCTGGGTCGCTGGGTCGCCGGGTCGCCGGGTCGTACGGTCAAGCGGGTCAAGCGGGTCAAGCGGGTCATCCGGGCCGTCCGGGTTCGCCGGGTCGTATGGTTCGGCCGGGTTCGCCGTGTCGACCAGGTCGACCGGGGATCGCCGGGTCGACCGGGGATCGCCGGGTCGTACGGTTCACCGGGTTCACCGGGTTCACCGGGTTCACCGGGTTCACCGGGTTCACCGGGTTCGCCGAACAGCGGCACAGCCGGCCCGCGCATCCGCTGGTGATCCGGGCTGATGTGCGCCTGGTACGGCGGGCACCGAGATCGCACGGCGCGGGCGTCGTCAAAGCGCCCGGCGGGGCCCGCCCATCAGCCGTTCAGGCCGATTCGGGGTCGGCCCCGGCTGCGGTGTTTGAGGCGGATCGCCTGAGGCGTATGGCGTTCGAGCCGGGGTCGGTGCCCCGCGCCCGAGGCGTTCCCGCCTCCTGTCGCACCGGCGGCGGGGTGCACGGCGACCAGTCCCGCGCGGAACAACCCGTGGTCGACGCGGCGGGCCGCGGCCGAGTCCAGGGCGTCCCGGAGCGGGCCGTCGCGCAGGATCGCGCCGCGGCCGAGCAGCCCTTCGACGACGGCCAGCGCCCCGGCGACATCACCGTGGCCGAGCCGCTCCCGTACGGCGGGCAGTGCCTCCGGGTCGCGGTGCACCGCGTCGATCGCCCGCAGGCAGGGCAGGGCCGGCCCGCCGAGCGCCACCAGCAATTCTTCCCGGCGCAGTTGCGCCGGGTCGTGGTCGATCGCGGTCAGCACCTGATTCCGTAGCGCGATCCGGTGGATCTCACCCCGGCACTCCACGCGGTGCGGGTCACCCGGCTCGGAGACGCGCCCGGCCGACGGCCAGGTATCGGGCAACGGCCAGGTAGCGGGTGACGGCCCGGTATGGGGCAACGGCCCGGTACCGGACGGCGCCAGCGCGGCGGCGACGAGCGGATGCAATCGGTCCTCCGAGACTAGGCCGGCCCGCAGCAGTTCCAGATCGGGAAGGAGCCGGGCCGCCGCCTCCGGCAGTACGGGAAGGGCCGCGACCTGCTGGGGAGGCAGCGCCGCCGGTAGCGGCCGGAACGTAGGGACATGACTGTCGTCGGGGGCGACGAGTTCGAACGCGGCGCGGTTCCGCGCACCGAGCCGCACAGTGAAAGCCCCGCGAGGCAGACCTTCGGCCCGCAACAGCAACTCCGCCTCCGTGGCCCAACTCCCCACCGCCCACGGGGAATCGAGTACGCCGGGTCGATCGGGCGACTCCGGCGGAACGGACCTGCGTGCCAGTTCGCCACTGCGCTCGGAGTCCCAGAGATGGCGGTGCAGGTCGAGCCGGAAACGCCGGTCGGGATGCGGATGCGGATGCGGAGGGGTACGCGGGTGCGGATGCCGCGTGGGAGCGCCGTCCCCGGACCCCTCCCACAAGGTCAGCGACAACCGCTGTCCGGCGTCGGCCCAGGCCGGCGGGGTCCGCACCACGAGCTGGGGTGGCGCGGCGCCGGGAGTGGCGTACCGGGCGAGGGACACGGTGAGGCCGGGACGGAGCCGCCCGTCGGGGGCGATCCGGGGCAGGTGCCAGCGCAGCAGATCCGGCGCCAGCCGGCGCAGATCCGCACGGAGGCGGTGGGCGAGATCGGTGCCGTGGCGGTCGCGCACGGCGCGCAGATCGAGATCGACGTCGACGCGGGCGGCGGCGCATGCCCCCGCCCAGTCACCGGCCGCACGTCGCGCGGTCGCGGTCTCGATCATGGACGGAGGCACGGCGTACTCGCGTACGCGCTGCCACATCAACAGGTGGGCCGGAATCCCGTTCGCGAAGTGATGTGCCATCAGCACTCACCTTGCGCGGACGATTCCCCCATTCCAGAAAAGGAGAAGTTCTTCATCTCCGGCATCGTAACCATGCCGCGCGCGATCTGTCAGTCCCTTTGTGATCACCCTGCGCGGAGGTCCGTCAGAAGGGTCCTAGGGCCTGTGTGAGGTTGTGATCAGTTGCGGGGTTCTGCCCTCACCATGGAGTGGGGCCCGGTAGGACATTGACTGTGACGCGTAGGCAACTCACGGACGAGCAGTGGCAGTTCATCGAGACCTACCTGCCGATCGGCAGGTTCGGCCCGTACCCCGAACGACTGCGGGACCAGTTCGAGGGAGTGATCTGGCGGTTCCGGTCCAGCGGCCAGTGGCGAGAGATGCCTGCGGAGTTCGGGCCCTGGGCCACCGTATACGGGCGCTTTCGGGTCTGGCGGGATGCCGGCGTCTTCCATGCCTTGCTGGAGGGCGTGATCGCCGAGGCTGCGCGGCAGGGTGAATCCGACTTATCGCTGGTCAGCGTGGATTCCACCACGGCCCGCGCCCACCATGACGCCGCGGGCATGCGTGTCGACAAGGACCTCATGGAGGCTCTGGAAGAAGCTGCGAGCGTGCAGGAGAAGGCCCGGCAAAAAGGGGCGGATCGCAGGAACAGAACGGACAGGCCGAGCGGCGGCGCGTCCGACGACGACGCAAACTCCGCCTGAAAGAAGCTCTGCTTGGCCGGTCCCGGGGCGGGCTGACCAGCAAGGTTCATCTCGCCGCGGACCGCAAGTGCCGTCCGCTCGCGTTCGTCCTGACCGCCGGGCAGGCCGCGGACAGCCCGCAGTTCATTCCGGTGCTCAAGAAGGTGCGGATACGTCTGCCGGTTGGCCGTCCCCGCACCAGGCCCGGCGCGGTCGCCGCGGACAAGGCCTACTCGTCTCGCGGCAATCGCTCCTACCTGCACAAACGCGGTATCACGGCAGTCATCCCGGAGAAGAAGGACCAAGCAGCCAACCGGAAGAAGAAGGGCGCACGAGGCGGTCGGCCCATCAGTCATGACACCGATATCTACAAACAACGGAACACCGTCGAGCGCCTGATCAACAAGCTCAAGGCCTGGCGCGGCATCGCCACCCGCTACGACAAGACACCCGAAAGCTACCTCGCCGGACTCCATCTCCGCGCCTCAATGATCTGGATCGACGACCTCCTGCAAGCCGCCCACTGATCACAACCGCACACAGGCCTTAGTGCTGCTGCGGCTTCTGCGGTGTCACCTCGCTCGGTCGGACGACCACGAAGCCCTCGCCCTCCAGCATCAACTGGACCGCCTCGCCGGAACCGCCGCGGATCATCGAGCCGATGGACTGCGAACGGTGCAGCGACGTACGGAGGTTGGCGCTCCAGCCGACCACCGCGTCCGTGTCCACGTACACCGGCTGCTGCGGGGAGACCGGCAGTACGAGCGGGTTGCCCTCGCAGACCAGGCCCAGCTTGCCGTGCCCGGTGAAGACGCTGTTGAACAGGCCGCCACCCGAGATGCCCGCGCCCTTCACCGTCTTGATCTCGTACGACAGCGTGGCGTCGAAGCACAGCACGTTGCGGCCGTTGACCGTGAACACGTCGCCGGGCTCGATGTCGACCACGAAGACGTTCTGCGCCTCCTGTGCGAACCAGGCCTCGCCCTGCCCGTGCACCTTCATCAGGGCCAGGCCCTCGCCGGTGACGGCCCGCTTCAGCATGCCGCCGACGCCCTGGCCCTTGCGCTCGAAATGCAGATTTCCCCGGTAGGCGATCATCGCCCCCTGTCGCGCCAGCATCTCGCCGTTGACCACGTATCGGATCGACTTGGGGTTCTGGACGGTCATGCCCGGCGCGACAGCGGCCTGCACCATGTACTCACTTGCGAAAAGATCACCCTTCATGGGGGCATGGTCACCCGGACGAATCCATTCCGACAAGCACGGGGAGGCCTCGTTACGGCCGACCCCGATGCCCGCGCTCCCACTGCCCGGCCTACTGCCCCGCGTACTGGTCGCCGGTGACCGTCACCTGACGCCCGGCACCCGTCTCCGTCGACGTGCTGCTCAGGCAGCTGCCGGACGCCGGATCGGTGACCGCGGGCAGGCCGCCCGTGTACGTGACGCCGCCCTCGGTGCCGCTCGGCTTCCCGTATGTCACCGTGACCCGCTGCGCGCACCCGGCTGTCTGGTACGGCTCGACGAACCCGGCGTCCGCCGCCTTGAAGCGGCCCGACGCGACGGGCAGCCGGAAGCCGCCGATGTGGGCGACGGTGGCGCCGGTCGCCGTGTTCACCACGTCGCCGGTCATCAGCTGCGTGGTGCCGTCGTCACTCGCCCGCCGCAGCACGAGGCTGTACATCGTGCCCTTGGTGTAGTCGAAGCGGACCGCGCAACTGACGCCCGCGCCGCCGTCCGCGCCGTACTGGCAGTTGCTGTCGGTGGTCGTGGCGTCCGCGTTGAACGAGCTGAAGACCGCCTGGAGTTGGGACTTGCCGTTGCTGCCGACGGGCTTGGGCTGAAAGCCCGCGTAGGGGCGGGTGCCGCTCTCCAGGGTCGTGTAGTACGCGAAGTAGATGCCGGACGCGTCGGGTGCCGCCCCGAACGACATCGGCAGGGTCAGCTGCGTGACCGGCGTCGGCGCCCCGGTCGTCCAGCGGACGGTGGGCGTCGAGGCCCAACTCTGGCCGCTCGCCGCCAGGGTGAGCAGCGCGGTGGCGCCGAGAGTGGTGAGGACGCGGCGGAGTCGTGTGGAGGGAAGTCTCATGAGCGGCAGGATGTAAGCGTTTGCTATCAACTCGCAAGAGGGGAAGCAGAGTTACTGCTTATTACTATGGTCGGCGCCTTAGGGAGACAGGTAATCGCTTGCCCCGCGCTGAGCGCCGGCCCCCTGTCTGCGAAGAAATGTTCGGGAACGAGCCTTCCCGAAGAAGTCTTCTGGATTTATGGTCGGCGCATGGTCGACACACCAGATCCCCGACTCCCCACGTCGCCAGACGAGATCGCGCTCGACACCGCCGCCCTGCGCGTTCTCGCCCACCCGATGCGGCTCGCGCTGCTGAACCGGCTGCGGCAGCAAGGGCCCGCCACCGCACGGCAGTTGGCTCGGCACTTCGATCTGGACTCCGGCGCCGCGAGCTATCACCTACGGCGCCTCGCGTCGGGCGGGCTCATCGAAGAGGACACCGAGCGGGGAAACCGGCGCGACCGCTGGTGGCGGGCCCTGCACCGCGGCTCACAGCACGATCCGGCGGAGCGTGGCGGACCCGAGGGCCGCGCGTACACCCAGGCCGTCGCCCTCGCCGCCGCGGAGACGCTGCGCCGGGCCGCCGCGCAGACGGTGCCCGGCATGTCCGACGAGTGGTTCGCGGTATCGGCCTTCACTGATGTCGCCGTGCACGTCACGCCCGAGGAACTCGCCGCACTCAAAGGCGAGTTGTATGCCGCCATCACGCGCTACCGGGACAAGGAGCCCGCGCCGGGCGCGGCGGCGGCCACCGTGCAGTTCCAGGCGTTCCCCGCGGACCCGCCCGTCGAACCGTGACCGTGACGACGAGGCTCCCTGCCGCCCACCGTGACCCCAACGTGCTGCGCTGGCTCGGCGCCTACACCACGTCCGTCACCGGCGACGTCGTCTACTTCACGGCGCTGACCTGGGCCGTCGCCGAGGCCGCGGGCCCGGCGCGGGCCGGCTTCGTGCTCGCCGCGGGAGCCGTGCCACGGGCCGTCCTGATGCTCGGCGGCGGTGTGCTCGCCGACCGGTTCGGGCCGCGCCGGGTGCTCATCGGCAGCGATCTCGTGCGTTGCCTGACGATCCTGGCCGCGGCCGCGCTGACGTACACGCGCGGCATCGAACTCGGCGTGCTGTGCGTGCTCGCGGTGTGCTTCGGCATCGCCGACGCACTGTTCCTGCCGGCCGTGGGCGCGCTGCCGACGCGCCTGACCGGGCCGGAACAGCTCACACGGGTACAGGGCATGCGGTCCCTCGCGGTGCGGTTCGCCAACACCGCGGGGCCGTTCGCCGCCGCGGCGGCCCTGACGGCGGGCGGCGCGGCGGGCGCGTTCGCCGGGGTCGGCGCGCTGTTCGGCGCCTCGCTCGTACTGCTCGTCGCACTACGGGTGCCGGGCGGTGCGGAGCGGCGCGCCGAGAGCTCCGGATGGGCCCAACTCCGGGACGGGCTGCGGTACTTGCGCGGAAGGCCTCGGCTCGTCCGCCTTGTCGTCGTCATCGGGCTCGGCGAGATGTGCTTCAGCGGCCCGGTCGGCACCGCCCTCGTCCTGCTCGCCGGGGAGCGCGGCTGGAGCCCCGGCACGTTGTCGCTGCTCCTCGGTGCGTTCAGCGTCTCGGGTGCCGCCGTGGGGGTCGCGCTCACCGTCGTACGCGGTGTGCCGGTGCCCGGCGCCGTGCTCACCGGCTGTCTGTTCGCCACCGCCGCCCTGGTCACCGCCCTCGGCCTGACCTGGCCGGGGCCCGGCGCCGCCGTGGCGCTGTGCGCGCTGCTCGGCGCGGCGAGCGGCATCCCGATGATCCTCGGGTCCGCCCTGCTCCAGCGGTGGACCGCACCCGCCTACGTCGGCCGGGTCAGTTCCGTCACCTCGCTGTGCACGCTGGGCCTCGGCCCGTTCCTGTACCCGGTCGTCGGCCTCGTCGCCGCGGCCTGGGGGGCCGGGGTGTTCTTCGCGGGGTGCGGCGCCGTGTGCCTGTCCGCGGCCGTGCTCGCCGCGTCACCCGTGCTGCGCGCCACGCCCGGGTGACCGGCCGTGCTGCGCGGCCACGCGTCCGTGATCACCGGGGCGTGGCGCGCAGCACGCCTTTGTGATCACCGGCGCCGCGCGCCCCGCGCCCGTGAGCCGTCCTGTCGCACAGCCTTCAGGATCACGAACTTCGGGTCGCTGGCGACGAGTTCACTGTTGCCGAAGAGGCGGCGCAGCTTCAGGTGGTAGCCGAGGTGCCGGTTGCCGACGACCCACAGTTCGCCGCCGGGCCGCAGCGCGGCGTGTGCCTGCGAGAACATCCGCCAGGCCGTCGCGTCCGTCGTCGCCTGGTGCGTATGGAAGGGCGGATTATTGAGAACCAGGTCGACGCTCGCGTCCGGCACACCCGCCAGGCCGTCGCCGACCCGGAAGTCGGCCTTGCCGGGCCGGTCGCCGCGGTTCTCCGCGTACGTCGCCTCGGCCGAGGCCACCGCCTGGTGCGACTCGTCGGTGAACAGGATCTCCGCGTCCGGGTCCGTGAGTGCGGCGCTCGTCCCCACGACCCCGTTGCCGCAGCCCAGGTCGACGATCCGGGCGGCCCCCGAGGCCCGCGGCAGGTGCTGCAGGAAGAATCGCGTGCCGATGTCGAGGCGTTCGGCGCAGAACACGCCGGCGTGATTGACCACCGTCCGACCTGCCAACACGCCGATGTCATCGGGCAGTCGGTAGCTGTGCGGCCACGGATTGCGGCCGGGGGAGAGGGACAGGTCCGGCGTGCTGAAGACGAGCCGTGCCTTCTTCTCGGCGAGCGAGGTACGCGTCGGGCCGATGATCCGATCGAACAGGTTCAGCGTCGAGGTGTGGATCTCCTTGACCATGCCGGTGCCGATGACCACGGTGCCCTCGTGCAGGGCGGGCCGCAGCCGGTGCAGCTGGTCCTCCAGCAGGGCGAGACTCTTCGGCACCCGGACCAGCAGGACATCGATCCGGTCCGGCGGGGTGTCCTGCGTGGTGAGCAGCCGGGCCCCGGTGGCCCCGGCGCCCGAGGGGGTGTCCCTGCGCGCGAGATTCTCCTCCGTCGCCCGCTGCCCGACGTACGAGTCCGAGATCAGCGTCGGCGAGCAGCCTTCGGCGCCGGTCAGCGCCGCGCCCAGGGCGCCCCACCGATCGCCGACCACCACGACGGCGCCGGACAGGCCGGTGCCGCTCTCGGCGAGGTGCTTGAGCAGATACGTGTCCGCGGCATCCCAGGCGCGCAGCTCATCGCGAGGGTCCGCCGGGAAACGGGTGAGGTCGACGTCTCCCCACGGTGTGGTCAGACGGGGGGCGGCCGGGGCGGGCTGATCAGTGCGGTTCATCGTCCGACCAGGCTAACCGAGCGCCGGCTCACAGCCGTGCGGCCGGAGCTCACAGCCGTGCGGCCGGAGCTCACAGCCGTGCGGCCGGAGCTCACAGCCGTGTGGCCGGAGCTCACAGCGGTGCGGCCGGAGCTCACAGCCGTGGGGGGGGGGGGGGGGGCGCGCCCCCCCCCCCCCCCGCCCGCCCCCCCCCCCCCGCCCCCCCCCCCCCCCCCCCCGCG